>MWJO01000086.1 GCA_002027195.1 Streptomyces sp. GKU 895 | reverse complement strand
GTGCCGTATCCCTGTGGTGCCTGGCAGTCTCAGCACCCCGGACCGGCCGCGCGGCCATCCGAACTTCCCCCCGCCGCGACCTCGTCCGGCACGCCGGCCACCCGAACCCGCGCATGCGTCAACTGGCCCTGGACGACCCCGAGTCGACGCCCGAGCTGGTCGAGCGGCTCAGCCGGGACGCCGGCGCGGGCGTGCGGTACCGCGCCGCGACCGACCCACGGCTGTCGGCGACCGCCGCGGCGCGGCTGCTGGAGGACCCGCACGAGCACGTACGGCAGGCCGCGGCCCCTGCACCCGCGGATGCCGGCCCGCTTGCTGGTCGGGCTGCTGCGCGGGGGCGGGGCGGAGACGGCTGCCCGGAACCCGGGGCTGCCGGTGGAGGTCATGCGGCGGATGGTGGGGGAAATGAAGGCCGGCCGGGGCGGGCCGGGCTGACCACCCGAGGGGGTGCCTAATCGGTTGCCCGGCGTCGCGGCGTACCCCAAGATCGCCCACATGACCTCTCTGATTCGCCACGTGACGATCGACTGTGCCGATGCCTACGCTCTCGCGACGTTCTGGTCCAAGGTGCTCGGCCACCCCCTCCACGAGGAGGACGAGCCCGGTGACCCCGAGGCCCTGATCGAAGCCGCGGGCGTCCTCTTCGTGACCGTCCCCGAGACCAAGACGGTCAAGAACCGCATCCACTTCGACCTGCAGCCCCAGGACCGCACCCGCGACGAGGAGGTCGAGCGGCTCCTCGCCCTCGGCGCGACCGTCGCCGACGACCGGCGCAAGCCGGACGGGACCGGGTGGGTGGTGATGGCCGACCCCGAGGGCAACGAGTTCTGCGTGGAGCGGAGCCAGGCGGAACGCGGCGAGTAGGCGGGCCGGCCGGCCGAGCAGCGGGCCAGGACACCTCGTAGCGGGCCAGGACACTTCGGCGGGGGCCGAACGGATACGGCTCTAGCGTGCCGTTCATGACCGAGCACGCGCAAGAAACCCCCGCCCAGGCCGTCACCGGCATGGTCGATCATGTTCTCGCCCTGGCCGCGACCTGGACGCGCTGGGACGGCAGGCTCTTCGAGACCGACGACCGGGTCTACACCCCGCACAAGGCGATCAGACGGGTCGCCGACCACCTGGTCGATCATCTGGCCGAGCTGGAGGCCCGGTTGGCGGGCGAGGAACCGCAGGCCGACCACTGGCACGCGTCGGCGGTGACCACGGAGGCCGACCGTGCGGCCTTCACCCAGGAGGACCTCGACGAGGCCCGCAGCAGGCTCACCCGGCTCGCCCGGATCTGGGCGAACCGCCTGGAGACGCTGACCGACGAGCAGCTCGACACCTCGCCCGGTGAGGGCTGGAGCTTCCGCGAACTCGCCCACCACCTAGGGGGCTCGACGTATTACGCCGACGCGGTGGGCGAGCTGTCATGACGCCCTTCGCCGCACTCCACCACGCCGACACGCCCCTGCTGCTGCCCAACGCCTGGGACCACGCCTCGGCGATGGCGCTGGCCGGCCGGGGCTTTTCGGCCGTCGGCACCACGAGTCTCGGCGTCGCCGCGGCGGCCGGGCTGCCGGACGGGGCCTCGGCGACCCGGGACGAGACCATGCGGCTGGCGTCGACGCTGGGCACCGAGCCCTTCCTGCTGTCGGTGGACGCCGAGGACGGCTTCAGCGACGACCCCGACGAAGTAGCCTCGTTCGCTGTGGAGTTGGCGGCGGCGGGTGCCGTCGGCATCAACCTGGAGGACGGCCTCGGACCGGCCGGCCTGCACGCCGCGAAGATCGCCGCCGTCAAGTCGGCGGCACCGGACCTCTTCGTGAACGCCCGCACGGACACGTACTGGCTCGGCGAAGGCGACGGTGAGGAGACCCTGCGGCGCCTCGACACCTACCAACAGGCGGGCGCGGACGGCGTGTTCGTGCCGGGGGCGGCCGATCCGGCGGCGATCGGCGCCCTGGTCGAACGCCTCGACGTCCCCCTCAACATCCTCTACTCGCCCACCGGACCCACGGTCCCCCGGCTGGCCGCCCTCGGCGTCCGCCGGGTCAGCCTCGGTTCGCTGCCGTACCGGCGGGCGCTGGGCGCGATGCTGGAGACGGTCACGGCCGTCGCGGAGGGCCGCTCACCGCAGGGCGCCGCACTCTCGTACGACGAGGTCGTGGCCCTCGGTCGCGCCGGAAGGCGTCGATGAGCGCCTCCCGCGCCGCTCACCCGTCCGTGGGCTCCTCGCGGGGCCAGTTCTCCAGCAGGACGTGCAGGGCGTCGATCGCGCGGGTCCAGGACTTCCGCACGTCGCGGGCGGCGCCGAAGCCGCCGGTGGACTCCAGGGCGCAGTAGCCGTGGAAGGTGCTGCGCAGCAGGCGTACGGCGTCGGTGAGGTCGGGTTCCTCCAGGCCGTAGGCGCGCAGCATGCCGTAGGTGATCTCGGCGGTGCGGCGGAAGCCGGGGGAGTCGGCGACGAGGGCCTGGTCGACACGGATCTGGGTGGCCGCGTAGCGGCCGGGCCGCTCCAGGGCGTACTCCCGGTACGCCCCGGCGAACGCGGCCAGTGCGTCCTTGCCGGCCCGGCCCGCCACGGCCACGGCAATCCAGTCAATCATCTCGGCCCCGGCGAGCAGGGCGACGCGGGTGCGCAGCTCCTGGAGGTTCTTGATGTGCGAGTACAGACTCGCGTCCTTGACCCCGAAGTGCCGGGCGAGCGCGGACATGGTGACCTTCTCGAACCCGACCTCGTCGGCGAGATCGGCAGCCGCCTCGGTGAGCCGATCGGCGGTGATACCTGCGCGGGCCATGGGGATTTCTCCGGCTCTCTGAGCGACTCTCTGGGAACCTAGGGGGTCTAGGCACCATGCTAGTGGCAGGAAGGGGGAGGGGGGTGATGGGCGGCTCCCTCCGCGGGTCCGTCACAATTCCTGGCCATGGAACTGCTCTCCCTTGTGATCACTGTGCTGGCGGCGTTCGCGGCCACGGGGACCGCGATCTGGCAGGTGCGCACCCAGCGCGTCCGGCAGTTCGAGGACGTCTATGTCGCCCGCTACTGGTCGCTGCTCGACCGGCTGTCGCTGCCCGCGCTGCGCGGGGCCGGCGCCGGCGGCGACGCCGAGTCGGCCACGGCCGCGGCATACGGTTCCGACTCGGACACGACCGCGATACGGCTCTACTTCCGGCTCAGTGAGGACGAGGCCGACCTCCGGGCCCAGGGTTGGGTCTCCGACGAGACCTGGGGTGAGTGGGGCGGCGCCATCCACGCGCAGATGCACCGTCCGCCGTTCGACCGCGTCTGGGCCGAGACGCTCCTGGATTCGGACGCCGGGCGCGACTACGGGTTCGTCCACCTGCGCCGTCTGTGGCACGACGCCGCCTACGACCCGCCGCCGACCCGGCCCCTGCGCGCTTTGCTCCGCCGCTCCCCGTGGCGCCGACGTGCGGTGAACAGGACTTCTCCGACGGTGACTTGAGGGTGAGGATGGCACGGCGGCGCGGAGCCCTGGCTCAGCGGTGCTGTTGGAGGTCAGCCGGGCGCACAGCGGCCAGGCGAACCCGGCGGTTGAACGGTCCTAGAGCCTCCGGCGTCACCGGCCCCCCTCCGCTGTACTGATCACTCCTTACGTACAGGCCGGACACCGCGAACTCCGACTCGGGCCGCTCAGCGGCCCCGTCAGCCGATCGGCGCGTACACCACACCCAGCTTGTCGATCTCGTCGCCCGCGCGGCCCGTGAAGCCGGCGATCTGCCAGCCCGACGGTGCCGTGAAGGTCTTCGTGTCCGAGGTCGCCGTACCGGACGACAGGGTGCGGCCCTTGTCCGTGGTGAACGCCGCCGAGAAGATCCTGGTGCGGCCGTCCTTCTGACCCTGGGTCAGCTTCACGGACGTGAGGTGCTCGCCGGACGCCAGGGTCAGCGACGTCGCCGTGCCGCCCGTACCGCCGTGGCTGAGCGTCGTGCCACCGTCGTGGGTCAGGGACACCGCGTCGAGGCGGGAGGCGCCGCGCAGGGTGAGGGTGCGCGGGGAGACGGTGGACGGGAGGTCGTCCGCGTCGTTGAAGGCGGTGCCGTGCGGGCCGCCGAAGAAGTCGCTCGCCTTCAGGGACGAGTTGAGGGTGTAGGAGAAGTCGACCGTGTGCGGGAAGTGGTCGGAGAGGTTGCCGCCGGCGGAGTCGAGGAACGACGCCCATTCGTCGTTGTAGCGGGTGGCCGTCAGCGAGAACAGCTTGCTGCCCCGGTACAGGACCTTGTCCACGACCTCGCAGGAGTTGGTGGGCGCCGTCGTCGGGCACACGAGCGGCTCCGCGCCCTGCGTCGGCCGCACCCCGCCCTTCACCAGCTGCACCCACGCGTCCGTGAGACCGTTCTCGTCGGCCAGCGTGCGGATGTTGTCGCCGGAGCGGGTGTACCGAGTGTTCGTGTCACCCATGACGATCACGGCGTTGCCCGCGGAGTTCGCCTGGATGAAGTCGGACAGCTGCTCGATGTTGGCACGCCGGGCGGCCAGCGCGTCGTCGGTGTCGTCCGCGTTGGTGTGGACGTTGTACAGATCCACGAAGACACCCTCGGCGAGCCGCACCCGCGCCAGCGAGAAGCCCTTGGGGGTGAGGCAGTTGGTGCCGGTGCAGTCGTTCCACTTCACGCGCTCGAAGTCGTCGAAGGCGTAGTCCGACAGGGTGTTGAGGCCGTCACCGAACGGGACGCCGCCGCTGGTCGCGGTGCGGTACGGGTGGTTGTCGCCCGCGTACAGGGCCGCGTGGTAGTTGAAGTCCTCCTGCACGTTGACGATGTCGTACGGCGCCAACCGGGGCGCGAGCAGCGGGGTGTTGGTCGCCGGGTGCCCCGAACTCAGGCCCTCCGGGAGGCCGGCGACGTTGTACGTCAGCACATTGAAGGTGCCGGTGGTGGCAGCGGCGGCGGGTGCCGCCCCGGTGGCGGCGAGGCCGGTCACGGCCAGGGCCGCGGCCGCGAGGGTGCCGAGAAGTCGTCTCATGAGTCCATGTTCATGTCAACGCGAGTGATTAAAAAGGGTAGTTGAGAAAACTGTTCAACATTCATGGGTGACGTGAGAGTTGAAGCAGAACGAACTCGTCGACGCCTGAGCCGCGCAGGTGGCCGGTGCTCTACCGGCAGCCCGTCGTCAACGTGTCCAGTGCCCGCCACACCGCGTCCGGTTCCTGGGTGTCGAGCACGAGTTGGGTGCCCGAGTCGTCCGGGATGGAGACGACGTACGACAGGGGTGCGAACGACAGGGCGCCCCACGCCTCGCGCCGGTGTTCCAGTGCCAGGATGCGGCCGCAGGGCTCGCACCGCATCCACGGCACCAGCGCCAGACCGCCGGCCCGGTCGACCGGCTCCAGGCCCTCGACCACCCGCACCTTCCCCTCGAAGCCGGGCAGATCGACGATGTCCGTGGCCAGTTGGTCCCACACCCCCCACTGCTCGGCCATCGCCGCGAGTTCGGCCCGCGTGCGGTCGTCCACGGACAGTCCCAGGTCGAACAGCCGGTCCACCAGCCGGAACAGGCCGGCCTCCTGTTCACCGATGTCCCAGCACCCCTGGATCTCGTCCACGTCCTCGGCGTCCGGCAGCAAACCGGCGAGCCGCGACCACACGACCCCCTCGGCGGCGTACGCCTGTTCCTTTTCCTGTCGCTCGTCCATCGCGCTCGACCCTATGCCGCCTGCCGCGCGGGCCGATTGTCGGTCCGGTCACCCCGTGGAGTGGAAGTGTGCGGCCCAGTGGGACCAGACACCGGCCAGCCACGCCACCGTGTCGTACGGGCGTCCGGAAGCTGGGCGCATGTCCACCCTTGACTCCCTACGGGGATCTCTGCGCGCGGCGGCCCTGCGGGGCGCGGCCGCACTCGCGCTCGTCGTCGCCCTGCCGGGCAGCGCGCTCGCCGCACCCGGTGACCTCGACACCGCGTTCGGCACCGGCGGGAAGGTCGTCGTCGAGAACGGCTTCCGCGCCGACTCCCAGGACGTCGCCGTACAGGCCGGCAACGGCAAGATCGTCACCGTCGGTTCCAGCCAGGGCTCCGACTTCGACGCCTCCGACTTCACCGTGATGCGCCACAACCCCGACGGCACCCCGGACGCCTCCTTCGGCGGCGACGGCGAGGTGCTGACCGACTTCGAGTTCGGTGAGGACGTCGCCCAGGGCGTGGCGCTCCAGGGCGACGGGAAGATCGTCGTGGTCGGCCGCCATCAGGAGACCGACGACGAGTTCGCCGGCTGCTGCTGGTTCACCGTGGCCCGCTACACCACCGACGGCAGCCTCGACACCTCCTTCGGCGGCGGTGACGGCTGGATCAGCCCCGGCCTCGCCGGCGGTGCCGAGGACGCCGCCGGCGTCGCGGTGCTGCCGGACGGGAAGATCCTCGCCGGGGCCCGCGCGGGCGGCGATTTCGCGCTGGTGCGCCTCCTGCCGGACGGCACCCTGGACACCTCCTTCGACGGCGACGGCGTGGTCGACACCTCCTTCAGCGCGGAGGGCGGCGCCATCGCGAAGGACATGGCGGTGCAGTCGAACGGCAAGATCGTGCTGGGCGGTTACTCGGGCGCGACCTCCTTCGACTTCGCGCTGGCCCGCTACAACCCCGACGGCAGCCTCGACACCACCTTCGGCGGCGACGGCAAGGTCACCACGGACCTCGGCGGCTACAACTGGGGCGAGACCGTGGCCGTGCAGTCCACCGGCAAGATCCTCATGTCCGGCGGCACCGGCGAGGACTTCACCCTGGTCCGCTACAACCTGGACGGCACCCTCGACGGCGGCTTCGGCACCGGCGGCGTCGTCACCACCGACTTCGGCCCCACGTCCGCGGTGAACGACCTCGCGGTCCAGCCCGACGACCGGATCCTCGCCGGCGGTTCCGCGGGCACCGACTTCGCCCTGGCCCGCTACAACGCCGACGGCACGGCCGACACGGGCTTCGCGACCGGCGGCCGGACCACCACCGACTTCGGCGCCTTCGACCGGGTGGGCGCCCTCGCCCTCCAGACCGACGGCAAGATCGTCGCGGCCGGCGACACCGGCGACGACCGCGCCCTCGCCCGCTACCTCGGCGGCGGGACCCCGCCGCCCCCGCCCACCGGCGTCGACCTGTCGGTCACCAAGACCGGCACCGCCACGGTGAGCATCGGCGACCGGGCCACCTACACCGTGACCGTCACGAACACCAGCACCACCACGAGCGCCACCGGCGTGACCCTCACCGACACCCTCACCGGCCCCGCCGGTTCCGTCATCTCGGCGACCGCCTCCCAGGGCAGCTGCACGACCGCCGTCTCCTGTGCCCTCGGCACCCTCGCACCGGGCGCCAAGGCCACCGTGACCGTCGTCGCCGAACCCCGGGCCACCGGCACCCTCACCGACAAGGCCACGGTCGCCGCCGCCCAGACCGACCCGGCGACCGCGAACAACACCGCCACGGTGACCACCACGGTCAACAACGCCCGCGGCTGCACCCGCGTCGGCACCAGCGGCAACGACACGATCACCGGGACCTACGGCGCCGACGTGATCTGCGGCCTCGGCGGCGACGACACCATCAACGCGAGCTACGGCACCGACACCGCGTACGGCAACTACGGCAACGACCGCGTCGACGGCGGCTTCGACGACGACACCCTCAACGGCGGCCCCGGCAACGACAACCTGATCGGCAACTACGGCAACGACCGCCTGAACACCGTCGACAACGTCTCCGGCAACGACACCGCCAACGGCGGCTTCGGCACCGACACCTGCACGACGGACACCGGAGACACCCGCCTCAGCTGTCCCTGAGACCCGACGGCGTCGAAAAGCCGGTCCATCGGGCCATCGGGCCATCGGTCAATCAGTCGATCGATGCATGGTCCTCTTGCTCGTCGGCCGAGAACACGAACGAGAACTCGGCCGGAGCGGCCGTCAGTTGGTGCTGCGGCAGCGGGCCCGGACCGCAGGAGCCGGTCCCGATGCCGTTCTGGCCGTGGTCGAGGTTGACCCACACCGTGTTCCCGGGCTTGAGGTCGGTCAGGTGTGAGGCCGCCTCCAGCTGTTCGTTCGTCCAGCGGCGGGCGCTGAACGCGAACTCCGGGTCGCCCTCGATCCGCAGACCACCGAGCTGCGCCCAACGGACCTCGCCCCGGGCGCCGTTCTCCTGCGGACGCAGGTACGGCGTCTGGAGGCCGTCCACGCTCGACGTCCACCGGCCGATCCGCGACGCCGCCCGGGTGTCGGGGTACGCCTCGCCGGGACCGCCGCCGAACCATGTCACCGCGTCGGCCTCGGCGAGCCCGAACCGGATGCCGAGGCGGGGCAGCGGCACCTTCCAGTCGCCCTCGGGTGCCACGGACACCGTCAGCCTCAGCCGGCTGCCGTCGGAGGTCCACCGGTACACGGTGGCCAGGCCCACCTCACGGGCGGCCGGGGCCACCCGCGTCCGCACGGTCAGCGCGTCGTCGGTGAGCTCCACCGCGTCGAGCCGGTGCCGCATCCGGTGCAGGCCCAGCGTGCGCCACAGCGCCGCGTACTGGACGCCCGACACCCAGTCGGTGCCCTCGTCGTTGTCGGTGGGCGCCCGCCACACGTCCAGCCGCAGCCCTTCGACGGACACCCCGCCGATCGACGTGAGCGCGCCGGTGCGGGCGTCGAAGGCGGCCGGGCCGAGCGTGATCGTCCGTCCGTCGCGCACGGGCCCGTCGGTGGCCGCCACGGACGGCAACGCCCGTGCGGTGCCCGGGAACTGACCCCACGCCACCTCATGGCCGCGCTCGCCCCACGCCGTGTCGGCGGCGAGGATCGCCCGCACCGTCCACCCGGTCTCCGCGGAGCCCTGGTGAGCGGGCGGCTCGGGCAGCTTCACGTCGGTGGACTCGCCCGGCTCCAGCGCGGGCACCGACAGCGAGCCGGACTCCACCGTCTCGCCGTCCACCTGGTACGACCACGCGAAGGCGAGCCCCGACAGATCGGCGAAGTCGTACGTGTTCGTCACCCGTACGGTGCCGTCGGTGCCGTCGCCCTCGATACGGACCGGCTCGATGACCTTCTTGTACTCGGCGAGCCCGGGGGACGGCGTGCGGTCGGGGAAGATCAGGCCGTCGCAGACGAAGTTGCCGTCGTGCAGCTCCTCGCCGAAGTCGCCGCCGTAGGCGTAGCCCAGCTCGGCGTGCTCGATGCCGTGGTCGATCCACTCCCAGATGAAGCCGCCCTGGATGCGGTCGTACTTCTCGAACAGCTCCTGGTAGTCGGCGATCCCGCCGGGGCCGTTGCCCATGGCGTGCCCGTACTCGCACTGGATGAAGGGGAGTTGGCGCCGCTTCAGGGTGCCGCCGTCGAGCTCCTTGCCGATGGCCTCCACCTCGGCGTGGCTCGCGTACATCCGTGAATAGACGTCCGTGTCACGGCAGTTCCAGTCGCCCTCGTAGTGCACGAGGCGCGAGGAGTCCCGGCCGTGGATCCACTCGGCCATGGCGGTGAGGCCGCGGCCGTGCCGGCCTCGTTGCCCAGCGACCAGAAGACGATCGACGGGTGGTTCTTGTCGCGCTCCACCATGCGGGCCGCGCGGTCCAGGAGGGCCGGGGTCCAGCGGTCGTCGTCGACGGGGTTGTCCCGCCAGTCCTGCTCGGTGAAGCCGTGGGTCTCCAGGTCGCACTCGTCGATGACCCACAGGCCGTACTCGTCGCACAGGTCCAGGAAGGCCGGGTGCGGCGGATAGTGCGAGGTGCGCACCGCGTTGAGGTTGTGCCGCTTCATCAGCAGCACGTCCTCGCGCATGGTGGCAAGGTCCAGCGCGCGGCCCGTCCGCGGATGCCACTCATGGCGGTTGACGCCCTTGAAGAGGACCGGCCGGCCGTTGACCTTGATGAGGCCGTCCTCCAGGACGACCGTGCGGAAGCCGATCCGCAGGGGCACCCGCTCGCCCTCGGTGACCAGTTCACCGTCGTACAGCCTCGGCGCCTCGGCGCTCCACGGCTCGACCGGGACCGTCACCGGCTCACCGGTCGCGACATCGATGTCCAGGGCGGGCACGAGCACCCGCCCGTCGACGTCGGAGTCGACGCGCAGCGTGCCCTCGCCGGTGACGTGGTCGTAGTCGGCGTGCACGAAGAAGTCGAGGACGCCGCCCGCGGGCCGGTGCAGCAGGGTGACGTCACGGAAGATGCCGGGCAGCCACCACTGGTCCTGGTCCTCCAGGTAGGAGCCGGCCGACCACTGGTGGACGCGGACCGCGAGGACGTTGCCGGACGGCTTCAGCAGATGCCCGACCGCGAACTCGTGCGCCAGGCGCGAGCCCTTGAACTCGCCTATGTCCGTGCCGTTGAGCCAGACGCGGGCGCAGGACTCGACGCCGTCGAAGCGCAGGACGGCACCGCCTTCCACAAGGTCCCAGCCCTCCGGCAGGTCGAAGACGCGCAGGTGGTCGCCGGTCGGGTTCTCCGTCGGCACGTGCGGCGGGTCCACCGGGAAGGGGTAGAGGTGGTTGGTGTAGATGGGCTTGCCGAAGGCGCCGTCGCCCTGGAGGACCCAGTGCCCGGGGACCGTGACCTCGGCCCAGTCCCCGGCGTCGTAGCCCTCCGCGGCGAACGAGTCGTCCTCGGCGTCGGCGGTCGGGGACACCCGCAGGCGCCAGCTGCCGTTCAGGGAAAGGGACTTGGCGTCGGAGGAGGCGTACCAGGCGCGGGGCGGGAGGGCCCCGCTGCCGGGCGAGACGTCCTCGATGTAGTCGAGGTCGGTGGTGCGGAAGGACATCGGTCTCCAGGTCGTTCGGAAAGCGGGCTCAGCCCTTGATGCCGGTCTGCGCGATCCCCTGCACCAGCCAGCGCTGGAGGAAGAGGAACACCAGCACCAGGGGCAGGATGGAGATGGCCGTGGACATGAAGATCAGGTGGTAGTTCACCGTCTGGTTGGTCATGTACGCCGACAGCGCGACCTGGATGGTCCAGGCGCTGGGATCCTGGCCGATGACCAGGGGCCACAGGAAGGAGTTCCAGCCGCTGATGAACGTGATCGTGGCCATGGCCGCGAAGAAGTTCAGCGAGTTGGGCACGACGACCCGCCAGTACGCCCCCCAGTACGAGAGCCCGTCCACGCGCGCCGCCTCCTCCAGCTCCTTGGGGAACCCCAGGAAGTACTGCCGGAACAGGAAGCAGGTGAAGCCGCTGAACAGTCCCGGGATGATCAGACCGCGGTAGGAGTCCACCCAGCCGAGCGACGACACCAGCACGAAGCTGGGCACGAAGGTCACGGCGGTCGGGATCATCAGGGTGACCAGGACGGCGTAGAAGACCTTGTTGGCGTGCTTGTACGGGATGCGGGCCAGTCCGTAACCGGCGAGCGAGCAGATCAGCAGGATGCCGCTGGTGTGCAGGACGGCGACGACCCACGAGTTCCACAGGGCGCGGCCGAAGTCGACGGTCTCGTCCTTGAACGGCTCGGTGATGTTGCCCCACTGGATGTCGGTGGGGAACCACTTCCAGTTCTCGCCCGTGATCTCCGGGTCCGTCATCAGGGCGTTGCGGACGATGAGATAGAAGGGGATCAGGAAGAGCAGGGCGGCGACGCCGGTGGCGAGGTAGAGGCCGGTGTTGCCGATGACCCCGCCGCGCTTCTTCTTCGCGGGAGTCTTCCTGACGTCAGGTGCGGTGGTGGTCACTTGGACTCCTCACCCCTTCCGAAGCCCATGATCCTGCCCTGGAACAGCGTGATGACCAGGATGAGCAGGGTCAGGATGACCGCGCCCGCGCTGCCCTGGCCGTAGTCCTGGTTCTCGCCCAGCGCCGTCTTGTACAGCTCGACGAGCGGCGGCTGGCCCCAAGTGGCCTTGCTCAGCAGGTTCCAGAACTCGTCGAAGGCCTGGTAGGCGGCGATCAGCAGGAGCAGGATCACCGCGGTGGAGGTGGCGCGCAGCTGGGGGAGCGTGATGTAGCGGAAGGTCTGCCAGCCAGGCTTGGCGCCGTCGATGGACGCGGCCTCGTACAGCTCGGCCGGGATGTTCTGGAGCGCCGCGAGGAACAGGATCATGTAGAAGCCGGCCTGCAGCCACAGTCGCAGCGTCACGATGACCAGCCAGTACCAGGGCGGGTCGGGGTTGGCGAGCCAGGCGACGTTGTCGACGCCGAACCAGCTCAGGATCGTGTTCGCCAGGCCGAAGCGGACGCCGTTGAACATGGACATCTTCCAGACCAGTGCGGCGGCCACGTACGACACCGCGGTCGGCAGGAAGAACACCGACCGGAAGAACGCCTTCATGAACCGGATGCGGTGCACGAGCAGCGCCAGGCCGAGCGAGAGCGCCCACGTGGTGGGCACGATGAACACGGCGAAGACGGTGAAGGTGACCAGCGACTGGGTGAAGTCGGGGTTGTCGAGGATCGCCCGGTAGTTGTCGAGGCCGATGAAGCTGCTCGGCGAGACGGTGAAGCGGGCCTCGAAGAAGCTGAGGTAGATGCTCCAGCCCATCGGCACGAACACGAAGACGATCAGGCCGATGAGGAAGGGACCGGTGAACAGCCAGAAGTTGAGCGTGGCGTTGGCCCGCAGGCCCCGCCGCGGCCGCACCTTCTCAGGCTTGGCCGGGGCGGGGTTCGCGAGGTCGATCTCGGTGGTGGTCGACATGTCGAGGTCCGTCCGCCGGTCTATCCGAAGAGCTTCTTGAGCTCGGCGTTGACCTTCTTGTCGGCGGCGCTGAGCGCGGCGTCCGGGCTGCCGCCCTTGCGTACGGAGTTGGCGATCACGTCGTTGATCGCGGTGATCATGGACTGCGTCCAGCCGATGTTGTCGAAGTGGCCGTACTCGCTGAAGAGCTTGACGCCCTCGGCCGGCAGACCCGACTTGAGCTTGGTGGCGGACTGGGCGATCGAGGTGCGCGGCGGGATGTGGAAGCCGTAGGAGAGCGCCCAGTCCTCCTGGTACTTCTTCTGGTCGATCCACAGCCACTTGACGTATTCCTTGGCCGCGTCGACGTTGTCGCCCTTGGCGTTGACGAACATCGACCAACCGCCGTTGGTGACCGAGAACTTGCCGGCGGAGCCGACCTTCGGGAAGGGGAAGATGCCGACATCGTCGCCGAGCGCCTTCTGGATGACCGGCATGGCCCACATGCCGCACCACTGGATCGCGGTCAGGCCCTGGGTGAAGGCCGACGGGTCCCACCAGTCGGCGGGGGCGTCCAGGAGCAGGTTGCCGCTGGTGAACAGCTTGCGGAGCTGGCTGAGACCGTCGGCCACGGCGTCCGTGTGGTACGCGATCTCGTTCTGGGCGTTGAGGGTGTCCGCGCCGGCCGACCAGATCAGCGGGCTCTGCACGGCGGTGAGGTCGTTGCCGAGGAAGGCGCCCTTGACCTTGTCCGTCGTCAGCTTGTCGGCGGCTTCGATCAACTCCTCCAGCGTCTGGGGGACTTCGATCTTGGCCTTCTCGAACAGCGAGGGCCGGTAGTAGAAGAACTGCGGGTCGTCGATCATCCGGACGCCGTATATCTTCCCGTCGACCGTGTGCGAGGCGATGTCGGCCGGGTTGAAGTCGTCCTTGACCGGGTTGATGATGTCGGACAGGTCGGCGACCTGACCGCTCGTCACCAGCTGAAGCTGCGGGTGGAACTCGAAGACGTCGGGCGCGTTCTTGGTGAGCAGGGCCGGGAACAGCTTGTTCTCGAAGTTGCTGCCGGTGATCCACTGGGTCGTGACGTTGGCGTCCTTGTAGGCCTTGGCGTAGCGCTTGATGGCCTGCTCGGTGCCCGCCTCGCCGTAGGCGTGGAAGTACTGGACGAGCGTGTCCCCGGAGCCGCTGCCACGACCGGTGTTGCTGCCGCACGCGGCCAGCGTCCCGGCGGCCGCCATGCCCGCTGCGGCCCGGAAGAGGGATCGGCGGGACCAGGTGTTGTTGCTCATTGCCGACATGTGACGTCCTTGTCTCGAGTACGGCTGCGGCTCTGCGCCCATGGCTCAAAAGGAGTTGCGGTGCGGGACGTTAACCTTCGGCTAAGGCTTCGGCAAGGGGTTGGACGAAGTCTGTTCGAAGCGTTGCGGGATGTTCGGGATACCGGACATCCCTGAGTGCGGGCCGCCGGCACGGCGCACCGCGGCCCTGGGCCGCTACTGGTGGCGCGCCTTGACCCGCGCCGACGGGGTGCGTTTCTGCTGCCTCTGCCCGACCGACTGGAGTGCCCCTTCGAGCGCGAACGTGGCCGCGCCCAGGCACACCGGGTCGGTGGGGATCGGGGAGAGGACGATCTCGGTGGCGGCGTTCGGCCGGGGCAGCGCGTGCCGGGCGACGGCCTCGCGCACCTCCTCGACCAGCGGCTCGCCGAGGGCGGCCGCGACCCAGCTGCTGAGCACGACCACTTCCGGGTTGAACAGGTTGACCAGGTCGGCGATGCCGGCGCCGAGATAGCGGACGGTGTCGCGGACCACCTTGACCGCCACCGGGTCCCGCTCGGCCAGCCCCCGCGCCAGCGCGGCGATCGTCGCCGTCTGGTCCTCCGGGTGCAGCAGCGGACTGTCGGCGCCCGTCTCGCGCAGGGTCAGCATGATCCCGGACGCGCCGACGTAGGCCTCCACGCACCCGTTCTTGCCGCAGCGGCACAGCCGGCCGTCCAGCACGATCGTGGTGTGGCCCCATTCGCCGGCGCTGTTGCTGACGCCCCGGTGCAGCCCGCCGCCGAGGATCAGCCCGGAACCCACACCGGTCCCGAGGTTGACCACCACGGCGTCGCCGCGTCCGCGCGCCGCCCCGAACCACAGCTCGGCCACCGCCGAGGCGCGCAGCGGGTTGTCCAGATAGAGGGGATAGGCGATGTGCTCGGTCAGCAGGTCGAGCAACGGCACGTCGTGCCAGTCCCAGTTGGGCGCGTACTCCGAGATACCGGTGGCCCGGTCGACCTGGCCCGGCACGCTCACCCCGACGCCGAGGACCCGCGCCCCCTCGATCCCGGCCTGCGCGACCACCGAGCCGACGACCGCGGCCACATGCCCGACCACCTGCTCGGGCCGGCTCTCGCTCGGCCGGACGTCCTCCTCGGCCCGGGCCAGCACGTTCAGCCCGAGGTCGAACAGCTCGACATGGACGTACGTCTCCGCGATGTCGACACCGATCAGCGCGCCGCCCGACGCGTTGACCGCGACCAGCCCCCGGGGCCGGCCGCCCGCCGAGTCCTCGAACCCGACCTCCGTGATCATCCGCAGGTCGAGCAGCTCCCCGACGAGCGTGGCGACGGTGGCGAGGCTCAGCCCGGTGGCGGCCGCCAGCTCCTGCCGGGACGTGGGCGACTTGGCGATGATCTGGCGCAGCACCTCGTAGCGGTTCGCGGTGCGGATGTCACGTGAGGTGCGCTTCACCAGGTAGCCCCCGTCCCTTCGGCTCGTGCCGGGACGACGTCGGCACCGGCGCGCGGCAAGGCTATGGCCGTCCCAGCCTTTCGACAAGGGGTTAGGAAAGGGGCTTTATAAAGTCAGTCACCCAGGTTCATTTGAGTCAGTCGCCCAGAACGTCCCGCACGAAGCCGTTGGCGAATTTACCGCTCGGATCGAGGTCGCGCACCAGGGTCCGGAAGTCGTCGAGCCGCGGATAGCGCTCCCGCAGCGCCGCGCCCGGGGTGGTGAACACCTTCCCCCAGTGCGGCCGCGCCGCGAACCCGTCGAGCGCCGCCTCCAGCCGCCGCACGACGGGCAGCACGGTCGCGGTGTCCTCGATCCAGGTGAAGTGCAGCGCCACGGTGTCCCGTCCGTACGCCGGACTCAGCCACTGCTCGTCCGCGGCGACCGTGCGCACCTCGCAGGTCTGGAGCACCCCGGCGACCGTCTCCCGGATGCCGTCCACCGCGTGCAGCGCCTCGACGGCGTGCTCGCGCGGCAGCAGGTACTCCGACTGCAGCTCCGCCCCGCTGCTCGGGGTGAACTCGGCCCGGAAGTGCGGCAGCCGCTGGTGCCAGGGGCCCGGCACCCCGAACTGCTCGGTGCAGTTGACCGCGGGAATCCCCGGCACCGGGTGCAGCTTCTCGGTGGCGGGCGCGGCCCAGGGGAAGTCGGCGAGCGGCTGGTCCGTCCGCCGCTTGAGCCACACCTGCCGGAAGCCCGGCGCCCGCCAGTCGGTGAACAGGCTGACGCTGTACGCCGCCGCCATCACCGTCTCGAAGTCCAGGCCCGTCAGGGGGAGTTCGGTGAAGAGGTGCTGTTCGACGTCGTACGACGGCTCCAGGTCCAGCGTCAGCGCGGTGACGACCCCCAGCGCGCCCAGTGAGGTCACCGCACCGCCGAACCGCGGGTCGCCCCGCCCGATCGTGAGCGTCGAGCCGTCGGCGAGGACCAGCTCCACCTCGCGCACCGCGCTCGCCAGCGGGCCGTTGCCCACGCCCGAGCCGTGCGTCCCGGTCGCGACCGACCCGGCGACCGAGATGTGCGGCAGCGAGGCCATGTTGGGCAGCGCCAGCCCGTGCGCGTCGACCATCCGGGCGAGTTCCGCGTACCGCACGCCACCGCCGACCCGCACGGTCCGCGCCGCCGAGTCCACGTCGATCACGGGCGGGAACCCGGCGACGGACAGCAGCGTCCCCTCGGCGCCCGGCTCGGCGATCTCGTTGAAGGAGTGCCCGCTGCCGAGCACCCGCACCGTCGCGCTCCCGGCCACCAGCGCCGCGAGCGTGTCGAGCGAGTACGGCCGGTGCAGCTCCTTCGCCGTGTACGTGATGTTGCCCGCCCAGTTGGTGACCGTCTCCGTCATGCCCGTCGTCCCTCCACGTGAGTGCGTGTGCGTTGACCCTCTCATTGGCCGCCGCCTACGTTGGAAACCGTTTGCCATCCAAGACGCCCAGCGGGAAGGCCCCTTCGTTGCCCGAGCGCCTCCAGGCCCTGTTCGCCATGACCGCCGCCAACGTTCCGCTCGTCTTCCCGCCGGAGGTGCTGACGCGGCTGCGGGAGTCGGTGGACATCGACGACGGCCTCGTGGCCGAGGACTTCACCGACCCGCGTGTCCGGGAGGTGCTCGCCCGCACCGAGATCCTCGTCACCGGCTGGGGCTGCCCCCGCCTGGACCCGGCCGTCCTCGACGCCGCCCCGGAACTCCGGGCCATCCTGCACGCGGCCGGCTCGGTGAAGGGCTTTACGGCACCGGAGGTCTGGCGGCGCGGCATCACCGTCTCCTCCGCCGCCGTCGCCAACGCGCTGCCGGTCGCCGAGTACACCCTCGCCATGATCCTCCTCGCCGGGAAGGACGCGCTCACCGCCCGCGAGCGGCTGCGCGGCACCCGCGCCCACCCCGGCTGGGGCGTCGTCCCCGGCATCGGCAACCTGGGCCGCCGCGTCGGCGTCATCGGCGCCTCCCGCATCGGCCGCCGGCTGCTGGAGCTCCTGCGCCCCTTCGACCTGCGTCCCGCCCTCGCCGACCCGTACGTCGACACGGCCCGCGCGGCTGAACTCGGCGTACCCCTGCTGGAGCTGGACGACCTCCTGCGCACCTCGGACATCGTCACGATCCACGCCCCCGACACCCCGGAGACCCGCCACCTGATCGGCCGCCGCGAGCTGGCCCTCATGCCCGACGGGGCGACCCTGATCAACACCGCGCGCGGCGGCCTCGTCGACCACGAGGCCCTGGTCGCCGAGCTGCGCTCCGGCCGCCTGAACGCCGTCCTCGACGTCACCGACCCCGAGCCCCTCCCGGCCGGCTCCCCGCTGTACGACCTCCCCAACGCGTTCGTCACCCCGCACCTCGCGGGCTCCCAGGGCAACGAGCTGGCCCGACTGGGCGCGACGGTCGCGGAGGAGGCGGCGCGGCTGGCGGCGGGGGAGAAGCCGGCGTATCCGGTGGAGTGGGCGGCGCTGGAGCACGAGGCGTGAGCGTTGCGGTTTTCGTTGAAGCGTGGCCGTGTGACTGTCGATATCAGTAAAGATCTGGCTTCTGTGCGGCGAGATCAGTAGATTCCGCTGTCATGACCCTCGATCCGCTCCCCGACACCGACCTCACCCGGCACCGCCGTCTCCGCGCACAGGGCAGCCTCGACCGGGCCGACCTGAACGCGATCCTCGACGCCGGGTTCGTCTGTCATCTGGGCGTGGTCGTCGAGGGGCGGCCCTTGGTCGTGCCGACCGTCTACGGGCGGGACGAGCGGCACCTCTACCTCCACGGCTCCGTGGCGAGCCGCAGTCTCGCGGGCGGGACGCCGGTCTGCGTCACCGTCACGCACGTGGACGGCCTCGTCCTCGCCCGGTCCGTCTTCGAGCACGGCGTGAACTACCGCAGCGCGATGATCCACGGCGAGGCCCGCAAGGTCACCGACCCCGAGGAGAAGCGCGAAGGCCTGCGCCGGCTCACCGAACACGCGACGCCGGGGCAGTGGTCGTACGCCCGGCAGCCGAGCCGCAGGGAACTCGCCGCCACCACCCTCCTCGTGCTCTCCCTCGACGAGGCCTCGGTCAAGATCCGCACCGGTCCGCCCGAGGACGGTGACGGCCCCGACGCGGAGCTGGGCCTGTGGGCCGGTGTGCTTCCGCTCACCTCCGTGTGGGGAGCGCCGGTCGCGGACCCCGCGCTGGCCGCCGAAACGCCCGTACCGGCACATATCGCTCGGCGCGAGGGGACCCGGTACGCGTGACGGGCGGGCGGGGGCATACCGTGAGGAGTCGAACGCCTTAGCCGGGAGGAGATGACGGATGGGCAGCCGTACCGCGCTGGTCGAAGATCTGATGGAGAGGTTCCCGCACGTACCGCGGGAGGCCGTCTTCAAGGAGGATCTGCTCCGGGGCGGGGTGGCCTTCGACCCGTCCGCCCTCAGTGACAACGAGGGCGGTGAGGTCAAGCCGAAGTCGTACTTCATCTTCTCCTTCGACCACGGCACCCTCCCCGAGCTCGGCGAAGCCGCCCTGCGCCGCCCGCCGGAGGAGATCATCCTCACCGGCGGCCCGTACGACCTGCGCCGCACCGTCGTCTCCGTGCGCGTGAACCCGGCCTCGCCGTACCGCGTCGCCGCGGACGACAGCGGCATGCTCGGCCTCTACCTCGACGGCAAGCGCATCGCCGACGTCGGTGTGCCGCCGATGCCGGAGTACTACAAGCACAAGCTCGCCAACGGGAAGTCCGTGATGGAGGTGGCCCCGACCATCCAGTGGGGCTACCTCATCTACCTGACGGTCTTCCGGGTGTGCCAGTACTTCGGCGCCAAGGAGGAGTGCCAGTACTGCGACATCAACCACAACTGGCGCCAGCACAAGGCGGCGGGGCGGCCGTACACGGGTGTGAAGGACGTCGAGGAGGTCCTCGAAGCCCTGGAGATCATCGACCGCTACGACACCCAGAAGGCGTCGACCGCGTACACGCTCACCGGCGGCGCGATCACCAAGACCGTCTCCGGGCGCGACGAGGCCGACTTCTACGGCCACTACGCCAAGGCCATCGAGGAGCGCTTCCCGGGCCGTTGGATCGGCAAGGTCGTCGCCCAGGCGCTGCCCAAGGACGACGTGCAGCGGTTCAAGGACTACGGCGTGCAGATCTACCACCCCAACTACGAGGTGTGGGACGAGTATCTGTTCAAGATGTACTGCCCGGGCAAGGAGCGCTACGTCGGCCGCGACGAGTGGCACAAGCGCATCCTCGACTCGGCTGAGATCTTCGGCGCCCGCAACGTGATCCCCAACTTCGTGGCGGGCGTGGAGATGGCCGAGCCCTTCGGCTTCAAGACGGTCGACGAGGCGATCGCCTCGACCACGGAGGGCCTGCGCTTCTTCATGTCGCAGGGCATCACGCCCCGCTTCACCACCTGGTGCCCGGAGCCGACGACCCCGCTCGGCAAGGCCAACCCGCAGGGCGCGCCGCTGGAATACCACATCCGGCTGCTCCAGGCCTACCGTCAGACGATGGAGGAGTTCGGCCTCTCCTCACCCCCCGGCTACGGTGAACCCGGCGCCGGCCGCGCGGTCTTCTCCGTGAGCTCCTTCATGGACAGCCTGCCGGCGCAGGAACCGGTGGAGGCGTAGCCGCGGGTTCCCGGGGAAAGCGGGTCGTCGACGACGCCCTCGGAAAAGAAGGTCCGGATCGAGACGTCCGGGCCTTCTTTGCGTATGTATCCAGAAGTGACACCACGAGGAACTGGCGCAACAGGCACAACAAGGGCAACGTGACGTGGGCGTTCGCCGACTCCCGGTAACCGGATTTGAATAGCCCGCTTGTCAGTTGTGTGGAACCCGTGAAAAGCTCATGCGCTGTCGCGAGGTTCCCCGCAACTCCGTTGCCAATAAGGTGAGTTGACCTCGCTCTGGATGCAGGAGACCGATGCCCGACCTGCCGACCCCCCATGACGCCGCCGAGGCCGCCCTGTTCTCGGAGTGCTGGGACGCGGTCCTCTCCTATGCCGACCTCTGCACGTCCGGGTCCACCGCGGCCAACCAGCTGTCCACGGAGGCCTTCGCGCTCGGCATGCGCGAGGCCCGGGCGGCCGGCGCGAACCCGGGCCGAGGCGCCGGCCGGCGGGCGCCCCGGCTGCCCATGATTCCCCTGCTGCTGACCGCGGTGCGCACCACGGCGGCCGACTGGGAGACCGGCGGACAGGGCCACAAGCTCGACCCCGACCTGCGGCTCTGGCTCAACTCCGAGAAGGCCGAACGCTACACCGGGCCGCCGCTCCAACGCCCGCTCGCCCTGCGCGGGTTGCGCGACATGCAGGAACACGACGCCGACCTGCTCTGGCTGGCCGAGGTCGAGGCGCTGCCGCTGTCCGTGGTGGCCCGCCGGCTCGGCCTCGACCCGGCCACCGTGTCCGAGGAACTCGCCCAGGTGCGCGGCCTGTTCAGGGACCGCAGCCACCGCAACCACCTCGACACCCCGATGGCCGCGCAGTGCCGCAGCTATGCCCGGCTCCTCGACGCGGTCACCCGGTCCGCCGGCGCCGACACACCCGAGGACCTCTCCCGGCACCTCGCCACCTGCGTGCAGTGCGCCGAGGCCGCCGCCTGTCTGCGGCTGCACGGCGGCGGGCTGCCCGCGGCACTCGCGGGCGGGGTCATCGGCTGGGGCGGCCTCGCCTACCTGGAACGCCGACGCCGGGCCGCCGAGGTGCGGCTGGGTGCCGGACGCCCGGAACCGGTCGACGCCCTGCCGCCGAACCCCGGGGCGCAGAAGGCGCGGGTCGTGCGCACCAGTCTCCTCGTCACCGCCGTCCTGGTGTCGCTGCTGGCGCTCGGCGTCTCGATGATGCCGTTCGGCGAGGGCGGCATGCACGACGGCACCGCGAGCCCCGGCGACTCCGCCGACCGCCAGCCCGTCGCGGCCGACCCCGGCACCACCCTGCCGTCCGCGAGCGCCACCCCGTCGTCGGGCTCCAAGGCCCCTCCGCCAGCGCCACCCAGGGCTCGCCCACCCGGAAGAACCCAGACCCCGAACCCCAGGGCACGACCTCCTCCGCCGCGCAGGACGACGACAAACCGGCCCCCGGCCCGACGACCGCACGCGCCGCCTGCACCTACACGTACACCCTCGTCAACCAGTGGCCCGACGGCTTCCAGGCCACGGTGAAGGTCACCACCGCGCGGGCCCTCGACGACTGGCGGGTCGACTGGTCGTTCAAGGACGGCCAGAAGGTCGGCGAGATGTGGGACGCGAACTTCTCCCAGAGCGACTCCCGCGTCACCGCCACCGCCGCCGACTACAACAAGACCGTCGCCGCGGGCGCCGACCTCGCCTTCGGCTTCATCGCCTCCTGGCAGGGGGCGAACTCGCTCGGGTACGACGTGACGTTGAACGGGCAGGCCTGCACGAAGGCCTGATTAATTCGGTTGACGGGGTCGAGGGTGCCCCGGATACGGTGGGGACGTTCCAGCCGGACGAGCCGGCCGAGTGAGTGTGTTCGAGGAGGTGTCGACCGATGGCTGTCACTGCGATGAGCGCTGCCCGCATCCAGATCATCACGTCCACCTCCGTGGCCGCCGGCTGACCTCACTCAACTTCCTTGCCGGGGCCGCCCTTCGAAGGGTCACCCTTGACTTCCTCCAGCTCCACCCCGTCCACTTCCTCTGCTGTTTTCTCCGCGCTCGCTCCCTACGGCTGGGACGACGCATGGGCGGACGAGTTCGCCCCCTACGACGCCGAAGGACTGCTCGCCGGGCGGGTCGTCCGCGTCGACCGCGGGCAGTGCGACGTCGTCACCGCCCACGGGACGCTGCGCGCCGACACCGCGTTCGTCACCCCCAACGACCCCCTGCGGGTCGTGTGCACCGGCGACTGGGTCGCCGTCGAACCCGGCGGCAACCCGCGCTACGTACGGACGTATCTGCCACGCCGTACCGCCTTCGTGCGCTCCACCTCCTCCAAGCGCTCCGAGGGGCAGATCCTCGCCGCCAACGTCGACCACGCGATCGTCGCCGTGTCGCTGGCCGTCGAACTCGACCTCGGCCGCATCGAGCGCTTCCTCGCCCTCGCCTGGGAGAGCGGCGCCCAGCCCGTCGTCGTGCTCACCAAGGCCGACCTCGTCCCGGACGCCGTGACGCTCGCGCATCTCGTCCAGGACGTGGAGACGACGGCACCGGGTGTGCCGGTGCTGACCGTCAGCGCCGTGGACGGGGACGGGCTCGACGTCCTCACCGCGGTGGTCTCCGGCGGCACATCCGTGCTGCTCGGACAGTCCGGCGCCGGGAAGTCGACCCTCGCCAACGCCCTGGTCGGCTCGGACGTCATGGCGGTCCAGGCCGCCCGGGACGTCGACGGGAAGGGACGGCACACCACCACGACCCGCAACCTGCTCGCCCTGCCCGGCGGGGGTGTCCTCATCGACACGCCCGGGCTGCGGGGGGTCGGGCTCTTCGACGCCGAGAGCGGCGTCGGGCAGGTCTTCTCCGAGATCGAGGAGCTGGCCGCGGACTGCCGGTTCCATGACTGCGCGCACGAGAGCGAGCCGGGGTGCGCGGTGCTCGCCGCGATCGACTCCGGCGAGCTGGCGGAGCGGCGGCTGGAGAGCTATCGGAAGCTGATCCGGGAGAACCAGCGGATCGTCGCCAAGACCGATGCGCGGGTCCGTGCGGAGCTTCGGCGGGAGTGGAAGAAGCGGGGGGCTGAGGGGAAGGCGGCGATGGAGGTGAAGCGGGGGCGGTGGGTTTAGCGCCTACGGGGGTGCCGGGTCGGTTGTTCGGCGGGTGCGGGTTGTCTGTGGTTGCTCGCGCAGTTCCCCGCGCCCCTAAGAGCCTTCTCAGTGCCGTGTCTGAAATCCGCCAGCCGCATTTTTGTACCTGGACCACACTGGAACCTGTGATGGAAGAAGACACCAGGTACGAAGCTGTGCGCAGCCGGGACGGGCGGTTCGACGGGGAGTTCTTCTTCGCCGTCTCCACCACCGGGATCTACTGCCGGCCCAGCTGTCCTGCCGTCACGCCGAAGCGGCGGAACGTGCGGTTCTTCGCGACCGCCGCCGCCGCTCAGGGCTCGGGGTTCCGGGCCTGTCGGCGGTGTCGGCCGGATGCCGTGCCGGGGTCGGCGGAGTGGAATGTGCGGGCCGATGTGGTGGGGCGGGCGATGCGGCTGATCGGGGACGGGGTCGTCGACCGTGAGGGCGTCGCGGGGCTCGCCGGGCGGCTGGGGTACAGCGCCCGGCAGGTCCAGCGCCAGCTCACCGCCGAGCTCGGCGCCGGGCCCGTCGCCCTCGCCCGGGCCCAGCGCTCGCACACGGCACGCGTCCTGCTCCAGACCACCGAGCTGCCGGTCACCCAGGTGGCCTTTGCCGCCGGTTTCGCCAGCGTCAGGCAGTTCAACGACACGATCCGCGCCGTGTACGCCTCGACGCCGAGCGAACTGCGCGCCGCCGCCCCCGGCGCGCCGTCGTACGGCCACCACGTCGGCCGGGGTGCCGCTGCGGCTCGCCTACCGGGGTGCCTACCAGTCCGCCGCCGTCTTCGACGTCCTGGCCGCCGAGGCCGTACCCGGCGTCGAGGAAGTCAGCGGGCAACCCGGGAAGCGCGTCTACCGGCGGACGCTGCGGCTGCCGTACGGCACCGGGATCGTCGCCGTCGACGAGCGGGCCCGGGGATGGCTCGACGCCCGGCTGCACCTCACCGACCTGCGCGATCTGACGACCGCCGTCGGCCGGCTGCGGCGGCTCCTCGACCTCGACGCCGATCCGTACGCCGTGACGAGCGGCTCGGCGCCGATCCGAGGCTCGCTGCCCTGGTCGCCGCCCGGCCCGGGCTGCGGTCACCCGGAGCGGCCGATCCCGAGGAGCTCGCGGTGCGGGCGCTGGTCGGGGCGGAGGAGGCCGAGCGGCTTGTGCAGCGGTACGGCAAGGCTCTCGACGCGCCCTGCGGCAGCCTCACGCACCTCTTCCCCGAGGCCGGCGCCCTCGCCCAGGCCCGACGGCCCCGTCGCGGCCCTCGGCGCCGCCCTCGCCGACGGTCACGTACGGCTCGACCCGGGCGCCGACCGCGACGACGCGCAGGCCGCCCTGCTCACCCTCCCGGGCATGGACGCCCGCACGGTCGCGGTCATCCGCACCCGCGCCCTCGGCGACCCCGACGTCGCCCCGGCCGACCTCGACGTCCCCGACAGCTGGCGCCCCTGGCGCTCGTACGCCCTGCAACACCTGCGCACCGCAGGGGAGTTGGAGACCAAATGACCCTCTACTGGACGACCGTCGAAAGCCCCGTCGGGCCGCTCCTGCTCACCGCGGACCCCGGTGGGGCGCTGACCTCGCTGTCCGTTCCCGGGCAGAAGAACGGGCATGCCGTGCAGGGGAGTTGGCGGCACGACCCCGGGCCCTTCCGGGCGGCCGAGGAGCAGCTGGCCGCCTACTTCGCCGGGGAACTCAAGGAGTTCCGGCTGGAGTTGCATGCCGAGGGCACCGCCTTCCGGGAGCGGGTCTGGGCCGCCCTCGACGACGTTCCCTACGGGGCGACGGTCACCTACGGCGAGATCGCCGCCCGGATCGGGGCGTCAAGGGTCGCCGTGAGGGCGGTCGGCGGTGCCATCGGCGCCAACCCGCTGCTGATCGTCCGGCCCTGCCATCGGGTGATCGGCGCGAACGGGTCGATGACCGGGTACGCGGGCGGGCTGGAACGCAAGATCGCGCTACTGACCCTCGAGGGTGTCCTCTAGACCCCAGCTGTGGATCCGCCGCGGATGGATGCGGATGACCTCCTCGCTGAAGTGCGGGCCGAGTTCGTGCGGGCCCACCAGCAGCTCGGCCTCCCCGCGGATGTCGATGCCCCGCACCTTCCAGGGCCGCAGGCTGACGACGTCGTCGACGACGAGCGCGACCTTCGGGTTCTTGCGCAGGTTGCGCCACTTCTTGCTGCGGCCCATCTGATGGCCGCCGACCAGGATCGTCCCGTCGTCCTGCGGGAAGAAACCGACCGGGTTCGCCTGCGGCTGCCCCTGGGGATCGACGGTGGCGAGCCGCCCCAGCCGCTGCGACCTCAGATACGCGCGTTCGGCCTCGCTGAATTCGGTCATGCGCCCACCCAAACACGCCCGTCCTCACCGCACATCGGTTCCTCGGCCTAGGGCCGCGGGCCTACGTCACCCCCAGATCACCGCCCCCAGCCACGCGCCCATGATCAGCAGGCACGTGAACAGTTCCGTCAGCACGCTGGACCCGCCCGAGCGCATCACCGTGCGCAGCGCCGCGACCGCCTCCCCGTGCCGGCCGAGACGGAGGCGCTCATGCAGGTAGACGCCGCCCATGAAGCCGGGGATCGCGCCCAGCACGGGGATCAGGAAGAAACCGAGGAACGCGCCGGCACCGGCGTACACGCCCATCCGGGGTGTCGCGCCGCTCGTGCGCAGCCGTCGTGGCGGCAGCGCCCAGCGCACCACCTGGGACAGGAACAGCACCACGGTGGCCCCCACCAGCACCCACCACGCGACGGGCTGCGGATCCTTCAGCGCCCACCACGAGACCGCGGCCCACACGAGCCACGATCCCGGCACCCCGGGCACGAGCACTCCGCACAGGCCGAGCAGGAGGACCAGGCCGACCAGCAGGAGGTCCCACACTCCCATGCGTCCAGGGTGCCCGACGCCCGAAGAAACCGCAGGTCAGAAAGGTTCGCCCCGCTCACCCCCGGGCCACCCACCCCCGCTCGTACGCATGCCACCCCAGCTGCAACCGCGTCGTCACGCCCGCCAGCTCCATCAGCCGCTTCACCCGGCGTTGCACGGTCCGCAGCCCCAGGTCGAGCTGCTTGGCCACGCTCGCGTCGGTCATCCCGGCGAGCAGGAGGGACAACACCTCCAAGTCCGTCACGTCGGGGGCGTCCGCCTCCGCCTCGGTCACCCCGGCGGCGCCCAGGCGCAGCGGCAGCGACTCCCGCCACACCGACTCGAACAGTCCCGACAGCAGTTCCAGCAGCCCGCTCGCGTGCACGACCAGCGCGGCCGGCTCCGCCGTGTGCGAGGTCAGCGGTACGAGGGCCTGGACGCGGTCGGCGACGACCAGCTTGGTCGGCACCCGGTCCACGACCCGTACCTCCTCGTCCCGGCCCAGCGCCGCCGACAGCTCGGTGATGCCGTCCGGGAGGTCCAGCACCGACCGCTCCACCACCACCCGGTAGCGCACCCCGCGCCCGGCCGCCTGCTCCTCGGCGTCGTTCTCCCCGCCGGAGACCACCGCCGGATTGCCGGTGACCAGGGCGCACACCTCCTCGGTGGCCCCCAGCTGCAACTGAAGGAACCGCTGCGCCACCGCCGCCGCCCCGATCACCACCTCGACCAGGTCGTGTACGGCCGGCTCGGCCGCCGCCGCCCGGTACTCCTCGGCGAGCAGCGCCGCCGCCAGCTCGGCCTTGTCCAGCTCGTGCCGCTGCTGGGTGAGCAGCGCGCCCAGCGCCACCCCCGGGGGAGCGGCGACCCAGCGGCCGGGGCGGGCGGAGGACTGGGCCGCGAGTCCATGGCGTTCCAGGCGGCGCAGGGCGCGCTCGGTGTCGTGCTCCGCGAGCGTCAGCCGCCGCGCCAGATCGGGCACGTCGGCCGCACCCACGGACACCAGCGCCCGGTACGCCGACTCGTGCGTCTCGTCCAGTCCCAGCGCACCCAGCATCAACGACCCCTCCCCGGCGGCGCGGTGGCGGGAACCGGCCACGGCGCAAACCCGCCTCGGCACATCATCGCCGCACCACCCGCCCCTCTGCCATCGTGGCGCCACCGCAGCATCAACCACCGTCCGCAATGCCCGCCTTGGGCACCTTCGGCCTGCGCGTTTCGCGTCCGCGGGCATGCGGCGACACGGCAGGAGAGCGATCTTGGCGAGAGCGATACGCCGTACGGCCATGGGGGCGGCGGCCGCCGTCGTCCTGGCCGTCACGACCGCCGCGCCCACGCACGCGGTTGACGACGATCCGAGACCGCTGACCGGCAGCCGGGCCACCCCCGGCGCCGGGACCGTCGTCACCCTCGTCACCGGCGACCGGGTCCTCGTCACGAAGGACGGGGCCGTCGCCCTGCCCGGCGAGGACGGCACGACCCCCTTCACCCAGACCCGCCAGGACGGCGACGACCTGTACGTCTATCCCGAGGGCGCGGTCGAGGCGCTGGCCACCGGACGCGTGGACGAGGAGCTGTTCAACGTCACCGGCCTGGTCCGGCAGGGCTACGACGACGCCCACACCGACACGCTGCCGCTGATCGCGACCTACGACCGTGCCGTCACCGCCCGCAGCGTCCCGAAGACCCCGCGCGCGCCGCACGCGACCGGGTGCTCGACGCGATCGACGGCGTGGCGCTGGACGCGGACAAGGAGAAGGCCGGCGCCTTCTGGGACGACGTCAACCAGGGGTCCCTCAAGAAGCTGTGGCTGGACGCGAAGGTGTCGGCCACCCTCGACCGGTCGACCAAGCAGGTCCACGCCCCGCAGGCCTGGGCCGCCGGTTACGACGGCAAGGGCACCAAGGTCGCCGTCCTGGACACCGGCGTCGACGCCGGCCACCCCGACCTCAAGGGCCGGATCAGCGCGTCGAAGAACTTCACCGACTCGGCCGACGCCGACGACCACCAGGGCCACGGCACCCACACCACCTCCACCGTCGGCGGCACCGGCGCCGCGAGCGGCGGCAAGAAGAAGGGCGTCGCGCCCGGCGCCGCACTGCTCAACGGCAAGGTCCTCAACGACGGCGGCTACGGCGAGACTTCGTGGATCATCGCCGGCATGCAGTGGGCCGTCGAGCAGGGCGCCGACGTGGTCTCCATGAGCCTCGGCAACCCCGACGAGCGGGACTGCACCGACCCGATGGCCCAGGCCACCGAGGAACTCGCCCGCTCGCACCCGAACACCCTCTTCGTCATCGCGGCCGGCAACTCCGGCCCCGGCGACAACACGGTCTCCTCGCCCGGTTGCGCCCCGAGCGTCCTCACCGTCGCGCCGTCGACCGCGACGACTCGACCGCGAACTTCTCCAGCCGCGGCCCGGTCTACGGCGCCCACACCCTCAAGCCCGAGATCACCGCCCCGGGCGTCGGCATCTCCGCGGCCAACGCGGGCGGGCGCGGCGTCTACGCCTACCAGTCCATGAGCGGTACGTCGATGGCGACGCCGCACGTCGCGGGCGCCGCAGCCATCCTCAAGCAGCGGCACCCGGACTGGAGTGCCGCCCGGATCAAGGCCGCCCTCGTCTCCGCCGCCGAGGCGGACATCCCCGGCGACGTCCGCGAGACCGGTGGCGGCCGCCTCGACGTCAAGGCCGCCCTCGACCAGACGGTCCTCGGCACGCCCGCCGTCCAGGCCGGCACCTACGCCTGGCCGCAGGACACCAGCGACCGCACCACCGTCTCCGTGCCGTACACCAACACCACGGACAGGGCGGTGCAGTTGAAGCTGTCGGTGACGGGGGTCACCGGCAACGACGGCTCCACCGTCCGCTCACCCGTGGCCCGGCTGAGCTCGGCTTCGGTCACCGTCCCGGCCGGCAGGACGGCCGAGGTCCCGCTCCGCATCGACCCCACGGCCACGCTCAGACGCGCCCAGTACGGTGACATCACGGGCCGGGTGCTCGCCCAGGCGAACGGGGTGCGTGTCTCCACCCCCTTCTCCCTCTACGTCCAGCCCGAGACGGTCACCCTGCGCGTCAAGCTCATCGACCGCCACGGCGACCCCGCCACCGGCGCCTCCTCCGTCGACGTCATCGGCACCGACGACGCCACCGGCGAGCGCCGCTTCAACGACGGCGCCACCGACCAGACGTACGAGATCCGCCCCGGCAGCTACTTCTTCTCCGCCTTCGTCACCACCCCCGAGACCGAAGGAACCCTCTACAACTCCCTTGCCTACCTGGCCCGTCCGCAGCTGGAGGTCCGCGGGGACACCACGGTCGTCCTCGACGCCCGCAAGGCCCACCGCCTCGGCGTCCGCACGGACCAGCCGACCGAACTCCGCGGCGTCACGCTCGGTTTCGCCCGCTCGTGGGACGACACCTGGCTGCACGGCGGCACCGCGGCGGGCGGCCGCACCCTGCGCGGCTACTACGCCTCCGTCGACGGCAAGGCCACGGACGGCAGCTTCGAGTTCGACAGCTTCTGGCGTGCCGCGGCCCCGCAGATCACCGAACTGGCGGTCGTGGGCGGGCGGAAGCTCCACCCGGTGACCGCGTCGACGAGCTCCGTGAACCTGGACGGCAAGGGGCAGGCCTCCCTCTACGACGCCAAGTCCGGTACGGAGGCGGACCTTTCGGGCGCGAAGGGCAAGATCGCACTCGTCAGGCTCCCGGACGACGGTGGCGCCTACGAGGTCGCGAACCGCGCGCAGGCCGCCGGTGCCGTGGCCGTCCTCGGCTACCGCGAGGCGCCGGGCCGCTGGTACCCGTCGGCGGGCTTCACCGGCGGCCCGCTGCCGATCCTGGGAATCCCGACGGAGGAGGCAAAGGCGCTTCTGGCGGCCGGGACGGCGACGACCCTGCGCTGGACGGCGACGGCGAAGAGCCCGTACGTCTACACCCTCGCCCACCCGGAGACGGGACAGCTCCGCAGCGATCGCGTCTACCGAGCCCGCGACCGGGAGTTGGCGGCGACGAAGGCGACGTACAAGTCGATGTCCGGCGACGCGACGGACCACATCGACCTCCCGTCGATGACCCGCCCGAGCGGCCTGACCGGCTACTTCGGCGACATCGAGACCGTCCCCGCGCCCTTCACCCGCACCGAGTACCGCACGCCGGGCACGACCGGCTGGGGGCACCAGCTGTCCAGCAGTTTCCCGTGGGGCGAGTTCATGATCGACCCCGTGCGGACGTACGAGAAGGGCGAGCGTCGTCAGGAGGAGTGGTACGGCGGTGTCCTCGCGCCGACCGGCCCCCTCGACGACACCGGCACCGAGACGCTGGCCGCGGAACGCCAGGGCAACCTCATCGGAGTCGCCCCCGCGTTCTACGGCGACGGCCAACACGTGGGCGTCCAGGGCAGTTTCGGCGACCTGGGCAACATGGTCCTGAAGCGGAACGGCGAGACCATCGGCGACAGTCCTTACCCGTTCGGGGTGTTCACGGTCCCGGCGGAGGAGTCGTCGTACGAACTCACCCTGAACACGGCGAAGTTCGGCCAGCCGGCCCGGGTCTGGAACCGCACCACGCAGACGACCACGACCTGGTCCTTCCGCTCGGCCCTCGACGAGAACGCCTACTCCCAGGGCATCCCGCTGCTCTTCCCCCACTACGCCCTCCCCGAGGACGGCCTCAAGACCCTCCCCGCGAAGGACGGCCAACGCATCACGCTCACCGCGACGGGCCACGCGGGCTACCACCCGGGCGCGTTGACCTCGGTGCGGCTCGCCTACTCCTACGACGGCGGCGAGACCTGGACCGAGGCGAGGACGGAGCGGCGCGGCGGGGTCTGGCAGGCGGTCGTCGACCACAGCTCGGCGACAGGAAAGCAGGTCACACTCAGGGCCGGCCTGACCGACGCCAACGGCAACTCGGTCACCCAGATCGTGACCCGGGCCTACGACGTGCGCTAGCACGTCAGGGGATCGCGGGCCCGGGTCACTCGGACGTCGCGGCGGTTCTCCCGTGGGGGGTGGGACCGCCCGGCGACCTGTTTCGCACGACCTGCTGATTTTCCGGTTGCCCCGTTTTCATCCGGCCCTCGCGGTGGACAATTAGGGGCATGAGTCATCAGGGGGGAAGGCCCACCGGCCACGAGGACGACTGGTGGGGACAGCTGTACGACGACAAGACCGAGGACGCGGGCCCGACCTCGGCCCCGGACACGCTGGACGACAGATACGAGTCGGCGGCGGGAACGGTGAACGGGGACGCGGGGAGGGCCGAAATCCCAGCGCAGGATGCGGGGCCCCGGGCCGCACAGGATGCGGGGCCCCGGGTGCGGCCTGCGGAGGACTCCGCGCAGCCTGCGGACATCCCGGCGGGGCCTGCGGACATCTCGGCGCAGGCTGCGGAGGCCTCCGCCCCGGCTGCGGGCAACCCCGCGTGGCCTGCTGAGATCCCGGCACGGGATGCGGAGATTCCCGCGCAGCCTGCTCATGCCCCTGCGCGGGGTGCGGACATCCCCGAGCGAGCTGCGGGCGGTCGTGCCGCTGGGGCGGATCCCGCCCCGGCAGCGGACCTGAACCGCGCCGCTCGCGCATCTCATCGACGCCGCCGCCAGCGCCTGCGCGGCGTGCCACCGACGTCGCCGCCGGTCCGCCTTCACGATCGACGCCGCCGTCGTCGGCGCCTGCGCAGGCAGTTCCACGACGTCGCCGCTTCCGCCATCGCCATCGTCGACAGCGCAGACAGCGCCGCCATCGCCATCGTCGCCGCCATCGGCGGCCTGCGCAGGCGGCGCCGCCGTCGCCGCCGTCGTTCCCGCCCTCCCCGCCGTCGCCGTCGCTGCGGGCAGTCGTGCCGCAGGGCGGCACGGGTGGGCGCAGCGGCACCCCGCCAGCGCGGGCAAGCGAAAACCCGCCCCGCCGCACCTCCGGCCGACAGTGAAGCCGCCCCGAAACGCCCTCCGCACAGCCACCCGCCTCGACCTCCCCGCCTCCCCACCCGCCGTCACCTACTCGGCTCAGGCCGCGCACCTACGAAGCCGAACCCACCGCCTCCCCCGCGAACCCCGACGAACTCGACGACCTCGTGGCCGACACCGTCTTGGACGGCGCCGCACTACGGCTCCCCTCCGCGCCTCGTCCGCGGCGATTCCGCCCGCTTCGCGCGGCGGACCCGCCGCGACTCCCTCCTCACCGCCCGCTTCGGCACCGGCGACCACGCCCTGGTCCTCGTCGCGATGGCCACCGGCGCCCGCGCGACGCCCGGCGCCCACCGGGCCGCCGCCGAGGCCTGCCACTGGATCGGCAGGGCCGTCGGCCGCAGTCACGCCCGGCTCGCCGAGGACATAAGGGCGGCCCGCCGCGGCGACCTCAAGTCCGGCCTGCACCGCCTCACCGACCGCAGCCTCGGCAAGCTCCGCGCCAGCGCCGTCGAACAGGGCATCGACCCGGAGGAGTACTCCGCCACCCTGCGCTGTCTGCTCCTGCCCGCCGACACCGACTGCCGTACCCGCGTCTTCTTCGGCGTCGGCGCGGGCGGCCTGTTCCGTCTCCGGGACGGCGAGTGGCAGGACATCGAGCCGCGCGTCACCGACGCCACCGGCGAACCGGTCGTCGGCTTCGGCTCGCTGCCCGCCGAGACCCCCGAGGGCGACCGCCTCACCATGGACCTCGGCATCCCCACCCCGCCGAGCCCCTACGAACCCGCCCCCGAGCCGCCCCGCGAACCGTTCCGGTTCCGCGCCTCGGTAGCCCGCCCGGGTGACACGCTCCTGATGTGCAGCAGTGGCCTCGCGGAGCCGTTGCGCGGCGAGCCGGAGCTGTGCGCGTACCTCACGGGACGGTGGTCCGGCCCCACCGCGCCGGGCCTCGCCGCGTTCCTCGCCGACACCCAGGTCCGGGTGAAGGGCTACGCCGACGACCGTACGGCGGCCGCCGTGTGGGAGGCGTAACCGCGGGCGGTGTGGATACATGGACTCATGGCCAAGCAGAACGTCGCCGAACAGTTCGTGGACATCCTCGTGCGCGCCGGAGTGAAACGCCTCTACGGCGTCGTCGGCGACAGCCTCAACCCGGTCGTCGACGCCGTGCGCCGCAACCGCGGCATCGACTGGGTGCACGTCCGGCACGAGGAGACCGCCGCCTTCGCCGCCGGGGCGGAAGCCCAGATCACCGGCAAGCTGACCGCCTGCGCCGGCTCCTGCGGCCCCGGCAACCTGCACCTCATCAACGGCCTCTACGACGCCCACCGCTCCATGGCGCCCGTCCTCGCCCTCGCCTCGCACATCCCGTCCAGCGAGATCGGCCTGGGCTACTTCCAGGAGACCCACCCCGACCAGCTGTTCCGCGAGTGCAGCCACTACAGCGAAATGATCTCCAGCCCGAAGCAGATGCCGAGGCTGCTGCAGACCGCCATTCAGCACGCGGTCGGCCGCTCGGGCGTCAGCGTCGTCTCCCTCCCCGGCGACATCGCCGACGACCCCGCCCCGGACAAGCCGCTGGAGACCGCGCTCGTCACCACCCGGCCCACGGTCCGTCCCGGCGACGCCGAAATCGACGCGTTCGTCCGCATGATCGACAAGGCCGAGAAGATCACCCTCTTCTGCGGCAGCGGCACCGCCGGCGCGCACGCCGAGGTCATGGAGTTCGCCGAGAAGGTCAAGTCCCCGGTGGGGCACGCCCTCAGGGGCAAGGAGTGGATCCAGTACGACAACCCGTACGACGTCGGCATGAGCGGTCTGCTCGGCTACGGCGCCGCCTACGAGGCCACCCACGAGTGCGACCTGCTGATCCTGCTCGGCACCGACTTCCCGTACAACGCGTTCCTGCCCGACAACGTCAAGATCGCCCAGGTCGACGTCCGTCCCGAGAACCTGGGCCGGCGTTCGAAACTCGACCTCGCGGTGTGGGGCGACGTGAAGGAGACCCTGCGGTGTCTGACCCCGCGGGTGAAGGAGAAGCAGAACCGGCGCTTCCTCGACAAGATGCTCAAGAAGCACGCGGACGCCCTGGAAGGCGTGGTCAAGGCCTACACCCGCAAGGTCGAGAAGCATGTCCCGATCCACCCCGAGTACGTGGCCTCCGTGCTCGATGAACTCGCCGCCGACGACGCCGTGTTCACCGTCGACACCGGCATGTGCAACGTCTGGGCCGCCCGCTACATCTCACCCAACGGCCGCCGCCGCGTCATCGGCTCCTTCTCGCACGGCTCCATGGCCAACGCGCTGCCGATGGCGATCGGCGCCCAGTTCACCGACCGCAAGCGCCAGGTCGTGTCGATGTCCGGCGACGGTGGATTCTCCATGCTGATGGGCGACTTCCTGACCCTCGTGCAGTACGACCTCCCCGTGAAGGTCGTCCTCTTCAACAACTCCTCGTTGTCCATGGTCGAGTTGGAGATGCTGGTCGCGGGACTCCCGTCGTACGGCACCACGAACAGGAACCCCGACTTCGCGGCCGTCGCCCGCGCCTGTGGCGCTCACGGCGTCCGCGTCGAGAAGCCCAAGGATCTCGCGGGGGCGTTGAAGGACGCCTTCAAGCACAAGGGCCCCGCCCTCGTCGACGTCGTCACCGACCCCAACGCGCTGTCCATCCCGCCGAAGATCAGCACCGAGATGGTCACCGGCTTCGCCCTCTCCGCCTCGAAGATCGTCCTCGACGGCGGCGTCGGCCGCATGCTCCAGATGGCCCGTTCCAACCTGCGCAACGTGCCCCGGCCTTAGTCCCCCGCGACCCACTTCCGGTTCGTGTAGTCGTACGAGTACTGCGGCAGCCCCTTGTCGCCCGTCGTGCGGAACGGGGTGCCGTGGTCGTCGATCCGGGCGGTGCCGGTGCGGCCCTGGGAGGACCAGTCCAGTTCGAGGTACCAGCTGCAGTCGCAGCCCACGGTCCGCGCGGTGACCAGCAGGATCTCCGGGTCCTCGGCGGAGACCCGGTACGGCATCCGGATCGCCGGGATCTCGTTCTCGCCGTCGTTGCCGGCCTCCGAGCGGGCGATCGGCCGGTCCGCGTCGAGGTCGACGGAGAACATGCGGGGCGTGAGCGCGCCACCGCAGCCGTTGTCCATGGCGTACGAGTTGCCTCCGGCCGGGGCCGAACGCCCGACCACCCGCACCCGGAGCGCTTCCAGGACCACGGCCGTGGAATTGCGCCCCTGCACGGAGATCTGCACCATCGTCTCGCCGCCGTGCAGCGCGCCCTGCGCCGCCGCCCAGACGGCGGCGTCCTGCGCGACCGGCGGCGGTGGCACCTGCGTCGACGGCTTGTCGATGACGTACTGGTGGCCGCAGCCCGCGTTCCAGACATGGGAGTTGACCGTCCAGGACAGCGGCACGGCGGCCCCCGGCCCGGCCCCGCCGGTGGGGCTGCCGCCGCCCTTGGCGGACGGGCCGGCGTGCGGGCGGCCGCTTCCGGAAGCGGACGGGGAAGAGGTTCCCCGGTCCGGGGAGGCGGACGGACTCGGCTTCTTCTTCGACGCGGTGGGGTCCGGTGACGCGGCGGCGGCCGAACTGGTGACGGCCGGGTCGGTGGGGCGTACCGAGTCGGCGGCGGAGGAGCGGCCGTCAGAGAGGGCGGACAGACTGCCGAGCGTGGCGATCAGCGCGACGCCGCGGCCGAGGCGACGAGGGTCTGTCGACGCCGGTACCAGGGGCGGGGCGGGCCGGGCAGCCGCAGTTCGGTGACGGGGTCGTCGTCGTCCGTGCTCGCCAGGACGGTCGCTGCGGCGTTCGCCTCGGAGACCGCCTCGGCGGTCGGTGCGGCGTTCGCTTCGGAGACCGTCGCGCCGGTCGGTGCGGCGTTCGCTTCGGAAGCCGCCTCGCCGGTCGGTGCGGCGTTCGCCTCGGCGTCCGTGTCGACCGCACCCGGCGCAGGCGCAGGCGCCGGCGCAGGCGCCGGCCCAGGCACCGGCGCGGGCTCCTGCGGGCGGGACCGCTGGCGTGCCGCCACCGCGAGCAGCCAGCGCCGGTGGAGTTCGTGCCGCTCCTCCGGCGTCGCCCCGCACAGCGCCGCGAACCGCTCCACGGGGGCGAAGTCCACCGGGACCGTCTCACCGGCGCAGTACCGGTGCAGTGTCGAGGTGTTCATGTTCAGCCGGCGGGCCAACTGGCCGTAGCTGCGGTCCGTCCGTTCCTTCAGCCGCGCCAGCAGCGCCGCGAACTGGGCCACCTCGTCTGCGTCGTGCTGCTCCGACACCGTTGTCCCGCCCCCGTTCCGCCGTCCCAGGCACTCGCATACCCGCAGGTCACATGGCCTGGGATGGTTCCACCCGCACACATCGTCCGTCAGCGGTTGCGCCGGCTGCCTGTGACCGCTGATGCTCTTGGTGTCGCACCGAGCGGGCCGGACCGACCAACCACCCTCGGGCGACACGCTACTTACTCGCACATCTTCTCGCACTCACTCGTACACGGGGGACACACCCATGCCCATGCGCAACCGAGCCGGCGCGCTCCTCGCCGTCGCCGCCACCGGACTCGCCCTCGGCGCGACGCTCGCCTCACCCGCGGACGCCGCCCCGAAGACGTCTCCGAAGTTCCTGTCGGCGTCCGAACTGCCGCCGCACCCCTCGTCCTCCTGGACGGCCGGCAAGGTCACCGACGGCGTCCCGGACGGCCTGCTGTCCTGCCTCCAGGACACGATGCCCGGCTACGACTCCCGGTACCGCACCTTCCGCACCGACCTCGACACCGGCGCCCTGCAGCTCACGATCGTCGTCGGCGACACCACCAAGGCCAAGGCCCTCGCCACCCGGCTGAACAAGGACATCAAGACCTGCCCCACGCACTTGGAGCAGGCCGACCCGGAGGTCGAGGCCACGCACCGGGACTACGGCACGCTGCCGGTCGAGGAGGGCGCCCGCGTCCACGGTCTGCACATCGAGGCCTCCTGGGGCGCCTCCGACATCCATCTGCTCTCCGTCGGCCGGGACGGAAAGACCGTCACGGTCGTGCAGTGGGGACAGATGGGCGACTTCGCCGACGCGCCCGTGAAGGCGTTCCGCAAGACGACGACCACCGCGGTGAACAAGCTCTACTGAGCCAACCGAGGAAGCGGGGCCGCCCTCTCGCCACGGGGGTCGGGAGGGCGGCACCCCGCCGCAAGTCCGGTACCGGGCTGGTGAATTCCAGCCACTTTCGCCCGAGGGGGGAACGGCGGCCGGCGTGGCGTGACCTGCCGCGCCGGCCGCCCCTTTTTGGGGCCGGGTACGGCTTCCCGTGCAGACGCGCATGGGCAGTTCGGCCGAGGCGCGTCGGTCAGGTGTCTCACCTGTGCGTGGGCCCGAGGCCCCGCCGGACCGCCGGACCGGTCGGGCGTCACGAACGCCGGGTGCACGGCCCCGGCCGCCGGGGGATGCCGAGAAGTACGCCGCCGGAGGCGACGCCGGCGCCGTCGTAACAGCTGTGCCCCGCCTGCGACCTTGGCCGGTCCTGGCGCCCGTCCCATTCCCGAGGCCGGCTCCGGCGGCAACCGGAACGACCTCCTAGACCAGGGCTTTCCCCGCCGCCCCGCCGCCCGCGCGGCGCCTCGCCCCCGGCCCACGGCACGCGTGGCACATGCCAACCGGGGGGACCAGCGGCACTCCCGCCCCGCCCCGGCCCCGTCGCCACC
>MWJO01000085.1 GCA_002027195.1 Streptomyces sp. GKU 895 | reverse complement strand
CGGCGGAGTCCTTCCACTACGCCTTCAACGGCACGAGACGCGCTGAGGATCACCTGGTCCGACGGACCTCTGGCGGGGCTGTCCGACGCGGCCATCCGCTCACGGTTGCGGGCCGCGGTCCCGCCGCTCGGCAGACCGCCGCGCGGATCGGCCCAGCTGGAGGAACGGTTCGAGTTCGCCTTCGTCGGCCACGCCCCGATGGAGGTCCTCACCGCCGTCGCGGACGTGCGGGCCCGCCGTGCCGAGATCTGGTTCTCCTCCCAATCGCCGATGGGCGCGCGGGAGGACATCGCCTCGGCGGTCGGGCTGCCGTCGTCCGCCGTACGCGTCCATGTCGTGCGCGGCGGCGGCTCGTTCGGGCGTCGGCTGGACCACGACGCGGCCATGGAAGCGGCCCTCATCTCCAAGAAGGCACGCCTCCCGGTGAAGCTGATGTGGAGCCGCGCCGACGACATCAAGCACGGGCGGATGCGCCCCGCCTTCCAGCACCGCATCCGGGTCAGCCACGCCCAGGGACGGGTCGTCGCCTTCGCCCACGCGACGGCCTCGGTGAGCGAGGCGTGGGAGGGGAAGTCCGCGCAGGGCGGGATCAGGGGGGCCGCCCTTTCTGCCGCCCGCTCCCCGGTGCCCAGCGACAGCGGCCTCTACAACTTCGGGAAGCTGTCCGGGGACTCGGGCTCCGTCGAGCTGGCGATGCCGCTCGGCGCCTGGCGGTCGGTGGACTCCGGGACCGTGCGGACGGCCGAGGAGATCGTCGTCGACGAGATCGCCCGGACCCTGGGCGAGGACCCGGTGGCGTTCCGCCGTACGACCCTGCGAAGCAAGGCCGTCAGAGCCGTCCTCGACAAGGTCGCCGACGCGGGACGGTGGGGCCGGACGATGCCCGCCGGACAGGCCCAGGGCGTCGCCGTCCACGAGGAGTACGGGTCCTGCGTGGCCTGCCTGGTGGAGATCGACGCCGCCGATCCGAAGAACCCGCGGGTGACCAAGGTCGTGATGGCGGCCGACGTCGGGACGGCCGTCAACCCGCGCGGACTGGAGGCCCAGCTCATGGGCACGGCGGTCGACGGCATCTCCACGATCCTGCGGGCCGGCCTCCACATCGACCGCGGTGCCGTCCGCGAGAGCAGCTACGCCGACTTCCACTGGGCCCGCCAACGCCACGCCCCCCTCCACTTCGAGGCGCACATCCTGCCCACGGGCGGCGAGCCGGGCGGCGCCGGAGAACTCGGCGTCCCCGCGGCGGCCGGTGCCGTCGCCAACGCCTACGCCCGCGCCACCGGCACCAAACCGCGTCGCTTCCCCCTCAACTTCTGATCGCTGGAAGGCCTCTGATGCCCCGTCACACCTTTGTCCTGAACGGCGAGTCGATCACCGTCGACGCCCCCGACGACATGCCGCTGCTGTGGGTGCTGCGCGACCTGCTGGACGTCACCGGCCCCAAGTACGGCTGCGGTGTGGGCGTCTGCCGCGCCTGCACGAGCCATCTCGACGGCGCCGAGATACAGCCCTGCGTCGTCCCCGTCGCCGACTGCGCGCGGCGCGAGGTCACCACCATCGAGGGCCTCGCCGACGGCGACACCCTGCACCCCGTGCAGCAGGCCTGGCTGGACTGCGACGTCTCCCAGTGCGGGTTCTGCCAGCCGGGCCAGATCATGGCCGCCGTCGCCCTGCTGAAGAGGACGCCCGAGCCGACGGACGCTGACATCGACGCGATCGAGAACGTGTGCCGCTGCGGGACGTACTCCCGCATCCGGGAGGCGATCAGGAAGGCGGCGACCGCCGGGGACTGAGTCACCTGGGTAAGGTCCACTCAGCCACAAGTGGACAGGTAGGTCACTGATGACGAACGCCCGGGAATCCCTCGACAACAGCCCGAGACAGCTCCAGGTGGAGACGCACGGCCTCGACGTGATCGGCGACGCCGAACGCAAGGGCACCCCGCGGACGCTGTTCTGGCCGTGGTTCGGTGCCAATGTCTCCATCCTGGGACTGAGCTACGGCGCCTTCGCGCTCGGCTTCGGCATCTCCTTCTGGCAGGCCCTGATCGCCGGCGTCGTCGGCATCGTCTTCTCCTTCCTGCTGTGCGGCTTCGTCGCCGTCGCGGGCAAACGCGGCTCCGCCCCGACGATGGTGCTCAGCCGGGCCGCCTACGGCGTCCGCGGCAACCGGCTGCCGTCGGTGATCTCCTGGGTCCTCACGGTCGGCTGGGAGACGGTCCTGTGCGCCCTCGCCACCCTGGCCACCGCGACCGTCTTCGACCGGCTCGGCTGGGGCGGCGGCACCGGGACCCAGGTGGTCGCCCTGATCGTGGTCGCCGGGCTCACCGTCGTCGGCGGGGTCATGGGCTTCGACGTGATCATGCGGCTGCAGACCCTGATCACCGTGGTCACGGGCGTGCTGACGGTCGTGTACGTGGGTCTCGTCGCCGACCACATCCACTGGAGCACCGTCAGCGACATCCCGGCGGGCTCCGCGCAGGAGTTCATCGGCGCGCTGGTGTTCATGATGACCGGCTTCGGCCTCGGCTGGGTCAACGCCGCCGCGGACTACTCCCGCTATCTGCCGCGCACCTCGTCGAGCCGGGGCGTGATCGGCTGGACGACGTTCGGCGCGTCGGTGGCGCCGCTGCTCCTGCTGGTGTTCGGGCTGCTCCTGGCGGGCTCGTCGACCGCTCTGAACGCGGCCGTCGCCGCCGACCCCATCGGCGCGCTGACCACGATCCTGCCGACGTGGTTCCTGGTCCCGTTCGCCGTGGTGGCGGTGCTGGGCCTGGTCGGCGGCGCGGTCCTGGACATCTACTCGTCCGGTCTGGCGCTGCTGTCGGCGGGCATCCGCATCCCGCGTCCGCTGGCCGCCCTCGTCGACGGCGTGCTCATGATCGCGGGCGCCGTCTACATCGTCTTCTTCGCCGATGACTTCCTGGGACCGTTCATGGGCTTCCTGACCACCCTCGGCGTCCCGATCGCCGCGTGGTGCGGGATCATGCTCGCGGACCTCCTGCTCCGCCGCCGCGACTACGCCGAGCCCGACCTCTACCGGTCCGACGGCCGCTACGGCGACGTCCCGCTGACGCCCCTGCTCCTCACGCTGGCGGCGACCGCCGTCGGCTGGGGCCTGGTCACCAACGCGGCCGCGGACTGGCTGACCTGGCAGGGCTATCTCCTCGACCCGCTGGGCCTGGGCGGCAAGTCGGGCGCCTGGGCCTACGCCAACCTGGGCGTCCTCGCGGCGCTGGCACTGGGTTTCCTGGGCACGCTCGCGCTGCGCCGGGGGCGGGTGCGGGAGCAGGAGGCGCAGGTGGACGCCGTATGACCACCGGCCACCTGACGGTCATCGACATGCAGCGCGTCTTCGCCGCCCCGGACAGCCCCTGGGCCACGCCGCGTTTCGCCGAGGCCGCACAGGGCGTACGACGCCTGCTGCCGGCCTTCGGCGACCGGGTGACGTTCACCCGCTTCGTGGCCCCGGCGCGGCCGGCCGGCGCCTGGCGGGCCTACTACGCACAGTGGCCGTTCGCCCTGCAGCCCCCGCACGCGCCCCTGTGGCAGCTGACGGACGACTTCGCCGCCACGGCCGAACACGTCCTGGACGCCCCGACCTTCGGCAAATGGACCCCCCAACTCGCCGCACGCGTAGGCCCGGAAGGCCCCCTGTACCTCACCGGCGTGAGCACCGACTGCTGCGTTTTGTCCACGGCGCTCCCGGCGGCGGACGCGGGCGTGGAGGTGGTGGTCGTCGCCGACGCGTGCGCGGGAGCGGACGACGAATCCCACGCGAAGGCGTTGCAGCTGCTGAGCCTGTACCGGCCGCTGGTGAGGGTGAGCACGGTCGCGGAGGTGCTGGGGGAGACGGCGGCATGAGCGAGACCCAGGTGGCGCTGCTGGGCGGCGGGTTCTCGACGGACGACGACGGCCTCCTCGACGACTGGATGCTCGGCCACGCCCGCACGTCCCGGCCCCGGGTCTGCTTCCTGCCGACGGCGAGCGGCGACGCGGCGGGGTACGCGGAGATGTTCCTCACCGCCTTCGCACCACGCAGGAACTGCATCCCCTCCGTCCTGTCCCTGTTCCGCAGGGAATTCGACGACGAGGCACTGCGCGGCCATCTGCTGGCGCAGGACGTGATCTACGTCGGCGGCGGCAACACGGCGAACCTCCTCGCGGTCTGGCGCACCCATGGCGTGGACCGGCTGCTGCGGGAGGCGTACGACCGCGGCACCCTGCTCTGCGGTATCAGCGCGGGCGCCAACTGCTGGGCGCAGGGCTCCCACACGGACTCCTTCGGCCCGCTCACCTTCCTGTCCGACGGCCTGGGCCTGTTGCCCGGCTCGGTCTGCCCGCACTACGACTCCGAGCCGGGCCGGCGCCCCTCCTACCAGCGGTCCGTGGCCACCGGCGCGCTTCCCGGCGGCTGGGCGTTCGAGGACGGCACGGGTGTGCTCTTCACCGACGGCCAGGTCACGGAGGTCGTGACGCGAGACCCGGCCGCCCACGTGTACCGCGTCGAACGGGACGGAGCGGGCGGTGTCCGGGAGCGGCCTCTGCCGAGCCGCCTCCTGTGAGACTGTCCCGGTGACCGAGCCCAGACCAGTGGTGTCCGCCGACGAGATGCACGCCTATCTCGTCGACCAGTTGAACCGCGCCCTCACCAGCCCCGGCATGTTCGGCGGCGAGCCCGCGATCCTGATGCTCCTCGAGCACCTCCTCTTCATGGAGGGGCGGCCCGGGGCCCGCTGGGACGTGGTGATCGAACCTCTCCGGGAACGGGGCGCGTTGAGCGCCATCGGCGTCAAGGGCGTCTTCCGCGAGCTGATCCGCGGCAGCGACGACAGCGACGTGGGCTCGGTGCACGCCGAGTTCGCCCGCCGGCGTGGCTGGCTCAAGCCGGACCGGCTCCTCGACTCCCGTACCCATCAGGCCCTCATGGACCGGGTCCGTGACTGGGCCGCCGAGGACAGGCAATGGCCCGATGTCGTCGCCGAGTTCGGGGAGCCGTCGGTCCTCTTCGGCGGCACCAACCCGAGGTACGGCAAGACCCTCGCCTACGTCAGCGAGGACCGCGACCAGCCGATGGTGTTCTTCCACCTCTGGAACGGCAACCTGGACCAGGCGTCCCCCGTCTGGGAACCGGCGTACGAGCAACCCGTCCTGTGGGCCGTGCGCTTCGGCGACACGCACTTCGACGAGGCCTTCGTCCGCACCCCGGCCGGACACCGTCTCCGTCCCGAGTGACCTCACTGTTGGCGTTATCCGGTGGGTACAAGAGCGGCTGTTGCCGTGTTCAATCACTCCTGTCGCGCCACATTCGGACGTCCCCACACGTCAGGAGGCACCGTGATCGCCGCCCCCGAACCGGAACTCACCGCGGAAGACGTCATCGAACGGGCCGTGCGGCTGCGGCCCGTACTGCTCGAACGCCAGCCGGAGACCGAGAGGCTGACCCACTACCCGAAGGACACCCACGACGACTTCCTGCGGGCCGGCTTCTACCGCATGCTCCAGCCACGCCGGTACGGCGGCTACGAGTTCGGCCTGCCCGTCTTCTACCGCGTGATCACCGAGATCGCCCGCGGCTGCCCCTCCACCGGCTGGGCCCTGTCCCTCACCGCCGCCCACGTCCTCCAGGTCGCCGGGTTCTTCGAGGAGCGGGCCCAGGACGAGATCTTCGGCGCCGACGGCGACTTCAGGGCGGCGTCCACCGTCGCCCCCCGTCGGCGTCGCGCGTCCCGACGGCGACGGCCATGTCGTCCTCGACGGAACCTGGCCGTACTCCTCGGGCGCCCCCTACTCCACCCACTATCTCGGCCAGACCCTGGCGGCCGGTGATCCGCCCGGCCCCGTGCTGCTGTTCGTCGCCCCCCGCTCGGAGTTCACCGTGCTCGACGACTGGCACGGCGTCCTCGGCCTGCGCGGCAGCGGCTCCCACAGCGTCCACATGGAGAACGCCCGCATCCCCGCGTACTTCACCCGCGAGGCCAGCCTCGCCGACCTGCCCGTCGAGGGCGGTAGCGTCGGCTCGAAACTGCACGGCAACCCGATGTACGCCCACCGGGCGCCGAGTTTCTACCACGGCGAACTGGCCGCCGTCATGACCGGCATCGGATACGCGGCGGCGGACGAGTACGCGCGCATCCTGTCCGGCCGTCCCCTCCTCCTGGAGCCCGACCGCACCCGCGCCGACCTGCACGACTACCAGCGTCACCTCGGCGAGGCACTCGGGCTGATCCGCACTGCGGAGGCGGCGCTCCAGCACACGGCCGCGGACTGGATGGAGACCTGCCGCCGCGGCGTGGCAGGGGAGGCGCCCTTCACCATGGCGGAGGACAACCGGCTCGCCCTGATGTTCCTCAACGCCGGACGCCTGGCCTGGGACGCCCTGCAGAACATCCTCTTCCGCACGGCCGGCTCCCGGCACGCGCGCGACGGCGAGCGCATGCAACGCTACTTCCGGGACGCCGCCACGTACTGGACGCATGTCGGCCCCAGCATGGCCGAGCCCCTCTACCGCAGGGTCGGCTGCGACCGCCTCGGTCTGCCCTCGGACCACATCCCGCTGATTCCCTGAGCCGTAGGGGAGTGTCACACTCCGGATCGGGTACGCGACCAGGACGCGCCCGGGACCGAGCGCCCGGCCGAGCCGTACGACCACCGCTACCAGGGGATTCACCATGGACACACCCGCGCACGACAACACCACACCGGCCCGGCGGGCGCTGGACGCGCTGGCCGAGAACACCGAGGACACGGTGGCGCTGGACACGCTCGTGGGCAGTGACGTCCTCGTGCCGGTGCCGGACGATGCCAGCGAGGAGGACGCCGACAACCCCACGACGGTGGCCCTGCCGGTCATCGAGCAGCCCGGCGGCGATCCGGTGGTGCCGGTGTTCACCTCGGAGGACGAGATGGCCGGTCTGCTGCCCTTCGTCTCCCGCTACCGCCTGGTGCCGCTGGGCGCGCTCGCCGCGGAGTGGCCGACGGACGATCTGGCCCTCACCATCGACGCCGCGTCCGCGCACCCGCTGACGCTCACCTCGGAAGGCGTGCGCACCCTGCTGGGCCGCTCGCACGGCTGACCGGAGGGCCGGGCCCGGCCACCGGTGACTCGAGGGGAGCGGCCGGGCCCGGTGGACGGAGCGCGGGCCTCTCCCGCTGCCGCGCTCCGGACGACGCCAAGGTGCCGCTGAGGGAGGAACGGCGCCGACTCCGCTCCTCCCCGGACGTCCACGATCGACGTGATGTGACGATATGACCACGGGGCGGTGTCGTCGCTCCGGGATGCGCGGCACCTGTCCGCAAAACGCGGAGGATTGCGGCGGACCGGCTCACGTGCCGCGCAGCGTGCGTGAGGGCGTCTCGCCGAACCGCTCCCGGTACCGGGACGCGAACCGGCCCAGATGCACGAACCCCCACCGGTGCGCCACGTCCGACACGGTCATCGCCCCCGGCCCGCCGGCCCGCAGCTCGGCGCGCACCCGCTGCAGGCGCACGTCGTACACGTACGCCATCGGCGGCATCCCGACGTGCCTGCGGAACGCCTCCTGGAGCGTGCGCACACTGACCTGCGCGATCCCCGCCAGCCGGGCGGCGTCGTACGCCTCGGCCGGCCGCTCCTGCACGGCGTCCATCACCCGCTTGACCGAGGCGGGCCGCATCGCCGGCGGCGCGGGAGCCTCCAGCTCCTCCCGGTAGCTGTGCTCGGCCGCCAGCAACACCCCTTCGAGCAGACTCTGTTCGATGCGCGAGCGGATCAGCGGCCGCTCCAGCAGCCCGAGCGAGGTGTCCTTCTCCAGCAGCGCCCAGGTGGCCAGCTGCGCCCAGCTGCGGCCGGGTCCGTCCCGCACGTCGACCGACGGCCCGAAGACCGGCGGGCGGGACACCGGCCGGCCGAGCAGGGACTCCAGGGCGAGATGGAGAGCCTGTTTGTCGATCTTCACGGTGAGGGCCTGGCAGTCCGGTGACCAGGCGTCGACCCGGATGTGCCGGGACGGATCGAAGAAGACGGCGTTGCCCGTCGTCGCGAACACGACGTCCCCGCAGCCCTGTTGGAGGCTGAAGCACCCCCGCACCGGGACGGCCACATGATAGGAGCCGGGCGCGGCCCATCCGCTGCGGATCTCGGTGCCGAAACAGATGTCGCCGACCGTGAGCGAGCCGAGGCCGAGCACGTTCAGCCTGGTCGCGAAGTCCTCGGTGGGGCCCACGACCTGCAGATCCATGTCGTAGTAGTGGGCGGCGATCGCATCGTGCGCCTCCTCCACGGAGCGCGTCACGTACGAGCTGAAGTCGGCCGCCCGGCCCGGTACCGGTACCACGGTCACTGCGGAGTCTCCGATCTGTGCGCGCAGTACTCCGTTCAGCATGGCCAGGCACCCGGCCGTGTACACCCCGCCCGGTTCCGGATTTCACAGCCTCTTCATCAGCGCCCGGCGCCGGGCCTCAGTCGCCCAGCATGCGCCCCAGCGCCTCCCGCTGCAGCGGCAGGACCTCGGCGTGCAGATCGCGTCCCTTGCGGGTCAGCGCCACCCACACCCCGCGCCGGTCCTCCATGCACACGGACCGCTCCACCAGGCCGTCCTTCTCCAGCCGGCCGATCAGCCGGGAGAGCGCGCTCTGGCTGAGATGGACCCGGCCCACCAGGTTCTGCACCCGGCACAGGTCGCCCTCCGCCGGGGCCTCGGCGGCGAGGAGGTCGAGCACCTCGAAGTCGCTCGCGCCCAGCCCGTGCGGGTGCAGGACCCGGTCGATCTCACACATCGTGCGGGCGTGGACCGCCAGGATGTCCCGCCACTGTTCCTCGAGCCGGGCCCCGGCCGCGTTCACTGCCATGCCCCCATGTTAATGCGCATGCATCCATACCGGGGCAGGGGCGGTCTCAGCTGTCCTGGGTGATCCCGACGAGGTTGCCGTCCGGGTCCTTCACGGACGCGATCAGCTTGCCCCCGCCGACGTCCGTGACGTCCTGGAGCAGCTCGGCGCCCGCGTCGAGCAGCGCGGCGAGGCGGGCCCGGATGTCGTCCACGTGCCAGTACGGGACCGGACCGGTCATGCCCCGCGCGTGCCCGTTGGGGTCGAGGCCCACGTCCTGCCCGGCGTCCTTGAAGCCGACGTAGTACGCCTCGTCGGCATACGGTTCGGTCTGCAGCAGGGCGCTGAACACGGCCTTCGCGCGGGCGACGTCCTTGACGGGGTAGATGATGGTCTTCAGTCCGGCGGTCATGGTGTGCTCCTCCGTGGGGTTTTCGTCGGTGGTTTCACCGTAGGCCGGGGGAGGGGGATGCCGCTTCTCCGATCCTGACCGCTTGCCGGGACACCCTCATCACGTCGAGTCGCGTTTCACCAGCTCCGTCGGCAGGATCACCGCCATCGGGTCCTCGCCGTTGATCTGCCCGAGCAGCACCCGCACCATCTCGGCGCTGATCCGGTCGTAGGGCTGGCGGATCGTGGTGAGGGCCGGGGTGGCTTCCAGCGCCGCCACGGAGTCGTCGAAGCCGCCCACGGACACGTCCTCGGGCACCCGCCGGCCCGCCCTGGCCAGCGCGGCCAGGGCACCCTGCGCCATCAGGTCGGAGGCCACGAACACGGCGTCCAGGTCGGGGGCCTGTGCCAGCAGCCGCTCGGCCCCTGCCTCGCCGCTCGCCCGGCTGTAGTCGCCGGAGACGATGAGCCGCTCGTCGACCGGGATGCCCGCGTCCGTGAGCACCTCCTTGTAACCGGCGAGCCGGTCCACGCCGCCCGGGGTGTCGAGCGGGCCGCTGACCATGGCGATCCGGCGCCGCCCCAGTGACAGCAGATGGCGCACCATGTCGCGGGCGCCGTCCCGGTCGTCCGCGGCCACGTAACTCACCTTGGCGCCGGGCCCCATCGGCTTGCCGCACTGCACGAGCGGTACGCCCGCCTCGCGCAGTTCCTCCGCGACCGGGTCGCCGGAGTGGCTGGAGACCAGCAGCACCCCGTCGACGTGCCCGGCGGTGATGTACCGCGTGATGCGCCGCCGTTCGTCCTTCGTGCCCGCCAGCATCAGCAGCAGCGGGATGTCGTGCGCGGCCAGCGCCTGGGTGCAGCTGCTGAGCAGGACGTTGAAGTTCGGGTCCTCGAAGAACCGCTCCTGAGGCTCCGTCAGCAGGAAGCCGATGGAGTCCGAACGTCCGGTGATCAGCGAGCGGGCGTGGCGGTTGACGACGTAACCCGTCTTGCGGATCGCCGCGTTGACCGCTTCCTGGGCGGCCGGGCTGACGTAGTGGCCGCCGTTGAGCACCCGCGACACCGTGCCGCGCGAGACCCCGGCCTCGCGCGCCACGTCGTGGATCGTCGGCGGTCTGCGGCGGCCCCCCGTGTTGCTCATGGTCATGACTTTACGGCTCCGGACAGCAGATCGAGACTCCAGAACCGCTGGATGACCAGGAAGAGCGCGATCAGCGGGAACACCGCGAGGAACGCGCCGGTGATCACCAGGGTGTACAGCGCCGGGGTGTTGGCGCCCTGCTCCAGGAGCGTGTACAGACCGAGCGTGATCGGGAACTTCTCGTCGTCGCTCAGCATGATGTACGGGAGCAGGAAGTTGTTCCAGATCGCCACGAACTGGAACAGGAACACCGTGACCATGCCGGGGATCATCATCGGCAGCGCGACCCGGCTGAAGATCCGCCACTCGCTCGCCCCGTCCATCCGCCCGGCCTCCACCACGTCCGCGGGCACGGCGGCCTGGGCATAGATCCGGGCGAGGTAGACGCCGTACGGCGAGAGGATCTGCGGCAGCAGCACGGACAGGTACGAGTCCGTCAAGTCCGCCTGCGCCAGCAGCAGATACTGCGGTACGGCCAGGATGACCGGCGGCATCAGCACACCGGCGAGCAGCACGTTGAACATCGTCTCGCGGCCGCGGAAGCGGTAGATCGCCAGCGCGTAGCCGCTGAACGCCGACACCACCGTCGACAGCAGCGCGCCGCAGCCGGCGTAGAAGGCGGAGTTGCCCATCCACTGCCAGTAGACGCCGTCGCGGTAGGCGCTCAGGTCCTGGAGATTGTCGACGAAGCCCGAGCCCGGCAGGAACGTGAAGGTCGAGAACAGCTCCTCGCCGGACTTGGTCGACGCGATGACCACCCAGGCGACCGGCAGCAGCGTGTACAGCGCGCCGATCAGCAGGGTGAGGGTCGGGACGAGCGCGATCCGGCGGCGTAGCGGCGGGCCCTGGGCGGCGCCGGGCGTGGTGCCGGCGGCCGGCTCGGCCTTGCGGACGGCAAGAGAACTCATCGTGCTGCCTCCTGCTTCTGGCGACGGTTCGCGGCCCGCAGGAACCCGAAGGACAGCAGCAGGGTGGCGAGCGCGATGATCACGGCCTGGGCGGCCGCCGCGTAGATGTCGTTGGTGCCGAACGCGTCCCGGTAGACCTTCATCAGCGGGCTCCACGTCGTGGACACCGAGTTGGTCAGCGGCTTGAGGGTGGTCGGCTCGTTGTACACCTGGAGGGTGGCGATGATCGAGAAGAAGAAGGTCAGCACCAGCGAGGGCGCCACCATCGGGATCTTGATCTTCAGTGCGACCTGGCGCGGGGTGGCCCCGTCCAGCTTCGCCGCCTCGTACACCTCGGCCGGGATGGCCTGGAGTGCGGTGTAGATGACGATCATGTTGAAGCCGGTGCCGCCCCACACGGCGATGTTCGACAGCGCGAGGTACAGCGGACCGCCGCTGAGCAGGTCCGGCTGCGGCAGACCGAGCTTGTCCAGCACGTAGGAGAAGGGGCTGACGTCGGGCAGGTAGAGGAAGCCCCACAGCATGGCCGCCACGACGCCGGGGACGGCGTACGGCAGGAAGATCGCGAGGCGGGTGAAGGGGGTGAACCGGACCTTGTCGCTGTCGAGCATCAGAGCGAAGAGCAGGGCGAGGCCGAGCATCACGGGGACGACGATGCAGCCGTAGCCGAGGACGCGCAGCGCGCCGTGCAGCAGCTCACTGTCATGGAGGGCGGCGGTGTAGTTCGACAAGCCCGCCCAGACCTCCTCGCGGGCGCCCTTCCCGAGGCCGAGGCCCGAGACGTGCACCTTGCGGAAGCTGAGCCAGACCGCGTACCCGATGGGCAGCGCGAAGAAGACCAGGAACAGGACCGTGGCGGGGATGAGGAAGGCATACGGGGCCCCCTTGACCCCGTACGGCTTCCGGCGTGCGCTCGTCACTCGGAGACCCCGAAGCCCTGCTTCTTGAGGTCGGCGACGGTGGCGGCCTGCATCGTGTCCAGGGCGGCGCTGAAGTCCGACTTGTTCTTGGCGGCGGCGCCGAAGGCGTCGTTGAAGGCGGTGTAGGCGACGTTCACGTTCGGGCCCCAGGCGGAGGGGGCCGTGGTCTTCGCGATCTCGGCGGCCTTGGTGTAGAAGTCGGCCTGGTTCGAGAAGTACGCCGGCGGCTCGGCGAAGGCGCCCGAGGTCTGGGCGTTGGTGGCGGCCGGGTAGATGCCGCTCTCCTTGGCCAGCGCGGTCAGGGCCGCGTCGTCCGTGTTCAGCCAGGCGGCGAACTTGGCGGCGGCCTCCTGGTGCTTGGAGTCCGTCGTCACGGCCGTCGAGGAGCCGCCCCAGCTGCCGGTCCTGTTCTCACCGGCGGTCCACTGGGGGAGCGGGGCCATCGCCCACTTGCCCTTGGTGTCCGGCGCGGCCGTGGTCAGCGTGCCCGGCGCCCACACGGCGGAGACCCAGGCGATCTGCTTGCCGGTGTTGAGCGCCTTGTTCCAGGCAGGGGTGTACATCGGCTGGTTGTCGATGGCGCCCTCCTTGACGAGGCCGCCCCAGAAGTCGGCGACCTTCTTGGTGGCCGCGTCGTCGATGCCGACCTTCCACTTGTCGCCCTCGGTGGTCCACCACTTGGCGCCGGCCTGCTGGGCCAGGCCCGCGAAGAGGCCGGAGTCGTTGGCGGAGAACGTGGTGAGGTCCGTGCCGGGGGACTTCTTCTTCAGGGCACGGGCCGTCTCGGCGAACTGGTCCCAGGTGGTGGGGACGGTCAGGCCGTACTTCTTGAAGAGGTCCTGGCGGTAGTAGAACATCATGGGGCCGATGTCCTGCGGGACGGCGTAGACGGCGTCCGTGCCCAGCGTGGTCTGCTGCCAGACGCCCTCGGCGAACTTGTCCTTCGCGTCGCCGACGTTCTTCGCTATGTCGGCGAGGGCGTCGTTGCTGACCAGCGTCGGCAGCGCCTGGTACTCGGCCTGGACCAGGTCGGGGGCCTTGCCGGCCTTGTGCGCGGTGAGGATCTTGGTGACCAGCGTGTCGCCGGACGCCTGCTTCTTCACCGTGACGGTGATCTGGTCCTTCTTGCCCTGGCCCTTGTTCCAGAGGTCGACGACCTTGTCCATGCCGGGGGTCCAGGTCCAGTACGTCAGCGAGACCGGCCCCGATTCGGTCTTCGAGTCGCCGTCGTCCGAACCACAGGCGGCGAGTGCGGTGGCGCCGAGGGCGACGCGACGGTGGAGGCTGCCACTCTGCTGAGCCGGCTGCGCTTCGTGATGGGCATGGATCTCTCCCCTGACCTGGGTCCCCGCCTGCTGCGAGAACCTGCCATGCTTCTGTGAGCGTTCACAGTAGAGAAACATCCCGGACACTTGTCAATGGTTGTTGCTGTGCGGTTATGTTGGGATCGCACCGCTGATCAAGTCTGTGCACGTTCCCAAATGATCGATTTCAACGGGAGAGATCCATGCCGGAGACCAGCCCCAAGGGCCTCACCAGGCTCGCCTTCGGTGGGGACTACAACCCCGAGCAGTGGCCGGAAAGCGTGTGGCAGGAAGACGTCCGCCTGATGCGCGAGGCCGGCGTCACCATGGTGAGCGCCGGAATCTTCTCCTGGGCGCTCCTGGAGCCGTCCCCGGGGACGTACGACTTCGGCTGGCTCGACCGCCTGCTTGATCTGCTCCATGAGAACGGCATCCGCGTCGACCTCGGCACCCCCACCGTGGTGCCGCCGGTCTGGTTCTACCGGGCCCACCCCGACGCCCTGCCGGTGACAGCGGAGGGTGCGCGTTACGAGTTCGGCTCCCGCGGCGCGATCTGTCACAGCAACGCCGACTACCGTGCCGCCGCCGCGAACATCACCACCAAGCTGGCCGAGCGCTACGCCGACCACCCGGCGCTCGCCATGTGGCACGTCCACAACGAGTACGGCGTCCCCGTCTCGGCCTGCTACTGCGACTCCTGCGCCGCCCACTTCCGCCGCTGGCTGGCATCGACGTACGGCACGGTCGACGCCGTCAACGCGGCCTGGGGCACGGCGTTCTGGGGCCAGCGCTACGGCGGTTTCGAGGACATCAACCCGCCGCGCCTGAGCCCCACCGCCGGCAACCCGGCCCAGGCGCTGGACTACAAGCGCTTCGCCGACGCCACCATGCGCGAGAACTTCGTCATGGAGCGGGACATCCTGCACCGCCTCGCGCCCGGCATCCCGGTGACGACCAACTTCATGACCGCCCTCAGCCAGTGCGACTCCGTCGACTACTGGGCCTGGGGCCGCGAGGTCGACATCGTCACCAACGACCACTACCTGATCACCGACGGCCGCCGCACCCACGTCAACCTCGCGATGGCCGCCGACCTCACCCGCTCGGTGGCCGGGGGAGCGCCCTGGATCCTCCTGGAGCACTCCACCTCGGGCGTCAACTGGCAGCCCCGCAACCCCGCCAAGGCGCCGGGCCAGATGGCCCGCAACTCCCTCGCCCACGTGGCGCGCGGCTCCGAGGGCGCCATGTTCTTCCAGTGGCGCCAGTCCCGGCGCGGCGCCGAGAAGTTCCACTCCTCGATGCTCCCGCACGGCGGCACCGACACGCGCGTGTGGCGCGAGGTCGTCGAACTCGGCGCCTCGCTCGACTCGTTGAGCACGATCCGCGGCACCCGCACCGAGGCCGACGTCGCCGTCCTGTGGGACTGGCACTCCTGGTGGGCGCAGAGCCTGGACTGGCGCCCCAGCGAGGACCACGACGCCCGCGAGCGCGCCGACGCCTTCTACGAGACGCTCTACGACCGCCACCTCACAGTCGACTTCGCCCATCCCGAAGCCGACTTGTCGAGATATCCCCTTGTCGTCGTACCAGCCCTGTACCTGATGACCGAGGCGGCCGGGAACAACGTCCGGGAGTACGTCGAGAACGGCGGCACCCTCGTCGTGTCGTACTTCTCCGGCATCGTCGACGAGCACGACGCCGTGCACGAGGGCGCCTACCCGGGCCCGTTGCGCGACGTCCTCGGCCTGACGGTCGAGGAGTTCTCGCCGCTGCTGCAGGACCAGTCGGTGCGCCTCACCGGCCCGGACGGCTCCGAGCTCAGCGGCGACGTCTGGACGGAGTTCGTCGTCCCGCACGGCGCCGAGACCGTGTGGACGTACGCCGACGGCCTCACCGCCGGCCACCCGGCCGTCACCCGGCACCGCTTCGGCCAGGGCTCCGCCTGGTACGTCTCCACCCGCCTCGGCGCGGAAGGCCTCGACGCCCTGCTGGGCTGGGCCACCGAGGACGCCCGGATCGCGCCGCGCGCCGACCTGCCCCGCGATGTCGAAGTGGTGCGCCGCACCGGCGAGTCGGGCACGTACGTGTTCGCGATCAACCACACCGCGTCGGACGCCAAGGTGCCGCTGGACGTGGCCGGCACCGAGCTGCTGACCGGCGAACGCGCCGCGGGCCGCCTGGAGGTCCCGGCGGGCGCCGTCAGGGTCGTACGACTCGACGGCTGAGCGCGGTCGCGGGCCCCTGGGTCCCACCGACTCCCCTCCGCCCGTGCGAGCCGCGAGCCGCGGGTGGAGGGGACCTTCGCCGTCCTCGGCGAAGGCACCCCCAACCCCATTTGTCGAAGGGACGACGGACGACGATGTTCCATCCCAGACGCACTCTGCGAGCCCTGCTCCTCCCGCTCACCGCGGGGCTCGCCCTCACCGCCCTGCCCGCACAGACCGCCCAGGCGGCGAGCACGCTGACCAACGGCGGGTTCGAGTCCGACGGCGCGGGCGTGGCGGTCCCCCGCCGGCTGGTCCGAGTACGGCACGACGCCGCCTCCTACACCGAGTCCGGCGGCCACGGCGGCAGTTACCGCCTCACCCACTACTCGTCCTCCGCCTACAAGGTGGAGACGTACCAGTACCTGTCGGGGCTGACCAACGGGAACTACAAGCTCACCGCATGGGTCCGCTCCGGCGGCGGCCAGAACTCCGCCTACATAGCCCTGAAGAACTGCGGCGGCACCGACCAGCGCACCGACCTGCCGGTCTCCCCGAGCGGATGGCTGCACATCGTCGTGCCGGTCAAGGTGACCACCAACCAGTGCACGATCAGCATCAACAGTGACGCGAACGCCGGCAACTGGATCAACGTGGACGACCTGACCTTCGCGTCCGGTACGTCCAGTACGTCGATCAAGGGTTCCGACGTCTCCTCCCTCGCCAAGAGTGAGGCCCTGGGCGGCACGTACCGGACCAGCTCCGGCACCACCGGCGACGCGCTCGCCATCCTCAGGTCCGCCGGGCAGAACTACGCGCGTGTCAAGGTCTGGGTCAACGCGGCGGACGGCTACAACGGCAAGACCCAGGTCCTGGCGATGGCCAAGCGCATCAAGGCGCAGGGCATGAAGCTGCTGGTCGACTTCCACTACTCCGACACCTGGGCCGACCCGGGCGCCCAGACCGTGCCGTCCGCGTGGTCGGGCCACAGCTACAGCCAGTTGAAGACGGACGTCTACAACCACACCTACGACGTCCTCAACGCCCTGAAGGCGCAGGGCACCACGGCCGACATGGTCCAGGTGGGCAACGAGATCAACGGCGGCATGCTGTGGTCGGCGGGCTCCACCGACAACTGGTCGCAGCTCGCCGGGCTGCTCAACTCCGGCTACAGCGCGGTCAAGGCGGTCAGCTCCTCCACCCAGGTCGCGCTCCACCTCGCCAAGGGCGGCGACCTGAGCGGCACCCGCTGGTGGTTCGACAACGCGGTGGCCAACGGCGTGAACTTCGACGTCATCGGCCTGTCCTACTACGGCTACTGGCACGGCTCGCTCTACGACTTCCAGACGACCCTGGACGACGCGGCCGCGCGCTACGGCAAGCCGGTGTTCGTCGCCGAGACCGCCTACCCCTTCCGTCTCGACAGCGACGACTCCTACGAGAACATCATCGACCTCTCCGGTGAGCTGGTCTCCGGCTACCCCGCCACCACGGCCGGCCAGACCCGCTGGATGAACGACGTCGCCGGCATCGTGGAGGCCGTACCCAACGGCCGTGGCCTCGGCGTCTTCTACTGGGAGTCGACCTGGACGGCGGTCACCGGCAACGGCTGGGACCCGGCCGACTCCTCGTCCGGCAACGGCTGGGAGAATCAGGCCCTGTTCGACTACGACAACAAGGCGCTGCCCGCGATGGCCTGGTTCGGCCACCGGTAGTCCTCGGCTGACAGGGGCCCCGGCCGCGCACCCGCGGCCGGGCCGCTCCGTTGTCCTGTGCGAGTACCGAACTGCCTTTTCCCGCAAGTGCGTTCGGTACCGGACAAGGTGTGAGAAGTCCAACCATGACGGCGTCGACTGCGGGACAGTGGGAACACGCGGTCTCGAGGAGGTCGAACGGAGGGGCACGACATGCTGAGGACTCCCGTCAGCCAGCGCCGGCTGGACATCCTGGAGTGGCTCAAGGACCCGGTCACGCACTTCCCGGCCCAGCGCCACGGCTGCCCGGCCGAGGACGGCGTCACCGCGGACGCCGTCGCCGCCAAACTGGGCGTACGGCGCCAAGCCGCCGACACCCACCTGGAGTTGCTCGTCGACATCGGCCTGCTGCGCACCAAGCGGATCCGCCGCCGGGTCTACTACCGGCGCGACGAGGTGCGGATAGCCGAGGTGGCCCGGATGTTCGAGAAAGGCTGGTAGACAGAACAGCGCGAGAAGGGCGGTAGTTCGTGGAGCATGCACAGAAGCTGGTCCCGCACCGGTACGTGGCCATCGGCGGCCACGGCCCCGAGGACGTCGTCGCCGACAGCCGGGGCCGCGTGCTGACCGGTGTGGCGGACGGCCGCATCCTGCGCCTGGACGGCCTCGCCGATCGGGCCGCGACCCGCGTCGAGGTGCTCGCCGAGACCGGCGGCAGGCCGCTCGGCCTCGAACTCCTCACGGACGACGACCTGTTGGTCTGCGACGCCGAACTCGGCCTGCTCCGCGTCGACCTCACCGACGGCCTCGTACGCATCCTCGCCGACTCGGTGGCGGGGGAGCGGCTGCGGTTCTGCAGCAACACCGTCGCCCTGTCCGACGGCAGCATCTGCTTCACGGTCTCCAGCCGCCGCTACCCGCTCCACCAGTGGATCGGCGACATCGTCGAGCACACCGCCACGGGCCGGCTGCTGCGCCTCGCGCCCGGCAGCGAGCGGCCCGAAGTCCTCGCGGAGGGGCTGCAGTTCGCCAACGGACTGGCCCTGAGCGCCGACGAATCGTTTCTCGTCGTCGCCGAGACCGGCGCCTGCCGTCTCACCCGCCACTGGCTCACCGGACCGCACGCGGGGCGCACCGAACCCTTCGCCGAGAACCTCCCCGGCATGCCCGACAACCTCTGGCGGGCCGGCCCCGACGGACCGATCTGGGTCTCCCTGGCCGGCCCCCGCGTCCCCCCCGCTCGACCTCCTGCACCGCGCCGGCCCGGCCGCCCGGCGCTCCGCCGCCCGCCTGGCGGTCCGCGCCCCGTTCCGCCCCTCCGGCACCATCGGCGTCCTCGCCGTCGACGAACACGGCGGGATCGTCCACCACCTCACCCGCCGCCACTCCGGCTTCCGCATGGTCACCAGCGTCTGCGAGGCGCCGGCCAACTGGTCCTGGGCAGCCTGTGGGAGCGGGGCATCGCCCTGTGCGAGCCGCCCAGCGGTAAGTGACCCTGGCGTTACCCTGTTGACCGGCCATGATCAGGCCGTCCAGGCAGGGAGACGTACGACCATGACAGCCCCGGAAACCGAGAGCCTCCGCGTTCGCGGGCCGCGGCGACCGCCGGTGCTGCGCGGTCAGGCGTCCGTCGTGGCCGTGGTCGCGCTCGGCGGCGCCCTCGGGGCGACCGCCCGCTACGCGCTCTCCCTCCGGTGGCCCCTCCAGCCGGGCGGATTCCCCTGGGCGACCTTCTGGACCAATGTGATCGGCTGCGCGGTCATCGGCGTGTTCATGGTGGTCATCACCGACGTCTGGGCCGCCCACCGGCTGGTCCGGCCGTTCTTCGGCACCGGCGTCCTCGGCGGCTTCACCACCTTCTCCACGTACGCCGTCGACATCCGCAAACTGATCGGCTCCGGTCATCCCGGCACGGGACTGGCCTACCTCGCCGCGACCCTCCTCGCGGCCCTCACCGCGGTGTGGCTCGCCGCGACCGCCACCCGCCGCGTCCTGAAGCGGAGGCAGCCATGACGAGGCTGACCGGAAGTGCCCTGCGCGTGACCGTGTTCGTCGGCGAGAACGACACCTGGCACCGCAAGCCCCTCTACAGCGAGATCGTGCACCGTGCCCACGCGGCCGGCCTCGCCGGTGCCAGCGTCTTCCGCGGCATCGAGGGCTTCGGCGCCTCCTCCCTGATCCACACCTCCCGGCTGCTGTCCCTGAGCGAGGACCTGCCCGTCGCGATCGTCGTCGTCGACACCGAGGACCGGGTACGGGCCTTCCTGCCCCAGCTCGACGAACTCGTCACCGAGGGCCTGGTCATCCTCGACCACTGCGAGGTCATCCGGTACGTCGGCCGCGACGCCGACGCCGGCTCGGGCTCCGGCTCCGGCAAAACGGACGGCAAGGGTAAGAGGTCGTTGTGAACTGGCTGCTGGTCGTCGCGGGTGCCATGGTCGGCGCCCCGCTGCGCTACCTCACCGACCGCGCGATCCAGTCCCGCCACGACTCGGTCTTCCCCTGGGGCACCTTCGCGGTCAACGCCACCGGCTGCCTGGTGCTGGGCCTGGTCAGCGGGGCGGCGGGACCCCACCTGCAACTGCTGCTCGGCACGGGACTGTGCGGGGCGCTGACGACGTACTCGACCTTCTCGTACGAGACGCTGCGGCTGGCCGAGACCGGGGCGGGGCTGTACGCCCTCGCCAACATCGCAGGCAGTCTGGTCGCCGGTCTGGGGGCGGCGTACGCGGGCGTGGCGCTTGCCCGAGCGATGTAAGACTGTGCCCGCCTTGTCTCGTCCTCCCTGCCGGAAGAACTGGATCCCATGAGCGTCATCAGCGTCGGTCAGGCCGTCGTCCTCGGAGCCGTCGAGGGGGTGACCGAGTTCCTGCCCGTCTCCTCCACCGGTCATCTGAAGATCACCGAGGGACTCATGAACATCCCCGTCGACGACGACGCCGTCGTCGGGTTCTCGGCCGTCATCCAGGTCGGCGCGATCGCCGCCGTGCTCGTGTACTTCCGCAAGGACATCGCGCGGATCGTCTCCGCCTGGTTCCGCGGACTGCGCGACAAGGAGGAGCGGTACCACCACGACTACAAGTTCGCCTGGTGGGTCATCTACGCGACCATCCCGATCGTCGCCGTGGGCCTGGCCGCCAAGCCGCTCATCGAGGGGCCGCTCGCCTCCCTGTGGGTCGTGGCCGGCTCGCTGATCGCGGGCAGTGGTGTGATGTGGGCGGCCGACCAGATGGGCCGCCACAAGCGGGGCGAGGACGACACCACGTTCAAGGACGCGATGCTCGTCGGCAGCTCCCAGATCCTCGCCCTGCTCTTCCCCGGCTTCTCCCGCTCCGGCGCCACCATGTCCACCGCGCTCATGCTCGACCTGGACCGCGTGGCCGCCACCCGCCTGTCCTTCTTCCTCGGCATCCCCGCCCTGACCGGCGCGGGCATCTACGAACTCAAGGACGCCCTCGGCACGGGCGCGGGCGCCGCCCCGCTGGTTGTCGGCACGGCCGTCTCCTTCGTCGTCGCCTACGCCTCCATCGCCTGGCTGCTGAAGTTCGTGGCGAAGCACTCCTTCAACGCGTTCGTGATCTACCGGATCGTCGTCGGCGTCCTGCTCTTCGGCCTGCTGGCGACGGGCGTGCTGGACAGCTGACCGGCCACGACGGGGCGTGAGCCGGCATTCAGCTCTCACGCCCCGTGAAATTCTCCTTTCAGGTGCCTTGACAGCACCCTCCCGCCGCCCGGAGTATCTCTCCCGTGAACCTGTCAGACAGCCGGACAGCCGGACAGCCACCGCGGCGCGTCAGCGCCATGGAAGCGGTGCTGGCGCACCTGCGCGCCGCCATCGAGCGGGGCGACTACGCCATCGGCGACAAGCTCCCCTCCGAGGCCGAGCTCTGCCGCACGCTGGAGATCAGCCGTCCCGTGCTGCGCGAGGCCCTGCGGGCGCTGCAGACCATGGGGCTGACCGTCTCCAAGACCGGCAAGGGCACCTTCGTCGTCGCCAGCGCGGTGGAGGACCCCACCTTCGGCGACTACGCGGCCAGCGACCTGCTGGAGGTGCGCCGGCACGTCGAGATCCCCGTCGCCGGGTACGCGGCCCTGCGCCGCACCCCGGAGAACCTCGACCACCTGGCGCACCTGCTCGACCGCATGGAGCGGGAGACGGACACCACCGCGTGGGTCGCGATGGACACGCTGTTCCATCTGGCCGTCGCCGAGGCCGCCCAGAACCCGGTGTTCCGCCGGGTCATCGAGGAGATCCGGGACGCACTGGCGCGTCAGTCGGCCTTCCTCAACGAGCTGGGCGGGCGCCGCGAGCAGTCCAACCGCGAGCACCGGGCGATTGTCGAGGCGCTGCTCGACGGTTCCGAACACGACGCGGTGGAGGCCATGTCCCACCACCTCGACCGCGTCGAGACCACCCTCACCGACATCGTGCGTCCCCCTGGCAAGGGCACGGACATCCCCACGGAAGGCGACCCCCAGGCGTGAGCGAGCAGATCCTGCACGACGACGTGCAGAAACGTTCCGGCCATGTCGACGCGGGAGACGAGGGATACAGCAAGTCCCTCAAGCACCGGCACGTCAACATGATCGCCATCGGCGGTGCCATCGGCACCGGCCTCTTCCTCGGCGCGGGCGGCCGCCTCGCCGACGCCGGCCCCTCCCTGTTCATCGCCTACGCGGTCTGCGGCGTCTTCGCCTTCCTGGTGGTCCGCGCCCTCGGCGAACTCGTCCTGTACCGCCCCTCCTCCGGCGCCTTCGTGTCCTACGCCCGGGAGTTCCTGGGCGAGAAGGGCGCCTATGTGGCCGGCTGGATGTACTTCCTGAACTGGGCCACCACCGGCATCGCCGACATCACGGCCGTGGCCGTCTACACGCACTACTGGGGGATGTTCTCCGACATCCCGCAATGGGTGATCGCGCTCATCGCGCTCGCGGTCGTCCTGACCGTCAACCTCATCTCGGTGAAGATGTTCGGCGAGCTGGAGTTCTGGTTCGCCATCGTCAAGGTGGGCGCGCTCGTGGCGTTCATGCTGATCGGCATCTTCCTGCTGGCCACCCAGCACGAGGTCGGTGACACCACCCCGGGCCCGGCCCTGATCACCGACCACGGCGGTGTCTTCCCCAACGGCCTGCTGCCCATGCTGCTGATCCTCCAGGGCGTCGTCTTCGCCTACGCCTCGGTGGAACTGGTGGGCGTCGCGGCCGGTGAGACCGAGAACCCCGAGCAGATCATGCCGAAGGCGATCAACTCGATCATGTGGCGCGTGGGCCTCTTCTACGTCGGCTCGGTCGTCCTGCTGTCGATGCTGCTGCCCTGGAACAAGTACACCGGCGGCGAGAGCCCCTTCGTGACCGTGCTCTCCAACATCGGCGTCCCGGCGGCCGGCGGCGTGATGAACCTCGTCGTCCTCACCGCCGCCATGTCCTCCCTCAACTCCGGCCTCTACTCCACCGGCCGCATCCTGCGCTCCATGGCCAAGTCCGGCTCCGCGCCCAAGTTCACCGGCGTCATGAGCCGCAGCCAGGTCCCCTACGGCGGCATCCTGCTCACCAGCGGCATCTGCGTCCTCGGCGTCGGCCTCAACGCCGTCGTCCCCGCCGACGCCTTCGAGATCGTGCTGAACTTCGCCGCGATCGGGATCCTGTCCACCTGGGGCATGATCATGGTCTGTCACCTGCTCTTCTGGCAGAAGACCGAGAAGGGCGAACTGACCCGCCCCGGCTACCGACTGCCGGGCTCCCCCTGGACCGAGATCGTGACGCTGGCGTTCCTGGCCTCCGTCCTGGTCCTGATGTACGCCGACGGCGGCGTCGGACGCACCACCGTGCTGTGTCTGCCGCTCATCGTCGGGGCGCTGGTCGCCGGGTGGTACGCCATCCGAGGCCGGGTCGCCCGGACGGCGGCCGAGACCCCCTCCGCAGGCGCCGATACGTGAGCACACACGTGAGCGCCGAGATCCACCCCACCGGCGGCCACGCGTGATCCGCGCGGCGCACCCCTAGAAGGCAGTCATGTCGATCAGTTCCGTCGCGGACGCACCCCTGATCCGCGAGCCCCTCCACGCCCCCGTCGCCCACCTGATACGCGGCGGGTCGTGGAGGGCATCCACTACGGTTCCGTCGTCGTCCTCGGCGCCGACGGTCGCGTCGGGTTCCAGCTCGGCGACATCGAGGCCGCGTTCTATCCGCGCTCGGCGCTCAAGCCGGTGCAGGCGGTCGCCATGGTGCGGGCGGGGCTGCCGCTCGACGGCGAGCTGCTGTCGCTGGCCGCCGCGAGCCATTCCGGCGAGGAGCGGCATCTCGCCGGGACCCGGCGGATCCTGGAGCTGGCCGGGGTGTCCGAGGACGCCCTGCGCAACGTTCCGGACATGCCGTTCGACCCCGCCGTACGCGACGAGTGGGTGCGGGCGGGGCGCGGGCCCTCGCGGCTCGCCCAGAATTGTTCCGGCAAGCACGCGGCGATGCTGTACACCTGCGTGCTGAACGGGTGGCCGCTCGAGGGATATCTGGACCCCTCGCATCCGCTCCAGCAGGCCATCGCCGAGATCGTCGAGGACCTCACCGGGCAGCGGATCGCGCGCGTGACGGTGGACGGGTGCGGGGCGCCCTTGTTCTCCGTTTCCTTGAACGGGCTCGCCCGTGCGCTCTCGCGGATCGCCGCCGCCGTGCCCGGTACGCCCGAGGCGCGGGTCGCCGACGCGATGCGTGCGCATCCGGAGATGGCGTCCGGGGCGGGGCGGGACGTCGCCGCGCGTGATGCGGGCCGTGCCCGGGCTGCTCGCCAAGGACGGGTTCGAGGGTGTTCAGGTCGCCGCGCTGCCCGACGGGCGGGCGGTTGCCGTGAAGGATCGGCGGACGGGGCGAACCGGGCGCGGATTCCCGTGGCGGCGGCGGCGCTTGCGTGGGCCGGGGTTTCTCCGGAGCTGCTCACCGAGTTTCAGGGCGAGGCGCTGCTCGGGGGTGGGGAGCCGGTGGGGTGTGTGCGGCCGGTTCGGTCGCTGGAGCCCGTGGTGGTTTCTGCTTGCGCCTAAGGATGTGCCGCGCTCGATGAATTGCGACTGCGGGCCGGTCTGTGGCTGGTCGCGCAGTTCCCCGCGCCCCTAAAAGACCTCAGCTCCCCTGCAGAAGGAAGAACCGAAGCTCATGACCTCCGTCGTCGCCCGCAGCGAACACGATCTCCTCGGGTACCGGGACATCCCCGCCGACGCCTACTGGGGTGTGCACACCCTGCGGGCCACCGAGAACTTTCCCATCACCGGGACGCCCATCTCCGCCTACCCGCACCTCATCGACGCCCTCGCCGCCGTCAAGGAGGCCGCCGCGCTCGCCAACGAGGAGCTGGGGCTGCTGGAGCCGCGCAAGGCCGCCGCCATCGTCGAGGCCTGCCGGGAGATCCGGGACGGGAAGCTGCACGACCAGTTCGTGGTCGACGTGATCCAGGGCGGGGCCGGCACCTCGACCAACATGAACGCCAACGAGGTCGTGGCCAACCGGGCGTTGGAGCTGCTGGGGCACGCGAAGGGCGAGTACCGGCATCTGCACCCCAACGAGGACGTCAACCTGGGGCAGTCCACCAATGACGTGTACCCGACCGCGGTCAAGATCGCGACGGTCTTCGCGGTCCGTGGACTGCTCAAGTCGATGGCTGTACTGCAGGACTCGTTCGCCCGCAAGGCGGTCGAGTTCCGTGACGTGCTCAAGATGGGCCGTACACAGTTGCAGGACGCGGTGCCGATGACGCTCGGTCAGGAGTTCTCCGCATATGCCGTCATGATTGACGAGGATCGCAACCGGCTTGACGAGGCCGTCCAGTTGATCCATGAGATCAACCTGGGGGCGACTGCCATCGGGACCGGGCTCAACGCCCCCGCCGGGTATGCGGAGGCCGCGCGGCGGCACCTGTCCGCCATCACCGGGCTGCCGCTCGTCACCGCCGCCAACCTGGTGGAAGCCACCCAGGACTGCGGGGCGTTCGTCCAGATGTCCGGTGTGCTCAAGCGGATCGCCGTCAAGCTGAGCAAGAGCTGCAACGATCTGCGGCTGCTGTCGTCGGGGCGCGCGCGGGGCTCGGGGAGATCAACCTGCCGCCCGTGCAGGCCGGTTCGTCGATCATGCCCGGCAAGGTCAACCCGGTGATCCCCGAGGTCGTCAACCAGGTCGCCTTCGAGGTGATCGGCAACGACGTGGCCATCACCATGGCCGCCGAGGCCGGACAGCTCCAGTTGAACGCCTTCGAGCCGATCATCCTGCACTCCCTGTCGGAGAGCATCACGCACCTGGGCGCCGCCTGCCGCACCCTCGCCGAGCGCTGCGTGGACGGCATCACCGCCAACACCGAGAAGCTGCGCGCGAGCGTGGAGAACTCCATCGGTCTGGTCACCGCCCTCAACCCGCACATCGGGTACGAGGCCGCCACCGACATCGCCAAGGAGGCCCTCGTGACCGGCCGCGGCGTGGCCGAACTGGTGTTGGAGAAGGGGCTGTTGCCCGCCGAGACGCTCGCCGACCTGCTGCGGCCCGAGGTCGTCGCGGGCAGCGGGCAGGCCCTGGCCTGATCCCCTCCCGCACCTGGTGGAAGCGCGTCCCGACCGGCCCGGAGGCACAATGGTGATCATGAGTTCGACCCTGACCTTCGCGCCGGTCCTGGAGCGCATCGCCGAGGAGATCGAGCGCACCCCGGGACGGGGCCGCCCCGCCGACTACATCCCGGCGCTCGCGGCCTGCGACCCGCGCCGCTTCGGCATGGCCGTCGCGGAGCTCGACGGCACGGTGTACGGCGTGGGGGACTGGCGGCAGCCGTTCTCCACGCAGTCCGTCACCAAGGTCTTCACCCTCGCCCTCGACCTGGCCCGCGAGGGCGACGAACTCTGGGAGCACGTGGGCCGCGAGCCCTCCGGCAACCCCTTCAACTCCCTGGTCCAGCTGGAGTACGAGAACGGCATCCCGCGCAACCCCTTCATCAACGCGGGCGCCCTCGTCGTCACCGACCGGCTGCTGACCCGTACCGGAGACGCCGCGGGCGAGCTGCTGGCGTTCCTCCGCGCGGAGAGCGGCAATCCCAAGCTGGAATTCGACGAGGAGGTCGCCGCCTCCGAGTCGGCCCACGGCGACCGCAACGCCGCGCTCGCCCACTTCATGGCGTCGTACGGCAACATCCACAACCCCGTGCCCGGCCTGCTCGACCAGTATTTCCGCCAGTGCTCCCTCATGGCCTCCTGCGCCGACCTGGCCCTGGCGACGGGCTTCCTCGCCCGGCACGGCATCCGCGCCGACGGCACCCGGCTGCTCACCCGCAGCCAGGCCAAGCAGGTCAACGCGGTGATGCTGACCTGCGGGACGTACGACGCGGCGGGCGAGTTCGCCTACCGGGTCGGGCTGCCGGGCAAGAGCGGGGTCGGCGGCGGCATCATCGCGGTGGTGCCGGGGCGGTGCACGCTGTGCGTGTGGAGCCCGGGGCTCGATGAACGCGGCAACTCGGTCGCGGGCGTGGCGGCACTGGACCGGTTCACGACGCTGACCGGCCTGTCGGTCTTCTAGGGCGTCCTCTCGACACAGGCGTGCCACACCCCCGTCAATTTCCGGCCATCTGACAGCGCAACGCTCCCAGCGTGGTCGACCTACGCCGCTGCCGGATACTCGGCCTGGCCGGAACCACCGTCCTCGCGGCAGGCGGTGAAACGGCCGGCGCCCTCCCCGTGCGGGAGCTCCTCAACCCCGCCTCCGTACACGCCGCCGTCGGTCTCGTCGGCGTCTACTTCGGCGTCGTCGTGCTGCTCGTGGCCTGGGCGCTGCTGGGCCGGCTGATCAGGACCCCCGAGGCGCCCACTCCGCGCGCACTGCTCCTCGTCCTGGCGCTCTGGGCGACGCCCCTCCTCCTCGCCCCGCCCCTGTTCAGCCGCGACGTCTACAGCTACCTCGCCCAGGGCGCCATGGTCGACGCCCACATGGACGTGTACGCGCACGGTCCCGCCCAGCTCGGCGGTCCGCTCGCCGAGGAGGTCGCCCCGATCTGGCGGCACACCGGGGCGCCGTACGGCCCGGTCTTCCTCGCCGTCGCCTCCGCGCTGGCCGGCCTCACCCGCGGCGAGCTCCCGGCCGGCCTCTTCGGCATGCGCCTCGTCGCGCTGTCCGGTGTGGCCCTGATGGCGGCGGCGCTGCCCCGGCTCGCCCGGCACAGCGGCGCGACCCGGCCGCGGCGCTCTGGCTCGGCGCCCTCAACCCGCTCGTCCTGCTCCACCTGGTCGCGGGCGCCCACAACGACGCGATCATGCTTGGGCTGCTCGGCGCGGGCCTGGTCGCGGCGCTCGGCCGGTGGCCGGTCGTGGGCGCCGTGCTCGTCACGCTCGCCGCGCTGGTCAAGGCGCCCGCGGTGCTCGGGCTGGCCGCGGTCGTCGTGCTCCAGACCCGGACCGGCCGGCGGCCGGCGAAGGCCGTGGTGACCACCGCTCTCGCCGCGGCGGCCACCACGGTCGTCGCGACGGCCGCCGCCGGTACGGGGTACGGCTGGATACGCGCCCTCGGCACGCCGGTGTCGCCCCAGAACTGGGCCCTGACCAGTCTCCTCGGCCGCGCCACCGGCGCCCTCCTGGAACACCTCGGCAGCGACCTGGCACCCCTGGCCGTCCCCGCCTGGCACGCACTCGGCATCGCCCTCACCGCGGGCCTCGTGGCGGTCATCTGGTGGCGGCTGCGGCCACGCCCGGTGTACGCGCTCGGCCTGAGCCTCGCCACGGTGGCCGCGTTCGGCCCGGCGATCCGCCCCTGGTACGCTCTGTGGGGCCTGTTCCTCATCGCCGCCGCGGCACCCACCGCGTCGGTACGGCACCGGGTGGCGGCCGTGACCGGTGTCCTCGCGCTGGCCACCCTGCCCAGCGGCGGCCCGGCCGACGCGGGCCAGTTGGTGCTGGCCGTCTCCGGGGGCGTCCTGGCCGTGGTCGTCCTGTGGCAGGCCCACCAGACGGACCGGGCACCGGCGTGGGGTCGTACGGCATGAACCCGCCCCGCACCGACCGCGGCCGACTGCTGCTGCTCCTCGCGCTCGGCACCGCCGTCGCCGTCTTCACCGCGACCGTGCCGCTGCTGCGCGACTGGTTCGACCTGCGGGTCTATTACGGGGCCGTGGACAGCTGGGTCCGTCACGGCGGACGGATCTACGACTACCGGGTGCCCGGCACCACGTACGGCTTCACCTACCCGCCCTTCGCCGCCGTCGCCATGCTGCCGATGGCGGTGCTGCCGCTGCTCGCCGCGATCGCGGGTTCCGTGCTGCTCAACGCGACGGCCACGGCTGTCGTCGCGCGCGTGCTGAGCGGACGGCCGCTGAGGCGCTTCGGCTGGTACGGCTGTGGCCTCGCCGTGTGCGTGCTGGCCCTGTTCGAGCCGCTGCGGGACACGTTCAGCTTCGGCCAGGTGAACCTCCTGCTGCTGGCCCTGGTGCTGACGGACGCCTGGCTGCTCGCCCGCGGGCGGGGCCGGTGGGCGGGCTGGGGCATCGGTCTGGCGGCGGCGGTCAAACTCACGCCCGCGCTCTTCATCGGTCTTCTGCTGCTGGCCGGGCGCCGCCGGGCCGCCGCGGTCGCGACGGCCGTGGCCGGCGGGGCCACCGCCCTGGCGGCGTGGGCGGCCCCGGACGCCTCCCGCTTCTACTGGACCCAGGCGATGTGGGACACGACGCGGGTGGGACGCCTGGACTATGTCTCGAACCAGTCGCTGCAAGGGATTCTGGCGCGGCTGGGGGAGACGGACCGGGGCGGTCTGGGCGGTGGCGGTCCTGCTGACGCTCGGCGTCTGGGTGGTCCGCGCGCGGGCGGCGGCGGCCGCGGGGGAGTGGACGGCGGCGTTCGCGCTGACCGGGCTGACCGCCTGTCTGATCAGCCCGATCACCTGGGTGCACCATCTGGTGTGGCTGCTGCCGGCCTTCGCCGTGCTGGTGCGCGCCGGGCACGCGCGCGTGGCGGGTGCCCTGTACGCGGTGCTGTGCACCAGCGTGGTGTGGCTGTGGTTCGACGACGCGTCCGGCGTCGACGGGTTCCTCGGCAGCAACACGTACACCTGGATCACGCTCGGTCTGCTGCTGTGGCTGCCGACCGGTCAGCCGCGCGCCGCCCGCCTCTTCCTGGCGCGCAGGGCGAAGGCGACGGCGCCCGCACCGAGTGCCGACGCGCCGACGATCACCCCGGCCCGTGTCCAGTCGGGCCCGCGTTCCGGCACGGTCGCGGCGGCGACGGGCTCGGCGGCCGGGCCCGGACGCGGTCTGCCGCGCAGGGCGTCCAGCGACCCCACGGCCGCGACGCGACCGGCCGCGCCGAACCCCCAGTCGAGCAGCTCCCGGGCCTCCTCGTACACGGCGAAGCCGCCGCCCGCCTGAGGGTTCATCACGGTGACGACGAGCGTGCGCCCGCCTCGCTTCGCGGCGGCGACGAGGGTGTTGCCGGCGTGGCTGGTGTAGCCGTTCTTGATGCCGACCAGCCCGTCGTACGGCTCGACGCCGTCGGCGCCGGTGAGCAGCCGGTTGGTGTTCTGGATGGCGTACGACCAGCCGCCGCCCCCGGGGAACCGCGCCTGAGCGGTACGGCAGTACCGGGCGAAGTCGGGGTTGCGCAGCCCCGCCCGCCCGAAGACGGCGAGGTCGTAGGCGGACGAGACCTGACCCGGCGTGTCGTACCCGTCCGGGGACCGCACATGGGTGTCGAGGGCGCCGAGCGCCCGGGCCTTGGCCTGCATCCGGACGGCCGTGGAACGCCAGCCGCCGCTGAGCCCGGCGAGGACGTGCACGGCGTCGTTGCCGGAGTTGAGGAACACCCCGCGCCACAGATCGGCGACTGTGTACGTCTGTCCTTCCCGCACCCCGACCAGACTGCTGCCGTCGGCGACGTCGGCCAGTTCGTCGTCCCCCACCCGGTGCCGGATGCCGGCGGGCAGCAGCGGCAGCACGGTCAGCGCGAACAGCGTCTTGAGTGTGCTGGCCGGCGGCAGCCTGCGGTGCGCGTCGTGCGCCGCGAGCACCTCCCCGCTGTCCGCGTCGGCCACGAGCCACGACAGCGCGGACACGTCCGGCAGACGCGGTGCCCGGTTGACGGGCCGCACCTGGGTGCCGGAGCGGTACAGCAACCGCGGCTGCGGGGCGGAGGCCTGCGGCCCGCCGGGCGCGTCGGGGTCGGAGCCGGTCGGACGCGACGGCCGCGGGCGGGGCGAGCACGAGCAGACCCGCCGTGCACAGCGCGCAGGCCGACGCGACAGCCCGGGAAGGAAATCCGATGGTCATACCGCAAAACTAGAAACGGACCTGCTCGACGCGGTGCTGCCCGGGCCGTACGGGCCGCGCTAGCACCCGGACGGGGGATGGGCCGGCCGTGGGTCGGGACGGGCCGACGAGGCGTCAGGCCGTGCTGGGCAGTGTCGGCTGGATGCGGTGGACGAACGTCGCGTTGTCCGGGGTCTCGCGCATGCGTGCCAGGAGCGTCTCCAGGCCGTCCTTGTCGCGCAGGGCCCGGCGTACACCCCGTGCGGCCGTCAACTCGGCCGGGGAGAGGAGGAGTTCCTCGCGGCGGGTGCCGGAGGGGTTGAGGGAGACGGCCGGGAAGACCCGGCGGGCGGCGAGTTCGCGGTCGAGGCGCAGCTCCATGTTGCCGGTGCTCTTGAGCTCCTCGAAGAAGAAGTCGTCGGCACGCGAGCCGGTCTCCACCAGGGCGGTGGCGAGGATGGTGAGCGAGCCGCCCTCCTCGGCGAGCCGGGCGGCGCCGAAGAAGCGCTTGGGGCCGATCAGCGCGGTCGCGTCCACGCCGCCGCTGAGCGTGCGGCCACCCGCCGCGGCCGCGTTGTTGTGGGCCCGGCACAGCCGGGTGAGCGAGTCGAGCAGGATCACGACGTCCTCGCCGGCCTCGACGAGCCGCTTGGCCCGCTCGATCACCAACTCGGCGAGCGCGATGTGCTGCTTGGGCGCCCGGTCGAAGGTGGAGGCGTACACCTCGCCGCGCACGGAGCGCCGCATGTCGGTGACCTCCTCCGGCCGCTCGTCGAGCAGCACCACCATCAGCCGGCACTCGGGGTGGTTGCCGGCGACGGCCGCCGCGATCTGCTGCAGCAGGACCGTCTTGCCGGTCTTCGGCGGGGCCACGATCAGGCCGCGCTGGCCCTTGCCCACGGGGGCCAGCAGATCGGTGACGCGGCCGGTCAGACCGGACGCGGGGTGTTCGAGGCGGATGCGCTCCCGCGGGTGGAGCGGTGTCAGGTCGCCGAAGCGGCGACGGTTCTTGTCGGGGGCGCGGCCGTTGACCCGGGCGACCTCGGTGAGGGCGCGCTGGGTGCCGCGGACACCGTCGACGAGGTCGCCCTTGCGCAGGCCGTGACGGCGGATCAGGGCGGGGGAGACCTGGAGGTCGGTGGGCTGCGGCAGCAGGTCGGCGGAGCGCAGGTGGCCCTTGCCGCCGGCGTCGATGTCGAGGACGCCGGTGACGGCGCGGACCGGGGGTTCCTGCTGGATCGGGGGGTGTTCAAGAGTGGTGGTCATGAGGGTGGGTCCTTTCACGGACGTACGGCATGAGGCATGCGGAAGGGAGAGAGGCCGCGAACGAGAGGGAAGGCGTACACAGCGCCTTCGAGCGGCGGGAAACCAGCCATCGGACCCGTGTGGTCACGAGGCGGTGAGAAGAAGCCGGTACGGCGAGTGCGCCGATCGGCGAACTGTGGAGGGAACTGGCACCGGCGCCCGCAACCGGGCGTACACAAGTGCTAGCAGGACCGTACCACGCCGGTTCAGCGGGTGGCGAGGAGTCCGTAGAGGAGCGGGATGCGCGGCTCGGGGAGCCGCCACCAGCCGGAGGGGGTGCGGACCATCTGCGGCCAGCGCGGCCACGGCAGCTCGTCGCTCTCGGTGAGGCGCCGGACGGTCAGTCCTGCCTTCACTAACGCGTTGAGGACCTCGCTTATTCCGTGCATCCACTCGTAACTGTCCGTGGCCCCCTCGACGGCCGGCCCGTCGGTGTACGTGTGGGTCGCGTCCCGGCGCACGGCCCCGGCGCCGCCGAGGTAGTCGTGGCGCAGCAGCAGCTCCGGCCCTTCTCCCGGGCCGGGTTTGGGGCCGAGGGAGTTGAGCAGGGGATGGAACTCCACGACGTACAACTGGGCACCGGGACGGAGGAGTTGAGCGATCACGCCCGCCCACCGTTCCAGGTCGGGCAGGTAGCACAGCGCGCCCTTGCCCGTGTAGACGACGTCGAACCGCCGCCCGGCCAGGGCCGCTTCGGCGTCGTAGACATTGGCCTGTACGTAGTCGACGTCGACGCCCGCCTTCGCCGCGATGTCCCGCGCCGCCGCCACCGAGGCCGCCGAGAAGTCGAGGCCGGTCGCGCGGGCGCCGCGCCGGGCGAAGGCGATCGTCTCGGTGCCCAGATGGCACTGGAGGTGGAGCACATCGCGGCCGGACAGGTCGCCGAGGTCGTCCCACTCGAACCCGGCGAACCAGCGGGCCGGGTCCAGGTCCTGGTCGAGCCCGTAGAAGCGGCTGGCGAGGTGGACGGGTGTGCGGGCGTCCCAGTTCGCCTGGTTGGCCCGCATGAACCGCGCGTGCTCGTCGGTGGTCATGAAGCCATCCAAGCGGCAACGGCCGTGGAGCGGGGGGAAGAAGTCCGGATCGGCCACGGTTGGGGTCGGCGAATGGCCGATGACGACCGGAGGGACTGGCAATGCGCGCATTGATCGTGGACCCGGAGGCACCCGGACGGCTGAGCCCGGGGGAGGCGCCGGAACCGGCACCCGGGCCGGGGCAGGTCCTGGTGGAGGTCCGGCACAGCTCCCTGAACGCTGCCGAACTGTTCTTCGCGGAGCGTGGCGTACCGGGCGAGGTGATCGGGTTCGACTCGTCCGGCGTGGTCGTACGGGCCGCCGCGGACGGCGGGCCCACTGGCAGCCGGTCGTGGGGTTCGGGAGGCGGCGGATTCGCCGCGCTGCGTGCCCTGGCCGTGGCCGACCTGGCCGTGGTCGGACGGCGTCGATCTCGGCGAGGCCGCCGCCCTGCCCGTCGCCGCGGGCGGCCCTGCGCGCGCTGGAACAGGCGGGACCGCTCCTCGGCCGCCGGGTCCTGGTCACCGGGGCGTCCGGCGGGGTGGGCGGGTTCGCGGGCGCTCCGCGGCGCTCGGCGGGGCGCGTCATCGGCGTGGCCGGTTCCGAGGACGGGCGCCGGTGGGTCGGGGAGCTCGGGGCCGACGAGGCGGTGTCCGGCCCCGAGGAGGTGACGAAGCCGGTCGACATCGTCATCGACAACGTGGGTGGTGCACAACTCGCCGCCTCCTACGGCCTGTTGGCCTCCGGCGGCAACCTGCAGAGCGTCGGCTGGGCGTCCGGCGGGGACGCGGTGCTGCCGGTCGGTTCCACGCTGGGGAGCCCCGCGCCGCGGTCGATCGTGTCGGTCTACAACGGCGGCGGACTCACCGACCGCCGCGCGCAGCTGGACCGTCTGCTCGCCCTGGTCGCCGCCGGGAAGCTGCGGGTTCCGGTCGGCTGGCGAGGCCCGTGGGACAAGATCGCGGACGCCGTGGCGGCGCTGAGCGAGCGCCGGCTGCGCGGGAAGGCGGTGCTGGACATCGGCTGAGCCGGCCGCCCAGGGCACCGGCCGGTCTGGCGAGAGCGGTGAGAGACGCCGCCCGCTCCTGACTGGCTGAGCCGCACACCAGCCGCGGCCTGTCCGTCCGGCAGGCCGCTGCGCGCGAATGGGCCGGGACGCCGGATCGAGGACTTCGGCGGGCGCCGTGGCCGCGCTCGACACGTGGCACGCCGGGGCGATCACGCCGGCCGTGGCGCAGGCCGGTGCGGGCGCGGCCGTCTCACGCGAGCCGCGCCCGCGCCTCCTCCTCGATCCGCGCGAACTGGGCGCCCATCGCCTCCGCCAGGGCCTGGGCGCCCGACAGCGGGCGGACCATGACCGTGAACTCGTCGATCAGACCGTCACGGTTGACATGCAGGAAGTCGCAGCCGGTGAGCGTACGGTCGCCCACCCGTGCCTCGAAGACCAGGGCGTGGTTCTCGCCGTCCGTGCCCTCGATCTCCCGCACATAGCGGAAGTCCTCGAAGACCCGCGAGACGCCGTGCAGGATCGCCGCGGTGATCGCCTTTCCGGGGTACGGCTTGAAGACGACCGGGCTGGTGAAGACGACGTCCTCCGCCAGCAGCGCCTCGACGGCGTCGAAGTCCCAGGCCTCGACGGCCTCGCGGAAAGCACGCATCCGATCCCACCTCATAGTCAATTAATTGAGTAAGTGCGTTTGAGGGTAGACCGCAGGAGACGGGATGTCCACGGGGGCGGGCGGGCGCTCCCCTAAGCTGACGCGATGTTCAGCCCCGAAGGCCCGAGCCTGCGCGAACTCGCCGTCCAGGCCCTGTCGTCCGTGGAGCACGGCTACGACCTGCTCGCCCCGAAGTTCGACCACACGCCGTTCCGTACGCCCGACTCCGTGCTGGACTCCGTCGGCCGGGCCCTGGCCCGCAGGGGGCCTTTCGACGCCGGCCTCGACCTGTGCTGCGGGACCGGTGCCGGAGCCGGGGTGCTCGCGCGGGTGTGCCGTCAGAGTGTCACCGGAGTGGACTTCAGCAACGGGATGCTCGCCGTGGCCCGGGAGCGCGTGCGAGCCGTCGCTCCCGGGCCTCGCCTGGACTGGGTCCGCGCCGACGCCCGCGCCCTGCCGTTCGGCCCCGCCTTCGACGTCGTCGTCAGCTTCGGGGCGTTCGGGCACTTCCTGCCGCGCGAGCTGCCGGGGCTGTTCGGTCAGGTCCGCTCCGTGCTGCGACCGGGCGGCTGCTTCGCGTTCCCCGTCGTCGCCCCGCCCCGCCCGGGATCCCTCGGCTACTGGATGCTCCTCGGCTTCGACCTGGTCATGCGGGTGCGGAACGCCCTCTGGCGGCCGCCGTTCGTCATGTACTACCGGGCCTTCCGGCCGGCGGACGTCCGCCGGGAACTGGAGGCCGCGGGCTTCCGCGTCGAACTGGAGGCCCTGCCCGAGTTCGGGCGCCGCGGCGACGGCAGCCCGCGGGTGCGCCTGGTCGTGGCGAACCTGCCCGGCTGAAGAGCCGCCGCCCACGAGACCGGGGGTCAACGCGGTGCGGGTGTGGTTCCGTCGGCCGGCAGCGTGAACTCGTAGACCAAGGCGTCCTGTTGGGCATCGAGCACCAGGTCGGTGATCTCCAGCGGCCGGGCGTACTGGTCGTGCACCCGCCGGGTCACCCGGACCGCGGGCGAGTCCGCGAGCGGGGTGATGGAGTCGCGGTGGTGCAGGGTGAGCCCCGCCCGGCGCATCCAGTCGTACGCCCGCCACAGCTGTGCCGAGGCGGTGCCGTCGGCCCGGTCCCGGTACCGGGCCAGCTCCTCGACCTCGGCGAGCGCCACCGCGGAGAAGGACGTCACGGCCGTGCGTCGGCCGCCGGTGCCCGCCGCCTCGTAGCGGTGCACCAGCGTCGGCCGGTGCGGGGCGAGCCCGAGCGCCTCGGCGTGCTCCGGCGGGGGAGTCTCCCAGGTGACGGTGGCCCGGTCGGCCGCGACGGCGGGGGCGGCGCCGACCGGGAACGCGAGCGCGGACGGGGCCCGGACCGGCTCCCCGGTCAGGGCGGCGTGGCTGCCGCGCCGGTCGGTGGCGACCATGCCGGCGTGCCGGAGCACCTCCAGAGCCTGCCGTACGGTCTCCCTGCTGACACCGTAACGCTCGGCCAACCGCCGCTCGCCCGGCAGCCGTTCACCGGGCGGGACGGTGCCGTCGCGCAGTTCCCCGAGGAGTTGCGTGGCGACCTTCCGGTACAGCGGTTGGTCCTGGACCTGGTGCGGGGTGGTGCGGGCCATGCCGCGCCTCCTGTAGTGACGTGCCGTAGCCGTGCGGACTCGTTGCGCCACCAGATCTAGCATTGGTCTAAACCACCTGGGAAGAGCGGCCCGCCGGTTCGGCCGAAACCGGACCGCCCGTCACAGGGCGCTGTAGAGGGCCTCGACGAGTGCCATCTTCCGTGGGTCGTCGGCGATCTGAGGCCCCATGCGGTTCATGACGTACCCGAGCGACACCCCCGCCTCCGGGTCCGCGAGACCGCAGGAACCTCCGAAGCCGTCGTGTCCGAAAGCGCGCGGGTTCGGCCCGTACGATCCCCCGTCCCCGCTCAGCCACAGCCCCAGCGCCACCTCGGTGTCCCGGCCGAGGCCGGCGCCCAGCACCAGGTCGCGGCAACCGCCCTGCCCCTCGCGCACCCGTTCGGCCGCCCCGGGAGACAGCACACGACGGCCGTCCCACGTCCCCCGGCCCGCGAAGACCCCGTACAGCTGGGCCACCGCACGCGCGGTGCCGTGCCCGTTGGCGGCCGGGATCTCCGCGGCCCGCCACGCGGGCGTGTTGGCGTCCGCCGCGCCCATCAGGGGGTTGGCGAGCGCGGCGAGTGCCAGGGGCGGCAACTGCACGGCCGCCGCACCCTGTTGGTCGTTCGCCGGCGGTGCCATGTGCTCCAGCTCCGCCGCCCGGCCGTACTCCTTCTCCGGCAGACCGATGCTGAAGTCGATGCCGAGCGGCCCGGTCACCTCCCGGCGCAGGAAGGCCCCCGGCAGCAGTCCCGACACGCGCCGCACCACCTCCCCGACCAGGAAGCCGTACGTCAGCGCGTGATACCCGGACTGTGTCCCGGGCTCCCACCAGGGCTCGGTCGCGGCGAGCCGGCGCGTGGTGAACTCCCAGTCGTAGAGCTCCTGGAGGGAGTGCGGCTCACGCGGCCCGGACAGTCCGGCCCGGTGCGACAGCAGATGGCGTACGAGCACCTTCTCCTTGCCCGCCGCCGCGAACTCCGGCCAGTACGCGGCCACCGGCGCGTCGAGGTCGAGCAGTCCCCGGTCGGCGAGGACGTGGGCGCACAGGGCCGTCGGCCCCTTCGACGTCGACCACACGTTGACCAGCGTGTCCCGCTCCCAGGGGCGGGTGCGTGCCGTGTCGGCCCAGCCGCCCCACAGATCCACCACGGTCCGGCCGTCGACCGTCACGGCCACGGCGGCGCCCAGTTCGCCGCGGTCCCGGAAGTTCTCCTCGAACGCGGTCCGCACGGCCGCGAACCGCTCGTCGCAGTGGCCTAGGACCAGGGGGTCGTGCTCGGACATGGGCCGCCTCCGTGTCGCACACCGGAAAGCCGGGCCGCGACGCTGCGACCCGGGCCCCTTGAACGTACCGACTGGTCGGACTGGAGGGAAGGTGTGCGACGTCCGTCAGAGGCGCGAGCGCAGCCAGCGCAGCTTGGCCGCCTCCTGGTAAGGGCCGCCGCCCTCATGGTCGTTGAAGTCGTACACCTCGATCTCCCGGTCCTCGTGCCCCCAGTTGTTGAAGGCGGCGAAGACGGTGGAGGGCGGGCAGGTCGCGTCCTCGAGGGCCGTCGAGAAGAGGGCCGGGGCGCTGCCGCGCGCGGCGAAGTGGACGCCGTCGAAGTAGGAGAGGGTGCGCAGGGTGTCCTCGGTGCGGCCGCGATGCGTCCTGAGGAACAGGCCGATCTCGCGGTACGGGTGACGGTCCGTCACGGTCGCCGCACGCGGGAAGTCGCACAGGAACGGCACGTCCGGCGCGACCGCCACCAGGTCCGGCACCAGGCCGCCCACCGCGAGGGTGATGCCGCGCCCTGGCTGAT
>MWJO01000084.1 GCA_002027195.1 Streptomyces sp. GKU 895 | reverse complement strand
TCCGGGTGCTGCGACTGCGTCCCACCACTGCCACACCCGCAGCAGCATGTCGGCGGGCGCGTCGTCGCAGGACTCGGCGAGGAAGAGCTGGACGATCCGGTCCTCGTCGCGGGCGAGGCGTTCGACGACGTCCGGGGGCAGCCGCCGGGCCCTGGCCACGCCTCTGCGCACGAGGAAGTGGGCGGAGGCGGCCAGGCGGCGCATGGCGTCCTCGTCCTCGTGCAGGTCCTTGACCCAGTCCAGCTCGAAGTAACGGACACCCGGGTCGAGTTCGACCGGGATGGCGGCCCGCTGCTCCTCCGTGAGCTCGGGCCGGGTGGACACCTGGAAGCGGACTCCGTCGTCCGGGTCCTCGGCGAGGAGGGCGACCAGGTCCGGGTCCAGACGCGGGTTGGCGGCGAGGGACCGGCGTTGCGCACGGTCCCCGTGGCGGACCAGGTGCTCGGCGAGGTCACGTTCCAGGAGGCAGCTCTCCAGAGCCCCGGCGTCCACCTCCTCGGCATCGAACACCGACCGCGGCATCGGGTGGTCCCGGTGGTGCAGCATCCGCGCCCTGGCCCGCACGACGGCGTGCGGGTCGGCGAGCAGCGTCTCGCGGCCCGCCGCGTCGAGATGGGGCCAGGCGGTCCGGCAGGCCACGGCACGCACCCCGTCGGCCGGGTCGGCAGCCAGTACGACCGCCACGGAGGCGGGCAGTCCTTCGAGGCGCGCGGCTTCGGACCGCACCCGCGCGGACGGGTCGGCGGCGAGGGCACGGCAGGCGTCCTCGGCGACCCGGGCCTGGAACTCCCCCGCCGTCATGGCGAGAAGCCACCGCTGCCGCTCGTCCCGCTCGGCGAGGATCACTCGGCCCCACTGCTCGGGGGTGATGCCCGGCTGGGTGCTGGCGGTCCTGAACCGGACCTCCCAGTCGGGATCGGCGAGCAGCCCGTCCACGACCTCGGCCGGCAGGGCGCCGTACAGGCTGTAGGAGGACAGCACCGGCAGCAGCGGCCGCAGCTCCGCCGGCAGGGCCGGGTTCAGCGAGAGCCCGCTCGCCCAGGAATCCAGCACGTCCTGCGGGCACTTGGGCCCCTGGAACAGCGCCTCCCAGGCAGCCTCCCGCTCCTTCGGGCTCTCCCGCCCTGCAACCCGGGCAGCCTCCTCGCGCCGCGCCCGAACCGCGTCGACGGCGACGAGCCGCACCGCGTCCTCCCGCCTGCCGACCCCCACCAAGGCGTCTCCGTCCAGCGCCATGGTGACGAACCCGGGCGGCTCCCCGAGCACACCGGCGAGATCCCACTCAGCGCGCAGCCGCACCCTCACCCACCCGCCGGTCCGACGTCCGGGAACGTCGACGAGGAACACGCCATCCGCGCCGAAGACCCCGGTCTCGGACGCCAACCGATGCCACTCGGCGTTGAGTTCACCGACAAGGCCGGCCCGCTCCGAGGAGACCGACACGGCGTCCCCGAGCACATACCGCCAGGCGAGCGGAGTCGGCAACACCTCCTCGACCTGCCGCTCCGCCACGACATCGAGCCCGGCCCGCCCCAGCAGTTCCACGAGTTCGTCTCCCCGCCCATGATCCCCATACTGCCCCAGCCGGCTCATGGCGCGGCGGTGACCTCCACACCGGCCCTGTCCACCCGGGCCTCGACCGCGCCCTCATCGCCCCACCGCACGTGCAGCACCCCCGAGTTGTCGCGCCGCACACACACCGCGTCCTCCAACGGCACGGCCGCCACCCCGGCACTCAGCCGGACCACGGCGACGAACAGGCTGTCCCCGTCCCCGGTCGCGCCGGACAGCTCGGGCCCCAGCCCGACAACCGGCAGAATCTCCGCCCGCGTCCCCTCCCCGCCATCGGCCCACCCCGTGACCCGTACCGGCGTCCCCGGCTCCGCCCCCGCCACCAGATGTGCCCGCACCTCCACGGCTCCGTGCGCCAGCACCAGACTGGTCACCCGCGCTCCCGCACCGGCCGCGTGCCGCGAGGCCGCCCAGCCGTCACCGACGCCCAGCGGCTCGATGTCCGTACGGCTCGGATCACCGCCGACGATCACGCTGTTGTCGTACGACGGTGAAGGCGTCGTCACCGTCGAATAGGCGAGGCGCGTGTAGTAGGGGTCGTAGCGGACGTCTTCGCTGCCGTGGTTGTGGAGACGGACCACCCCATCGGAACGCGTCGTCTGGACAAGCCAGTTGGGGGCACTGATCGCCCGCAGAACGTCCGAACGCTCAGCAGGTCCGGGTTCCTCGACGGCCGTCCACACCTCGTGCTCGGGCGGCAGGAGCAGCCCGAGGAAGGCCTTGCCGGCCCAGTACGGGGAGGCGGGACCGGAGTACCCCTGCAGGACGGCCTCGTCAGGACCGTGCCAGCCCAGCGTCAACAGCCCGTCGGCGTTCACCGCGCCCCGGTCCAGGAAGTACTTGAGCGCCCCGGACGCCAGCCGCCGCGTCTCCCCCGGCGTCAGCGGCGTACGACCGGTCAGGGCGCCGAGCCACAGCGGGGCGGTGGTCGCGAAACGGTAGGTGAGGGAACGCCCCTGGTGCATCGGAGCACCGTCACCGCCGAACAGATGGGCGTAGTCGGCGAGATGGGCTTCGAGACGGTCGCCGTACAGACTCAGCAGCCGGCGGTCGTCGGCCAGCCAGGCGTGCAGCACCGGGTAGAGGTGCATCGCCCAGCCGTTGTAGTAGTCGAACTTGCGGCCGTCGCCGTCGGTGTACCAGCCGCCGCCGACGTACCACTCCTCGATCCGCTCCAGCCCTCGGTCGATCGCCTTGCCGGCCGCCTCGGTCTCGTACCCGATCTCCTTCAGGAACCCGCCGACGGTGACGGGGAACAACTCCCAGTTGCAGGGCCAGGCCTCGGCGCCGAGCGCATCACCGAGCCAGGATGCCGCCCGCTGTCGCACCCCGTCGTCCAGCCGGTCCCACAACAGGGGCCGGGTCAGCCGCAGCGCGAGGGCGATCGATGCGGCCTCGACGAGCGGCTGGCTACGGTCCTCGACACGCGGCCACACACCGCGGACACCGGCGGCGAGACCGTCCGCGTACCGCTCCAGCGCGGTCTCGTCCCGCCGGAAGGCCGCCAGCAGCAACGTCCGGGCGTACCCCTCCAGCCCGTCGGAGAGCTGCCCGGACCAGCTGGTATGCGTCCCGGGAAACTGGTAGAGGGCGCCGCCTTCGATGGCGTAGGGCTCGGTCGCGGCGAGCAGCGAGTCGGCGACGGCTTCCCAGTGGACACGGGTGTAGCCGGTGTACGGGCTCAGCGTGAGGTCTTCGGATGGGAGGTGCATCGGCTCTCTTTCCACTGACCGAGGTGTGACGTCCCCTTGTTGGGGGTGCGGGACTGTATCCATATGCGGCTCCGCCGCGCGGGCGCGACCAGCCCCCACCGCCCCGCAGACGACAGCGCGGCCTTTCTCAGGCCGACAGGCCTGGGGCGCCCCGGTTCCGGTCGAGGCGCCCCAGGGGCTCATTCCGCCGCCCTCACCCACCCGCGGGGATCAGGTGCTGAGCGGCAAGTTCATCGCGGACGAGTCCGGCGTACACGGTGGCCCCACGCACCGACGTGTGCGTGTTGTCGCGCTTCTCGTTGTACAGGTACAGCCCCTTGGAGCCCTCCGTCCCGAGGGACTCCACGAGCGACTTCGTCTTCGCGGTCAGGTCGATCAGCGGGACGTCGTTGTCTGCCGCGACCGAGCGGATGACGGCGGGGTGGTCGACGCCGAGGCCGTTGACCAGGAGTGCGGTGTTGTTGTTCAGGGTGCCGTCCGAGTTGAACCAGCGTCGCACGATCGGCGTCACGAGGACAGGCTCCCCGCCCTTTTCACGGATCCCGGCGACCAGAGTCTCCAGGTTCGCCCGGTAGGTCGCCCCGTCGGTCGTCTTGTCGTTGTGGGCGAGCTGGACGAGGACGAGATCGCCGGGGCGGATCAGGGGCCGGACGGTGCCCCAGAGCCGGTCGCTCGCGAGGTAGCTGACCGTGCTCTCGCCGGAGTCGGCGTAGTTGGCGACGGAGAGGCCCTTGCGCAGGTACTGGGGCAGTTGCTGGCCCCAGCCGGAGTAGGGGTCGCCGGGCTGGTCGCAGACGGTGGAGTCGCCGACGAGGAGGATCTGGCGGGCATGACGGGCCGGGGTGACCCTGATGTCGGCGAGGGCGGGGGCCGTGCCGCCGATGACGAGGTCGAGGCCGGGGGTGCCCTCGGCGCCGGTGGGCTCGCCCTCGGGAGTGCGGACGTTCACGGTGAAGCTGCGGGCGATCCGGTCACCGGCGGGCGCGTCCGTCGCCGGCAGCAGGGAGCGCCGGGTCTCGCCGCTGATCGCGGTGCTGGAGTCGGCGTCGCCGCCGAGAAGGACCTTGACGTCGTACGTGCCCGCCGGGACGTCGAAGTGGCAGGCGTCGGCGGTGCAGTTGGCGATACCCAGGGGGGCGTGCCGCTCCCCGGCGTGCGCCGGTACGGCGGTGAGTCCGGCGCCCAGGGTGAGCGCCGCCAGCACGGCGAGGTTGAAACGTCTCATTCGCTGCTCCTCCGACACATGGCAGACCTGGCGGCTGGACCGTACCCGCATCGGCAAGCGCTTTCTAGACCCCGGACCGATTTCACAAGATTGCCAACCCCCCGCAAGCGAAAGCCCTTTCGCGAAATCGATTCAACTGTCACCCTCACTGACACCCGCACCTCCCCCACACGTCTCGAAGGAGGCACCCCCATGTCCGGAGCCGCATCCCGCAGAGCGGTCGGCCGCCGCGCCTTCGTCATCGGCAGCGCCGCCGCGGCCGGTACCGCCGCACTCGCCGGGCCGCTCGCCCGGCCGGCGTCCGCCGCGTCCTTCGGCTGGCGCGACGACGGCTCGAACTACGTCGTCGACACCGGCGCCAACCTCGTCTTCAAGGTCAGCAAGACCAACGGCGACCTGACCTCGCTGGTCTACAAGGGCACCGAGTACCAGGGCTACGGCGGCAAGAACTCGCACATCGAATCCGGCCTCGGCACCTCGACGGTGACGATCGGTCAGTCCGGCTCGACGATCCTGATCTCGGTCGCGTACGGCACGCTGCGGCACTACTACGCGGCCCGCAGCGGCGAGAACAACGTCTACCTGTGGACCAACCGCGCCGACACCTCGGTCGCCTCGACCCGCTTCATCCTGCGCGTCAAGGCGGGCCTGTTCCTCAACGACGAGCCCGATTCCTACACTTACGCGCCCACCACCATCGAGGCCTCGGACGTCTTCGCGAAGTCCGACGGCCAGACCCGCTCCAAGCACTACTCCAAGCTGCGGGTCATCGACTACGACTACATCGGCTGGAGCGCGAACGGCGTCGGCCTGTGGATCGTCCGCTCCAACCACGAGAAGGCCTCCGGCGGCCCCTTCTACCGCTCCCTGCTGCGCCACCAGAGCGCGGACGGCGGCGGGCTGTACGAGATCCTGCACTACGCGCAGAACCAGACCGAGGACGAGCGCTTCGGCCTCCAGGGCCCGTACGTCATCGCCCTCACGGACGGCGGCGCCCCCTCCTCCTCGCTCTATCCGGGCAACTTGACCACCTCCTGGGCCGACTCGCTCGGCATCTCCGGGTACGTGGCGGCGAGCGGCCGCGGCCGGGTCGCGGGCGTCGGGATCACCGGCCGCAACACGGCGTACCCGTACACGGTCGGGCTCGCCAACTCGTCCGCCCAGTACTGGGGTTCGGCGCGCTCGTCCGACGGCTACTTCTCGATCGGCGGGGTGCTGCCGGGGACGTACACACTGACCGTCTACAAAGGCGAACTCGCCGTCCACACCACGTCGGTGACCGTGACGGCGGGCGGCACGACCACCCTCAACACGATCGCGATCCCGTCCTCGAACGACCCGAGCAACGCGAGCGCGATCTGGCGCATCAACGACTGGAACGGCACCCCGAGCGGCTTCAAGAACGCCGACCTGATGACGTACGCCCACCCCTCCGACGTCCGGGCCGCGGCCTGGACCGGCAACGTGGTCATCGGCAGCGGCACCGAGACCTCGGCCTTCCCCTGCTACCTCTGGAAGGACGTCAACAGCGGTCTGCTGGTGTACTTCAGGCTGACCGCGGCCCAGGCCGCCGCCGCGCACACCCTGCGCATCGGCGTGACGACGGCCTACGCCAACGGACGGCCGCAGGTCGTCGTCAACGACACCTGGACGTCGGCGATCCCCTCCCCGCCCACCCAGCCGAGCACCCGGTCCCTGACCAACGGCTCCTACCGGGGCAACAACCACACGTTCACCTACAGCGTCCCGGCGAGCGCCTGGCGCACGGACGCCGGTCAGTACAACATCCTGAAGATCAACGTGGTGAGCGGTTCGGGGACGACGGCCTTTCTGAGCGCCGGCACCGCGATCGACGCGATCGACCTGCTGGCATGACCTGACGTCAGGTCCCGCGCGTCCACTGCTGGTTGCTCGCTCCGTTGCAGGTGTACGTGATGATCGCGGCGGAGTTGGCGGTGGACGCGCCGTTCACGTCGAGGCACTCGCCGGTGGCGCGGGCCTTGATGTTCACGTACGAGCCCGAGGTGACCACCGACCACTGCTGGGTGGCCGCACCGGAGTCGCAGTCCTCCTGGGTGACGTTCGTGGCGTTCTCCTGGAGGCACAGGGAGCTGCCCCGGCCGACCAGCTGGTAGTAGCCGGTGCCCAGGTCCTTGAACCACCACTTCTGGTTGCCGCCGCTGTTGCAGGTGTACTGGGTGAGGGCGATGCCCTGCCAGAGGGACTGGTTGGGCACGTCGGCGCACTTGGAACTGTGGCGCGCGACCAGCGTGTGGTACGTGGCGCTCGTCCCGCCGACGGTCCCGGCGGCCGTGTCCACGGTGACCTCCGGGTACCAGGACAGGGACATCGTGGTGGAGCTCGGGAAGGTCAGCGGCAGCCACACGTACCGGGAGTCGCTGACGGTCCCGCCGAAGGAGTTGCCCCAGCGGTCGCCCATGTAGAGGTACGAGGTGCCGGACGTCCCGGTGACCGGGAGGACGTACGCGGTCTGGGAGTTGTACGTCGTGGAGTCGCCGACGTTGGCCATCGAGGTCCACGGTCCGGCGAGCGAGGTGGCGGTGGCGTACTGCTGCTGGTTGGCGCTCCAGCCGGTGGCGCCCGAGGTGAGCATGAAGTAGACGCCGCCCCGCTTGAACAGCGCCGGTGCCTCGCGGTGGCCGCCGGGCCAGGGATTGGCGACCAGGCTGTCGATGCCGGTGTAGTCGGCGGTCAGCTTGTAGATGTGCAGGTCGTAGTTCTCGTTGGCGGCCGAGACCATGTAGGCGGTGCCGTCGGTGTCGACGTACGTGGTGATGTCCCGGGACATGTACTGGCCGAGCGGGCGGAAGCTGCCCTGGTAGGTGTAGCTGCCGTCGACGGTGTCGGAGACGGCGACGGCCGCCCGGGCCTCGCTGTAGTCGGTGCCGTTCTCCTTGTGCATCCACATCACGAACTTGCCGGTGGACGCGTTGTAGACGACCTTGGGGCGCTCGATGTAGGCGGTGCCCAGCTCGGCAGCGGAGGACTGGGTCAGGACGTTGTTCCTCAACTCCCAGTTCTTCAGGTCGGTGGAGCGGTAGACGGAGACGGCCTTGAAGGTGTTGTCGGCGTTGCGGTTCTCGCCGAACCAGTAGTAGTACGCGCCGACCTTGAGGACACCACCGCCGTGGGCGTGCAGCACGTTGCCCGAAGTGTCGTGGAACTGGACGCCGTTGGGGATGGTGAGGGCGGCGGCCTGGGCGGGACCGGCGGTGACGAGGGCGCCGGCGAGGGCCAGACAGAGGGCGAGCAGAACCGCGTACGCACGTCTCATGACGCGACCTCCAGATCCGTGACGGCGGTGTCCGCCACCGGGATGCCGAAATCGGGGGTGCCGTCCGCGTGCCAGCCGAGCTTCTGGACGCGGGTGTGCCGGTTGGGGTCGTCCAGCGGGTCGCCGACGATGTCCTTGTACGGGCGGGCGTGGTAGACGAGGACATCGCTGCGGCCGTCCTCGGCGACGGTGAAGCAGTTGTGGCCGGGGCCGTACTGCCGGGTCGTGTCGTTGCTGGTGAAGACCGGCGTCGGCGACTTGGACCAGTTCGCGGGGTCCATGAGGTCGGCGTCCGCGTCGACCGTCAGCAGGCCCATGCAGTAGTGGAAGTCGGTGGCGCTGGCCGAGTAGGACATGAAGAGCCGGCCGTGGCGGGCGATGACGGACGGGCCCTCGTTGACCTTGTAGCCGACGCACTCCCAGTCGTACTCGGGGGTGGAAAGCCGTACTTGAGGACCCGTCAGGGTCCAGGGGTTCGCCATCTTCGAGAGCCACAGGGCGGTGTTGTTGTCCATCCCCGGCTCGTGCTGGGCCCAGGCGAGGTAGCGGGTGCCGCGGTGGGTGAAGGTGGTGGCGTCGAGGGAGAAGGTCTCCCAGGCGGTCCTGAGCTGACCGCGTTCGGTCCACGCGCCCTTGAAGGGGTCGTGGTTGGCGTTCTCCAGGACCCAGATCCGGATGTCCCACACGCTCTCGGCGGGCGCGGAGGCGAAGTAGATGTACCACTTGCCGCCGATGCGGTGGATCTCCGGCGCCCAGATGTGGGCGCCCATCGGGCCGGTGGCGTGCTTGGTCCAGATGACCGACTCGGCGGCGGTCGCGAGGCCGTTCAGGGTGCGGGAGCGGCGCAGGATGATCCGGTCGTACTCCGGGGCGGTGGCCGTGAAGTAGTACGTGCCGTCGGAGTGCCGGTGGATGTGCGGGTCGGCGCGGTTGCGGACGAGCGGGTTCACGAGCGGGGCCGCCTTCTGCGGGCGCGGGCTCGGGGCGGCTGCGGCGGCGGTGGGGCGGCGGCCAGGGCACCAGCGGCCAGGGCACCCTTCAGCAGCAGTCGTCGGTCGGGGGCGGGGGAACGCGGCTCATGCGGACTGCCTCTCGGGTGGGGGTGTCCTGAGAGCGATGTTCGATATTGCGAACATCTGTTGTTATTGCGAACAGCCGAAAGGTACGGCCGGTAACAGGGGAGGTCAACGGGTCGGACGCGATAAAGAGAGAGCGCTTTCCATCCTCCGAAGGCCACGCTTGACCAAATTTCTGTTATCGCCGCCGCCCCGCCCCGTCTCCCCTTCCGTGCACAGCCATACCCACAAGACAGCAGCGGCCGCCGGCGCCCTCGCGGCCGTCGCCGCCCTCCTCGCCACCGCTCCCCCTGCCCAGGCCGCCGGCGCCCGGGACGCCACCGCCGACGTGCTCGCGGGCCGGGACGTCACGCTCACCGGCGACACGGTCGTCACCGTGCCGTCGGGGACGACGACGTACGACGGGGTCTTCCGCGGTGAGGGCACGCTCACCGTGCGCGGCACCGGGACGCTGATCCTCACCAAGGACAGCGACTTCACCCTCCCGAAGGCACGGCAGCGGCAGAAGGTGTCGATCCAGGGCGGCAACCACCCCTACGTCACCACCGCCACCCCCGACCCGCCCGCGATCACCGTCGAGCGCGGCGCCACCCTCCAGTACGGCAACGGCGGCTCGACCGGCGTCATCGGCCACTACCCGTACAACACCCCGGCCTTCCGCCTCAACCAGGACAACATCCGGGTCGACGGCACCCTGCGGTTGGTGTTGAAGGACGTCGCCTACAACCTGGGCACCATCAGCGGTTCCGGGCTGATCGCGCAGCCGCGCTTCCTGTGGTCCACCTGGGACGTGACGTCCGGCCCGTTCTCCGGGGTCATCGACAACGGCACGCAGACGAACGCCGGGGCGCCGGAGTACGCGACCTCGCTGCCGAACATGCGCAAGGTCCTCAACCAGGGCACCTGGACCGTGGACACCCCGCTGGGCCAGACGGTCACCCAGCGCATGGACTTCTACCAGCGCGAGTACGGCAGCGACATCAACGTCCAGTCCCGGCCCGGCAGCAAGGTGATCCTCACGGGCCAGTACAGCTGGTCGGACCAGGGCGGCGACACCGATCCCTCGCTCAGCGACCCGGCCCTGAACTGGACACCCGCCCGCAAGAACGTCAACAAGCGCGGCACCAACATCAAGGGCGCCAACGTCCAGTGGGGTGACGGCACCACGCACAGGATCTTCATGCCGGGCACGGCGGAGACGGTCTACATCAACCTCCTCGCCGCGCGCTCCCGTTCCCTGCTCACCTTCGACTACAACGGCCCGGTGACGCTGGGCGCGCCCATCGGCGGCGGCGTCTTCCACGACACGCTCGCGGCGCCCGGTGCCGGGGACATCGTCATCGCCGGGACGCGCGGCAACGACGTGACGTTCGCGGCCGTCCAGTACTACGACGGCTCCACGACCGTCGAGAAGGGGGCGGTGCTGCGGCTGGGCAGCGGCCGGGCGGGCGGTGACGGCGGGCTGTACACGGCCGGCGGGCTGTACAAGGTCGTCAACAACGGCTCGCTCATCCTGAACAACGTCACCAAGTCCCTTTCCCTGCGCCGGATCAGCGGCAGCGGCTCGCTCACGCAGACAGGCCGCGCGACGACGACACTGACGGGGACCTCGGTGACGTACACCGGGACGACGACGGTGAGGAAGGGCACGCTGGCGCTGCGGGGCGGGGCAACTCTGCGCCACAGCAGGGCGATCCGGCTGACCTCGCCGGGCGCGCGCCTCGACGCCGGTACGGCGGGGCTGCGGGTGGCGACCTCGCTGAGCGGCAAGGGCACGGTGAAGGGGGCGGTGACGAACGACGGCGTGGTGACGGGCGGTCTGACGGTCTCGGGCCCCTACACGCAGAGCGAGAAGGGCGAACTGGTCCTGGGTACCAAGCCGTTGAAGGTGACCGGCGCGGTCCGGCTGGCCGGGGACCTCGACCTGGCGGCGGCCGGGTCCGATCCCGCGAAGAAGATCACCGTCGTGGACCACCAGGGGGCCGCGAAGACCGAGGGCGCCTTCACCGGGCTGAAGGAGGGCGCGAAGCTCAAGCTCGCGGACACCACCTACCGGATCACCTACAAGGGCGGCGACGGCAACGACGTCGTCCTCACCGCCGCACAGGCCAGGACGACCCGGGCGACAGGAACCCCGGCCGCCGTGGCCGACGCGCCCCGCACCGCGGGCGCCGCGCAGGACGACAGGCTCGGCTGGTGGCCGTACGCCCTGGGCCTCGGGCTGCTGGGCGGTCTGGCGGTGCCGACCGCGCGGTACAGGCGCAGCCGCCGGGCCGGCGGGAGACATGCAGCGCGCTGAGAGGCGGTTCAACGGCTGCCGGTGCGCCTCACGCCCGCAGGGGCGCGGGGAACTGCGCGACCCGCCGCATCGGAGCCGCACCCGGCCACGAACATCAAGACGCACCCTCGTAGCCGCAACGACTACTGTCACCCACATGACCTCCTCCCTCGCCCAGGCGCTGGCCACCCGCACGGTCGTCCTCGACGGCGGCATGTCCAACCAGCTCGAGTCCGCCGGCCACGATCTGAGCGACGAGCTGTGGTCGGCCCGTCTCCTCGCCGAGCGCCCCGAGGCGATCACCGAGGCGCACCTCGCCTACTACGAGGCCGGCGCGGACGTCGCGATCACCTCCAGCTACCAGGCGACGTTCGAGGGCTTCGAGAAGCGCGGCATCGGTCACGACCGCGCCACCGAGCTGCTGTCCCTCAGTGTGGAGCTGGCCCGCGAGGCGGCCCGGCAGGCGCAGGCGAAGGGCGTCACCCGCCCGCTGTACGTCGCCGCCTCCGTCGGCCCCTACGGGGCGATGCTCGCGGACGGTTCCGAGTACCGGGGCCGGTACGGGCTGAGCGTGGCCGAGCTGGAGGCCTTCCACCGCCCGCGCCTGGAGGTGCTGGCCGCGGCCCGGCCCGACGTCCTGGCCCTCGAGACGGTGCCGGACGCCGACGAGGCGCGGGCGCTGCTGCGGGCGCTGCGCGGTCTGGACACGCCCGCCTGGCTGTCGTACTCGGTCGCGGGCGACCGTACCCGTGCCGGACAGCCGCTGGAGGAGGCGTTCGCACTCGCCGCCGGGGCGGACGAGGTCATCGCGGTCGGCGTGAACTGCTGTGCCCCGGAGGACGTGGACGGGGCGGTCGAGATCGCGGCCCGCGTCACCGGCAAGCCGGTCGTGGTCTACCCGAACAGCGGCGAGGCCTGGGACGCCGAGGCCCGTGCCTGGAACGGCCGCTCCAGCTTCGCGCCCGGCGAGGTGCTGGCCTGGGAGGGGGCCGGGGCGCGGCTGATCGGCGGTTGCTGCCGGGTGGGCCCGGAGGCGATCGCGTCGATCGCGGGGACGCTGTCGTCGTCGCACGCGTAGTGCGCGCCCCCCGGCACCGTGCTCACGGCCGGCGGACGGAGCCGGGGAGGCGAAGGCGTCGTACCACCGACCGCAGTTCCGTAGCGCGCGTGGGCGAACCCGCGACCAGGGGCGATACGGGTGTGGATGCCGCGGGCGCGGGGGCAGGAGCCCACAGGGCGAGCTCGGCGTCGAGCGGGCCGTACGCGAGGTGCGGGTCGCCGTCGCCGAAGATCCGCACCGGGTGCGTGGCGTCCCACGCCTGCCACCCGGGGTTCCCGTCCGCCACGAACCGCACCCACGCCCCGTGCATGGCGTCGCTGAGCTCCTGCGGGGCGCCGTCGCCCGCCAGCTTGGCGGACTCGGGGCTCTCCCCGGTGTCGAAGACGAACCCGAGTTCGAGGGCGTGGCAGGAGCCGAGGTCGGGGAGGTTCGAGGGCCAGGCGAACTCGTAGACGTACGACGTGCCGGGGCGGACGTCGGCCAGCCGGTGCAGCGGGATGCGCAGCAGGTGGTCGGTGACCATCTGGCCGACGATCTCGGCGGTCCCGGCGTCGGGGTGCAGGGCGCGGTAGCCGCGCGGCACCTCGTGGCCGGTGTGGCAGCGGGCCATGGCGCCGGCGAGGGCGACCGGCCCGAGCCGGTCGACGCGTTCCAGCAGGCCGCCGGGGACCAGCCAGAGCCGGTACTCGTCCCGGGTCCAGCCGGTCATCAGCTCGACGTCACGGGCCACGTCGCCGTCGACCAGGGCGTCCAGCGGGTCGCGGGGGACGAGGTCGCCGTCGACGACGATGCCGAAGGCGGGGCCGCCGAGCACCGGGCTGCTGAGCTTGCCGACCTCGGCCTGGGTGCGCAGCAGCAGCTCGCGGTCGACCTCGGCGAAGGCCGCGGCGGTGGCGGGGATCTTCAGCCGGGTCGCCATCCGGCGGACCATGCGCCGCACCTTGTCCCGGTCGGAGGCCTCGGGCGGGCCGCTCTGCAGGATCGCGCGCCGGACCAGGCCCTGGGCCTGCGGTGCGGCGAGCAGGGCGCCGGTGCTGATCGCGCCGGCCGACTGGCCGGCCAGCGTGATGCGGGCCGGATCGCCGCCGAACTCCTCCACCGACCGGTGGACCCACTCCAGGGCGGCGAGCTGGTCACGCAGGCCGGCGTTGGCGGGCGCGTCCGGGAACAGTCCGTAGCCCTCCACCCCCAGCCGGTAGTTCACGGAGACGAAGACGACGCCGTCCCGGGCGAAGGCATGCCCGTCGTAGACCGGCACGGCCGAGGAACCCCTGGTCAGGGCGCCGCCGTGCAGCCACACCAGGACCGGGAGCCGGGCCCCGCGGCCCGGCTCCGGTGTCCACACGTTGAGGTTGAGGCAGTCGTCGCCGGGCACCGCCGGGTCGGACAGGTACTGCGCGAAGGCCTCGGAGTACGGCGGTTTCGGCGCCGTCGGTCCGAAGGCGACGGCGTCCCGCACGCCGTCCCAGGGCTCGGGCGGCAGCGGCGGCCGGAACCGGCGCGCGCCGAAGGGCGGCGCCCCGTAGGGGATGCCCCGGAACACCGCCACACCCCGTTCGTACCGGCCACGGACGGCCCCGTAGGGCGTCCTGACCACGGGGTTCGCCTGGTCTGCCGTCATGCGCCCACCAGCCCTTCGCCGCGCTCGTGCACCGGTCTTACAAGAGCATCACAGCCGCTGCTCGTATTCCGGTGCACGGGCGCTGGCGAGGGCCGTTCGGCGTACAGGGCCCTGCGGGAGGGCACGACGGCTTCCCGGGGTTCCGGCTCAGCCACGAAGGGCAGTAAGCGCATTCAGTGTTTCGAAAGTCATCACCCGCGGACCCCTCCGAAGCCCGACCTCTTCCGGACTTCACGCGGTGAACTTAAGGTAGGAAGCGCTTACTGTTTTCGCGCCGGCCGAAACTTTCCAGGGCCCACGGGCGGGCCGGAGAGGTGGTTACCGATGGTCCGTACGGGAGGTACGAGCGTGGCGACCGGGCCGACCCTCGCGGTCGTGGCCCGGGCGGCGGGGGTGTCCGTGCCCACCGCCTCCAAGGTCGTCAACGGCCGCGAGGACGTGGCGCCCGAGACGCGACGCCGGGTCACGGAGGCCCTGGACCGGCTGGGATATGTGCGAAGACCCCGGTTCGACGCGACGAAGCCGCCCGGGCTCGTCGACCTCGTCGTGCACTCGCTGGAGACGTCCTGGTCGGGCGCGGTGCTGCACGGCGTGGAGGAGGCCGCCCACGACGCGGGTCTGGAGGTGGTCGTCTCGACGGGGCTCGCCCGGAACCGGGGCGGCCGCCCCGAACGGGGCTGGCTGGACAAGCTCAGCGCCCGCGGCTCGTCCGGGGTGCTGTTCGATCTGGCCGAGCTGACGCCGTCCCAGTACGCGTGGCTGGAGCAGCACCGCATCCCGTACGTGATGATCGACCCGGTGCTCGAACCGCCGCCGGGCGTGGTGTCGGTCGGGGCGGCGAACTGGCAGGGCGGGGTCGGCGCGACGGAGCATCTGCTGGGGCTGGGCCATGAGCGGATCGCGGTGATCGCCGGGCACCGGCGCCGGACGTGCAGCAGCGCGAGGGTGGCCGGCTACCGCTCGGCACTCGCGTCGGCCGGGGTCCGGCAGCGTCCCGAGTACGTGCGGTACGCGGCTTTCGACGAGGGCGGGGCCCGTCACGCATGCGGGAACTCCTCGACCTGCCCGAGCCGCCGACGGCCGTCTTCGTCTGCTCGGACCGGATGGCACTGGGGGTGTACGGGGCACTCTCGGAGCGGGGCCTGCGGGTGCCGGACGACATGAGCGTCGTCGGCTTCGACGACCTGCCCGAGTCCCGCTGGCTCACCCCGCCCCTGACCACGATCCGCCAGCCGCTGTCGGAAATGGCGGCGACGGCGACCCGGCTGCTGGTCCGGATGATGGACGGCAAGCGGCCGGAGGGGACACGGACGGAGTTGTCGACGCGGTTGGTGGAGCGGGGGAGTACGGGGCGGGCGCGCGCGTAGGTGTGCTGCGGCGCCCCCGCCTAGGTCGCCGGCCAGACCGTCATGTCCACGTACACGGAGCTCATGCCGGGCGTGTCCCACATGGCCGTCGACTTCAGCTGGATGACGAGCAGCGCGATGTCTCCCGAGGGATGCTTGACGCAGTACTCGGTCCCGGCGGCCGCCGCGGTCAACGACCAGTCACGGAACCTGTCTTCCTTGGCGCCGCCGAGGAACAGTTCGCAGTCCTCGAAGGTGGTGCCGGGGTCGGCGTACATCTGGACCATGTGGCTGCTGTCGCTCACCAACGAGCAGCCGATCTTCTTGCAGCTGAGGCGGATGTCTCCCTTGCGGTCGTCCCGTGTGCCCGGCTTGTCGTGGATGTACAGGGAGTTGTCCTCGTCCAGCCGCTGCTGGGGGTAGGCGTGGGCGCGCGGCGGCCCGGACGCGCTCGGCGACGGAGTTCCCGCAGCGTCCGCCGCGCCCTCGTCCGCCGGGTCCGCGTCGGCTGCCGACGAGGATCCCGCCGGCCGCCCCGAAGCCGTCGCGTCCGGCGTCGAGGAGGACGAGGTGGTGCCCCGGGCGCGGGTGTCGTCCGTGTTCTGGCGGGTCTGCCACACCAACCCCGTGATCAGCAGCGCGCCCGCCGTCACCGCGGCCGCCGTGATCGCGGCGATGCGGCGGCGCCCCTGCGCTGCTCCGCTGCCACCGGGCCGTCGCCCCCGCCGGTGCGATCAGGGCTGCGTGTACGGCGGTGCGCTCAGCAGTTGCGTGTGCGCCGTCCCGGGGGCGGGGACCGGGGCCGGGGCCGGGATCGTCGCCTCGGGGCCCGTGATCTCCCGCCAGACCGCCGGACCGGCGCCCGCCTCGGTCTGGGTGCCCAGGCGTTCACGGCACCAGTCGACGATCTCGGTCAGCGTGGCCCGTTGCGTCGGGTCGGTGGCCAGGCAGCGGGCGAGCAGGGGGCGCAGGGGTTCGGGCAGGCGGGAGAGCTCGGGTGCGGAGTGGACGATGCGGTAGAGGACGGTGGCGGCGGGACCGTTGCCGTACAGGGGCTCGCCCAGGGCCGCGAACGCCGCCGTCTGACCGAGCGCGAAGACGTCGGTGGCCGGCGTGATCTCCCCCGCGAGGGCCTGTTCCGGCGCCATGAACTGAGGCGTGCCGATGGCCGCGGCGCCGGTCGCCGTGTACGCCGTGAGGTCGGCCGCCAGCGAGATGCCGAAGTCGATGACACGGGGGCCGTCGGCGGCCAGCAGCACGTTGGACGGCTTCAGATCACGGTGCACGATCCCGGCGGCATGGATGGCCTGCAACGCCTCGGCCACGCCCGCCATCAGCCACAGCACGGCCGGGACCGGCAGCGGACCACGCCGGTGCACCGCCTCGGCCAGCGAGGGTCCGGGGACGTAGAGCGTGGCGAGCCAGGGCGGGGTGCCGTCGGCGTCGGCGTCGATCAGTTCGGCCGTGTAGGCGCCCCGCACCCGCCGGGCGGCCCTGATCTCGCGGCCGAAGCGCCGCCGGAAGTCCGGGTCGTCGGCGAGTTCGGGGCGTACGACCTTGATCGCCACGGGCCGGCCGCCCGCGGTGTGGGAGAGATAGACCCGCCCCATGCCACCGGCGCCGAGCCGGGCGGCGAGACGGTAGCCGGCGACCACGGGCGGATCGTCCACCTGAAGTGGCTCGAAGACCTCAGCCGCGTCGTTCACCGATCCCCCTGATTCCCTGGCCCCCGGGTCGCCTGGGCCCCTCTCCCCTGCCGCGGCGGTCCGATCATCCGTGCGACAGCAGCAGCCTAAAGGGTTTTCTGTGACCGTCGGCCGGGGGCGCGGGCGCGTGGCGCCGCAGCGCGGGGGCCGGGTCGCGCTCCACCCCTTGCCGCACAGGTGTTCCATCGCGGACCCGCCCCTGCGTAGCCTCGATCGCACGATGAACACGATTCCCGCACACCTTGACCACCTCGTCCTCGCAACCCCCGACCTGGCCGCGACGGTCGCCGACTTCACCCGGCGTACGGGAGTGGCGCCCGCTCCCGGCGGGGTGCACGTCGACCGGGGCACCCGCAACTTCCTGGTGTCGTTGGGCGGTTCGGGTTATCTGGAGATCATCGGCCCCGATCCGGAGCAGCCGGAACCCGGGGGACCGCGCCCCTTCGACGTCGACGCCGTCAGCCGTGCGCGCACGGTCACCTGGGCGATCAGCCCGCCCGACCTGGACGCGGCGGTCGCCACCGCCCGGTCCCGGGGGTACGACCCCGGCGACATCCGCCCCATGAGCCGCCGCACCCCGGACGGCACGCTGCTGGCGTGGCGGCTGACGGACGGCGACACCCAACACCCCTCCGGGCTCGTACCGTTCCTCATCGACTGGGGCACCGCACGCCACCCGTCCGCCTCGGGCCTGCCCAGCACACCGCTCCTGGCGCTCTCGGCGACGGCACCCGACCCGGACGAGATCCACCGCCTCCTGGCCACCCTGGACACCGAACTCCCCGTCACCGAGGGCCCGGTGGGACTCACGTTCACGGTGGACACCCCGCGGGGGCCGGTCACCTTCGACTGACCGGCCGCGCCCCCGTCGGCAACCCCGCGCCGCGTGATGTCCGATTCCTTCAAGACCGCGGCCACGGGACCTGCCTACGGTGGCCGCATGACTCCACGTCTCGATGCCATCGGCCTGATCGTCTCCGACATGGCCGCCTCGGTCGCCTTCTACCGACGCCTCGGATTCGCCTTCCCGGAGGGCGCGGCCGACGAGCCGCACGTCGAGGCCCAACTCCCGGGCGGTCTGCGTCTGTTGCTCGACACGGAGGCGACGGTGCGCTCCTTCCACGCGGGCTGGCGGCCGCCGACCGGAGGTGACAGCCGCACCGCCCTCGCCCTCCGCTGCGACAACCCGGCCGAGGTGGACAGGGTGTACGAGGAGATGGTGAACGCCGGCCACCACGGCGAGCTCAAGCCCTGGGACGCCTTCTGGGGCCAGCGCTATGCGACCCTGCACGACCCGGACGGCAACGGCGTCGACCTGTTCGCCCCGCTACCGCCGGCCCAGTAGCTCCCCGAGCGGCACCCCCGCCAACTCCCGTACGTCCCGGGCGAGATGAGGCTGATCCGCGTATCCGGCACGGGCCGCCGTCTCGGCGTACGGCATCCCGCTCCGGGCCAGCCGCAGCGCCCGCTGGAGCCGCAGCACCCGGCCCAGCGTCTTGGGTCCGTACCCGAAGGCGGCAAGGCACCGCCGGTGCAACTGGCGGGCCCCGAGGCCGAGTCGATCGGCGGTGGCGGCGACCGGTCGCCCCGCGTCAAGGGCGTTCACGACCTCCCCCAGCAACGGATCGGGAGCGTCGGTGTCGGCCGCCAGCCCCAGCGCCGCCTCTTCGAGCCCGTGCGCGGGATCGGCGGCGGCGTTCACCCGTGCGGTGAGCCGCCGCACCCGGGCGGCGGGCCAGAGGTCGGCCAGTTCGATCCGCCGGTTGAGCACCTCAGGGGCGGGGACACCGAGGAGGGTGGGCGCGGTGCCGGGGAAGAAGCGGATGCCCGCCCAGGCACTCCGGTCGCTTCCGGTGACGAAGGCACGCGTGTCGGGTCCGGCGACGAGCAGCCGCCCGTCGTGCCAGAGCAGATCCATACAGCCGTCGGGGAGGACACGGCCGGGCTGGGACGGGGACGGGGTGCTGGTCCACACTGCGGAGCCGGGAAGCCGTCCCGCTCTCTCCGCGTACATACGAACAAGGCTAAGGGGCGCACCCCGTCCCCCGGCACCCCCTAGATCCCCCTCCCCCGGTGCTCCTGAGGACTCACCCCGTACACCCTCTTGAACGCACTCGACAGAGCGAACGCACTCCCGTACCCCACCTGCCGGGCGATCGCCTCCAGCGTCGCCGCCCCCTCCCGCAACCGGTCCGCCGCCAACGCGAGCCGCCACCCCGTCAGATACGTCATCGGCGGCTCTCCCACCAGCTCCGTGAACCGCCGCCCCAGCGCCGCCCGCGACACCCCCGCCTCGGCCGCCAGCGACGCGACCGTCCACGGATGGGCGGGGTCGTCCTGCAGGAGCCGCAGGACCCGGCCGACGACCGGGTCCGCCAGCGCCCGGTACCAGCCGGGTGCCGCCGCCTCCGGGCGGGAGAACCAGGCGCGCAGCGCGGCGATGACGAGCAGGTCGAGGAGGCGGTCCAGGACGACTTCCTGGCCGGGTTCGTCGCGGACGATCTCCGTCATCAGGAGCGGCGTGAGCGGGCAGTCCCACACCTCGGGGGTGAGTGTCAGCAGCAGCGGCAGCGCGTCCAGCAGGCGTCCGCTGACCTCGCCCTGCCACAGATACGTGCCGATCAGCATCACGGCCGACCCGTCGAGCCGGTCGCCCCAGGTGCGGACGCCGAGGTCCATGACGCCGCTGAGCGAGCGCCCGTCGGGATAGTGGCACTCCCCGCCCGGCAGGATCAGCGCCTGCGGCTCGGTGCCGGGGTCGTCGGCGCAGGTGTACGGATCGGGGCCGCGGGCGATGGCGAGGTCGCCGGCGCGCAGCCGCACCCGCTCCCCCGCGTCCGGCATGACCCACGCCTCGCCGCGGACCATGAGCATGACGGTGAGCGGGGCGCGGTCCTCGATGCGCACGCTCCAGGGCGGTTCGAAGCACGCCCGGATCATGAAAGCGCCCGCGCGCGGGGCCCTTCGAGGAGGCCTGCGAGAGCGTCCATGGCGTCAGCGTAGACGCCCGCGCATGGGAATGAGCCGTTCAGCGATGGGGTCCTGGCGGGCGTGGGCGTTGACTCGGAGGCATGACGCAGAACGCGAAGAACATGACGGTGGTGGTGACCGGTGCCTCGGGTCGTACGGGCAGCCGGGTGGCGCGCGCGGTGCGGGCGGCCGGTCTTGAGGTGCGGGCCGCGTCCCGGGCCCGGGGCTTCGACTGGGAGGACCCGACGACCTGGGCCGGGACCCTGCGGGACGCGGACGCCGCGTATCTCGTGTACCCGTCCGACGTGGGGGCTCCGGCGGCGACCGAGGGCGTCGGGGCGCTGGCGCGGGAGGCCGTGGGGCTCGGGGTGCGGCGGCTGGTGCTGCTGTCGGCGCGGGGCGAGCGGCAGGCCGTGGCGACCGAGGAGGCGCTGAAGACGTCCGGGGCGACTGGACCGTCGTACAGGCGTCGTGGTTCTCGCAGAACTTCAGCGAGGGGCCGCTGGTGGCGGAGGTGCGGCAGGGCGGGCTGACGTTCCCGGCCGGTGAGGTGCGGGAGCCGTTCATCGACGTGCGGGACATCGCGGACGTGGTGGCGACGGTGCTGGCGTCCGGGGAGCGGTACGTGGGGCGGTCGGTGGAGGTGACGGGGCCTCGGCTGCTGTCGTTCCGGGAGGCCGTCGCGGAGATCGGGGCGGCGACCGGGCGCGAGCTGACGTACACGCCGGTGCCCGCGCGCGCCTACGGGGAGGCGCTCACCGGGTTCGGGGTGCCCGCCGAGGAGGCGGAGTTCCTGGTCGGGGTGTTCGAGGGGCTGCTCGACGGGCGGAACGCGCGGGTGACGGACGGGGTGCGCGAGGTGCTGGGGCGGGCGCGCGGGACTTCGCGGAGTTCGTACGGGAGTCCACGGCGGCGTGGGTGTAGCGGCCAGGAGCTCGCACGGGAGTCCGGGGCGCCCTGGGTGCAATGGTTACGAGCCGTCGACCGGCTTGTGGGGTGGGTGGGTGCTCTTCACATGGGTGCGGAGCCTGGACGTCACGTCCTCCGGTGGGAGGAAGCGGGACCACCGCTCGGGGAACTCCGACGGCATGTCCGGGTCGTCGGGGTCGTCCGGGTCGGTGTCCCGGTGGGCGGCGGCCCGGGCCACGTACTCGGCGACCTGCGCCTCGCGGACGCGTTCGTTCGCGGCGCGGGCCGCCGCGGTGGCGGCGGCCGGCCAGACCCGGTCGATGGCGGCGTTGACGGCGGCGCCGACGAGGACGGCGAAGGCGGAGACGCCGATCCAGAGCATGACGGCGACGGCGGCGGCGAGCGAGCCGTAGATCGAGGCGCCCTCGATGGTGTTGGTGAGGTAGATGCGCAACAGGAAGCTGCCCAGCACCCACATGGCGAGGGCGACGAGGGAACCGGGGACGTCCTCGATCCAGGGGGACCGGACAGGGACCGAGACGTGGTAGAGCGTGGTCAGGAAGGCGATGGACAGCACGATCACCACGGGCCAGTACAGGATCTGCACGACCGTCGCCGACCAGGGCACGATCCGGACGACGGCGTCGGGGCCCGCGACCATCAGCGGCAGCGCGATCGAGCCGATGACCAGGGCGGCGAGGAAGAGCAGGAACGCCACCACGCGGGTCTTGACGATGCCGCGGACGCCGTCGAGGCCGTACATGACGGTGATGGTGTCGATGAAGACGTTGACCGCGCGCGAGCCGGACCACAGGGCGAAGAGGAAGCCTATCGAGATGACGTCGGGGCGGCCGCCCTTCATGACGTCGTCGAGGATCGGCTGGGCGATCTGCCGGACGCCCTTGTCGGAGAGGACCGTGCGGGAGGCCTCCAGGAGGTTGGCCTCCAGGCTGCTGATGGAGTCGGTGCCGGTCCAGTCGTCGACGTACCCGAGCAGGCCGATCATGCTGAGCAGCAGCGGCGGCACGGACAGCAGGGTGAAGAAGGCGGCCTCGGCGGCCAGGCCGAGGATGCGGTACTCCATGCAGGAGTTGACGGTGTCCTTGAGCAGCAGCCAGGCGGTCCTGCGCTTGGAGACGTTCCGGTAGAGGGCACGCGCCCGGTGGAGACGGCCGGAGGGGGGCCGCTGAGGGGATTCACTTGCTGGCTGCACGACCTAACGGTATCCGCCGTACGAGGCTGTACTCATCCCCCACCGGCCCGCGGCCTCGGCGATTCAAAGAGTTTTCCTGTCATGTCCCCGTGGGAGGCGACGTGTGCTGCGCGGAGCGGGCGGTAAGTTCCCAGGTATGGCAGGCAGCACCCACACCGTGACCAACCAGCCCCCGCCTCTGACCGGCCACGACGTCTTCACCGCCGACAAAGCCCTGACCGCGGCGGTGGAGCGGCATGTGGAACCAGGCGCCCTGGACGAGGTGCGCGCTGAGCTGGAGGCCCTCGGCCGGGCCTCCGGGTCGGCGCAGCTCCAGGAATGGGCCGTACAGGCCAACGACAACCCACCCCGTCTCCGGACCCATGACCGTTACGGCCACCGCGTCGACGAGGTCGAGTTCCACCCCGCCTGGCACCGCCTCCTGGGCAAGGGCGTCGCGGCCGGCCTCACCGCCGCCTGGAGCCGCCCGGCGGGCCACGTGCGCCGCGCGGCCGCGTTCCTGGTCTGGACGCAGGTGGACGCCGGCAACCTCTGCCCGCTGTCGATGACCCACGCCGCCGTGCCCGCCCTGCGCCAGGAGCCCGCGCTCGCGGCGGAGTGGGAGCCCCGGCTGACGTCGATGATCTACGACCGCGGTACGCGCCCGGCGCACCTCAAGGCCGGCGCCCTCTTCGGCATGGCGATGACGGAGAAGCAGGGCGGCAGCGACGTACGCGCGAACACGACGACCGCGACGCCGCTCGCGCAGGAGGGGACGTACGAGCTGACGGGGCACAAGTGGTTCTGCTCGGCGCCCCTGTCCGACGGCTTCCTGGTGCTGGCCCAGGCCCCGGAAGGCCTCACCTGCTTCCTCCTCCCCCGCGTCCTGGAGGACGGCACGCGCAACACGTTCCTCATCCAGCGGCTGAAGGACAAGCTCGGCAACCGCTCCAACGCCTCGGCGGAAGTGGAGTTCGACGGGACCTGGGCGCGCCGGGTGGGCGAGGAGGGGCGCGGGGTGCGGACCATCATCGAGATGGTCGCGGCGACCCGGCTCGACTGCGTCCTCGGCTCGGCCGGCCTGATGCGCCAGGCCGTGTCGCAGGCGGTCCACCACTGCACGCACCGCGCGGCGTTCGGCGGAAAGCTGGTCGACAAGCCGCTGATGCGCAATGTCCTGGCCGACCTCGCGGTGGAGTCCGAGGCGGCGACCACGCTCGCGCTGCGGCTGGCGGCCGCGTACGACGACGGCAGCGAGCAGGAGCGGGCGTTCCTGCGGATCGCGGTGCCGGCCGCGAAGTACTGGGTGACGAAACGCTGCGCGCCGCTGGTGGTGGAGGCCGCCGAGTGCCTGGGCGGCAACGGCTATGTGGAGGACTCCGGTCTCCCCCGCCTGGTCCGCGAGTCCCCGCTCAACTCCGTCTGGGAGGGCGCGGGCAATGTCCAGGCGCTGGACGTCCTGCGAGCACTGCAACGCGAACCGGCGGCCTTCAACGCCTACCTCCAGGAGATCGGCAGGGCCCGAGGCACCGACCACCGCCTGGACGCGGCGATCAAGGACCTCCTGACGGACCTGGCGGACCTGGACGGCATCGAGGCGAGAGCACGCCGCCTGACGGAGAGGCTGGCACTGGTCCTCCAGGGCTCCCTGCTGGTCCGCTACGCACCACCGGAGGTGGCGGACGCGTTCTGCGCATCGAGGCTGGGCGGGGACGCGGGCGCGACCTTCGGAACCTTGCCGTCAACGCTGGACTTGACGTCGGTGGTCCATCGGGCACGCCCGCTGGACTGACCTCAGGGGCGCGGGGAACTGCGCGAGAAGCCCCCACCGACCCGCAGCCGCCACGCAACCTCAACCAGGCACCCCAGATGGCGAAATACCGCCAAACCGCCGGATGGCGTGGGGTGGTGCTGCGCCGACACGGCACCACCCCCGCCTGGGCCCGTTCAAGGCCGCTGACGCCGCTCGGGACGGCGTCGCTCAAGTTTCAACCAGCGGCGCCCGGTCCACCAGGGTTGCAGGGGGTTGCAACTTGCTGCTGACTGTGGCCGGACTGTACCCCTCCGCGACGGACGAACGGCACTATGAGACGGACAGTCAGGACGGATTGTCCGCAGCCCCTCCGGGAGGACCAGTGGCGCTCTCGCCGACGGACGTCACCCAGTTGGCAGCCGTGGACTCGGCCCGGGCGGCACGGCTGCTGAGCGACGTCCGCACCGCCACTCTCTCCGGTCAGCGCGCGCCCGTGGCCCCCCGCCCGGTGATCGAGCAGTCGTGGGACCGGATGCTGCGCGGCGGCGTCGACCCCGACCACGACTTCCGCACCGGGCTGCTGCCCCGGGACGAGGTGCAGCGGCGCCGGGAGAGCTCGGAGCTGCGGCATGTCCTGCCGGTGCTGCGTGAGGGGCTGTTGTCGGTCGCGGACGTCGCCCACCACATCATGGTGGTCGCCGACGAGGAGGGCCGGGTGCTGTGGCGGGAGGGCAGTTCGCCGGTGCTGCGCAAGGCCGACGGGACCGGGTTCGAGCTCGGAGCCGACTGGCGGGAGGACGTCGTCGGCACCAACGGCATCGGCACACCGGTGGTGGCGCGCCGGCCGGTGCAGGTCTTCGCCTCGGAGCACTTCGTGCGCTCACAGACCTCGTGGACCTGTACCGGGGCACCGATCACCGACCCGAGGGACGGCCGGCTGCTCGGCGTCGTGGACGTGAGCGGGCCGCTGGAGACGATGCATCCGGCCACGCTCGCGTGGGTCGACTCGGTGGCCAAGCTCGCCGAGTCCCGGCTGCGCGAGCTGCACCAGTCCTCGCTGGAGCAGCTCCGGGCGGTGGCGGCGCCGGTGCTGGCGCGGCTCGACGGCCGGGCCGTGGTGGTGGACCGGCACGGCTGGACGGCCGCGGTGGCGGGGATGCCGTACCAGGGCCGGGTCCCGTTGCCCAAGTCGCCGTCGGCGGGCCTGCGGTGGCTGCCGACGCTGGGGCTGTGCACGGTGGAGCCGCTGGCCGGGGGGTGGTTGATCCGGGCGTCCGCCGAGCCGGTGCCGCGGGGCGCCACCCGGATCGTGCTGGATCTGTCGCAGCCGCGCCGCTGGTCGATGACGGTGTCCGGGGACGCCGGTACCTGGAGTCATGAACTGAGCCCGCGGCACGCCGAGTTGCTCTATCTCCTGGCTCTGCACCGCGCCGGGCGCAGTGCGGCGGGGCTGGCCGAGGACCTGTTCGGCGATGCGGGCCGTACGGTGACGGTGCGGGCCGAGATGTCGCGGGTGCGCCGGTATCTCGGGGGATTCCTGGAGCATCGGCCGTATCGTTTCTGCGAGGGCGCGGAGATCGAGGTGCTGCTCCCCGACGACCCGCACGACCTGCTGCCGCACTCCACGGCCCCCGCGGTGGTCGGCGAACGGCTGTCCCGGCAGACTCCCTGAAACTCGCGCATATTTGCAGGGTCTTCGTCCCCGGCACGCCCTTACTGCCGTAGCATCCCTCTACGGGCCACCCCACCTGCTCCTCGGTCAACGTACGGATCACCAGGCGCAGTTGGCCCGCCTCGGGAGGTACGACATGATGCATCGCGGAAGACACCGCAGGCGGAAGCGGGGCAAAGCGCTGCGCGCGTTCCTGGCCGGGACCGCCCTCGCGCTCACCGCCGCGGCCACCATGATCAGCGCCTCGCAGGCCACCGTCGCCGCCGATCCGGGCGCCCTGAAGCCGCTGGCCACCGCCGCCGAGACCGACGCCCTGCGGCTGCACGAGCAGTTGGAGCCGCGGTCCACCCTCGACGGCTCGCCTCCGTGATGGGGCGGCCGGAAGGTGTCGGCGCCGTCCTCGCCGACGCCGACCACACCCTGCGCACCGGGAGCGACTGCGCCCCGGCCGAGCGCAAGGCCCTGCCCGTCGAGCCCGCGGCCACCCGCGCCTACTGCTGGGGCGCCGCCGACACCCGCTCCTGGCGGCCCGGCGCGGTCACCACCTCGGGCGACGCCGACGACGACGGTCTGTGGGGGCAGAACCGGGTGATCCTCTCCGCCTGGAGCCGGGGCGCCCACGATCTGGCCCGGGTCGCGTTCATCGACGCGAACGACATCGACCGCCTCACCTACACCTGGGTGCTGCTCGCCGTCCCCGTCGACGGCGGGCGCGACTACCGCGCGCTCGACTCCCAGGTCTCCGGCATGGTCTGGTACCAGGACAAACTGCTGGTCACCGCGGCCGACGGGCTGTACGTGTACGACATGAACCGCGTCCAGCGCGCCACCAGCGCCGCCTCCGCGGTCGGCCGGGTGGACGGCGGCTGGGCGGCGCACGGCGACCGCTGGGTGCTGCCCGCCGTCGGGAGCTACCGCGCCGGCGCCACGCACCCCGACTACCTCTCCCTGGACCGCAGCACCTCCCCCGACAGCCTGGTGGCGAGCGACTGGGTCTCCGCGGACAGCGACCGCGACGTCCGGCTGTGGCGGTACGACCTCAGCTCATCCTCCGACCGCTCCGGCCTGCTCACCACCGACCCGTCCGGGTACACCCCCGTCGACGAGGCGTACGAGACGAAGACACCCGGCGTCGGGGCCGTGCTGTCGTACCGCTCGGAGTGGTACCTGGGCCGCACGTCGGACGACCAGGACGGCCGCGGGACGCTGTGGCGGCAGGACGCGACCGGCGCCCGGGCCACCCGCTGCGGCACCGACGAGACGAACCGCTGCTGGAGCGGCGAGGCGGAGTCCCTGTCCTACTGGGAGTCGACCGGCGAGGTCTGGTCCCAGTCGGGCCGAATGCTGTTCGCGCTACCGCTGAGCACGCTCGACAGGTCGCTGCGGTAGATCGGCGGGTCCCTGCGGCAGACGGCCGGAGCCCGGGCTGGAGCCGGGGTGGATCGACAGATCGCCGGGCCGGATGGTTGCCTGGGGGCATGCCCAGCATTCCCGTGACCACCTGGTCCCTCGAGCAGACCGCCCCGACCGATCTCCTCCCGGCCGCCGCGCCGGAGGGCGATGTCCGGATCGTCCGTGCCGAGGTGCCCTCCCCCGAGTTCAGCCGCTTCCTCTACGCCTCCGTCGGCGGCGACATCCGCTGGATCGACCGGCTGGGCTGGACGTACGCCCAGTGGGAGGAGCATCTGAACCGGCCGGGCGTGGAGACCTGGGTGGCGTACGACCGGGGCACGCCCGCGGGGTACGTGGAGCTGGAGCCGCAGGACGACGGGGTCGTGGAGATCGTCTACTTCGGGCTGATCCCGGGCTTCCGGGGCCGGCGGATCGGCGGCCACCTGCTGTCGTACGGCGCCGCGCGCGCCTGGGACCTGTCGGACCGCTGGCCGGGACTGACCGACACCAAGCGGGTGTGGCTGCACACGTGCAGCCTGGACGGCGAGCACGCGATGGCCAACTACCAGCGCCGGGGCTTCACCCTCTTCGACACCAAGGTCGAGGAGCAGCCGCAGGTGACCGCGCCGGGACCCTGGCCGGGGGCGCACCCCGCCTGACCTCGGCCTCCCGCTCCGCGGCATAGCGCGGCTGACCTGCGCGGACAAGACCTCCCGCAGCGCATGTGATCGACGCCACCCTTGTCTCAACGTACGAGACAAGGGTGTCCGCATGATGGACGAAGCTGGACTGTGTCCAGATCGCCGTGACACGCTTCCGTCATGTCTGGAACTGGAATTGCCTTGGTGAGTCGGCGGCACGTCGACCTCGGCCGCATGTCCAGCGCCATCTGTCCGGCGCGCTAAGCATCCATCAGTGGCCTCCGGCCACGGGGCCGCAGCCCGCCGCGATCTCCTGACTCTCTGCTTCCCCCCGCGCAATGAGGCGCACCTATTTCCATGCGCCCGTACGCGCAGGTCAGAGCCGCTTTCCCGCCTGTCCCGAAGGACGTAACCACCATGGCCGCCACCCCGCAGAACCCTGCCGCCGCGACTCCCCGCCGCAAGGTGAGCCGTCACCGCGGTGAGGGTCAGTGGGCCGCGGGGCACCACACCCCGCTGAACGGCAACGAGCAGTTCAAGAAGGACGACGACGGTCTCAATGTGCGGACACGCATTGAGACGATCTACTCGAAGCGCGGCTTCGACTCGATCGACCCCAACGACCTGCGCGGCCGGATGCGCTGGTGGGGGCTCTACACCCAGCGCAAGCCCGGGATCGACGGCGGCAAGACCGCGATCCTGGAGCCGGAGGAGCTGGACGACAAGTACTTCATGCTGCGGGTGCGGATCGACGGCGGACGCCTCACCACCCGGCAGCTGCGCGTGATCGGTGAGATCTCCGAGGAGTTCGCGCGGGGCAGCGCGGACGTCACCGACCGGCAGAACATCCAGCTGCACTGGATCCGCATCGAGGACGTCCCGGAGATCTGGAACCGTCTCGAGGCGGTCGGGCTGTCGACGACCGAGGCCTGCGGTGACACCCCGCGCGTGATCATCGGCTCGCCCGTCGCCGGGATCGCCGAGGACGAGATCATCGACGGCACCTCGGCGATCGACGAGATCCACGAGCGCTACATCGGCAGCAAGGAGTTCTCCAACCTGCCGCGCAAGTTCAAGACCGCGATCTCCGGCTCCCCGCTCCTTGACGTGGTCCACGAGATCAACGACATCGCGTTCGTCGGTGTCGAGCACCCCGAGCACGGCCCCGGCTTCGACCTGTGGGTCGGCGGCGGCCTCTCCACCAACCCCAAGCTGGGCGTCCGGCTCGGCGCCTGGGTGCCGCTGGAGGAGGTCCCGGAGGTGTGGGCCGGCGTGGTCGGCATCTTCCGTGACTGGGGCTACCGCCGCCTTCGTACGAGGGCCCGACTGAAGTTCCTCGTCGCCGACTGGGGCCCGGAGAAGTTCCGCCAGGTGCTGGAGGACGACTACCTGAAGCGCAAGCTGGTCGACGGTCCCGCGCCCGCCGAGCCCTCGGGCCGCTGGCGTGACCACGTCGGTGTGCACAAGCAGAAGGACGGCCGCTACTACGTCGGCTTCGCGCCGCGCGTCGGCCGGGTCGACGGCGCCACCCTCACCAAGATCGCCGAGGTCGCCGAGGCCCACGGCTCGGGCCGCGTCCGGACCACCGTCGAGCAGAAGATGATCATCCTCGATGTGGAGGAGGCACAGGTCGAGCCGCTGGTCGAGGCGCTGGGCGCGCTGGACCTGACGGCGAAGCCCTCCCCGTTCCGGCGCGGCACCATGGCCTGCACCGGCATCGAGTACTGCAAGCTCGCCATCGTCGAGACCAAGGCGCGCGGCGCCGCGCTGATCGACGAACTGGAGCGCCGTGTCCCGGACTTCGACGAGCCGCTCACCATCAACCTCAACGGCTGCCCGAACGCCTGCGCCCGTATCCAGGTGGCGGACATCGGTCTCAAGGGCCAGCTGGTCCTCAACGACCGGGGCGAGCAGGTCGAGGGCTTTCAGGTGCACCTGGGCGGCGCACTGGGCCTGGAGGCCGGTTTCGGCCGCAAGGTCCGTGGCCTGAAGGTCACCTCCGAGGAGCTGCCCGACTACGTCGAGCGGGTCCTGAAGCGGTTCCAGGCCGAGCGCGAGGAAGGCGAGCGGTTCGCCGCCTGGGCCTCCCGCGCCTCCGAGGAGGCCCTGTCGTGAGCGAGCGGGCCGCCCCCTTCTACTGCCCCTACTGCGGCGACGAGGACCTCCGCCCGTCCGAGCAGGGCCACGGCGCGTGGGAATGCACGGCGTGCAACCGCGCATTCCAGCTGAAGTTCCTCGGGCTGCTCGCCCGCGGCCTTCAGCACCATGACGCAGGGGGAGATCAGATATGACCACGACTCAGGAAGAGCGCACGACCGACGAGCTCAAGGCCCTCGCCGAGCAGGCGGGCCGCGACCTGGAGGACGCCTCCGCCCTGGAGATCCTCCAGTGGGCGGTCGACACCTTCGGCAAGCGCTTCTGCGTGACCTCGTCCATGGAGGACGCGGTGGTCGCGCATCTCGCCTCCCGCGCGATGAAGGGCGTCGACGTCGTCTTCCTCGACACCGGCTACCACTTCGAGGAGACCATCGGCACCCGGGACGCGGTCGAGGCCGTGATGGACGTCAACGTCATCACGCTCACCCCCCGTCAGACGGTCGCCGAGCAGGACGCGGAGTACGGCCCCAGGCTGCACGACCGCGACCCGGACCTGTGCTGCAAGCTGCGCAAGGTGCAGCCCCTGGAGCAGGGCCTGACGAACTACCTGGCCTGGGCGACCGGCCTGCGCCGCGACGAGTCCCCGACCCGGGCGAACACCCCGGTCGTCGGCTGGGACGAGAAGCGGCAGAAGGTCAAGATCTCCCCGATCGCCCGCTGGACCCAAGACGACGTGGACGCGTACGTCGCCGAGCACGGCGTCCTCACCAACCCGCTGCTGATGGACGGTTACGCCTCCGTCGGCTGCGCCCCCTGCACCCGCCGGGTGCTGGAGGGCGAGGACGCGCGCGCCGGCCGCTGGGCCGGGCGCGGCAAGACCGAGTGCGGGCTGCACGGATGACGACGACAACCCAGGAGAACCAAGTGACGACCGGAGCCACCGTCTGGCTCACGGGTCTGCCGAGTGCCGGCAAGACCACCATCGCGTACGAGCTGGCCGGCCGGCTGCGCGAGGAGGGCCACCTCGTCGAGGTGCTCGACGGCGACGAGATCCGCGAGTTCATCTCCGCGGGCCTCGGTTTCAGCCGCGAGGACCGGCACACCAACGTGCAGCGCATCGGCTTCCTCGCCGAGCTGCTCGCCCGTAACGGCGTCAAGGCGCTGGTCCCGGTGATCGCGCCGTACGCGGACAGCCGTGAGGCGGTGCGCAAGCGCCACCAGGAGAGCGGGGCCGCGTACCTCGAGGTGCACGTGGCGACTCCGGTCGAGGTGTGCTCCGTACGCGATGTGAAGGGTCTGTACGCCAAGCAGGCCGCGGGCGAGCTGACCGGGCTGACGGGTGTCGACGACCCGTACGAGGCGCCCGAGTCGCCCGATCTGCGGATCGAGTCCCAGAACCAGACCGTCCAGGAGTCCGCGGCCGCGGTCCACGCGCTGCTCACCGAGAGGGGACTGGCATGACGACGACCGTCACGGCGGTGACGGAGGGCACGCAAGCTCCGTACGCCCTCTCGCACTTGGACGCTCTCGAGTCGGAGGCGGTGCACATCTTCCGTGAGGTGGCGGGTGAGTTCGAGCGGCCGGTGATCCTGTTCTCCGGCGGCAAGGACTCCATCGTCATGCTGCATCTCGCGCTGAAGGCGTTCGCCCCGGCGGCGATCCCCTTCTCGCTGCTGCACGTGGACACCGGACACAACTTCCCCGAGGTGCTGGAGTACCGGGACCGCACGGTGGCCAAGCACGGGCTGCGGCTGCATGTCGCCTCCGTGCAGGACTACATCGACCGGGGTGTGCTGAAGGAGCGTGCGGACGGCACCCGCAACCCGCTCCAGACGCTGCCGCTGACCGAGAAGATCCAGGCGGAGAAGTTCGACGCCGTCTTCGGCGGCGGCCGACGGGACGAGGAGAAGGCCCGGGCCAAGGAGCGGGTGTTCTCGCTGCGGGACGAGTTCTCCCAGTGGGACCCGCGCCGGCAGCGGCCCGAGCTGTGGAACCTCTACAACGGACGGCACGCCCCCGGCGAGCACGTCCGCGTCTTCCCGCTGTCCAACTGGACCGAGCTGGACGTCTGGCAGTACATCGCCCGCGAGGGCATCGAACTGCCGGAGATCTACTTCGCGCACGAGCGTGAGGTGTTCCAGCGGGCCGGGATGTGGCTGACGGCCGGTGAGTGGGGCGGCCCGAAGGAGACGGAGACCGTGGAGAAGCGCCTGGTGCGCTACCGCACGGTCGGCGACATGTCCTGCACCGGTGCCGTGGACTCCGACGCCGTGACCCTGGAGCAGGTCATCACGGAGATCGCCGCCTCCCGGCTCACCGAGCGCGGCGCGACCCGCGCCGACGACAAGATGTCCGAGGCCGCGATGGAAGACCGCAAGCGCGAGGGGTACTTCTAAGCATGAGCACCACCACTTCCGAGGCGCTCTCGGAGACGACCCTGCTGCGGTTCGCGACCGCGGGCTCCGTCGACGACGGCAAGTCCACCCTCGTCGGCCGGCTGCTGCACGACTCCAAGTCGGTCCTCACCGACCAGTTGGAGGCCGTCGAGCGTGCCTCCGCGTCGCGCGGCCAGGAGGGCCCCGACCTCGCGCTCCTCACGGACGGTCTGCGCGCCGAGCGCGAGCAGGGCATCACGATCGACGTGGCGTACCGCTATTTCGCCACGGCCAAGCGGCGGTTCATCCTCGCCGACACCCCCGGCCATGTGCAGTACACCCGCAACATGGTGACGGGTGCCTCCACGGCCGAGCTGACGGTGATCCTCATCGACGCCCGCAACGGCGTCGTCGAGCAGACCCGCCGGCACGCCGCCCTCGCGGCGCTGCTCCGGGTGCCGCACGTCGTCCTCGCGGTCAACAAGATGGACCTCGTCGACTACCAGGAGTCCGTGTTCGCCGCGATCGCCGAGGAGTTCACGGCGTACGCGACCGAGCTGGGCGTCCCCGAGGTCACCGCGATCCCGATCTCGGCGCTCGCCGGTGACAACGTGGTGGAGCCGTCCGCCAACATGGACTGGTACGGCGGCCCGACCGTCCTGGAGCACCTGGAGACGGTCCCGGTCACCCACGACCTGAGCCACTGCCACGCCCGCCTGCCCGTGCAGTACGTGATCCGCCCGCAGACCGCCGAGCACCCCGACTACCGGGGGTACGCCGGTCAGATCGCCGCCGGTTCCTTCCGCGTCGGCGAGGCGGTCACCGTGCTGCCCTCGGGTCACGCCTCGAAGATCGCCGGCATCGACCTGCTCGGTCAGTCCGTCGACGTGGCCTGGACCACCCAGTCGGTGACCGTTCTCCTGGAGGACGACATCGACATCTCGCGCGGCGACCTCATCGTGCCCAGCAAGGACGCGCCGCCGACCACCCAGGACATCGAGGCGACCGTGTGCCACGTCGCCGACGCGCCGCTGACCGTCGGTCACCGGGTCCTGCTCAAGCACGGCACCCGCACAGTGAAGGCGATCGTCAAGGACATCCCCTCCCGCCTCACGCTCGACGACCTGTCCCTGCACCCGCACCCGGGACAGCTCGTCGCCAACGACATCGGCCGTGTGAAGATCCGCACCGCGGAACCGCTGCCGGTGGACTCCTACGCCGACTCACGCCGCACGGGCTCGTTCATCCTGATCGACCCCAGCGACGGCACCACGCTCACCGCGGGCATGGTCGGCGAGTCGTTCGCGTCCCCCGAGCCCGTCAAGGACGAGGCCGAGGACGACGGGTGGGACTTCTGACATGAACTCCACCGACTACTTCTCCACGTTCGCCAAGGAGGGCGGCCGCGTCGGCAGCGGTGACCTCGGCAGCGGACAGGGCGGAGTCGCGCGATGTGCGCGATGACGTACGCGCACTGCCTGCGCGCCCTGTCCCCCCACCCGACGTCCCGGAAGAGACGAAGACCTGCCGACCTCCCGGCCACGACCTGAGAGACCGTGACCGCCGGGCCTCCGAGAGGAAACCCTCCCGTGCCTGTCAACCGCTCAACGTTCCTTCGCCGCGGCGCCGCCGTGGCCGCCGCTCTTCCGCTGCTGGCGCTCGGCGCCTGCGGGTACGGGTCGGACTCCAAGGACGACAACTCCAAGGCGAAGGTCGCCGCCGGCTCCGAGAAGATCGACGGACTCGACTCCGTCAAGATCGGCTACTTCGGCAACCTGACCCACGCCACCGCGCTGGTCGCCAACCAGAAGGGCTACTTCCAGAAGGAGCTCGGCGCCACGGAGGCGAAGTACCAGGTCTTCAACGCGGGCCCGTCCGAGATCGAGGCCCTCAACTCGGGCTCCATCGACATCGGCTGGATCGGCCCCTCCCCGTCGATCAACGGCTACACCAAGTCCAAGGGCACCAACCTGCGCATCATCGGCGGTTCGGCGTCCGGCGGTGTGAAGCTCGTCGTCAACCCCAAGAAGATCAAGTCCCTGAAGGACGTCAAGGGCAAGAAGATCGCCACCCCGCAGCTCGGCAACACGCAGGACGTGGCGTTCCTCAACTGGATCGCGGACCAGGGCTGGAAGGTCGACGCCGAGAGCGGCAAGGGTGACGTGTCGGTCATCCGCACCGACAACAAGGTCACCCCGGACGCCTACAAGGCCGGTTCCCTCGACGGCGCCTGGGTGCCGGAGCCGACCGCGTCGAAGCTGGTCGCCGGGGGCGCGAAGGTGCTGCTCGACGAGTCCGACCTGTGGCCGGACAAGAAGTTCGTGATCACGAACATCATCGTGTCGCAGAAGTTCCTCAAGGAGCACCCGAAGGCGGTCGAGGCGGTCCTGAAGGCCTCCGTCGAGACCAACAAGTGGATCAACGCCAACCCGGACGAGGCGAAGGCCGCGGCGAACAAGCAGCTGGAGGCCGACTCCGGCAAGGCACTGCCCGCGGAGGTCCTGGACCCGGCGTGGAAGTCCATCCAGTTCACCAACGACCCGCTGGCCTCCACCCTCAACACCGAGGCGGAGCACGCGGTGAAGGCCGGTCTGCTGGAGGACCCGCTGCTCAAGGGCATCTATGACCTCACGCTGCTGAACAAGGTCCTCAAGGCCGACGGCGAGAGCACGGTCGACGACGCCGGGCTCGGCGTCAAGTAAGCCCCGATCCCCGAGAGTTCCCAGGAGGTGACGACCATGGCCACCGCGGTTGCCAAGGCCGAACAGGCCGAGTCGGTCGAGTACGCCGCCCGCATCGAGCATGTCTCGAAGTCCTTCGGCGGCCGCCGGGCAGCAGCTCGTCCTCGACGACATCACGCTCGATGTCGCGCCGGGCGAGTTCGTCACCCTCCTGGGGGCCTCGGGCTGTGGCAAGTCCACGCTGCTCAACCTGGTGGCGGGTCTCGACGACCCGAGCGCCGGCAGCATCAAGACCGATGGGCGTCCGGCTCTGATGTTCCAGGAGCACGCCCTGTTCCCGTGGCTGACCGCGGGCAAGAACATCGAACTCGCCCTGAAACTGGGCGGAGTCGCGAAGAGCGACCGGCGCACCCGCGCCGAGGAGCTGCTCGAACTGGTCCGGCTCAAGGGCTCGTACGGCAAGCGGGTGCACGAGCTGTCCGGCGGTATGCGCCAGCGGGTGGCGCTCGCCCGGGCGCTGGCCCAGGAGAGCCGGCTGCTGCTCATGGACGAGCCGTTCGCGGCGCTGGACGCGATCACGCGGGACGTGCTGCACGACGAACTGACCCGGATCTGGGAGGAGACGGGGCTGTCCGTCCTGTTCGTCACGCACAACGTGCGCGAGGCGGTGCGGCTGGCCCAGCGGGTCGTCCTGCTGTCGTCGCGGCCGGGCCGGATCGCGCGCGAGTGGACGGTCGCCATCCCGCAGCCGCGCCGCATCGAGGACGCCCCCGTGGCCGAACTGTCCCTTGAGATCACCGATCAACTGCGTGGGGAGATCCGCCGTCATGGCCAGCAGTGACACTCAGACGGCCCAGACGGCCCGGACGGACGAGACACGGGAGCGGTCCGCCGGTCTGGAGGCCGGTCTGGACGCCCTGGAGACGTCGGCCACCACCCGGACGCCGTTCTCCGTGACCGCCCGCACCAAGATCCTCCCGCCGCTCGTGGCGACCGCCGTGGTGCTGGTGATCTGGCAGGGCCTGATCTCCTTCAACATCGTCACCGATCCGACCAAGCTGCCCTCCCCCTCCGACGTGGCCACCGAGTTCAAGGACGCGTGGCTGGAGGGCAAGCTCCTCGGCTACATCTGGACCAGCGTCGAGCGCGGTCTGCTCGGCTTCCTGCTGGCCCTCGCGATCGGCACCCCGCTCGGACTGGTCGTCGCCCGGGTGAAGTTCGTCCGCGCGGCCATCGGCCCCGTCCTGTCGGGCCTGCAGTCGCTGCCGTCGGTGGCGTGGGTGCCGCCGGCCGTGCTGTGGCTGGGGCTGAACAACTCGATGATGTACGCGGTGATCCTGCTCGGCGCGGTCCCGTCCATCGCCAACGGTCTCGTCTCCGGCATCGACCAGGTGCCGCCGCTGTTCCTGCGGGCGGCCGCACGATGGGCGCGACCGGCTGGAGGGGCGCCTGGCACATCGTGCTGCCGGCCGCGCTGCCCGGCTATCTCGCCGGTCTGAAGCAGGGCTGGGCGTTCTCCTGGCGCTCGCTGATGGCGGCGGAGATCATCGCCTCCTCGCCCGACCTCGGCATCGGTCTCGGCGCGCTCCTGGAGAACGGCCGCAACGCCAGCTCCATGCCGATGATCTTCGAGGCGATCTTCCTGATCCTGTTCGTCGGCATCGCCGTCGACCTGCTGATCTTCAGCCCGCTGGAGCGGCGGGTGCTGCGCAGCCGCGGCCTGCTGGTGAAGGGGTAAGTCCGTTGTTCAGGAAGCCCGTTCTTCTCGTCATCGCCCACGGCAGCCGCGATCCGCGGCACGCCGCGACGGTGCACGCCCTCGTCCGCCGGGTGCGCGCGCTGCGCCCGGACGTACGGGTGGAGACGGGCTTCCTGGACTTCAACATCCCTTCCGTACAGGGGGTGTTGGAGTCCCTGGCGGCAGAGGGCGTACGCGACGTCGTCGCCCTTCCCCTCCTCCTGACCCGCGCGTTCCACGCGAAGGCGGACATCCCGGCGGTACTGCGGGACGCGCCGCCGCAGCTGCGGATCCGGCAGGCCGACGTCCTCGGCCCGTCACCGCTGCTGCTGTCCGCGCTCGAACGGCGGCTGTACGAGGCGGGGTTGACGCCCGCCGACAAGTCCTCGACCGGGGTCGTGCTGGCCTCGGCGGGGTCCACGGACCCGGAGGCGATCGCAGTGATCGCAGACATCGCGCGGGAGTGGCGGCACACCGGTTGGTGCGCCGTGCGACCTGCGTTCGCCTCCGCCGCGCTTCCTCGGACCGAGGATGCGGTACGGGAGTTGAGGGACCTGGGCTGTTCCCGGGTCGCCGTTGCGCCGTACGTTCTTGCGCCCGGTTTTCTGCCGGACCGGATCGCTCGGGGTGCGGTGGAGGCGGATGTGCTGGGGGATGTGCTCGGGGCTTCCGCTGAGGTGGCGCGGGTTTTGCTTGAGCGGTATGACGAGGCTCGGGTGCCTTCGCTGGCGGTTGTGGGCGCGTAGTTGGCTGCAGGCCGGTGGGGGCTGGTCGCGCAGTTCCCCGCGCCCCTTAGGTGTCTAGCGGCACAAGGCGTTTCCCAGGGCCGTACGTGCATATCGCACGACCCTCCCGTTCCGTGTCCTGCTGAGCAGCCCCGCGTCGTAGAGCACCGCCAGATGCTGGCTGACGGCGCCCGGCGTGACATCCAGACGGTGGGCCAGTTCGGTCGTCGAGGCGGGGTCGGCCAGGAGGAGCAGGAGCCGGGCCCTGGGGCGGCCCAGCAGCCGTACCAGGGCGTCGTCGGTGACCGGCGGCGGCTCCGCGGAGAGGGTGGCGCTGCCGCGGGCCGGATAGATGATCGTGGGCGGCCGGGTGGGGTCGATGAGGGGCTGGGCACCGCGGGCGAACAGGGACGGCAGCAGCACCAGACCGCGTCCGGCGATGCTCATGTCCGTCCACGGCGCCTGGATCATGAAGTCGTCGGTGGACAGCAGGAGTTGGCCGTCCTCCCAGCCGAGCCGCCGGTCGAGGCCCGCGAACAGCGCGCCTGCGCCCTGCTCGGCGAGCACCCGCGCCTGGTGGGCGAGGTCGGCCTCCATGATGCTCTGCACGCGCGCCACCAGTCGGCGGCCAGACAGGCGTGCCAGTACGCGTCGAGGGCCGCCACGATCCGGTCGAGGAACCGGCCCGGCTCGGCGAGCCCGTGGGCGACGACCGGCGGCAGCGCGCTCTCGGTGCGGTAGGCGGCCCGGAAGTCGGCGTCGAGGAGGTCCGGCGGGGTGGCGCGGAGCCGGTCGAGCTCGTCGGCGAAGTGGGGGCGGGCCCGTTCGGGGCGGGGGGTCAGACAGTCCGGCACCCACAGCCAGGGCGTGGTCAGCGCGATGAGCAGCTCGTGGTCGAGGGCGTCCAGGCGGGGGCGGATGCGGCGCAGCCACGGCCGGTGGTGGGGGTAGCGGGCCGGAAGACGCTGCCATGCCAGGGTCGTTGGACGCATCCGTCGCTGACCTCGCCTGCACCGGGTGCCCGAGCCACC
>MWJO01000083.1 GCA_002027195.1 Streptomyces sp. GKU 895 | reverse complement strand
CGTCACGATCACCCTCCTCGGTACGCGTGCGGCTCGGGTCCAGCAGCCGGCTCCTGACTGCCTGAGCCGCACGTCTGCTTCCCCCTGGTCGAGGTCGGTCGGCCACGGGGGATCGCTTTTTCTCGCCCCCGCCGCCCCTACCCGTCCCATCCCTGGGGGCTGCGCCCCCAGACCCCCGCTGTCGGCCCTGAAGGGGCCTCGTCCTCAAACGCCGGACGGGCTGGTTGATCAGCCCCTCCGGCGTTCGAGGAGCGGGGGTCCAGGGGGCAGAGCCCCCTGGGCGGGGTCGAAGGGGCGGCAGCCCCTGGAGGATGGGACGGGTAGGGGCGGCGGGGGCGAAGAAGGCTTTGACCTGCACGTTCACCCACTCCGCACGCCATTGTCAGTGCCCTGCGATAGCTTCGAACGTGCTGGGCGCGAAGGCGCGACACAGAACGGCCACAGGGGTGGGTGGACGACGATGACGGACACGACTACGGCAGACCTCGACATCAGGCTGGAGAAACACCGGGTCGAGCTGACCGGGTACTGCTATCGCATGCTCGGCTCCTCGTTCGAGGCCGAGGACGCGGTGCAGGACACGATGGTCCGGGCCTGGCGGAGCTACGAGAAGTTCGAGGGCCGGTCGAGTCTGCGCTCATGGCTGTACCGCATCGCGACGAACGTCTGCCTGGACATGTTGTCCGCGGGCAACAAACGCGCCCGCCCCATGGATCTCACCGAGTCCACCCCCCTCGCCCAGGCCGCCCTGTCCCCCCGCCCGGACCACACCTGGCTGGAGCCGATGCCGGACGCCCGCATCCTGCCCACCGTCGAGGACCCGGCGGAGGCTGCCGTGGCCAAGGAATCCGTGCGGCTCGCCTTCATGGCCGCCCTGCAGCAACTGCCGCCGAAGCAGCGGGCGGTGCTGATCCTGCGCGAGGTGCTGGCGTGGAAGGCCAGCGAGGTCGCCGAACTGCTCGGCACCACCGTCGCGTCGGTGAACAGCGCCCTCCAGCGAGCCCGCGCGACCCTCGCCGAGAGCGACGGGAAGCAGGGCGCGGAAGCCGCCGTCTCCGACCCGCTGGACGCGGAGCAGCAGAAGCTCCTGGACCGCTATGTGGCGGCCTTCGAGGGGTACGACATGACGGCCCTGACGGCGTTGCTGCACGAGGACGCCATCATGACGATGCCGCCGTTCGACCTGTGGCTGACGGGCCACGACGACATCACGGGCTTCATGACGACGCTCGGCTCGGCCTGCGAGGGCTCGCGGCTGGTGCCGGTGCAGGTCAACGGCCTGCCGGGCTTCGCGCAGTACAAGCCGGACCCCGAGGAGGGCGGCTGGACCCCCTGGGCGGTGCAGGTGCTGGAGATCTCAGACGGCCGGCTCACCGGGTTCCACTTCTTCCTCGACACCCAGAGGTGGTTCCCGCTGTTCGGCCTCCCCCTCCATCTCGACGCTGCCGACACTCTCGAAGCGGAGTCCGACGAGGTCGAGGAGGGCGTGTAGGGCCGGGTCGGGATCGCGCAGTCTGATCCGTCCCCCGGCCCGCCGGGCGGTGAGCTGCAGCCGCGCGAGCAGGTCCACGACGCCGAGCCCCGGCGGCCCCAGTCCCCCGACGTCACAGATCACCACCCCCGCCCCGGTGGTCTCCAGCAGCCCCCGCACGTCGTCGCACAGCCCCGCCACCTCGTCCCGGGTGACGGGGCGGGCGAGCACGAGTACGGCGGGTGTCATGGCAGCGTCCACGAGCGGTAGACCGGGCGGAAGGGCAGAACTCATCGCGCGGCGGGCCGCGCGGCCCGGTCTCGCCGACCGGGATCACATTGACCTGCGGCCCTTCTGCCCCGGAGGGTTAGGTGCATGCCCCACATATCGGCACCGCCCCTGATCTCGCACGCCCTTCTCACCTTCGAGGAGGCTCCGTGCAGGGAGTGCTGACGGGCTTCGCCGTGATCGCGGTCGTGATCGGCGTCGGCTATGTCATCGGCCTGCGCGGCTACTTGGGCGACCAGGGGCGCGAGGTGCTGACCAAGCTCGCCTTCCATGTCGCCTCCCCCGCCCTGCTGTTCACCACCCTCGCGAAGGCCGACCTGTCGGTGGTCTTCTCCAGCCGCCTGCTGGTGACGGCGCTCAGCACGGCAGCGGCGGCGGGTGTGTTCGTCGCGGTGGGTGTCGTACGGCACTGGGGTGTGGGGCGTACGACGATCGGCGCGCTCTGCTCCAGTTACGTCAACTCCGGGAACCTGGGCATCCCGATCGCGGTGTACGTCCTCGGCGATGCCTCGCTGGTGGCTCCGGTGCTGCTGTTCCAACTCGTCCTCGTCGGGCCGATCGCGGTGACGGTCCTGGATCTGTCGGGTGACGGCGACAAGGGCCCGCTGTGGCGCCGTCCGCTGACACCGCTGCGCAATCCGATCGCCGTGGGGTCGCTGGCGGGCGTGCTGGCGGCGGCGACCGGGGTGCACGTCCCGAGTCCGGTGATGGACCCGCTGACCCTCATCGGCGGCATGTCCGTCCCCGCCGTCCTGCTCGCCTTCGGCATCTCCCTGTGCGGCAGCACGATGCCGGGCAAGGGCCCCGACCGCGTCCCGGTCCTGCTGTCGGTCGCCCTGAAGTCGTTCGGCCAGCCGGCGCTCGCCTGGGCGCTGGCGGCGGGCGTCTTCGGCCTGCGCGGCCATCAACTCCTGGACGTGGTGGTCACCTCGGCACTCCCGGCCGCGCAGAACCTCTACACGTACGCGTCCCAGTACGGGGTGGGCGAGCGGCTGGCACGGGACTCGATCCTGGTGTCGACGGTGCTGTCGGTGCCGGTGTTGGTGGTCATCGCCACGCTGCTCGGCTGACCGGGCCACGGGGCACGGAAAAGGGCCGGCACCCACAGGCACCGGCCCCTCCCCCCCCTCGGCTCAGGCGATGCGCTCCAGCACCACCGGCGACGCCGTGAAGTCAGTCCCGGGCGCCGCGATGTCGTAGGAACCCTCGATCGCCTGGAGGGCGTACTCGAAGCGTTCCGGGGTGTCCGTGTGGAGGGTCAGGAGGGGCTGGCCCTCCGTCACCGTGTCGCCGGGCTTGGCGTGCATCTCGATGCCCGCACCCGCCTGCACCGGGTCCTCCTTGCGGGCGCGGCCCGCGCCGAGGCGCCAGGCGGCGACGCCGATGTCGTAGGCGTCGAGGCGGGTCAGGACGCCGGAGGCGCCCGCCTTGATCACGTGCTGCTCCTTGGCCACCGGCAGCTCCGCGTCCGGGTCGCCGCCCTGGGCCGCGATCATCCGGCGCCAGACGTCCATCGCGGAGCCGTCGGCCAGGGCCTTCGCCGGGTCGGCGTCCTTCACACCCGCCGCGTCCAGCATTTCGCGGGCCAGGGCGATCGTCAGCTCGACCACGTCCGCCGGGCCGCCGCCCGCCAGGACCTCCACCGACTCACGGACCTCGAGGGCGTTGCCCGCCGTCAGGCCGAGCGGGGTCGACATGTCCGTCAGGAGCGCCACCGTCTTCACGCCGTGGTCGGTGCCGAGGCCCACCATCGTCGACGCCAGCTCGCGCGCGTCCTCGATCGTCTTCATGAAGGCGCCGGAGCCGACCTTCACGTCCAGGACCAGAGAGCCGGTGCCTTCGGCGATCTTCTTCGACATGATGGACGAGGCGATCAGGGGGATCGCCTCGACGGTGCCGGTGACGTCCCGGAGCGCGTACAGCTTCTTGTCCGCCGGGGCCAGGCCGTCGCCCGCCGCGCAGATGACCGCGCCGGTGGTGTCGAGGACGTGCAGCATCTCCTCGTTGGAGAGCAGAGCGCGCCAGCCGGGGATCGACTCCAGCTTGTCCAGGGTGCCGCCGGTGTGGCCGAGGCCTCGGCCGGAGAGCTGGGGCACGGCCGCGCCGCAGGCGGCGACCAGCGGGGCCAGCGGGAGCGTGATCTTGTCGCCGACGCCGCCCGTCGAGTGCTTGTCCGCCGTCGGCAGGGAGAGGGACGAGAAGTCCATGCGCTCGCCGGAGGCGATCATCGCGGCGGTCCAGCGGGAGATCTCACGCCGGTTCATGCCGTTGAGGAGGATGGCCATGTTCAGCGCGGCCATCTGGTAGTCGGCGACCTCGCCGCGGGTGTACGCGTCGATGACCCAGTCGATCTGCTCGTCGCTGAGCTCGCCGCGGTCCCGCTTGGTGCGGATGACGGAGATGGCGTCCATGGCCATGGATTTCCTTCCGGACGTTCACAGAAATCGCGCGGCCCCCCTGAGCGATTCAGAGGGGCCGCACGGGAGTTACTTGGTGAGATGCCCCGGCCCGAAGGCCTGCGGCAGCATCTCCGACAGCGGCAGGATTCCCGCCGGTGTCTCCAGCAGCAGGTCGGGGCCGCCGAACTCGTACAGCAGTTGCCGGCAGCGGCCGCAGGGGACGAGGACCTCGCCCCGGCCGTCGACGCACGTGAAGTGCGTCAGGCGGCCGCCCCCGGTGCGCTGCAACTCGGAGACCAGCCCGCACTCGGCGCACAGGCCGAGGCCGTACGAGGCGTTCTCGACGTTGCAGCCGGTGACCGTGCGACCGTCGTCGACGAGGGCCGCGACGCCGACCGGGTAGCCCGAGTAGGGGGCGTACGCGTGGCTCATCGCCTCGCGCGCCAGCTCCCTCAGGGACTCCCAGTCGAAGTCGGCGGAGACGGTCACTTGCCCTGGCCCTTCCGGTACGGCAGACCGTCCGCCTTCGGCATCCTCAGGCGCTGCGCGGACAGCGACAGGACGAGGAGGGTGATGACGTACGGGCTGGCGGTCACGACCTGGTTCGGGACCTCGTTGGTGGTGGAGTACCAGACGAACATCAGGGCCGAGATCGCGGCGGTGATGGCGGCGGGGACGTACTTCTTCTTCCAGACGAGGTACGCGACGCCGAACACCAGCAGGATCGCGAGCAGCAGGATCAGCGCGTGGACGTTGGTGGTGCCGCCGCGCAGCTTGAGGCTGTCGGTGTAGCCGAACAGGCCCGCGCCGAGGGCGAGTCCGCCCGGCATCCAGTTGCCGAAGATCATCGCGGCGAGACCGATGTAACCGCGGCCGGCCGTCTGGCCGTCGAGGTAGACGTTGGACGACACGATCGACAGGAAGGCACCGCCGAGGCCGGCGAAGCCGCCGGAGATGATCACGGCGATGTACTTGTACTTGTAGACGTTGACGCCGAGGGACTCGGCGGCGATCGGGTTCTCGCCGCAGGAGCGCAGCCGCAGACCGAACGAGGTGCGCCACAGCACGTACCAGGTGGCGGGCACGAGGGCGACGGCGACGACGGTGAGCGGCGACAGGTCGGTGATCAGACCGCCGACGAGGCCGGCGATGTCGGAGATCAGGAACCAGTGCTTCTGGTTGAGGGTCTCCAGCCAGCTGGACAGCCCGGGGATGTCGAAGGTGCCGAGCGAGTCGATCGGCGGGGACTGCTTGGAGGAGCCCTGCGGGGCGTCCTCGAAGGTGAACTTCGACAGATAGCGGGTGGTGCCGAGGGCCAGGATGTTCAGGGCCACACCGGAGACGATGTGGTTGACGTTGAAGGTGACCGTGGCGATGGCGTGCAGGACGGCGCCGAGCGCGCCGCCGATGATGCCGACGACGACGCCGGTCCACGGGCCCCACTGGTAGCCGGCCCAGGCGCCGAACCAGGTGCCGAGGATCATCATGCCCTCGAGGCCGATGTTGACGACGCCCGCCCGCTCGGCCCACAGACCGCCGAGGCCGGCGAGGCCGATCGGGACGGCCGCGCGCAGGGCGGTGGACATCTGGCCGGTGGACGTGATGCCGTCCGCGTCGGTGATCAGACGGACGGCCGAGGTCAGGATCAGCACGCCCGAGATGATCAGGAGGAGGACGGGCAGCGACATGCGGCGGCCGCCCTTGCCGGGCTGCTTCGCCGGCGCCTTGGCGATGGTCGCGGTGCTCATCAGACCGCCACCTCCTTCTTGGTGTTCTGGGCGGCGGCCGCGGCGAGTTCCTCACCGACGCGCTTCTGCTGCCGGCGCAGGCCCCAGGTGCGGACGACCTCGTAGGAGATGACGACCGCGAACACGATCAGGCCCTGCATGATCGTGGCGATCTCCTTCTCGTACGGCTCGGGAGTCGCGTAGTCGAGAGCGGGGGACGCCTTGTCGAGGAAGGCCCACAGCAGGGCGGCGAGTGCGATGCCGCCGGGGTTGTTGCGGCCCAGCAGGGCGATGCCGATCGCGGTGAAGCCGAGTCCGGCGGGGAAGCTGAGGCTGTACGTGTGGACGTCACCGAGGAGCAGCGGCAGACCGGAGATGCCGGCGACGGCGCCGGAGATCAGCATCGCGGTGAGGACCATCCGCTTGGCGTTGACGCCGGAGGCCGCGGCGGCGGTCTCGGAGGCGCCGGTGGCGCGCAGGTCGAAGCCGAAGCGGGTGCGGTTGAGGACGAACCAGTAGCCGATGCCGATGGCGATGGCGAGGAAGACCAGGCCGTAGATCTCGCCGACGTCGGAGCCGAGGTCGATGCCGGGGATCCAGCCGGACTCCTTCATCACACCGGTGGTGACGTTGTCGCCGAGCGGCACGCCCCAGTTGTCGGTGAGGGTGAGGTAGCCGATGAGGCTGGTGGCGATCGAGTTCAGCATGATCGTCGCGACGACCTCGCTGACGCCCCGGGTGACCTTCAGGACGCCCGCGATACCGGCCCACATGGCGCCGGTGAGCGCGCCGACCAGGAGCAGCAGCGGCACCTGGAGGGCGGCCGGCAGGGCGACGTGGGCGCCGACGACGGCGGTCATCATCGCGCCGAGGCGGTACTGGCCGTCGACACCGATGTTGAAGAGGTTCATGCGGAAGCCGAGGGCGACCGCGAGGGCGGCGATGTAGTACATCGACGCTTGGTTGATGATCAGGACCTGGACGTCGGAGTAGCCGGCCTGCTCGATCATCAGCCGGTAGGGCTCGATCGGGCTCTTGCCGGAGGCGATCAGCACGACCGAGGTCAGCAGGATCGCCGCGACGAGCGCCAGGGCGGGACCCGCCACGGCGAGGAGCAGGCGCTCCTTGTCGAACTTCTTCATCGGGCCTCGTCCTCCGGGGCGGATTCGGCGGCAGCTGCCTCGCCGGTCTCTTCGTGCTCAAGGTGTCCCGTGGCGGCACCGGTCATGGCCGAGCCGAGCTCCTCCGGGGTGATCGTCGCCGGGTTGGCGTCGGCGACCAGCCTGCCGTCGTAGATCACCCGCAGGGTGTCCGACAGGCCGATGAGCTCGTCCAGGTCGGCGGAGATCAGCAGCACCGCCAGGCCCTCGCGGCGGGCGTCGCGGATGCGGTCCCAGATCTGGGCCTGCGCGCCGACGTCCACACCGCGGGTGGGGTGGGCGGCGATCAGGAACTTCGGGTCGTGGCTCATCTCGCGGCCGACGATCAGCTTCTGCTGGTTGCCGCCGGACAGGGAGGCGGCGGTGACGTCGATGCCGGGGGTGCGGACGTCGTACTCCTCGACGATCCGGCGGGTGTCGGCCTGGGCGCCCTTGGGGTTCAGCCAGAAACCCTTGGCGTTGGGGGCCTCGGTGACATGGCCGAGGATGCGGTTCTCCCAGAGGGGGGCCTCCAGGAGCAGGCCCTGGCGGTGGCGGTCCTCGGGGATGTAGCCGACGCCGGACTCGCGGCGCTTGCGGGTGGGCCAGGGGGTGATGTCCTCGCCGAGGAAGGCGATGGTGCCGGAGTCGGCGTTCTTGGTGCCGATCAGCGCGTCGATGAGCTCGGTCTGGCCGTTGCCCTCGACACCGGCGATGCCCATGATCTCGCCGGCGTGGATGGTGAAGGTGACGTCGTCGAGGACCTTCTTGACCTCGCCGCCGGCCTCCACGAGGGAGCCGGGGCCGACAGGCTCGGCCTCGACGCCCATGGAGGCGCCGCCGCTGGCGTAGACGGTGAGGCCCTTGACCTCGATGACGGCCCGGTCGGTGACGGTCGACTCGGCGGTCTCCGGGGTGGGCAGCTCGCTGCCGACCATCATCTCGGCGAGCTGACGCGGGGTGGTCTCGGCGGGGACGGCCGTGCCCACGGTCGTGCCGCGCCGGATGACGGTGATCTCGTCGGCGACGGACAGCACCTCGCCCAGCTTGTGGGAGATGAAGATGACCGACAGGCCCTCGGACTTGAGCTCGCGCAGGTTGGCGAAGAGCGCGTCGACCTCCTGCGGCACGAGGACGGCGGTGGGCTCGTCGAGGATCAGGGTGCTGGCGCCGCGGTAGAGGACCTTGAGGATCTCGACGCGCTGGCGCTCGGCGACACCGAGGTCCTCGACGAGGACGTCGGGGCGCACGTTGAGCCCGTAGCGGTCGGAGATCTCCTTGATCTTCTTACGGGCGCTGCCGCCGATGCCGTACAGCTTCTCGCTGCCCAGGACCACGTTCTCGAGGACGGTGAGGTTGTCGGCGAGCATGAAGTGCTGGTGGACCATGCCGATGCCGCGCGCGATGGCGTCGGCGGGGCTGCCGAAGGTCACCTGCGTGCCGGCGACCGCGATGGTGCCCTCGTCCGGCTTCTGCATGCCGTAGAGGATCTTCATCAGGGTCGACTTGCCGGCGCCGTTCTCGCCGACGAGGGCGTGGACGGTGCCCTTTCGTACCGTCAGGTGGATGTCGTGGTTGGCGACGACACCCGGGAACCGCTTGGTGATCCCCGCCAGCTCGACAGCGATCGTCGACTGATCGGTGAGCGGAGGGCTGCTGGTCGCGTCGATGGCGCACTCTCCTTGTGGAAGGGGCCACTCTACGCGCGTAGCGCCCCTGCTTTAAATAGTGCCCGGACCTGATCGTCCATTTTCGGCCAACGATCCGTTCCGAGCATTCTGCCGCGCGAACGGGGCGCGAAGAGCATCGTCTCCGCACCCCGTTCCGCGGCCGTAACGCTGCCATTACAGCGCTTATTTGGCCAAGGCCTGTGACCGGGTGGGGTCAGGAGGTCTTCACCTTGATGGAGCCGTCCTTGATGCCCGCGACGGCCTTTTCGATCGCGGCCTGGGTGTCCTTGTTGTCCGCGAAGACCGGGTTGGAGTTCGACAGGCTCACGCCGCCGTTGGAGAGGCTGCCGCGGATGACGCCGGTCTCCGGCTTGCCGTCCTTGACCGACTTGGCCAGGTCGTAGACCGCGCCCTCGACGTTCTTCATGGCGGAGGTCAGGATCGACGCCTTGTACGCCTTGAGCGCGTCCTGCTTGTACTGGTCGGAGTCGACGCCGATCGCCCAGACCTTGTGGGCGTTGGCGGCCTTGATGACGCCCTGGCCGGACAGACCGGCGGCGGCGTAGACGACGTCCGCCTTGTCGTCGATCTGGCCCTCGGCGGCGGCCTCACCCTTGTCCGGGCTGGAGAAGCCACCCTCGGCCGCGGTCTCGGTCAGGTACTGCGACTTGACCGTGACGCCCTTCTTGGTGTCCTCGACGCCCTGCTTGAAGCCGGCCTCGAACTTGTGGATCAGCGGCACGTCCACACCACCGATGAAGCCGACCACGTTGGTCTTGGTGGTCTTGGCGGCGGCGACGCCGGCCAGGTAGGACGCCTGCTCCTCGGAGAAGACGAGGTCGGCGACGTTGTCGGCCTTGATCTGCTCGTCGTCGACGACACCGAAGGTGGTCTTCGGGTACTTGGCCGCGACCTCCTTGACGGCGGGCGCGTAGGCGAAGCCGACACCGATGACCGGGTTGTAACCCTTCTTGGCCAGGTTCTCCAGGCGCTGGGCCTTGTCCGCGTCCGACTCGCCGTCCTGCGGCTCGACGGCGGTGGACTTGTAGCCGAACTCCTTGTCGGCCTTCTCCATGCCGGCGGTCGCGGCGTCGTTGAAGGACTGGTCACCCTTGCCGCCGACGTCGTACGCCAGGGCGAGGCCCAGGTTCTTGCTGTCGCTGTTCGACGACTCGCTGGACGAGCTGCCGCACGCGGAAGCGGTCAGGGCAAGGGCTGCGGTTGCAACGCCTGCAACCGTGATACGGGACACCCGGCGCATGGAACGAGACTCCTTTGTGCAAGCGCCCATACCAGGCGCTGGTTCCGCCGCAGCGTAACGCGCGTAGACCAGACGGAAAACCCCTTCTGTCCGGTCCGTTATCGAGCTGTGGCCGCAGATGCAACACAGACTACGGACAGCAGTACGCCCCTTGCGGGAGGCAAGGGCGTATGAGCTGCAAGGGCGCCCGGGCGGGCGTATCCGGGGGTCCCGAGGGGCCTAGTCGGTGGTCTTGACGGTGACCTTGCCGTCGATGATGTCCTGCTTGGCCTTCTCCACCGCCGCGACGACGTCCGTCATGGCCTTGTACTTCGGGTTGGAGTCGGCGAAGCCGACGCCGCCGGACTTCAGGTCGCCGCGCTGGACGCCGGTGAGGGGCTTGCCCTCGTAGACGGACTTGGCGAGGTCGTAGACCGCGCCGCCGACGTTCTTCAGGGCCGAGCCGAGGATGTAGTCCTTGTAGCTCTTCAGCGCGCTCTGGTTGTACTGGTCGGAGTCGACGCCGATGGCCCACACCTTCTTCGAGGCGGCCTCGGAGATCACGCCCTGACCGGAGAGGCCGGCGGCGTGGTAGATGACGTCGGCGCCCTTCTCGATCTGGCCGCTGGCGGCCGCCTTGCCCTTGTCGGGGCTGGAGAAGCCGCCCTCGGCCGGGGTCTCGGTCAGGTACTGCGACTCGATCTTGATCTTCGGGTCGACGGACTGGACGCCCTGCTTGAAGCCCGCGCCGAACTTGTGGATCAGCGGGATGTCCACACCGCCGATGAAGCCGACGTGCTTGGCCTTGGAGGCCTTGGCGGCGGCGACGCCCGCGAGGTAGGAGGCCTGCTCCTCGGAGAAGACCATGTCGGCGACGTTGGCTGCCTTGACCTGCTCGTCGTCGATGACGCCGAACGTGATCTTCGGGTACTTCGCGGCGACCTCCTTCACCGCCGGCGCGTAGATGTAGCCGACGCCGATGATGGGGTTGTAGCCGGCCTTGGCGAGCTGCTCCAGGCGCTGGACCTTGTCCGCGTCGGACTCGCCGTCCTGCGGCTCGATGTCCCTGCCGCCGATGCCGAATTCCTTCTCGGCCTTCTGGAAGCCGGCGTAGGCGGCGTCGTTGAAGGACTGGTCGCCCTTGCCGCCGATGTCGTACGCGAGCCCGATGCCCTTGCCCGAGTACTTGCCGTCCGCCGAGGTGGACGCCTTGTCACTGTCGGCCTTGGTGCTGGACTCGCCGCACCCGACGGCCGTGAGGGCGATGACCGAGACGGCCACCACTGCCTGGGAGAACCTGGTCCTCCGAGATATCCGACGCACAGCAAGCACCCCTTCATCCCCACGGCACCGTCGAACGGCCCCGCATCCCCAATGTGCCGCCAACGGTGGCGATTTCGGCGCACAGTAACGCGCGTAGAAGGGGAGGGGAACGGGGTTTCTCGTGGCCGTTATCGAACCGTGCCGACAGCGGGTTACGTTCGCGAGAACCCGGTTACGCGCGGGTGACACAAGGGGATGAAGGGGCACCAAAGAGGCGCCCCTTCGCGGAGATCGCTACGGCCTCAGGAGGCGCCGTCGAGCAGCGCGGCCGCGGTGAACATCTCCACGCCCACGGTGATGGCCGACTCGTCGGCGTCGAAGTCGCCCTGGTGGAGGTCGCGGACGGTCCGCTCACCGGGGGTGCGGACACCGAGGCGGGCCATGGCGCCCGGCACATGCTCCAGGTACCAGGAGAAGTCCTCGCCGCCGAGGCTCTGCTCGGTGCCCTCGACGGAGTGCGCCCCGCGCCGCGCGGTCATGGCGTCCCGCAGCAGCTCGGTCACCGCGGGGTCGTTGACGACGGGCGGGACGCCCCGGACGTAGTTGATCTCCGACTTGGCCCGGTGCAGATTGGCGATCTCGTCGATCGCGGCGACGACGATGTCGGGCGCCTGCCGCCAGGCGTCCAGGTCCAGGCAGCGCACGGTTCCGGACAGCTCGGCGTGCTGCGGGATGACGTTGGGCGCGTGGCCGGATTCGATGCGTCCCCAGGTCAGGGCGAGTCCGCTGCGGCTGTCCACGCGCCGGGCGACCACGGCCGGCACGTCGACGACGACGCGGGCGGCGGCGGTGACGAGGTCGGTGGTGAGGTGCGGCCGGGCGGTGTGGCCGCCGGGGCCGTCCAGGGAGACCTCCAGCCGGTCGCAGGCGGAGGTGATGGCACCGGTGCGCAGCCCGATCCGCCCGGCGTCGACGCGGGGGTCGCAGTGCACGGCGATGATCTTCCCGACCCCGTCCAGCACGCCGCATTCGATGGCGTCGGCGGCGCCGCCGGGCAGCACCTCCTCGGCGGGCTGGAAGAGCAGCCGCACGGGGCGGGGCAGCCGGCCCTGCCGGTGCAGGTCGCGAGGACGAGTCCGGCGCCGAGCACCACGGTGGTGTGCACGTCGTGCCCGCACGCGTGCGCCCGGTCGGGCACGGTGGAGCGGTACGCGCACTCACTCTTCGTGTCCGGAATGGGCAGGGCGTCGATGTCGGCACGGAGTGCGAGCATCGGCTTGCCGCCGTCCCACTCACCGATGTCACAGATGAGCCCGGTGCCTACGGGGAGGACCCGGGGGTGCAGCCCGGCCTTCTCGAGCCGCGCCTTGATGGCCGCGGTCGTGCGGAACTCCTGGTTGCCGAGTTCGGGGTGCATGTGCAAGTCGCGTCGGAACGCGACGAGTTCGGCACGCAGGCTCTCGGGCAGCGTGCCGGGAAGCACGGCTTCCCCGACTGGTTCGGCCTCGGACTCTTGGGACATCAATTGCTTCACCCTCTGAAGGGTAGGACGCCCGGGTGGCCAACTGACCCTCGATCAACAAAAGTTCAACCCGTTAGGGGAAGAAAATCTGGCCGCTGGGCGCATACGTATCGGCTTGGATGGGTAAACTCGCCCGGCTTTCCGGCCGGACGGATCTCGGCGATCCGCGTCGATCGGCGTCGATCCACAGAGAGTGACCGGCGGCTGACCTGCGACTGCCTTGATCGAAGGCTTTCCGGCCACATCCGTCACTCACCCACTCCTCCTGGGATACCACGTCGCGGTGCCGTCCCGTCGGCCTTGTTCACCTGTCGGGACCGCGCCACGCCGGGAATCCACCCTGCCTCCACTGAGACGCTTGTTCCGGTCCCGGAATCATCACCGCCACGCGACGTTTCCGCCACGCGGGGTGACGGGCCGGTGTGACCGGGCACACTCCCGGCATGACGATCACGACGACGGCGACCCCTCTGGCAGACGGCTGGCAGGCGTGCGGCTGCGGCGAGGACAAGATCCCGGGCCTGCTGGCGAGGGTCGGCTTCTACGGCACGGTGGGCCTGGGCCTGGCGATGCTGGTCGTGATGATCGCGGCGGGGTGGCTGCTGGGGGCGGGGGTGTGGCTGGTACGACGGAGGCGGGACCGGTCGATGCCGTACGAGGAGAGCGGACCGGGCGGGCTGACGGGGTTCACCTGGACGGCGGACGAGGACCACCCCACCCCGGTCACAGCTCCACCCACTCCCCCAGCCCGGTGAGCGCCCCCGTCCGGGCAGAGCCACTTCCAGATGTCCCTGACCGCGGGAGCGCGGCTCGGTCAAGTCGTTCATCTGCGCCCTCTCTCCCTGACCGCATCCTTCTCGAACAGGCCCCGTCATCTTCACCCCGCTGTCGTGGCCCCTCGCTAGGGTGCCCCCCATGACTGCCGAGATCCCCGATTTCATACGGTCCACCAGCGCCGCCTACGACACGATCGCCGACGACTACGCCGAGCAGTGTGCGGACTGGGCCGGGATCCATACCTTCGACCGGGCCTTGATCAGTGGGTTCGCGGAGTTGGTGAAGGAGCGGGGGCGGGAGCCGGTCGCCGACGTGGGGAGCGGGCCGGGGGTGGTGACCGCGCGGCTGCACGCGCTCGGGGTGCCGGTGTTCGGGATCGATGTCTCGCCGCGGATGGTGGCGCGGGCCCGGAAGACCTATCCCGAACTCCGGTTCCATCTCGGGTCGATGACGGCCCTCGACCTGCCGGACGGCACGCTCGGCGGGATCGCCGCTCTGTACTCGGTCATTCATGTGCCCGATGATCAACTCCCGGGCGTGTTCCAGGAGTTCCGGCGCGTCCTCGCGCCCGGCGGATATCTGCTGCTCGCCTTCCAGTACGACGAGGAGAACGACCACCTGCATCTCGACGAGCGGTTCGGACACGCCATCTCGCTCGACTACTACTGGCGCAGGCCGGAGGACGTCGTCGAGCTGCTCACCGCCGCCGGGCTCCAGCTGCACAGCCGTACCGTGCGCGAGCCCCAGGGGCAGGAGAAGTACCGGAAGGCCTATGTCCTGGCCCGCAAGGACGGCTAGGGCCTCGCAGGCGTCAGACCGCCGCCACCGCCGACAGTCTCGTCACGTCCCTCGCCGTTCCCGTCACCCCGGACAGGAAGCCCTGCGCCCGGGGTGAGGCGTTCTCCGTCAGCCACGCCGGGTCGATGTCGCACACCGCGACCTTGACCTCCGTGCCGGCGAGCGCGAGCGGCAGGGTGTGGACCACGGTGGACGGGAAGCTGAGGATCGTACGGCCGATCGGGCCTCTGCGGGCGATCAGTTCCAGCGGGAGGTCGGGGCGGACCACCTCCAGGCCCGTCTCCACCGCCAGCCGGTGCAGCTTCTCGGCGCTCTCGCGGCGGTGGGCGAAGTAGCGGGTGGTGCCGTGCGTCTTGGACAGCAGCTTCACCGCCTCCAGATACGCGTCGCCGTCCACCACGCCCGTCTCCACCAATGACGTACCGACCATGTCGGCACCCTTGGTGAGGCGGGGCGGGCCGAAGCGGGAGCGGGTCCAGGCGAAGGCGTTGGCGGTCACCGTCACGCCCTGCGGTTTCTCCTCCATCGGCATCGAGGAGAAGATCTCGACCCGGCGGGCACCGGACGGCGTCAGGCGTTTACGGGCCACCGACGACACCGGGGCGAACACCAGGTCGCGGGGGCCCGGGCGGCCGCCCTTGCGGTGCCAGCGCACCAGGCGTTCGCCGCGGGCCAGTTGGGCCACGAACTCCATCGTGGCCGTGCCGTCGTCGACCACCACCAGCTCGCCGGCCCGGGTGATCGTCAGCAGCAGTTGGACGTAGCGCGAGAACGGGTCGCCGAGCACGACCCGGTCGGCCCTGCGGAGCATGCCCGCGAGGCCGCCGATCGTCTGGAACGGGGGCCGCGGGACCGCCCCGGGCTTCCTCCCAGCGGACCTCGTGGCCTTCCTCGCGGGCCAGCTCCGCCATGCGGCGCAGCTGGCCCCGGGTCATCGGGTCGGTCGGGGACAGGACGACGAGGGTGAGCCCCGCGCCCAGGGCATCGCCCGAGGCAAGCTCGTGCGCATGCGCCCACTCCAGCACGTTCAGCAGCTGTACCGGGCTCTCGACGAACGCGAGCGTGTGGGGGCCGGCTGACCCGGCGCGGCGGCTCATCTACGTACGACCGTCCCGTCGTAAGGGAATCAGGGGGATCAAGGAGTCAGGTGCGTCAGACCGCGACCGGCTCGCCCGCCGCCGCGGCGATCTCCGCCTCGGCCACGACACCGGTGACGCGGCGCAGCTTCTTCATGGGGCCGAGCTCGGAGTCGTAGACCTTCTTGACGCCGTCGCCGAGGGAGGCCTCGATCGTGCGGATGTCGCGGACGAGGCGCTGAAGGCCCTGCGGCTCCACGGACGCGGCCTGGTCGGAGCCCCACATCGCGCGGTCGAGGGTGATGTGACGCTCGACGAAGGTGGCGCCGAGGGCGACGGCGGCCAGCGTGGTCTGCAGGCCCGTCTCGTGGCCGGAGTAGCCGATCGGGACGTTCGGGTACTCGGCCTGGAGGGTGTTGATCACCCGCAGGTTGAGCTCCTCGGCCTTCGCCGGGTAGGTCGACGTGGCGTGGCAGAGCAGGATGTTGTCCGAGCCGAGCACCTCGACGGCGTGGCGGATCTGCTTCGGGGTCGACATGCCGGTGGAGAGGATGATCGTGCGGCCGGTGGCGCGCAGGGCGCGCAGCAGCTCGTCGTCGGTCAGGGAGGCGGAGGCCACCTTGTGGGCGGGGACGTCGAACTTCTCCAGGAAGGCGACGGCCTCGGTGTCCCACGGGGAGGCGAACCAGGCGATGCCCTTCTCCTTGCAGTACTCGTCGATCTGGCGGTACTCGTCCTCGCCGAACTCCACGCGGTGGCGGTAGTCGATGTAGGTCATCCGGCCCCAGGGGGTGTCGCGCTCGATGTCCCACTGGTCGCGCGGGGTGCAGATCTCGGGGGTGCGCTTCTGGAACTTCACGGCGTCGCAGCCGGCCTCGGCGGCCACGTCGATGAGCTTGAAGGCGTTCTCCAGCTCGCCGTTGTGGTTGATGCCGATCTCGCCGCAGATGTAGACGGGCTGGCCGGGTCCTGCGATGCGCTCGGTGCCGAAGGTGCGCAGACGGGAGTTGACAGACATGGCAGACAATTTCCTTACTTGGTGAGGGAGTCGAGAGAGGGGCCGAGGATCCAGCTGGCGATCTCTCGGATCGCGCCGTCGCCACCGGGGACGGTGGTGACCGCACGGGCGGCGCCGCGTACCACGTCGTGGGCGCTCGCGACCGCCACGGGCCAGCCCACGAGGGCGAAGCACGGGAGGTCGTTGACGTCGTTGCCGACGTAGAGCACGCGCTCGGGCGCGATGCCCTGCTCCTCGCACCACTGCTTGAGGGCGAGGTCCTTCCGGTCGATGCCGTGCAGCACGGGGATCTGAAGCTTCCGTGCGCGGGCGGCGACGACCGGGTTCTGCTCCGTGGAGAGGATCAGCATCTTCAGGCCGCTCTTGCGCAGGGCGGCGATGCCGAGTCCGTCGCCGCGGTGCACGGAGACGAACTCCTTTCCATCGGCGTCGATCAGCACCCGGTCGTCGGTCTGGGTGCCGTCGAAGTCCAGTACGACCGCGTCGACGTCCGCGAAGGACGGCAGGGCGCCGGGGCGGTCCGCGTCGAACAGGGGCGCGAGCGCCCGCGCCCGGGCGAGGTCGTGCGGGTCGTCGATCTCCAGCACGCGCGCGGGGTCGGTCCGTACGAGCTCGGTGCGACCGAAGAAGCGGTGCTGGTGCTTGCGGAAGCCGGCCGCGTCCATCGCGTAGGCGGCGCCGGTCTCCAGCAGGTCCTGGGGGCGGTCCTGGCGGCGCGGCCGGTAGGCCTTGTCGTGGTTGACGCCGTAACCGCCGGGCTCCTGCGTGGAGTCGACCTCGTCGCGCCAGATGAAGCCGTGGAAGGGGGCGACGGTCACCGCGGTGTCGGCCCCGCCCTCGACGACCGCCGCCGCGACCGCCTCGACGTCCTCGCGGACGATGAAGGGGCTGGTGCACTGCACGAGCATCACCACGTCGACGGCCGCCCCGTGCAGCGCCTCGTGGGTGTCCATGGCGTGCAGCACGGCCGCCTCGGAGGTCGCCGTGTCCCCGGCGATGGCGGCGGGCCGCAGCACGACCTCGGCACCGGCCTGCCGGGCCGCGGCGGCGATGGCCTGGTCGTCGGTGGAGACGACGACGTCCGTCACGAGCCGGGTCGCCCGGCACTCCCGCACGGCCCGCGCCACGAGGGGGACGCCGCCGACGGGGGCGAGGTTCTTGGCAGGCACCCCTTTGGAGCCCCCGCGGGCAGGGATGACGGCGAGCACACGACGCACCACCGGCGAGTCGGACATGGGTTGCACTCCTAGCGAAGGGTTGGGGAGGGGGCCGGCGAAGCCGCCCCTCAGGGGCGCGGGGAACTGCGCGACCAGCCCAGACGGCGCCGCACCCGCCAACGGACCCGTCGCGGCGCTCTCGGAGGCGCTCACAGCTCCCCCATCCGCCGAATGACAGGAGCCACCCGCTGCACCCCGTGCCGATACGCCCCCCGCGCGGCCCGCCGCACGATCTGCCGAACCGGGCCGGGCTCCTTGTCCGCAGCGGGAGCGCCGGGCAGCGGACTGCCGTCGGGGCCGAGGTGATGACGGGCCAGAATCCCGGGCAGGTATCCGGGCGCGGTCGCCGGCGTGTAGTACGGCGTCAGCGGCGGCAGCGCGCCGGCCAGCAGCTTCGCCAGACGCTCCCGCGCCGCGTCGAAGGCGGTGGCGTACGAGCCGTCCGCGACGACCCCCTGCCGGGCCACCCACTCCGGGTCCGGCGAGGGCCGGTGTCCGTCGTCGAGCTGATCCCAGGAGGCGAGGCACCCCGAGCCCACGAAGTGGTGGTTGCCGAGAACCTCGCGCACGCCCAGGTCGGTGAGGACGACCGTCGGGATGCGCCGGTGCAGCGACTCCAGCGCGGCCGTCGAGCTGATGGTGACCAGCAGATCGGTCCGGTCCAGAACCTCGCCCATGTTCCCGTACACCAGACGGAAGTTGGGCGGCGGAGCCAGCCGCTGGACCAGCTTCTGGTACGGCTGCTCCTCGATGTGCGTGGTGTGCTCCCCCGGCTTGGAGCGCAGCTTCAGCAGCACCTCGCGTTCGGGGTGCGACCGGGCGTGCTTGATCAGCCGGTTGAGCAGGTACGTGCGGTCCTTGCGGCTGTCCGGCACGGAGGGCTGTACGGCGAACACCACGGTGTACGGGTCGTGTTCACCCTCGTAGGCCGCACCGCCCAGGAACGGCAGCGCTACCTCGGTCACCGCCGAGGCGTCGGCGCCGACCCCCTCGTACACGGACCGGAAACGCTCCGCGTCCTGACGGGAGTTGGCCAGTACCAGGTCCGCGCCGTGCCGCAGCAGCAGTCCGTCCGCGAGCTTCTCGTAGACGACGCCGACGTAGCCGGTGACGACGACGGGGCGATCGGCACGCCCCTCCCACACCCGCTTCAGGCCGTGCAGCATCGCCTGCACGCCCCCGCCCACGAGGGCGAGCACGACGATGTCGTACGACTCCTCGGCCATCGCCCGCAGGAACTCCACCGACGTCACCTCGCGCAGCGACTCGGCCTCGACCCCGACCTCCGCGAGCTGGCGCGGGGTGGGCGTGGCACGGCCGCGCAGCAGGAAGCCGCTCAGGCTGAGGGCCTCTTGCGCGTCGTCACGCGGTGCGATGCGATGAGCGGTCAGCGCACCCCATTTCCAGCGGGTGTCGGAGTCCGCGAGGACCGCGATTCGCAGCGGCGTCGTCGAAGTTGCTGGCGTACTTGCTGGCACGTCGAAGACGCTAGGAAGCAATTCCTAGGTATGGCCCAACCGTGAATCAACGAAAAGTTAACAACAGCCCACCGAGAACCGAACTGGCCCGTCAAAGCCCCGGAAGTACATGGGATGCACCGTTCCGACACATCGAGTTCACCCTCCGTACCTTCGGCGTCAAGTTGCCCTGCCGGACGGCCTTCTAGCGTTTCTCGGGTGCCAAAGCTTTCCGTGATCGTGCCGTTCTACAACGTGCAGCAATACGCCCCGGACACCCTCAGAAGTCTGCGGCTCAACGCCCGGAGCGACTTCGAGTTCATCCTCGTCGACGACAAATCGAAGGATGAAACGCCGGCCATTCTCGAACGGGCGGCCGAGTCCCTTTCGGATGTCGCGCAGGTGAGATATATCCGCCATGAGACGAACGGGGGTCTCGCCACCGCCCGCAACACCGGCCTCGACGCGGCGACCGGCGAGTACCTGACCTTCCTGGACGGTGACGACTGGCTCGCCCCGGGTTATTTCGCCGAGCTGGTGGCCGCCATAGAGGGGCTGGGCTGCGACTTCGTACGGACCGACCATGTGCAGGCGACCGCCCGCGCCCGGTCCGTGCACCGCGCCCCGGTCGGGCTGCGCGGCGAGGTGCTGAACCCGCGCGACGCGATCCTGCCCGCCGACCGGACGACGTCCGTGGACTACGCGTACGCGTGGGCGGGGGCGTACCACCGGCGGCTCCTCGACAAGGGGCTGCTGCACTTCACGGACGGGCTGCGGACCGCCGAGGACCGGCCCTGGATCTGGAAGCTGCACCGCGAGGCCGAGTCGTTCGCCGTGGTCAACCTGCTGGGCGTGTTCTACCGGCGTGGGGTGGCGTCCTCGCTCACGCAGATCGGCGACGCCCGCCAGCTGGACTTCATCCGCGCCTTCGACCAGGTCATCGAGGAGACGGCCGCCGACCGGGACGCGGACCAGCTGCTCCCCAAGGCCGTGCGCACGTACTGCGCGATCATCGCCCACCACCTCTCCGACGAGGCCAAGTGGGAGCCGGCCGTCGCCAAGGAGCTGCGTGCGCGCAGTGCGGCGGCGATCAAGCGGATGCCGCAAGACATGCTCGGCGAGGTACTCGACACCATGGACCTGCGCCGCTCCGCCAAGCTGCGGCGGCTGCGGCGCAGGATCAGCACAGCGAAGGCGGCTGCCTGAGATGCCCACGACCCAGATCTTCTGCGCCTCCACGCTGTACGGGGCGGCCACGCTCGCCGCCGCGATCGACTCCGACCTCTTCGACGAGGCCGAGCGCCGGGTGCTGCTGGTGTTCAACAACTCGGCGACCCCGGAGACCACGCTCCCGCTCGACCGGATGCCCGGCTTCGAGCCACTGCGCGCCCACTTCGACGCGGTGCTGTCCTGGAACGAGGCCATCCACCCCTTCCACCCGGGCGCCTGGACCCCGCGTGCCGACGACATCCCGCTCTTCGAGCGCTATCTGCGGCTGCTGTGGGGGCTCGGGGACGACCGGGTGGAGCTGGTCCTGGAGTCCATCCAGGTCACCCCGGCGCTGACCGTGGCCCAGCTGTTCACCGGCGCCCCCGTGCACGTCTACGCGGACGGTCTGATGAGCTACGGCCCGACCCGCAACAAGCTCGACCCGCTGGTCGGCACGCGCGTCCGCCGGCTGCTCCACCTGGACCTGGTGCCGGGCCTCACGCCCCTGCTGCTCACGGAGTTCGACGTCCCCGCGCAGGTCGTACCGACGGGCGCCTTCCTGAAGGTGCTCCGCGAACTCGCCGACACCGTCGAGGACCTGCCGGTGCTGCCCGACAACGCGGCGCTGCTGCTCGGCCAGTACCTGTCCGCGCTGAACATCCTCACCGCGGACCAGGAGGAGAACCTCCACGTGCGGATGTTGCGCGGCGCGGTCGAACGCGGCCACCGGTCCGTCGTGTTCAAGCCGCACCCCACCGCGCCGGCCCGCTTCAGCCGCGCCCTGGAGACCGAGGCGGAGAAGCTGGGCGTCGACCTCACCGTCCTCGACACCCCCGTCCTCGCCGAGGTGCTGTTCGAGAAGGCCCGCCCCGGGCTGGTCGTCGGCTGCTTCTCCACGGCCCTGTTCACGGCCGCCGGGCTCTACGACCTCCCGGTCGCCCGCATCGGCACCGAGACGCTGCTGGACCGGCTGACCCCGTACCAGAACAGCAACCGCGTCCCGGTGGTGCTGGCCGACGCGGTGCTGCCGGACCTGGAGCAGCGCAAGGGCGAAGAACCGTTGCCGGCCGATGAGTTGACCGAGCTGATCGCCGCGGTCGGTTTCACCCAGCAGGACCGCATCTACCCGGCGCGGCGCGCGACGGCGGAGAAGTACCTCGCCACGCGGCTGCGCCCGCGCACCCAGCGCTACTTCAGGAAGAAGCGCCTCACCTCCCTGGGCCTGCCCGGCGGCATCCCGGAGCGGCTGGCGTTCCTGCCGCACAACTCGACGGCCCGCAGGGTGGTCCGTCAGGCGCGGGCGCTGAAGAAGGCCGTGAAGCGCTGAGCGAATCAGGAATGAACTCCTCGGAAAGGGCATGGAAATACAGCCCAATCATCGAGTTACTCCGTTGATTCAATGGTGAAGCGGTGTTCGAGGTCCCTAGGATCACGGGCACCGCTCTCCGAATCCCGTGAGGCCCTCATGACGAAGCTCGGCCGGCTCTACTCCCTCTTCGACAGCGTCGAGCTGCCGGAGAACCTGCCCTACACCCAGTGCAGCACCTGGGAGCTGCAATTCCTGTACCTGGTGGGACGCCATCACCTCACGGGCCAGGGACAGATCGTCGAACTCGGTTCCGGCGGCGGCGGCTCGACGTACGCCCTCGCGCTCGGACTGAGCGAGAGCCCGGTGTTCGACTCCCGCAAGGGCCGGCTGCACGCCTACGACTTCTTCCGCGTCGGCAAGGGCACGTTCGCCTCGGAGAAATTCTTCGACTCCGGTCACAAGCCGGGCGACGACAACTCCTTCCTGGACGACTTCAAGCGCCGCCTCGGCCCCTTCCTGCCCTTCCTGGAGATCCACGCGGGCGACCTCTGGCAGACCTCCGATCCCGCGGACACCACCCCGGTGGAGTTCCTGCACATCGACATCGCCAAGACGGCCCGGGTCTTCCGCTGCGTCTCGGAGCGGTTCCTGAGCCGGATGCGGGTCGGCACGGTCGTCCTGCACCAGGACTTCGCCGGTCCCCGGCTGCCGTGGCTGCACCACAGCACCGGCGCGCTGCTGCCGTACGTCGAGATCGCCGGGCCGCCGATCCGCTCCACGCTCGCCTTCGAGGTGACGAAGCCGATCCCGGCGGACGTCCTCAAGCGGATCACGGAGGACGACTACACGGTCGACGAGAAGCTCGCGCTCGTCTCCGCCGTCCAGGACAAGATCGACCGCGACCACACCGACGGCATCCCCTTCAAGTCCGTGCTGGAGCTGTCGAAGGCGTACGTCGCCCACTACGACGGGCAGCACCGGCGCGCCTGGTCCCTGGCCAAGCCGCTCCAGTCGGACGAGTATCTGAGCCGCACCCGGGCCGATCACTTCGAGCAGCTGAGGAAGGCGTACGAGAAGGAGCGGTCGGAGACCGGCTCGAAGCTCGGCCGCCTGCTCCAGAAGGCCGTCGGGCGTTAGCGAGCAGAGGTGCGGGCCCCCTGTGCCGTGGGGGCCCGTGGTCTCTCAGCTCCCCCGGGTCACGAGCCCAGGATCACCCGCAGGTCGGCCGCGTTCGCCTCGGTGACCTTCCACAGCTCCTGCTGGCGGCCGTGGACGTCGGCGACCGTCTTGGCGTGGTCGGCGAGGAGGTCCTTCGCACGTTCCACGAGCCTCGCGGCGAGGTGGCGGTCGTGGACCGAGACGCCCCACTCCGGGCGCTCGATGTCACGCAGGAAGTACGCCATCTTCGGGTGCGAGATCAGGCTGATGATCGGCGTGCCGACACCGAACGGGATCATGCCGGCGTGGCCGCGCATGCCGATGACCAGCTTGGTGCGCGCGTACAGGTCGCGGATCTCGTCGTTCTCGAAGTCGTACATCGGGATGACGGGCAGCGAGATGCCGTGCTCGCGGCGCAGGTCGAAGGCGATCTTCTCGTCGTCGAGGGAGTGCGCCACGCACTTCACCGTGCCCAGCTCCCCCAAGTCCCGCACGGCCTGGGCCATTTGGGCGAGGAAATAGGCGTAGTCGTGGCCGAAGCGGAGGCCCGCGCGGTCGTACGCGGCGTTGATCAGGATCGTGTCGTCCCGCTCGGCCGGGTCCTGCCAGCCCGCCACCAGCTGGCGCATGACGGTGGTGGGGCAGGGCTGGAAGCGGACCTTGTCGTGCAGGTGCGCGGGCAGCATGGCCCGGACCTTCTCGATCGAGCCGTGGTTGCGCAGGCCGAAGAAGGCGGAGCGCTCGACCAGTTGGAGCAGTGACTCGCGGAAGCGGTTGGCCCGGTAGGACTGGCCGTCGAAGGCGTTGAAGCCGACGGCGAAGACCGCGATGGGGACGTCGATGCGGTTCAGCAGCGCGTCCGGGACGTTCCACTGCCAGGCGCTGTTGCCGTTGGGCATGGTGTCCGGGATGAAGAGCCCTCCGCCGCCGATGACCAGGCCCCGGCGGGCGTTGACGCGCTCCAGCGCCGCATCGTCGAACAGGCGGTGGGCGTGGACGGAGTGCCAGCGGCGGGACGTGGTGTCGGGGGCGAAGGCGAGGCGGACGGTCTCCGGGAGGAGCTTGTCGCCCGCGTTGCCCTGCCGGTCCATGTAGAAGGCGACGTGGGCGAGCTGGTCCTCGGCGCTGCCCCGCTCCTGCGACGGCACGGCGGCGGCCCGCTGGGCCCACAGGCGGCTCGGCCGGTGGGTAGGGTCGACGGTGATGCCGGCGGTGGCGTACCGCAGCGCCTCGGTGTTGTCGCCGTGCACCCACGCCATCTGCGCGAGCCGGGCGTAGGCGGTGGCGGCCCGGTTGGGGGCGGCGGTGGCCAGCAGCAGCTGAGCCTTGGCCTCCTCGTAGCGGGAGACGCTCATCAGGGCGTGCCCGAGGACCTCGTGCGGCCAGGCCTCGTCCAGCGGGATGCGGACGCTCTCGAGGACGTCGACGGCGTCCTGGTAGTCGCCGTTCGCGATGTGCGCGGCGGCGACCTTGCGGGCCACCTCGGTGTCGCCGGTGCGCCGGACGTGCGGGGTGCCGAAGTGGACGACCAGGTCGTGGTGGAGGCCGCCGCTGGAGTCCAGGTAGGCCGCCTGGAAGTCGGCGTCGGACAGCTCGTACGCGCGCCACTTCTCCTCGGCCTGGCTGTACCCGGCCTCGCCGCCCTGCCACGGCTTGTGGCGGCCGGTGAAGTGCAGGATCGCGGTGTCGTCGGGGACGGGCAGGTCACCGGAGAGCCGCCGCTTGACGAAGTTGTAGCGCGGGTCGAGGCGAATGAAGTCGCCGTCGAGGACGGCGTTGAGGATGCCCTGGTCGTGCTTGTCGAGCTCGTAGTCGCCGGAGCGCCCGCACTTGTCGAGCTTCGCGCAGAACTCGTCGCTCAGGTACTCGCGCTGGATGACCAGGAGCCCCGAGTTGAGCTTGTGTTGCCCGTAGAAGAACTGCGGGACGGCCGCCAATCCCTCGCGCAGCTCGAGGAGTTCGCGCAGATCACCCAGCACCACCATGTCGGTGTCGAGGGTGATGACGGTGTCGTACTCCCGGATGCGGAACACGTCGAGGATGAAGTAGGCCTTGCGGACCAGGTAGTTGTCCTGGTCGCCCTTCTTGTACGCGTCGTAGTGCGTGTCGTTGACGCGCCTGAGGACGATCCGCGGGTGCAGGGCGCGGATCCTGGCTATCGAGCCGGGGCGCAGGTCGTCGTAGAGGACGACGAAGTCCTCGCACACGCTCGGGTTGGACAGCGCGAGGCTCCTGAGCAGGGTCAGGAAGCCGGGCAGGTAGTTCTCGTCGACGTACGACGCGAAGGCGATGCGGCGCTTGCCGGTGAGGGCCGCCGCGTCGGTGACGGGCGCCGCGGTCAGGGTGTTCGTGGTCATCGCAGGGAGATCCTCATGTAGGTCACGCTCTGGGCCCGCTGCATGACCCATGCCTTCTCGCTGGTGTATTCGTGCACGGACGTGATCGCGAGCTTCATGGCCTCCTGGACGCGGTAGGCGCCGCTCTCGTAGAAGTCGAAGCCGATCAGGTCGAGGGTCGGGCTGACGTCCAGGAAGTCCAGCAGGTAGAGCATGTTGAAGCCGGTGGTCGGGATGCCGGACCAGACGTCGGTGCCGAGCTTGCCGATGTTGCGTACCGGCCAGCGCAGCGACTCGTCGCCGAGGAAGGTCTGGGCGCCGGGGACGAGCCGGTTGCGCAGCGAGTACTTCCAGTCGCCGGAGATCCCGCCGAACACCAGCCGGGTGTCGACCCGTTGGTCCCAGTTGAAGCCGTGCTTGTGGATGGTGGCGTGGATGTCGGTGCGGCTGCCGGTGTGCCTGGGATCGATCTTGTACGAGTTGAAGCGGACGACGATGTCGTACGCGTCGATCTCGGCGCCCATCGAACTAGCGCCGACACGACCGGAGTTGGCGATCAGGCAGATCGACTTGCCGGCGATGCGGTTGCGGAACTCGCCGAGGCTGATCCACTGCACGCCGCCGATGGTGGGGTCGGCGACGGGGCCGCGCATGCGGTTGCGGCGCTGCTCGGCGTAGAGGGCGAGGGCCTCGGTGAGGGCGGGGAGGTCCGTCTCCTGCGTCATGCGCAGGTCCAGGTACTGGCTGAGGAGTTCCTGCCGGTCGGCGACCGGGGCGTCCTCGGCGGCCAGGGTGAGGAGCGCTCCCACGAGGCGCGGCTCGGCCTCGGTCCAGTCTCCTACGGCCTGGGCGGCGAGGCCCTCGGCCCACACGTCGGTGGCGGCACGCCGGGTGAACTCCTCGGCGCGCGGGTTCTGCCGCCGCAGCAGCGCGAGCAGTGCGCGCTCCGTCTCGGCGGCGGCGCGCAGTCCGGCGATCTTGGCGCGGACGCCGAAGCCGTCGTCGTCGGTGAGGGCGAGGTACTTGTCGTACGCCTCGACGGCCTCGGTCTCCTCGCCGAGCGTCTCCAGGAGCCGGGCGCGCAGCCGCCAGCCGGCGCGGGAGTTCTTGCGGTGGGCGAGGACGGTGTCGGAGATGACGAGGGCGAGGTTCAACTCGTCGTCGTAGCCGCACTCCAGGGCCTTGTTGGCGACGGCGAGCAGGGCGTCGAGGAGCTCGTTGCCGATGCCGTTCGCGGGGGCGGCGGTGCCCTTGACGGCCCGCTTGAGCAGGGCGGTGGCGCCGCCGGACGGGGCGGGCGCGGCTCCGGACGTGGCGGTCGTGCCCCACACGACGAGCAGCTTGCGGAGCTGCTCGGCGAGTTCGACGCGGCGCCGGTCGATGCTGCCGACGACCTTTCCGCTGTGCACCGCGCAGGCGCGCAGGCAGTCGTCCAGCTCCCCTCCACGCGCACGTGCACGTCTCTTCTGGACCGTCGTCATGGCACTCCCGTTTTGTCTTCTTACCAAAGCTGAGACGAGTTCTTGTGCTTTACCGCTTGCGTGGGGGGATTCCGAGGGAATTTAGGAAGCCAAAACGACATCCAGGTGAACTCACCGGGACCGGGCGGCCAATCGTTGGCTCGCGGTCCAAGACATCCCTGTGATTCGGACTAATGTCCCTGTGTACACCCGTAGGAACAGCTGTCGAGGGGATATCCGTGACCACGATCACCGTCAGCGAGGTGACGGAGACACCCCGGCGGCCGGAGCGGACGGCACCCCGCGAGACCCGGCTGCGCGCCCTGGACGGGTTGCGTCTGGTGGCCGCGCTGATGGTGGCGGCATACCACTACGGCGGCCGGGGCGGCGATGTCACGACGGCCTGGGGAAGTTCCCCGAAAGACCAGTTCCCGACGCTGCACCAGTATTTCTCGTACGGCTGTCTCGGCGTCCAGGTCTTTTTCGTGATCAGTGGATTCGTGATCTGCATGAGCGGCTGGGGCAGGCCGCTGAAGTCGTTCTTCGCGTCCCGCGCGTCTCGCCTGCTGCCCGCGTACTGGGCGGCGGTCGTCCTGGTCACCGCCGTCTTCGCCCTCCCGGTGGTGGCGTACAAGACGGTGTCGCCGAGCGACGCGCTCGTGAACCTGACGATGCTCCAGCAGCCGCTCGGCGTCGACCGGGTGCTGGGCGTGTGCTGGACGCTGTGGGCGGAGGTCCGCTTCTACGCCCTGTTCGCCCTGTGCGTGGTCCTGCCGGGTGCCTCACGCCGCCGGGTGATCCTGTTCTGCGCCGGCTGGACGCTGGCGGCGGCGATCACGCAGGCCGCACACCAGCCCCTGCTCGATGTCGTACTGATGCCCGAGTACGCCCCGTTCTTCATCGGCGGTGTCGGCCTCTATCTCGTCCACCGCGACCGGCGGGACGTGTACGCGTGGGGCATCGTCGGCGTCAGCTTCCTCATCGGCCAGCACTACGCGGTCCGCGGCCTGTGGAACGCCGGCGACCCGAACGCGTTCGCGCACCGCACCTCCAGCGGGATCGTCCTCGTGGTCGCGCTCGGCTTCCTCGCGGTCGCGGCGATCGCGCTGGGCTGGCTCAACTGGGCGAACTGGCGCTGGCTGACGGTCGCCGGAGCACTGACGTACCCCTTCTACCTGGTCCACGAGCACCTCGGCTGGGTGGTGATCCACGCCCTGCACATCGGCCTCGGCCTGCCGTCGGCGGAGACCTTCGCACTGACGGTCACGGCGATGCTGCTGCTGGCCTGGCTGCTGAACCGGTACGTGGAGAAGCCGCTGACCCCGAAACTGCGTTCGGCTCTGGCCAAGGCCAGGTGACGTCGTTCATCCGCCGCACGTCTATACAGCCCCGCTCCCCTCTGCGGCGTCCGCGATCCCGGTGATGATCAGAGCCAGGCCCTCCTCGAAATGCCGGTCGTAATCCGCGAAGACCTCCTTGCCCGCCGCCGCCGACAGCGGGAAGTCGGCCATCAGGCGTGCTCGTTCCTCGACGTCGACCCCCGGCTGCATGCCCTGTTCCTCGGTGACGAAGCCGAGGGTGTAGAAGTACGTCGTCGAGGACGCGCGGACCGCCTGGGCGAGGGTGAAGCCAGCCGCCGTGAACAGGCGCAGGTTGTCCTCCATCGCCTCCGCGTGCACGAGGCTCGTGAAGCGTGAGCCGCTGAAGACCTTGGCGCCGTCGCGGTAGCCGAGCAGCGCGGCCCGCAGTCCGCGGTTGGACTTCAGCAACCGCTCCCGCCAGGTGTCGCCGGGATCCAGCGGGGTGCCGGCGATCATCCGCCGGTACATCTCCGTCGCCATCTCGTCCAGCAGCGCCTGCTTGTCCTTGAAGTGCCAGTACAGGGCGGGCGCCTTGACGTCGAGTTCCTTGGCGATGGCCCGCAGGGTCAGGCCGTCCAGGCCCAGCTCGTTCAGGAGCTTCAGGGCGGTCTCGGCGACTCGTTTGCGGTCGAGGGGCGCGCGGCGTTCCGTACTCACGCTTGACACCTTAACAGCGTTAAGGGCAGCCTTGTCGTCGACGGCACTTAACAGCGTTAAGGAGAGAAGCGATGGATGTTCTGATCGTCGGAGCCGGCCCGACCGGCCTCGCCCTCGGTATCGACCTCGCGCGGCGCGGCGTGGACGCGCTGGTGGTGGAGAAGGCCGACGCCCTGTTCCCCGGCTCGCGGGGCAAGGGCATCCAGCCGCGCACGATGGAGGTCTTCGACGACCTCGGCGTGCGGGCCGCGATCCGCGCGGCGGGGGGCACCTATCCCGTCGGGATGATCTGGCAGGACGGCGAGCGGGTCGGCGAGCACCAGATGTTCGACCCGGCCGAGGCGACGGAGGACTCGCCGTACAACGAGCCCTGGATGGTCCCGCAGTGGCGGACGCAGGAGATCCTCGCGGCGCGGCTGGCGGAGCTGGGCGGCGAGGTCGCCTTCGGCCGCGAGGTCACCGATCTCACGCAGGACGAGGACGGCGTGAGCGTGCGCTTCGCGGACGGCCCGGACCTGCGCGCCCGGTACGTCGTCGCCGCCGACGGCGGCCGCTCCGCGGTGCGCCGGGCCCTGGGCATCGCCATGACCGGCGAGACCGTCGACCCGAACCCGATGCTGGTGGCGGACGTCCGGCTGACCGGCCTCGACCGCGAGTACTGGCACGTGTTCCCGCCCCGCGGGGACAGCGACGGCTTCCTGGCGATCTGCCCGCTGGCCGGGACCGAGGACTTCCAAGTGGTGGCCCAGTTCCCGGAGGGCACGGCCGTGGACGTCTCCCTCGAAGGCGTCCGCAAGGTGGTCGCCGACCGCTCCCACCTCACCCCGGACGCCGTGACGGAACTCCGCTGGTCCTCCGACTTCCGCCCCCGCCAGGCCCTCGCCGACCGCTTCCGCTCCGGCCGCGTCTTCCTCGCCGGGGACGCGGCCCACATCCACTCACCGGCCGGCGGCCAGGGCCTCAACACCAGCGTCCAGGACGCCTACAACCTGGGCTGGAAGCTGGGCGCCGTGCTCGCGGGGAGCGCACCGGAGTCCCTCCTCGACACCTACGAGGAGGAGCGCCGCCCCATCGCCGCCCAGATGCTGGGCCTGACGACGAGCGTCCACCGCGGGGAGACGCGGCGGGGCGACGCGACGCGTCAGCTGGGGCTGGGGTATCGGGGCTCGTCCCTGACACAGGAGACGGGCGAGGTGCCGGGCCCGCTGAGGGCGGGTGACCGCGCCCCTGACGGGATGCTGGGTGAGGTACGGCTGTTCGACGCGTTCCGGGGGCCGCACTGGACGCTGGTGGCGGTGGGCGTGGACGTTCCGCGGACGCCGGAAGCGATCAAGGTCGTGCACGGGGCGAGCCAGGCGTCGTACGGCGAGGGCCTCTTCCTGGTACGCCCGGACGGCTACGTCGGCTGGGCGGGCGGGACGGCAGCCGGGCTGAAGAACTACTGGGTACGGGCCGGTCTCTGATCAGGCGCTCGCCAGCGACAACTTCACCGCGAACCCGAGGAACAACGCCCCCGCGGCCGACGTCGCCCCCGCCGACAACCGCTTCCGCCTCCGGAACGCGTCCGCCAGCCGTGTCCCGCTGAAGATCAGCGCGGTGAGGTACAGGAAGCTCGCGGCCTGCGCGAACGCCCCCAGCACCACGAAGGACAGCGCCGGATACGCGTACCCGGGATCGACGAACTGCACGAAGAAGGCGACGAAGAACAGGATCGCCTTGGGGTTGAACAGGCTGATGACGAGAGCCCGGCGGTAAGGCCGCTCATAGGAGGCCCCCTCGGACGCCTCCTCGACGGCCGCTTCCTTCCTCGACCGCCACATCCCCCACGCGGCCCGCAGCATCCCCACCGCCAGCCACGTCAGATACCCGGCGCCCGCGTACTTCACGATCCCGAACAGCACGGCGTTGGCCTGGAGCAGGGACGCCACCCCGGCAGCCGACAGCGTCATCAGGACGGTGTCCCCGCACCACACCCCGGCCGCCGCGGTGTACCCGGCCCGGACCCCGCGCCGGGCGGCGACGGACAGGACGTACAGCGAGTTGGGACCGGGCAGCAGGACGATCAGGACGAGTCCTGCCAGGTAGGTGGGGAGGTCTATGACACCGAGCATGGGAAGGAGTCTCGCACGCTAGAACGAATGCGAGGGAGTGTAGGTCCCCCACACCTCCCGCAGGGCACCGCACACCTCCCCGACCGTCGCCCGCGCCCGCAGCGCCTCCTTCATCGGGTACAGGACGTTGTCCTCCCCTTCCGCCGCCTTCCTGAGGGCGTCGAGGGCCGCGGCCACCGCAGCCCCGTCCCGTTCCGCCCGCAGCCGCGCCAGCCGCTGCACCTGCTGGGCCTCGATCGCGGGATCGACCCGCAGCGGCTCGTACGGCTCCTCCTCGTCGAGCCGGAAGCGGTTGACGCCGACGACGATCCGTTCGCCCGCGTCGGTCTCCTGGGCGATCCGGTAGGCGTTGCGCTCGATCTCGTCCTTCTGGAAGCCGTGCTCGATGGCCGCGACCGCGCCGCCGAGGTCCTCGACCCGGCGCATCAGATCGAGGGCCGCCGCCTCCACGTCGTCGGTCATCTTCTCGACGACGTAGGAGCCGGCGAAGGGGTCCACGGTGGCGGTGACGTCCGTCTCGTGGGCGAGCACCTGCTGGGTCCGCAGCGCGAGCCGCGCGCTCTTGTCCGTGGGGAGGGCGATCGCCTCGTCGAAGGAGTTGGTGTGCAGGGACTGGGTGCCGCCCAGCACCGCGGCCAGGGCCTGGACCCCGACCCGGACGAGGTTCACCTCGGGCTGCTGGGCGGTGAGTTGGACACCGGCCGTCTGGGTGTGGAAGCGGAGCATCATCGACTTGGGGTTCCGGGCGCCGAACTCGTCCCGCATCACGCGGGCCCAGATGCGCCTCGCGGCACGGAACTTGGCGACCTCCTCCAGGAGCGTCGTACGCGCCACGAAGAAGAAGGAGAGGCGGGGTGCGAAGTCGTCGACGTCCATCCCGGCCGCCACCGCCGTGCGCACGTACTCGATGCCGTCCGCGAGCGTGAACGCGATCTCCTGCACGGGGGACGCGCCCGCCTCGGCCATGTGGTAGCCGGAGATCGAGATGGTGTTCCACCTCGGGATCTCGGCCCGGCAGTACTTGAAGATGTCGGCGGTCAGCCGGAGGGAGGGCTTCGGCGGGAAGATGTACGTTCCCCGCGCGATGTACTCCTTCAGGACATCGTTCTGGATCGTGCCCGTGAGGCGGTCAGCGGGTACGCCCTGTTCCTCCGCGACCAGTTGGTAGAGGAGCAGGAGCAGCGCCGCGGGGGCGTTGATCGTCATCGACGTGGAGACCTGGTCCAGGGGGATCCCGTCGAAGAGCACCCGCATGTCGTCGACCGAGTCGATCGCGACGCCCACCTTGCCGACCTCGCCGTGCGCGAGGGGGGCGTCGGAGTCGTGGCCCATCTGGGTGGGCAGGTCGAAGGCGACGGAGAGGCCGGTGGTGCCGTGGGCGATGAGCTGCCGGTAGCGGGCGTTGGACTCGGTGGCCGTGCCGAAGCCGGCGTACTGGCGCATGGTCCAGGGGCGGCCGGTGTACATGGTCGGGTACACGCCCCGGGTGTAGGGGTAGGCGCCCGGGTCGCCCAGCTTCTCCGCCGGGTCCCAGCCTTCCAGGGACCGCGGCCCGTACACCGGTTCGATGGGCAGTCCCGATTCCGACTCGCGCGCCATGGTGTGCCGCCTCCCGTCACTGGGGTACTGGTCCCCACAATGCCGCGCCGTTCGCGACGAGTCATCCGCGGGAATCATCTTCGGTGGCGGCGTGAGACGACGGGGGGGCGCGATGCGTACCGGGGACATGAGGAAAGCGGTCGCGGCGCTGGCGGTCGTGGCCGTGGCCGGTGGCTGCACCGTGCAGGCGACCGACGGCGACGGGAAGAGCCGGGCGCCGGTGCGCATCGAGATGCCCGGCAGCGCCTCGCCGACACCGCGCACCACCCCGCCCACCCCGTCCAACCCCTCCTCCGCCACGCCGGCCAAGGTGCTCTGGTCCCGCGGCGACTCCGGACGGGACATCCGCGAGCTCCAGGCCCGGCTGCGGCAGGTGGCCTGGATCTTCGAGGGGCCGACGGGGACGTACGACGACGCGACCGTGGACGCCGTCAAGGGCTTCCAGGGCAAGCGCGGACTGCCGAAGACCGGCGAGACCGACTCCGTCACCTGGCAGCGGCTGCTGAGGATGACGCGCGAGCCGGGCAAGTGGGAGCTGTACCTGATGGGCGGACAGCCCGCCGACGCGCCGGACGCCCGCTGCATGACGGGGCGGGTGCTGTGCATCAGCAAGTCCAGCCGTACGTTGCGCTGGATGGTGGACGGCAGGACGCTCGAGACGCTGCCGGTGCGGTTCGGGACCGACAGCACCCCCACCCGGGAAGGCGTCTTCCACGTCTACTGGAAGTCCCGCGACCACTACTCGACGCTCTACCACTCGCCGATGCCGTACGCGATGTTCTTCAGCGGCGGCCAGGCCGTGCACTACTCGACGGACTTCGCGGCCCGTGGCTACGCGGGCGGCTCGCACGGCTGCGTCAACGTCCGCGACGAGGCGGCGATCTCGGAGCTCTTCGACGAGGTCCGCACCGGCGACAAGGTCGTCGTGCACTGGTGACCCGCGGGACGGAAGTGTGGGGCGCGGGCGGGACCGGGGGAACGTGTCCCACCCGCGCCGATGCACGAGCCGTGGGTACGGGGGGAACCCCGGCTCTGTGCGACGGCCGATGACCAGTCGGCTCACTCAGTACTGCGCCTCCGGGTCCGAAAACGTCACACCCCCCCCGGGAAAAAGGTCCGCGGGAGCCGGTGCGGGCGGTCTCAGAGGGCCGAGGACGACGGGCTCGGCTCCGGCTGCGCGGAGGACGCCGTCCTCTTCGGCAGCAGTGGGGCGGTGGTGTCGGGCTCCGGCGGGGAGTAGCCGCCGTCGGGGTCGTGGCGGTTGCCGCCGCGGTGGTCACCGCCTCTGTGGTGGCCGTCGTCGTCACCCTTGCCGTTGCCCCGGCCGCCGCCCTTGCCGCCCCGGTCGTGACGGCCCTTGCCCTTGCCGCCGTCCCCGTCCTCACCGGCCTGGGAATCGGACCGGGCGCCGGAGGAGCTGTCCAGGACGCCCTGGCAGAACTTCCACACCCGCGTCGAACCGCCGGCCAGGCCTTCCAGGGCACGGCGGCGGTCGGTGGACAGCGCCTTGCCGTCCCGCAGGTCACGGCAGGCCGAGGGCGCCGCGCCCCACCAGGAGCCGGGCTTGCCGTCCTTGCCGTCCCTTCCGGCGCCCGGCGAGCTGCTCGCGCCGTCCCGGGCGGTGTCACGGCCGCCGCCCTCCTCCGCGGCACCGGCGCTGGAGCCGTCGGGCGTCGGCTCGTCCCCGCCGGTGCCCTGGGGTGACGGCGAGCCGGGCGGTCGAGGTCACGGCGGCCGAGACCGAGGCGTTGGGGCCGGTTCGCCGGCGCCGAACGGGTCGGCAGCAGCGGCACCGGCGCGCGGCCACCCGCCACCATGCCGAAGGCAGCGGCGGCGAGCGCGAGCCGGACGGGCGGTTGCGGCGGGCGGCGGCCGGCGGTGCCGCGGGCCCGTCCCGCGCCGCCGATCGGACGAGGCCGACGTCGGCGTGCGCGCGGTGGCCGTGCTCCGTGCGTACCGTGCCCGACCCCGGTCGGCGTGCGCCTTGCGGAACGCGGCCAGGGCGGCTTCCTCGCCGGGGAGTTCGGTGGTGCTCGGCGGCGGGTCCACGGAGAGCGCGCCCAGGGTCTTGGCGAGTCGCTCGGCTTCGTCACGGGCGGTGGGCTCGACAGCGTTGTCCAGTGACTCACCGCGCAGCAGCCGCTCCGCCAGCTCTTGGTTCAGCCACTCGTACTGCTCGTCGGCCATCACATGTCCTTCTGCGTCCGCGGACGCGTATGCGTCACACTCGCGGACGTCACCGCACGGCTGCGCGGTTCTCGCTGCGGCGGCAGGGCGTCGAGCCCGCCGGCCGATTCCGGATCGGTGCCGAGGAGTTCGGCGAGCCTCTTCAGTCCGCGGTGCGCGGCCGTGCGGACGGCTCCCGGCCGCTTGCCCAGGGTCTGCGCCGCGGTCTTGGCGTCCAGGCCCACCACCACGCGCAGTACGACCGCCTCGGCCTGATCCTGCGGCAGCCGGGCGATCAGGGAGAGGGTGCTGTCGGTGGCCAGGGCCTCCATCGCCTCGCCCGCGGTGTCGGACTCGGCGGCCTTCCCGGTCAGTTCCGTTTCGTCGCCGCCGATGGCCGGGCGGCGGCCGCGCATGCGTATGTGGTCCAGGGCGCGGTTGCGGGCGATACGGGCGGCCCAGCCACGGAACCGGTCGGCGTCCCCCTCGAACCGCTCCAGGTCCCGGGCGATCTGCAGCCATGCCTCGGAGGCGACGTCCTCGGCGTCCGGTTCGCCGACCAGCGTCCGGACGTATCCGAGCAGCCGCGGGTGCACGGCGCGGTACACAGTCCGGAACGCGGTCTCGTCCCCGTCCTGTGCCGCGAGCACCGCGGCGGTCAGCTCCGCGTCATCCCCCAGCACGCATGGTTCCTCGGTCGATGGTCGCGGCCCCCCGGGGCCGCCTGCGATTGCGGTGGTTCCTCGCCTACCGCTCGGCGCGAAAGGCACGTTACGACCTGAAACCGCTGCTCGTCCATGTCCGTACAAGATGCAACCACCTCGTGACGGGGTGGGCCGAAGCCGGTGGCGGCCGGGGGTGTGACAGAAAACGCACTCATGGCGCTGTAGGAAGTACGGGTCGCCGCGCGGCCCGTGCCGCGCGACGCCGGGGCCCCTCCTGGTGGGGGGTGGCGGCCCCGGCCGTCTCCGCGTGCCGCCCAGGCAGGACACAGGGCAGAGCGGCAGTGCCGACTCCGCGTCCCGGTCCCGGGGATTCTTTCGGGGGTTACTGCTTCTTCTTGCCCTTGGCCTTGGCCTTGTCGGGCTGCTTGTCGCTGTTGCCCTTGTCCGGCGTCCTGCCCGGCTTGTCCGGCGTCCCGCTCTGCGCCAACTGCCGTACGCAGTACGCCGCGACCTTCTCCTCGCCGCCCGCCGCCTCGATCAGCCGCTGCCAGGCCGTCGAGTTCAGCGCGTTGCCACGGCCCTGGACGTTCTCGTAGGCGCGGCAGTGCGCCTCGGTGTCCTGGGCGGTGACCGGGCGGTCCGAGGGGGCGGAGGTGGTGGCGTCCGGGGTGGTGCCCGCCTGCTCGGAGGCGGAGGCGGCGCTGTGCGGCTGCCGTTCCCGGGCCCGGTCGGCGGCGTCGGAGGACGAGGAGGAGCCGGAGGTACCGATCGCGGCGAAGGCGACGCGCCGATGGTGAGGCTCGCCACGAGCACGGAAAGGGTGGTCTTCAGCGAGCGGCCGAGCCTCCGCTGCTCCCGGGGCCGCCAGTCGTCCCGGCGGCGGGTCCGGGCGCGGAGCGCGCCGCCGTCCCGGGCGGCCAGGAACGCGGCGACGGCCCGCTGCTCGCCGTCGCCCTGGGGGTGCACCCGCATGGCGTCGGCGAGGAGCTTCTCCAGACCGTCCGTGCCCTGCCGGTCGGTTGCCTGTCGGCCGGGGACGCCGGCGCCTGGGTGCACACGCCGACGGCCGTGGCCCCCGCCGCTCTGCCTTTCACCCATGTCCGTTCCTGTCTCTGTCCGGCCCGCCGTCGCTCACTTCGACTCCCCCAGCGTGCGGGGGTCGTCATCCGTCACACTCTCGACGCCCAGCTGCTGGGCGAGGCGCTTGAGGCCCCGGTAGGCGGCGGTGCGCACGGCGCCGGGGCGCTTGCCGAGGACGCGGGCGGCGGCGGGGCCGTCGAGGCCGACGACCACCCGCAGCAGCACGGCCTCCGCCTGGTCCCGCGGCAGCCCGCGCACCAGCTCCAGGGCGTACTCGGTGGAGAGCGACTCCAGCGCCTGGTCGTGGGTGCTGTGCGGGCCGGGCAGATCCAGTACGTCCTGTTCGAGCGCGGCCGACCGGGGCCGTACCTTCTGCCGCCGCAGGTGGTCCAGCGCCCGGTGCCGGGCGATGGTCGCCGACCAGCCGCGGAAGCCCGCCCCGTCGCCCTTGAACCGGCCGAGGTCGCGGGCGATCTCCAGCCAGGCGTCGGAGGCCACGTCCTCGGCGTCGTCGCCGACGATGCCGCGGAGGTAGCCGAGCAGTCCGGGCTGCACGATCCGGTACGCGACCGCGAAGGCGGCCTCGTCGCCGTCCTGGGCCCGCGCGACAGCCGCGCCGAGCTCGACGTCGTACGTCTGCACGCGGCGGGGTTCGCCTCCTCGACCCAAGAACTGTCCTCGTTCATGCTGGTTCGCGGCGATGCCGCACCGTAGGCGCGCTCGCCCTTCCGCCGAGCGGGATGCTCAGCCCTCCACGGTCATCAGCGCCGGGCCGCACGGAAGTGTCACTGTCCGCGGCCCTGCCGTCCGTCAGGCGGCGGTCCGCCGGGACCGGCCGTGCAGGGTCAGATAGAAGGTCTGCAGGGAGTCCTCGGGGCCGCTCGACCCGAAGCGGTTGAGGACCTTGCCGAGCGGGTTCCAGACCCGGCCGTCGGGCATCCGGACGCCGACCTCCTGGCCGAAGTACGCGCGCTGCGTGGCGTCGAGGTCGACCCACTCCGCGCCCGCCCGGCGCACCAGCACCTCACCGACGTAGGCACCGAGGCCGGTCAGCGGTGCGCGGACCCGGTCCTCGTCGGCACCGCCCTTGCGCAGTCCGTCGATCAGGAAGTCGACGACCCGCAGACTGGCCACCGAGTAGTCCAGCGGCAGCCGGCTGCGGGCGGTGATCCCCGTGACGAACTCCGCGGCCCGCCCCCGCATCCCGGCCGCACACACCACGCTCTCGGCCTGCTTCCCCATGAGCCCCACCCCATTCGCTCGGCTCTCCCGCTGTTCCAGCGGCTGCCGTCCCGCGAACATCACGGGTCCCGGCCGTGGCGATTCCCACACAGGAAAACCACCGTCTCCGTACAACCATCCGGCCCAGTGATGTTTGGCCATAGCTGAGCGCTCTGTGTATGGGCTGCCCAAGTGGCAGGCGCTACGAACGAGTTCATTTCACAGGGGTGGGGTAGTTGAGTCCTCGCAGCAGCCGTGCGTACAGACCGCTCAGTCTCAGGAGACGGGCCTGGCTCACCGCCGGGGCCGTCCTGCTGAGCGGCGCGGGCATCGTGACGTACGCGATGGCCGACCAGGGCGCGCAGTCGGACGGCAGGGCCGCGGCCCGCAAGCCCGCCATCCACACGCTGAAGCTCCAGAGCACGGGCGCCGGCCGCAAGAGCCTCGCCAAGCGGGACACGGACCGTTTCAGCGCGCTGCTGGTGACCTGGGACGACGCCGGGGCCAAGGCCAAGGGCACGCCCGAGGTGCGCACCCGGGACCTGGAGACCGGCGAGTGGTCCGGCTGGCGGAAGCTGGTCGTCGACCCCAGCCAGGCGGAGGCGCCGAGGGTGAGCGGGCCGCGCTGCGCGGCGGTACGGAGTCGCTGTGGACCCGGTGGAGACGAGTTCGACTTCTTCTTGGGCACGCGGTTCGCAGCCGTTGACCGTGCTCGATCGCTTCACGCCGGTGCCGACGGGTGCGAGCACCACGGCGCCCGCCTGCTTGCCTCCCTCGA
>MWJO01000082.1 GCA_002027195.1 Streptomyces sp. GKU 895 | reverse complement strand
CCGGGGCGGGCTTCGCGGGCGGGATGTGCCGGTCGATGACCTCGGCGGTGCCGTCGGCCGCGACGACCACGTCGACGGGGAGCCGGGTCCACTTCGGCTCGCCCCGGTCGGCGGAGGGCAGCCCGATCCGGACCGCCCAGCGCGCCCCGGTGAGCCGCTCGACCGGCAGCTTCGCGGTCACGGTACGGCCGTCCGCCACGGCGTCGGCGGCGAACTTGCCGACGTTCTTGCGCTCGAAACGCAGCCGCACGGTCTCCTCGCCGGTCACCGCGAGCGGCAGCGGAAGCCGGACGGTCGCCTCCTCGGCCACCGCCGCGCCGGCCGGGTCCACCAGCACCACGGCCTCGCGCTCCAGCTTGTTGGTGTGCTGGTCGACGTCGAGGGAGAGGTTCCCCGGCCCGTCGGTCCAGTACGGCAGCACGAGCCGGCGCGGCTCACCGGTGAGCGCGGCCAGCCGCCCGGGCTCCACGCCCTCGCCGTGCACCGCGCCGATCCGGCACTCCTTGTTCCAGCCGCCGGCCTTGATGCGCAGGTAAAAGTCCCAGATGCCCTTGGCCAGGGGCGAGCCCCCGGCGGCGGTCTCGGGGTCGAGCACGGCGGTCGCCGTGATCCGCTGCCGGAAGGCGCCTTCCGCTTCGGCGTCGACCTCGTGCCGCTCGCTCTTCAGCGGCAGGTAGTACTGGGTGGCGTCGTCGCGGTTGCGGACCACCAGGTCGACGTCGCTCTCCTCGGTGCGGGCGTCCAGCGTGATGCCCTGCCCGTCCAGCGCCTCGCGCGCCTTCTCGGACAGCGGCAGGTCGAGCACGTCACGCCCGTCCTCCCGGCGGAGGACGAGCGGGCTGCCGCCGGCCTCGTACTCGGCCCCGAAGCCGATGTTCAGGCGACCGTTCTCCCAGGTCAGGGAGGTCAGCTCGCCGGTGGGCCGGATCGCGGCCTCCCAGTGGGCGAGCTCGCGGATGTCGTCGTAGAGGTCGGCGGCGACGAGGCCCGCGACGACCCGCTGCATCGGGGCGACATGGGTGAGGACGCCGGGTCCGAAGCGCTCGACGACCACCCCGCGGATCTCGCGGTAGAGCTCCTCGGCGTAGTCCTCGGGGAGCTTCAGCAGCCGGTTGCCGCGCAGCCGCTCGACCATCTCGACGCGCAGCCAGCGGCTGAACAGCCGGTCGCGCAGCGGGCCGGGCTCGGTGAGCTCCTCGACCACGTCCAGTGCCTCGCGGAGGTTGCCGAAGTAGCCGGCCGGCTCGAAGCGCTGGAAGCCCGCGTTGGAGCCGTCGTCGCGGGCGATGTGGTAGTAGCACGGGTAGTCGCCGAGGACGGCGACGCTCTTGGCCCGCAGGTACGCCTCGGCGACGAAGACGTGGTCCTCCAGGCGCCGACGCCCCTCCTTGAAGCGGATGCCGTGCTCGGCGAGGAACGCGCGCCGGAACATCTTGTGCGGGGTGAGGCTGTCGATCAGCGGCGCGTTCTCGACGGTGGCCCGCGGCCGGTTGACCCGGAACAGCTCCTGCGGCACCGGCCGTCCGATGCCCACCATCTTGCCCACGACGACATCGGCGTCGTTCGCCGTGCCGTAGTCGTACATCCGCTCCAGGGCCTCGTCGCCCAGCCAGTCGTCGTGGTCGACGAACATGACGTACTCGCCCCGGGCGGCGTCGATGCCGGTGTTGCGGGGCTTGCCCGACCAGCCGGAGGCCTCCTGGTGGACGACGTGGAGATGCGGGTGCTCGGCCGCGAGTGCGTCCAGCCGGGCCGGGGTCTCGTCGGTGGAGCCGTCGTCGACGAAGAACACCTCGAACTCGTCGGTGGGCAGGCTCTGCCGCAGCAGACCGCCGATGCAGTCCTCGACGTACTTGCCGGGGTTGTGGACGGCGACGACCACGCTGACCTTGACGGTCACGCCGGGTCCTCCTTCGTCTGGACCCGGTGGATCTCCGGGAAGGCCTCGGCGAGCGCCGCCCGCCAGTCCCGCAGGGGCGTGAGCCCGGCCGCCGCGAAGCGGTCGTGGCCGAGGACGCTGTAGGCCGGGCGGGGGGCGGGGCGGACGAAGGCCTCGCTGGTGGTGGGGCGGACCCGGTCGGGGTCGGCGCCGAGCAGCCGGAAGATCTCGCGGGTGAGGCCGTACCAGGTCGTCTCGCCGGAGCTGGTGCCGTGGTAGACGCCGGCCGGGGCGGTGCCGGCCAGGGCGCCGCGGCCCAGCTCGTACAGCAGTCCGGCGAGATCGGCGCTCCAGGTGGGCTGGCCGCGCTGGTCGTCGACGACGTCCAGGGTGTCCTTGAGCCCCTCCAGCTTGATCATCGTACGGACGAAGTTGGGCCCGCCCGTGCCGTACAGCCAGGCCGTGCGCACCACATAGCCGCGCTCGAAGCCGAGCACGGCCCGCTCGCCGGCGAGCTTGGTGCGGCCGTAGGCGCTGCGCGGGGCGGTGGGGGCGTCCTCCGCGTACGGACTCGTCGCGTCGCCCGCGAAGACGTAGTCGGTGGAGACGTGCAGGAGGACGGCGCCGGTGGCGGCGCAGGCGGCGGCGAGATGGGCCGGGCCGTCGCCGTTGATGCGCAGGGCCTCCTCCTCGCGGCTCTCGGCGTCGTCGACGGCCGTCCAGGCCGCGCAGTTGACGACGACCGCGGGCCGGTGCGGCCTCAAGGGTGCTGCGCACGGCGGTCGGGCGCGGTGAGGTCGAGGGCGGCGCGGTCGAGGGCGACGGCCTGCTCGCCCGCCTCGGCGAGCCGGGCCAGGACGTCCTGGCCGAGCATGCCGCCCGCGCCGGTGACCAGCCAGATGCGGTTGTCGGTCACAGCGCGGCCCGCTCCTTCAGCGGCTCCCACCAGGCGCGGTTGTCTCTGTACCACTGCACGGTCTCCGCGAGCCCCTGCCGGAAGCTCTTGCGGGGCTCGTAGCCGAGCTCCTCGCGGATCTTCGTGCAGTCCACCGAGTAGCGGCGGTCGTGGCCCTTGCGGTCCTCGACGTACTCGACGCTGGTCTCCCAGTCCGCCCCGCAGGCCTCCAACAACAGCCCGGTGAGCTCCTTGTTGGAGAGCTCGGTGCCGCCGCCGATGTTGTAGACCTCGCCGGCCCGGCCCTTGGTGCGCACCAGCTCGATGCCCTGGACGTGGTCGTCGATGTGCAGCCAGTCGCGGACGTTGCCGCCGTCGCCGTAGAGCGGGACCTTCTTGCCGTCGAGGAGGTTGGTCACGAACAGCGGGATGACCTTCTCGGGGAAGTGGTGGTGCCCGTAGTTGTTGGAGCAGCGGGTGACCCGCACGTCCAGGCCGTGGGTGCGGTGGTACGACAGCGCGATCAGGTCGCTGGAGGCCTTCGCGGAGGAGTACGGCGAGTTCGGCTGGAGCGGGTGCGTCTCCGGCCAGGAGCCCTCGTCGATGGAGCCGTAGACCTCGTCGGTGGAGATGTGCACGAAGGTCTCGATGCCCGCGCGGTGGGCCGCGTCGATGAGGGTGTGGGTGCCGACGACGTTCGTACGGACGAACTCGGCGCCGCCGTCGATGGACCGGTCGACGTGCGACTCGGCGGCGAAGTGCACCACCTGGTCGTGCTCGGCCATCAGCTTGCCGACCAGCTCGGGGTCGCAGATGTCGCCCTGTACGAAGGAGAACCCGGGGTGCTCGCGCACCTCGTCGAGGTTGGCCGGGTTGCCCGCGTACGTCAGCTTGTCGAGGACGGTGATCTCGACGTCACCGGGGCCGTCGGGGCCGAGCACCGTACGGACGTAGTGCGAGCCGATGAAACCGGCACCGCCGGTCACCAGGATCTTGGTGGTCGTCATGAGGAGATCTGCACCTTGCTGTGATCACCGAGCACGAGCCGGTGGGCCGACGGGTTACGGGGAGCGGGCGTGACCTCGACGTCACGTCCGATGAGCGAGGCCTCCACGCGGCGCACACCGGTCACGGACGAGCCGCGCAGCACGATGGAGTACTCGATTTCGCTGTCCTCGATCCGGCAGTCCTCGGACACCGAGGTGAACGGGCCGATGTACGCGTCGCTGACCACCGTCCCGGCCCCGATGATCGCTGGGCCGACGATCCGGCTGCCGCTGACCCGGGCGCCGCCTCGATGCGGACCCGGCCGATGATCTCGCTGTCCTCGTCGACCGTGCCCTCGTTGGACGGCGGGACCGTCTCCAGGACCGAGCGGTTGACCTCCAGCATGTCGGCGACGTTGCCGGTGTCCTTCCAGTAGCCGGAGATCGTGGTGGAGCGGACGTCGCGCTTCTCGTCGATCAGCCACTGGATGGCGTGCGTGATCTCCAACTCGCCGCGCCAGGACGGCTCGATGGAGCGGACGGCCTCGTGTATGGCCGGGGTGAAGAGGTAGACGCCGACGAGCGCGAGGTCGCTCTTGGGCTGCTTCGGCTTCTCCTCCAGGCCCACCACCCGTCCCTGGGCGTCGAGTTCGGCGACACCGAAGGACGTCGGGTTGGGCACCTGGGTCAGCAGGATCTGCGCCTCGGGCCGCTCGGCCCGGAACTCCTCCACCAGACCGGTGATGCCGCCGACGATGAAGTTGTCGCCGAGGTACATGACGAAGTCGTCGTCGCCGAGGAACTCCCGTGCGATCAGCACCGCGTGGGCCAGCCCGAGCGGGGCGTCCTGCGGGATGTAGGTGACCTCGATGCCGAACCGCGAGCCGTCGCCGACCGCTTCACGGATCTCGTCGGCGGTGTCGCCGACCACGATGCCGACTTCGGTGATCCCGGCGTCGGCGATCGCCTCCAGGCCGTAGAAGAGCACGGGCTTGTTGGCGACCGGCACGAGCTGTTTGGCGGAAGTGTGGGTGATCGGGCGGAGGCGAGTGCCCGCTCCCCCGGAGAGCACGAGTGCCTTCACGTATTAAGCCCCAATGACTGTGCCGAGAAGGGGGTGAAACCCCAACTGTCAGGATTTGTCGTCGATCTCGGTCTACATCGTAACCATGCTGGCGGAACGGTGATTCACCACGTGGAGGGCTGATTCAACACCTGTTCGCACTTTCGACACTTGTATGACGGCCCGAACTCCGTGAGGGTTGCCCACGTAACACGAAAAAAACACGAAGCCGCCCCCGACCGTAAGGCCCGGGGGCGGCTTCATGTGCGCGGCTGTCGGGGCGTCAGCCCTGGTCGGCCGCCGCCGTCTTCTTCGCGGCCGCCTTCTTGGCGGTCGTCTTCTTGGCGGCTGTCTTCTTCGCCACGGTCTTCTTGGCCGCCGTCTTCTTGGTGGCGGCCTTCTTCGCCGTCGCCTTCTTGACCGTCTTACGGGCCGTCTTCTTGGCGGGCGCGGCGTCCTCGGTGTCGGCGGCCGGGGCCTCCGACGCGTCCGGGGTCTCCGACGCCTCCGCGGTCTCCGTCGCCGTCGGCACGACCACGACGGCCGCCTCCTCGGACGCGGTCGGCGCGGTGGCCTTGCGCACGGCGCGGCGCCGCGGACGGGCCGGGGCGGCGCTCTCGGCGGACGCCTCCGGCTGGGCCTCGGGCTGCTCCACCGGCGCCTCGACCGCGGGAGCGGCTTCGGCGACGGTCACCACGGCGGCCTCGGCACCCGCGGGCGACCCGGCCGGCGCGGACACCTTGCGGGTGGCACGGCGACGGGTACGGCCCTTGGGCGCGGCCTCCTCGACGACCGGGTCCTCGACGGCGACCGGCTCGGCGTGCGCCTCGGCGGCCGGCTCCGGCTGCACCGGACGCTCGACCTCCTCCGCGACGGTGACGTCCTGCGCGGTCGGGACGGCCGGCGAGGTCTCCTCGGCCTGCTCGACCTCCTCGGCCTGCTCAGCCCGCTCGGACCGTCCAGCCCTCTCGCGGCGCGGCGCACCGGCCGGAGCGGACGCCCGGCGGCTCGCCCGGCGCCGCGAACGGCCCCGGGTGGCCGCGGCCTCCGCCTCGGCGGCGCTGCTGTACAGCTCCTCGTCCGGCTCGAAGGGCGCGGGCAGCGCGACCGGCTCGGCGAGTTCGGCGGCGACCTCGGCCTCGGTCTCCACCTCGTCGTCGTGGTCGTGGTCGACGGCCTCGGCCGCCTCCGCCGCCACCGCGGCCTCGTGCACGTGCTCGATGCCGCCGCGTCCGCGCTTCTTGCGCTTGCCGCCACCGCCGACGGAGGTCGGCTGCTCCATGTGGACGATGACACCGCGGCCGTTGCAGTGGACGCAGGTCTCGGAGAACGACTCCAGCAGACCCTGGCCGACCCGCTTGCGGGTCATCTGGACCAGGCCCAGCGAGGTCACCTCGGCGACCTGGTGCTTGGTCCGGTCCCGGCCCAGGCACTCCAGGAGACGCCGCAGCACCAGGTCCCGGTTGGACTCCAGCACCATGTCGATGAAGTCGATGACGATGATGCCGCCGAGGTCGCGCAGCCGCAGCTGACGCACGATCTCCTCGGCCGCCTCCAGGTTGTTCCTGGTGACCGTCTCCTCCAGGTTGCCGCCCTGGCCGGTGAACTTGCCGGTGTTGACGTCGACGACGACCATCGCCTCGGTCCGGTCGATCACCAGCGAACCGCCGCTGGGCAGCCAGACCTTGCGGTCCAGCGCCTTGGCGAGCTGCTCGTCGATCCGGTAGGTGGCGAAGACGTCGACCTCACTGGTCCACTTCGACAGCCGGTCGGCCAGGTCGGGCGCGACGTGCGAGACGTAGCCGTGGATGGTCTCCCACGCGTCGTCGCCGCTGACGACGACCTTGGTGAAGTCCTCGTTGAAGATGTCGCGGACGACCCGGACGGTCATGTCCGGCTCGCCGTACAGCAGCGTCGGCGCGTTTCCGTTCTTCGACTTCTTCTGGATGTCCTCCCACTGCGCCTGCAGTCGCTCGACATCGCGGCGCAGCTCGTCCTCGCTGGCGCCCTCGGCGGCGGTGCGCACGATGACGCCCGCGTCCTCGGGGACGATCTTCTTGAGGATGGTCTTCAGCCGGGCCCGCTCGGTGTCGGGCAGCTTGCGGCTGATGCCGGTCATCGAGCCCTCGGGGACGTACACGAGGTAGCGGCCCGGGAGGGAGACCTGGCTGGTCAGACGCGCGCCCTTGTGGCCGATCGGGTCCTTCGTCACCTGGACGAGCACCGACTGGCCGGACTTCAGGGCGGACTCGATGCGCCGCGGCCCGTTGGCCATGCCCAGCGCCTCGAAGTTGACCTCACCGGCGTACAGGACGGCGTTGCGCCCCTTGCCGATGTCGATGAACGCGGCCTCCATGGACGGCAGCACGTTCTGGACCTTGCCCAGGTACACGTTGCCGACGTACGAAGTGGCCTGCTCCTTGTTGACGTAGTGCTCGACGAGCACGCCGTCCTCCAGGACGCCGATCTGCGTGCGCTCACCGCTCTGCCGGACGACCATCACACGCTCGACGGCCTCGCGGCGGGCCAGGAACTCGGCCTCGGTGATGATCGGGACGCGGCGGCGGCCCTGCTCGCGGCCTTCCCGGCGGCGCTGCTTCTTGGCCTCCAGACGGGTCGAGCCCTTGATGGACTGCACCTCGTCGGACGGCTCGGCACCCCTTTCCCGCGGGGGACGGGGCTCGCGGACCTTGACGACCGTGCGCTCCGGGTCGCCGTCACCGGGCTCGGTGTCGGAGGAGGAGTCACCGGCGCGACGACGACGGCGCCGGCGGCGACGGCTGCTGGAGGACGAGGAACCGCCCTCGTCGCCGTGCTCGTCCTCGGCGTCCTCCTCGATCTGCTCGGCGGTGTCCTCGGCATCCTGGTCGGCCTGCTCGGCAGCGAGCTCGTCGCCCTCTTCGCCCTCCGCCTCGGAGTCGGCGGACTCACCGCGGCGCCGGCGACGGCCACCACGGCGACGGCGACGACGGGAGCCGGTCTCCTCGGAGTCCTCCGCGTCGCCCTCGACGGCGTCCTCGGCGTCGGCCTCTCGGCCTCGTCCTCGGCCTCGGTCTCGACGGCCTGCGGCGCCTCGGTCTCCGCGGGCTCACCCGGCGGCGGCGACGGCGCCGCGGCGACCGGCCTCCTGGGCCTCGGCGGCGGCCTCGGGCTCCTCGACCGCCCGGCGGCGGCGGCGGCGGCGCGCTCGGGCGTCGGAACTGCGGCTCGGTGAACACGGGCGCCTGAACACGGCCACGGCGGGCCGCGCGGGCGGCGCGGGAGTCCTCCTCGGCGGCTTCGTCACCGGCGGCCGCGGGGCTCGAGAACCCGGTGGCGGCGCGGCGCACGGAACACGCCGGCGGGTGGCGCGGCGCGGGGCGGCCTCCTCGGCGGCCGGGGCCTCGGCAGCGGCTTCCTCGGCGGCTTGGTCTTCGTCAGCGCTCACGGGCGCCTCCACGGTCCGGGCGCCTCGGCGGGCGCGGCCTCGACGCGTGGCACGCCGACGACCCCGACGGGGCCTCTTCCTCGACGGCGGCCTCGGGGCGGCGTCGGCTCGGCCTCGAAACGGCCGTGGCAGCGGGCCGAAACCGCCTCAGGAGCGGCCTCGGCGACCGGCACCGGCGGGCGCGGAGGCCCGGCGGGTGGCACGCCGACGCGTACGCGGCGCGGGCGCCTCTTCGGCCTTCGGCTCCTCGACCTCGGCCTCGGCTTCGACCTCGGCGTCCGGTTCGGCGGCGGGTACGACGGTCTCGGCGGCCGCGGTCTCGGCGGCGGCCGGGGACCCGGTGGGCGCGGAGGCCCGGCGGGTGGCACGGCGACGCGTACGCGGCGCGGTGCGGCCTCCTCGACGGACTCGGTGGCCTCGGCGGCCTCGGCCTCGACGGCGGCGGGCGCGCTCTCCTCGGCCACCGGCACGACCGTCTCGGCGGCAGCGGGGCCCCGGCGGGCGCGAGGCCCGGCGGGTGGCACGACGGCGCGTACGCGGCGCGGGCGCCTCTTCGGTCACCGTCTCCTCGGCCACCGCCGGTTCTTCGGCGGCGGTCTCGGTGGCGGCCGGTATGGCCGGCGTCACCTCGTCCGGCGCTTCGGCCGTGCCGGCGACCGGCGGACCCGCCGGCCGGGATGCGGCACGGCGCCGGCGGCGCGGCGGCAGGGTGTCGCTGGGGGTGTTGAGTTCGGAACCCTCGGTGGGTTCGGTCGGCTCGAGCATGCGGGCGTTTCTCCCGTCAGGCTCCCGGGCGCCGCGCCTGGTCCGGCGATGCCGGTGACGTCCGCGGCTCGCGCGATGCGCGGTGCCGCCGTCCGGGGCGCGGGCGCCGCACGGGAGCTCTCTGTGTCCTGTCTCGCCGGTTCCGTACACCCTGTTGGGTACGGCCTGGCGAAAGTCTTCTGGTCGGTGCGCTGCCCGACCCAGGTGGCTCCCGAGTACGAGGGCGGCGCTACGACGTCCGTCCTTTCGCGGGACCTTCCCTACGCCGGCGCCTTCGCGGCGGCAGTGGCCGTTGTGGGGGCCTCAGCTGCCTCGCGGTCGGGCGCGAGCGGGTCGGTCACCTCGCCGGTCTCTTCATCGAACAGCCCCTGCGCCAGCCTGGTCACCGCTGCGGGGACCGGCGGCGCCAGGTCGGCCACGGCGCGGAGACCGGACAGGACGTCGTCGGGTCGTACGGCAGGCGTCACGTGCCGAACAACCAGCCGCAGTATCGCACAGGGCTGGTCGGTCGGCCTATCAGCCTGGGGACTGTGCGTCTGAAGCCGTACGACTGCGGAGCGGGCGTCGAAAGAACGGATGCCGTTCTTGGTCTTGCGCTGGACCTCGACGGCGTCGGCGGCGTTGAAGGCGACAACGGCCTTCTCGGCCTCCGCCGGCTCCACTCCGTCGAGCCGCAGCTCCCACACCGAGGCGGTGAGCCGGTCGGCGAGCCCGGACGTGCGGGCCTCGACCGCTTCGACGATGTCGAGGCCGAGGGGCATCGACTCGTCGAGCAGAACCCTGAGCTTCTCGGGGTCCCGCGCCTCGGTGAGGGCGATCTCCAGATACTCCGCCTCACTGCCCGTGCCGGTGGGTGCGGCATTGGCGTACGACACCTTCGGATGCGGCGTGAACCCCGCCGAGTACGCCATCGGCACCTCGGCACGGCGCAGCGCACGCTCGAAAGCGCGCTGGAAGTCACGGTGGCTGGTGAACCGGAGGCGGCCGCGCTTGGTGTAACGCAGTCGGATGCGCTGCACCGCGGGTGCGGGCGGCGGGCCTTCGGGCTGTCGCTTGCCCAGTGTCGTTCAGTCCTTCGTGAGAGCGGTCGTACTCCTACCAAGAGTACGTGTCTCGGGCCCGGTCGGTTCCCGCCGGTCCACGGCGACCGTCTCCCGGGGTTCGCCGAGGAGCATGCGCCGGAAGTCGGCGCGCGCCTGCCGCGCGGTCTCCCGTACCGAGGCGAGCGCCTCCCGCGTGGCCCGTCCGACACCGCGGGCGACCTCGGCGACGGGCCGCAGCACGACCTCGCGCACGACATGTCCGACCGGGGTGAGCAGGGTGCGGTAGGCCCAGCGCACCGGCTCGACGAAGACCCACCGGAAGAGGGCGGCGAGGAACCGTCCGACGGCGAGCGAGACGTGCCCGGCGATCCGCCAGGCGTGGCCGAGCGCGTCCCCCACCTCCCGCCCGACCACGGCGAGGAACCGCCCGACCGGCGTGAGCACCCAGCGCCACAGGGCGAGCACCGGCAGCACGAACACCACACGCGCGACCCAATACAGCCCCAGCCCGATCCCCCGCAGCAGCCACGCCGCTCCATGCCCGACGGGCGTGAGGACCCACGCGTACAGCCACACGGCGGGCACGACGACGAGATACCGCACCAGCCAGGCGACGACTGTGTACACGCCGATCCCGACGGCGGCGATCCCGCGCCCGATCCCCCCGCAGCAGCCACATCACGCCGTGTCCGGAGGGTGTGAGGACCCACCGGTACAGCCAGACGGCGGGTACGACGACGAGGTAGCGCACCAGCCAGGCCCCCGCGGCGTACAGTCCGGCCGCGAGCGCCCGCGCGGTCCAGGCGAAGCCGTGCCCGAGAGGGGTCAGCACATACCGGTACAGCCAGGTCAGCGGTACGACGACCAGGACGTTCCCGAGCCACGCGAGCCCCTTGCCGAGCGGTACGAGCAGATATCGCCACAGCCCCAGGAGCGGCCACACGAACAGGATGCGCCCCGTCCACTCCAGCACCCACTCCAGGGCCCGGCCCAGCGGCCGCAGCACGGTGTCGTTGAGGAACCGTCCGGCGACGACGAGCGCGTCCCACGCCATGCGCACGGGCACGACCAGCACGAGCACGACGATCCGCACCGGGATGCGGATGGCCGTCACGAGACACCCCTCCGGCTGTCGGGGCTCGGGCAGCGGCTTCTGCGGTTCCATACCGGACAAGACGCCGCGCCCCGCGCCCTGGATGCACCCCGTGGGTTGCGATGCCGTCACGGCGCTCGTCCGCTAGACCGTTTTACCTATTTGACGGCGCGTCCGCCGCGCGTCAGTACGGCTGTCGTGGGTGATCGGGTCACGCTCGCACCGAGGTCCGGGAACTCCCCCGGGCCCGCTTTGTGCCAAGGAGCATGCCTATGAGTCCTCGACACACTCCCTCGCTGCTGGGGCCGCCGGCCCGGGCGAGGTTCCAGAAGGCCGGGGTGCTGACCTCCCTCGCCCTGGTCATCGCCGGCGGGCTGGTCACCCCGGCCGCGGCGGCCGCGAAGGCGGTGTCCGAGAGACCGGCGGCGACGCCGCGGACGGGCGACAAGTGCAAACCGCACAAGCCCCATCACGCGCGGGTGGGCGCGGAGGCGTACACCGGCAAGGACAAGTGCAAGGGCGCCACGGGGGCGACGGGCCCGAAGGGCGCCACGGGTCCGAAGGGCGCCACGGGTGCGACGGGAGCCACCGGGGCGACCGGACCCACGGGTGGCGACCGGTGCCACCGGTGCCACCGGCCCTTCGGGCGAGAACGGCACGCCGGGCGCGACGGGAGCAACCGGGGCGACCGGACCCACGGGTGCCACCGGAGCCACCGGTCCCGTCGGCCCGTGCACCGAGATCGACGCCAGTCAGGACAGCAACAACTTCGAGCTCCGGGCAGCGCTCACCCCGCCGGTCATGGGCGGCCCGAACAGGACCTACGCGGGCATCCGGGACCTCACCACCGCGACACCCGGTCCCTTCCTGTGGACCGACCTCACCGGTCACCCGAACTACCCGCAGAACGCCTGCGGGATCTCCATCGCCCAGCACGCCCAAGGCAATCAGGTCGAGGGGGACCTGAGGATCGACGTGATCACCACGACGGGAGCCATCTACGAGACCACCTGCGCGGTGGTCACCAGTGACCGCACGCTGAACTGCGGGAACAACGCGTGGACGCTGGTCAACAGGCAGCCTGCACCCGGCGCAGTGAACGGCGGCACGATCATCATGCCGTAGCACCACGGCAAGGGGGTGTCCGGCGGCATGTCAGGACTGCCGGGCGCCCCCTGCCGCGCCGACACGCTCCAGCAGACTCACCGTCATCCCCGTCACCGGCGTGCTCGTCGACACCCGGTACCGCGTCTGCAAGGCCCCTGCCTGCGCCGGATCGATCGCGTTCAAGGGGAATTCGGCGCCCTGCGTCACCAGCCAGATCCGGCGCTCGCCCCCGAGGCACCGCTCCGGCACGGGGCACTGGACCGCGTAGAGGTCGTCGATCCCGGCCGGGGTCCGCGTCAGGAAGACGTCCCGCAGCTCCAGTGCGCGCGGCAGGTAGTACCGCACACCACCGTCGAGCTGCCAGCTGTCGAACCGGTCGTAGACGACCGCGTCCCCGGGCCGGTGCTGCCGCTCGATCACCTCGGCCGCCGCCGCGTAGTCGAGGGGCACCGGGGCGTTGTGCTCGAAGGGCCGGCGCATCTGGCGCTGGTCCGGCAGGACGAGCAGGGCCAGCGCCACGACGACGACCGCCCCCGCCTTCCAGGAACGCCGGGCCGCGGCCAGTCCCGAGCCGGCCAGCAGCGCCCAGGCCGGGAGGGTGAACAGGACGTAGACACCGCGGAAGTAGGAGACCTCACCGTGGGAGGCGGCCCAGACCAGGGCCGGGGGCAGCAGCGCCCAGGTGCCGCACAGCAGCAGCGGTGCCCTGCGCTGCGAACGGGCCGCCAGGGCGAGGGCGATCAGGGCTCCGGCGCACAGCGCGGAGGCGAAGACCTCGCCGGGGAGGGAGAGCAGTGCCCAGCCGTCGGGCGCCGGGACCCAGTACAGCTGGCGTCCGGCCTGGGAGCGGCCGAGCAGGGCGAGCGGGGCGACCATCGCGGCGACCGCGGTCAGGGCGAGGCCGGCCGCCACCACAGGGCGCGGTCCCGGCGCGCGTGGGCGGCGAGCAGACAGAGGTGGGCGATCGCGACGGAGAGCGCGATCAGGTGCAGGAGCCCGGTGAACGCCAGCGCGAGCGTGTAGGCGGCCCAGCGCCAGGGGCCGCGCGGCCGGTCCAGGGCGCGCAGCAGCAGGAGCGTGGCGCCGGCGACGGCCGCCATCACCAGCGCGTAGGAGCGGGCTTCCTGGCCGTAGCGGCTCACGGCCGGGACGAGCGCGAGGAGAAGTCCGGCAAGAATTCCGGCCCGATATCCGAAGAGCCGGTTCCCGAGGAGTGCCACCAGGGCCGCCGCTCCGGCCACCGCGAACAGGGACGGAAGTCGCAGTGAAAGGACGGAATCCCCGAAGAGCTCCACCCATCCGTGCATCAGCAGGTAATAGGTGCCGTGCACGGCGTCGACGTTGCGCAGCGTGGCGAGGATCCGGTCGGTGTCCCGGCCGGCCATGTCCCAGGTGACCAGCTCGTCACGGCCGAGCAGCGGGCCGGTGAGTCCGAAGCCGCCCAGTCCCAGGGTGAGGGCGAAGGGCGCCGCCCAGAGCAGCACGCGGCCGCGCACGGACGCTGCCGCGACGGCGGGACGGAATTCTTCGCGAGGCGGGGGAAGCTGCGCGGCGATGACCATAGGAATACCTATACCTGTCATTTCACCGGTGGCTGCTTGCACGCACCTCCGGCGCTGGATAATTTCACCGGGCGGTCCTTTTCTGCAGAGAAAAGAAGATGCCATGAATAACACAAACGCGAATAACACAAACGCGGTCTGCCTCAATATGATCGTCAAGGACGAGGCGCATGTGATCCGACGCTGCCTCGAGTCCGTACGGCCTCTCGTCGACAGCTGGGTGATCCTGGACACCGGCTCGACCGACGGCACCCAGGACGTCGTCCGCGAGACCCTCGCCGACCTGCCCGGGGCGTTGTACGAGAGCCCCTTCCGCGGCTTCGGCGCGAGCCGCACGGAGGCGATCGAACGGGCCCGGGAGCGGGCGGGCCATCTGCTGTTCATCGACGCCGACGACGTCCTGGAGACCGACCCCGGCTTCACGCTGCCGGCGCTCACCCACGACTGCTACGACATGCAGGTGCGCCACGGCCCGGTCGTCCACTGGCGCCCGACACTGGTGTCGACCCGCCTCCCCTGGCGGTACGTCGGTGTGCTGCACGAATACCTGGAGTGCGACACGGAGTTCAGCCGGGCAGGCCTCGACGGCGTCCGCATGGTCATCATGGGCGGCGGCGGCCGGTCGCAGGGCAGCTCCCGTACGAAGTACCTGCGGGACGCGGCGCTCCTGAAGGACGGCCTCGCCAAGGAACCCGGCAACACCCGGTACGCCTTCTATCTCGCCCAGAGCTGGCGGGACGCCGACGAACCGGCGAAGGCGCTGGCCGCCTACGACCGCCGCGCGGCCATGGACGAGGGCTTCGCCGAGGAGGCGTTCTGCTCCCGGCTCTACGCGGCCCGCCTCGCCCTGGAGCTGAAGCGCCGTATGCCCGAGGTCATGTCCCGCTTCCTGGACGCCCACGAACACCGGCCCACCCGAGCGGAACCCCTCGGCGAACTCGCCCACCTGTGCCGGACCCGCGGAGAGCGCTGGCCGCTCGCCTACCTGTTCGCACGACGCGCGGCGGAGCTCCCGCCGCCCGACGACATCCTCTTCGTCGAGCACGGCTGGTACGACTGGCGGGCGCTGGACGAGCTGGCGGTGGCGGCGTACTGGATGGGCGCCTACCGCGAGTCCCTGGAGGCCTGCGAGCAGCTCCTGGACGGCGGAAAGCTCCCGCCGCAGCACCGCGAACGGGTGGCCGCCAACCATGACTTCGCCCGCACCAAACTGGCGGTGCGGCGAAGTCAGGAAGCGTCCCGGGAGCAAGGTGACTCTGCGAGGGGTCACCCCCACTCACGTCAGTGCGAGTGACCACTCCCAGCAGGCGCAGGCGCCGCGTTCTTGACCGTCAGCGGCAGCAGCTTCTTGCCGGTCGGGCCGATCTGGATGTGGGTGTCCATCTGCGGGCAGACGCCGCAGTCGAAGCAGGGCGTCCAGCGGCAGTCGTCGACCTCGGTCTCGTCGAGGGCGTCCTGCCAGTCCTCCCAGAGCCAGTCCTTGTCCAGGCCGGAGTCGAGGTGGTCCCAGGGCAGGACCTCCTCGTAGGTGCGCTCGCGGGTCGTGTACCAGTCGACGTCCACGCCGAAGGGGGCGAGGGCCTTGTCGGCGCACGCCATCCAGCGGTCGTAGGAGAAGTGCTCGCGCCAGCCGTCGAAGCGGCCGCCGTCCTCGTAGACCGCGCGGATGACCGCGCCGATGCGGCGGTCGCCGCGGGACAGCAGGCCCTCGACGATGCCGGGCTTGCCGTCGTGGTAGCGGAAGCCGATCGAGCGGCCGTACTTCTTGTCGCCGCGGATCTTGTCGCGGAGCTTCTCCAGGCGGGCGTCGGTCTCCTCCGCCGAGAGCTGCGGGGCCCACTGGAACGGGGTGTGGGGCTTGGGGACGAAACCGCCGATCGAGACCGTGCAGCGGATGTCGTTGGAGCGGGAGACCTCACGGCCCTTGGCGATGACGTTCGCGGCCATGTCGGCGATCTGGAGGACGTCCTCGTCGGTCTCCGTCGGCAGGCCGCACATGAAGTACAGCTTCACCTGGCGCCAGCCGTTGCCGTAGGCCGTGGCGACGGTGCGGATGAGGTCCTCCTCGGACACCATCTTGTTGATGACCTTGCGCATGCGCTCGCTGCCGCCCTCGGGGGCGAAGGTCAGGCCGGACCGGCGGCCGTTCCTCGTCAGCTCGTTCGCCAGGTCCACGTTGAAGGCGTCGACGCGTGTGGACGGGAGGGACAGACCGATCTTGTCCTCCTCGTACCGGTCCGCCAGGCCCTTGGCGATGTCGCCGATCTCCGAGTGGTCCGCCGAGGACAGGGAGAGCAGGCCCACCTCCTCGAAGCCCGTCGCCTTCAGGCCCTTCTCGACCATCTCACCGATGCCCGTGATCGAGCGCTCGCGCACCGGGCGGGTGATCATGCCCGCCTGGCAGAAGCGGCAGCCGCGGGTGCAGCCGCGGAAGATCTCCACCGACATGCGCTCATGGACCGTCTCGGCCAGGGGGACAAGGGGCTGCTTGGGGTACGGCCACTCGTCGAGGTCCATCACCGTGTGCTTGGACACCCGCCACGGCACGCCCGACTTGTTGGGGACCACACGGGCGATCCGGCCGTCCGCGAGGTACTCGACGTCGTAGAAGGCGGGGATGTAGACGGAACCCGTCTTCGCCAGGCGGAAGAGGACCTCCTCGCGGCCGCCGGGCTGTCCCTCCGCCTTCCACTCGCGGATGATCCGCGTCATGTCGAGGACGGCCTGCTCGCCGTCGCCGATGATCGCCGCGTCGATGAAGTCCGCGATCGGCTCCGGGTTGAAGGCCGCGTGGCCGCCGGCGAGCACGATCGGGTCGTCGAGGCCGCGGTCCTTGGACTCCAGCGGGATGCCCGCCAGGTCCAGCGCCGTCAGCATGTTCGTGTAGCCCAGCTCCGTGGAGAAGGACAGGCCGAACACGTCGAAGGCCTTCACCGGGCGGTGGCTGTCCACCGTGAACTGCGGGACGCCGTGCTCCCGCATCAGCGCCTCCAGGTCCGGCCACACGCTGTACGTGCGCTCGGCGAGGACGCCCTCCTGTTCGTTCAGCACCTCGTAGAGGATCATGACGCCCTGGTTGGGCAGCCCGACCTCGTAGGCGTCCGGGTACATGAGCGCCCAGCGGACGTCACTGGACTCCCAGGGCTTGACCGTGGAGTTGAGCTCGCCGCCGACGTACTGGATCGGCTTCTGCACATGCGGGAGCAGAGCTTCGAGCTGCGGGAACACCGACTCGGCGGTTTCGGCTGACATCTCGCACTTCCGTGGACTGACAGGGGTGACCATCTAGCGTAACGCGAGCGCGGGCCTGCCCCGTCCGTCCGCTCAGACCGCGAGGTCGCCCTTGATCACCGGCCAGGTGACGGGCAGGTCCAGCTCGACCAGCTCGGCCCGCCGCTCCTCGTGCCCGTACAGCACCCCGTAGGTGAACGTGCTCTCCCCCGCCGTATGCGCCTGACCTGCGAGATCGCGCAGAGCCGCGCGGGTCATCACGCTGTCCTGGTGATCGCCGAGCAGCCCCTGCAGGGACTTCATCGACCGTACGAGATCGACGGCGGGCTCCCCGAGTGCCTCGGCCGCCGCCTCCGCCGAGTACCGCGTGCGCTTGCACTTCTTGCGCGCCTCGTGGATCGCGAGGTCCCGGCCGGCCCGGGCGGCAGCTCCAGCGCCTGCTCCACCAGGTCGGCCAGCTTCCCGAAATCCTTCCGTACGGCCTTGGGGAGCACCTTCTCCGGCTTCCCCCCGGCCGCCTTCAGCACCGGCGGATCGGCCACCAGCGCGTCCAGGGCGACGAGCAGATCCAGGTACCGCTTCCCGTCCAGTACGGCGATCAGACGGCGCCGCGACCCGCCGCTGCGGGCATGCGACCAGGTGCGCAACCGGGTGCGGACGGGGCCCACGAGCAGGGTGCGCGGCAGCTCGTCGAGGCGGGCGGTCAGCCGTTCCGTCAGCACCTCCTGGTCGCGGTCCACGCCCAGCTCACCGGCGAGCCACTTCAGCTCCGCACCGATGGGGTCGGTGACGGTCCGGTCCAGGACCTTGCCGTACGACAGGAAGGCGCTGCGCATCCGGCGGGTGGCGACCCGCATGCGGTGCACGGAGTCGTACAGGTCCCGCCGCACGGCCGGGTCGAGCTCGACGATCGCGTCCCGCTGGGCGCGCAGGTAGGCGAGGACATGGTCCCCGGCGGTCTCCGGGGCGGCCGCCTCGACGGCCTTCTTCTTCCGTTTCTTCTTCCCGCCCGTCTCCGCCAGCGCCCGCGCCAGCTTCGACGCCGACGTCGACGGCCGTACGCCCGTCTTCCGCAGCCGCTTCTCGATCTTGTCGAGGAAGACCGGGTCACCGCCGTCGGCGAGCTCGATCTCGATCTCGGTCCACTGGGCGCTGCCGCCACTCTCGGTGAGCCGCTCGGCGCGCACGCCGTCCACGCTGGCCTCGGCGAGCAGGACACCCTCGGCGTCGACGAGATGGCGGACGTCCCGCTCGGACAGCAGCCGGACCACGGGCAGCAGCTCGGCCTCCCGGACCCGGGAGCGGATCAGACCTGCGAGGACACGGGGCAGGGTGTCGGAGAGCGGCGCCTGGATCTCGTCCCGCACGCCGGGCGCCACCGGGAACTTCAGGTGCCAGCCGGCGTCCACGCCCCCGACGCGGCGGCGCAGGGTGATCGAGGCTGCGGCGAGGCGCTCGTCCGGGGTGTCGTAGTAGGTGGCGTCGAGGTGGGCGACACCCTTGTCGATGACGGCCGCGACCCCGGCGACGCCGGTGAGGTCGGGCAGTCCGCTGTCGTCGGACTCGTACTTCCGCTCGATCTCGCGCTTTGTGTCCGCCATGACCTGAATCTAGACGGAGTCGGGACCGGAAGGCAGAGGGCGCCGAGTCCGAATCCCGGGGAAACGCCGGGGCCTCAGGAGGTGAGCAGCGCCCGCATCGCCTGGCTGTCCGGGAACGGCGCGTCCTGCGCCGTACGGGACAGCAGAAGCACGTGGGCGTCCTCGAACTGGTCGTACGACATCGGTTCGGGGCCCTGCCCGACGATCACCACGTTGTGCTCCAGACGCCAGCTCACGTACCGCGTGGGGAACCGGGGCTGACGTATGTCGTGGTGCGGGAGGCCGAGGCGGTCGGTGAAGCGCTGGACGACGGTGGCGTGGTGGGCGTCGAACTCCGGCCGCCAGGCGCCCTCCTGACTCGTCCAGCCGGGGACGGCCGCCCAGATGTCCTCGTCGAGCAGGCCGCCGTCGACCGTGTAGAGGTAGGCGAAGGGCAGGTGGAGCGTCCCGTCGCCGTCGGCGGTGACGAAGTGGCCGTGCGGGGTGACATGGGTGGCTTCGGGGACGTCGGGCGTCTCCTCGTACGCCGGCCCGGCGACCGCCTCCGACCAGTCCGGCCAGCCGGCCTCGCGCAGCCGGGCCGCCACCGTCCCGGCGTCGGTCAGGTCCAGCTCCGCCAGGTCCAGCAGCCGGTCGACCAGTTCCTCGTCGACCGGGCACACGGCCACGTACTCCTCGGACACTCCGCTCCCCCCTTCTGACACCGTTAGGCCGACATCGGCCGCTGCACCTTGATCGACTGCAACAGCCCGACCGCCACCCAGACCGCGAACATGGACGTTCCGCCGTAGGACACGAACGGCAGCGGCAGGCCGGTGACCGGCATGATGCCCAGCGTCATCCCGATGTTCTCGAAGGACTGGAAGGCGAACCAGGCCACGATCCCCGCCGCGACGATCGTGCCGTACAGCTCCGTCGTCTCGCGGGCGATCCGGCAGGCCCGCCACAGCACCACACCGAGCAGCACGATGATCAGGCCGGCGCCGACGAAGCCCAGCTCCTCGCCCGCGACCGTGAAGACGAAGTCCGTCTGCTGCTCGGGCACGAACTGGCCGGTGGTCTGCGAGCCGTGGAACAGGCCCGCGCCCGTCAGACCGCCCGAACCGATCGCGATCCGCGCCTGGTTGGTGTTGTAGCCGACACCGGCCGGGTCGAGGCTGGGGTTGGCGAAGGCGGCGAAGCGGGCGATCTGGTAGTCGTCCAGGACGCCGAGCTGCCAGACCGCGATCGCGCCGATCGCGCCGGTGCCGAGCAGCCCGAACACCCAGCGGTTGGAGGCGCCGGAGGCGAGCAGCACGCCCAGCACGATGATGACCATGACCATGACCGACCCGAGGTCGGGCATCAGCATGACGATCAGCATCGGCACGGCGGCCAGGCCGAGGGCCTGGAGCACGGTCCGGTGGTCCGGGTAGGGCTTGTCGCCCGCGTCGACCCGCGCCGCCAGCAGCATCGCCATGCCCAGGATGATCGTGATCTTCACGAACTCCGAGGGCTGGAGGGAGAAACCGCCGCCGAGCACGATCCAGGAGTGGGCGCCGTTGACCGTGGAGCCCAGCGGCGTGAGCACCAGGAGGATCAGGAACACCGAGGCGCCGTAGAGGATCGGCACGGCCGTTCGCAACGCCCGGTGGCCGAGCCACACCGTGCCGATCATCAGGGCGAATCCGATGCCGGTGTTCATGATGTGCCGGATCAGGAAGTAGTACTGGTCGCCCTGGTTGATCTCGGTGCGGTTGCGGGTCGCCGAGAAGACCAGCAGCGAGCCGATGCCCGACAGCGCGAGTGCCGCGAACAGTATCGGCCAGTCCAGCCGGCGGGCGAGCGAGTCACGGGCGAACAGCCGCGTCCAGCCCGCGCGCTCGGGCCCGTACCCGGAGACGGAGAAGCTGTTGCCGGTCATGTGCACATCCTCCGGCTTCCCCTGCGGCGCCGCCGTCTGCGGGTGTTGCGGTTGCCGCTGGTCGGCTGCCCGATGGTCGCCGCCAGCGTGGTCTCCTCCGGCTTGGGGGCGCCTTCCTGGCTCACCCGCTGCTGCTTGGCCGGGTCCTTGGCGACCTTCGGGGACTTGATGGTGCCGTCCGTGCGGACCTTCGGCAGGCCCTTCTGCGGGGTGGGCAGCAGCGCGTTCTTCTTGTTGATGGTGCCGTCGTCGGAGACGCCGTACAGCGCGTCGTAGATGTTGCGCACCGCCGGACCCGAGGCGCCGGAGCCCGTACCACCCTGGGAGATCGTCATCACGATCGAGTAGTCCTTGGTGTACGTGGCGAACCAGGACGTCGTCTGCTTGCCGTAGACCTCGGCCGTACCCGTCTTGGCGTGCATCGGGATCTTGTCCTGCGGCCAGCCGACCTGGGCGAACCGCCAGGCGGCCGTACCACGGGTGGCCACGCCCGCGAGGGCGTCGTCCATCTTGGCCAGCGTGGTCTTGCTTATGGGCAGCTTGCCGTGGGACTTGGGCTTGATCTCGTCGACGGTCTTGCCGTCGGCGCTGACGACGGCCTTGCCGACCGTCGGGTTGTACAGGGTGCCGCCGTTGGAGATCGCCGCGTAGATCGTGGCCATCTGGATCGGGGTGACCATGGTGTCGCCCTGGCCGATGGAGTAGTTGATCTCGTCACCGGCACGCATCTTGTTGCCCTCGAGACAGTTCTCGTACGAGATCTTCTCGACGTACGTGCCGTCCTTCTTGCCCGTCTTGCACCAGGCGTCCTTGTTGGCCTCCCAGTACGCCTGCTTCCACTGGCGGTCGGGGACCCGGCCGGAGACCTCGTTGGGCAGGTCGATGCCGGTGGTCTTGCCGAGGCCGAACTGGTGGGCGGCCTTGAAGAAGTAGTCCTTGGGCTGGCCCTTCTTCGGGTTGATGCCGCCGTCCCGCTGCCACTCCCGGTGCGCGAGGCCGTAGAAGACGGTGTCGCAGGAGACCTCCAGGGCACGGCCGAGGTTGATGGGGCCGAAGTTCTCCGACTCGAAGTTCTTGAAGACCTGGCCGCCCACCGAGTACGAACTCGTGCACGGGTAGCGGCCGTCGAAGTCGTAGCCGGCCTCGACGGCGGCGGCCGTGGAGATCACCTTGAAGGTGGAGCCGGGTGCCGACTGGCCCTGGATGGCCCGGTTGAGCAGCGGGTAGTTGGAGTCCTTGCCCGTCAGCTTCTTGTAGTCCTTGGCGGAGATGCCGCCGACCCAGGCGTTGGGGTCGTAGGTCGGGTTGGAGGCCATGGCGACGATCCGGCCGGTCTTGGCCTCCATGACGACGACGGCACCGGAGTCCGCCTTGTAGTTCTCGCCGGTGTTGTCGTCGAAGACCTTGCGGGCCTCCTTCATCGCGTCGTTCAGCTCGTACTCCGCGACGCGCTGGACGCGGGAGTCGATGCTGGTGACGAGGTTGGCGCCGGGCTGGGCCTCGTCGGCCTCGGCCTGGCCGATGACGCGGCCGAGGTTGTCCACCTCGTAGCGGGTGACGCCGGCCTTGCCGCGCAGCTCCTTGTCGTACTCCCGCTCGAGTCCCGAGCGGCCGACCTGGTCGGAGCGCAGATAGGGCGAGTCGGTGTCCTGGGCCTTGGTGATCTCCTCGTCGGTGACCGGGGAGAGATAGCCGAGGACCTGGGCGGTGTTGGCCTTGCCGGGGCTCGGGTAGCGGCGCACGGCCTCGGGCTCGGCGGTGATGCCGGGGAAGTCCTCGGCGCGCTCGCGGATCTGCAGGGCCTGCTTGGCGGTGGCCTCGTCGGTGATGGGGATCGGCTGGTACGGCGAGCCGTTCCAGCAGGGCTGCGGCGTCTCGGCGTCGCACAGGCGGACCTTCTGCATGACCTCCTCGGGCTTCATGCCGAGGACCTTGGCCAGCTTGGTGAGGACGGCCTTGCCGTCGTCCTTCATCTTCAGCAGGTCCGTGCGGGAGGCGGAGACCACCAGCCGGGTCTCGTTGTCCGCGATCGGCACGCCGCGCGCGTCCAGGATCGAGCCGCGGACGGCGGGCTCGACGACCTGCTGGACGTGGTTGCCGGACGCCTCCTTCGCGTACTCGTCGCCCTCGCGGATCTGGAGGTACCACAGGCGCCCGCCGAGGGTGCCGAGGAGGGACAGGACGAGGATCTGGATCACGATGAGCCTGATCTGGACCCGTGGGGTCCGACCGGTCTCGGGGATGTTGGTCACTGCGGCTGCCGCCCCCTCTCAGTGCGCGGAGTTGTGTGCGCGTACGAATGATGAACGGCTGACCTGTGAATACTCGTTCCGCCCCGGCGAACCCGTTCGAGTGAACTCGTCCGAGGCCGTACCAGTCATCTGATCCGGCCTCAACACACCCGCCCTCACAGCCGCTTGACCCCCTTGATGCGGCCGACCCGCGCAGTGCGCGTCCGCGCCTTGGTCTTCAGCGAGCCCAGTCCGCCCCGCTGGCCGCCGATCTTCAGCCCCGTCCCGGACGACAGCCACCCCGACGAGATGTCGGCGGCCTTCGCGGCGGAGTTGGTCTCCGCGAGCGGGTCGTTCTCGGCGCGGCGGGCGAGCGCCATGATGCCGGGGACGACGAAGGGCGCGAGGAGCAGGTCGTACAGCGCGGCCGTGAACAGCAGGCTGCCGAGGCCGACATGGCGGGCGGCGGTGTCGCCGACGAGGGCGCCGACACCGGCGTACAGCAGCGTCGTGCCGAGGGCGGCGACGACCACGACGACCATCGGGCCCGTGGCCGACTTCAGGCGGCCGTTCTCCGGCTTGGCGAGGCCGGCGAGGTAGCCGATGACGCACAGCACCAGCGCGTAGCGGCCGGCGGCGTGGTCCGCGGGCGGCGCGAGGTCGGCGAGGAGCCCGGCGCCGAACCCGACGAGGGCGCCGCCGACATGGCCGTAGACCATGGCGAGGCCGAGGACGGTCAGCAGGAGCACGTCGGGGACGGCGCCCGGCAGATGGAGTCTGGACAGGACGCTGACCTGGAGGACCAGGGCGACGACGACGAGGGAGGTGGAGAGCAGGATCCGGTTGACACGCACGGGGAATCAGCTCCTACTGCTCTTGCTCGAACTGGCCGTCGGCATTGGCGTTCGCCGAGGGGGTGACCGTGACGGTGACGGTCGGGGTGGGGGTCGGCTTCGGCTTCTTCGGCAGCACCGTGTCCCGCGGGTCCTTCTTCGGGGCCTCGACGACGACACCCACGACGTCGAGCTTGGTGAAGCTGACGTACGGCGTCACGTAGAGCGTGCGGGTCAGGCCGCCGCCGGAGGGGTCCACGCGGGAGACGACGCCGACCGGGACGCCGGGCACGAAGGGCTTGTCGGCCTGCGAACCGAAGGTGACCAGACGGTCGCCCTTCTTCACCTCGGCCTTGCCGTTGAGGAGTTCGACGCGCAGCGGGCGGTCGCCCTGCCCGGAGGCGAAGCCGAGCTCGTCGCCGGCCTCCATGCGGGTGCCGACGGTGAAGTCGGGGTCGTTGGCGAGGAGCACGGTCGCGGTGTTCGGGCCGACCGTCGTCACCCGGCCCACCAGCCCGTCGCCGTTGAGGACCGTCATGTCGCGCTTGATGCCGTCGTTGGAGCCGACGTCGATGGTGATGGTCCAGGAGAAGCCCTGGGCCGCTCCTATGGCGATGACCTCGGCGCCCTTGATGCCGTACTGGCCCTCGGCCGCGATGCCCATCAGCTTGTTGAGCTGCTTGAGGCGGCTGGCGTTGCGGTCGTCGCTGCCGAGCTTCGCCTTGAGGGCCGCGTTCTCCTTCTCCAGCGCGGCGAGCCGGTCGTGGCGCTCGCCGGAGTCGCGGATCGAGGAGATCGCGTTGCCGACCGGGTTCACCGCGGCGGAGACGCCGTCCTCGATCGGGCCGAAGACCGTCGCCGCGGCCTGGCGGGCACCGTCGACCGGTGAGTCCTCCCCGCCGCGGATGTCCACCGTGATCAGTGCGAACGCGATGGCGATCAGCAGCACCAGGAGCAGCCGGCTCTCTCGTGTGTCCCTCACGTGCGGCGGCCGTGCCTTCCTCAATAGGAATGTGCAGTGTTCAGGAATGTGCGTCTGTGTATGTGCGGGTGTGCAGAGGCGAGCTTATGCCTCTATATCAACGATCCGCCGTACGAGAGGAGATCATCTCGTACGGCGGAATCGCACTGTTACGTCATCTGCGCGGCTGGGCGTCCAGCACCTGCTGGAGCGCCTCGAACTCCTCCACGCACTTGCCGGAGCCGAGCGCCACGCTGTCGAGGGGGTCCTCGGCGATGTGGATCGGCATGCCGGTCTCCCGGCGCAGCCGCTCGTCGAGACCGCGCAGCAGGGCGCCGCCGCCGGTCAGAACGATTCCGCGGTCCATGATGTCGCCGGACAGCTCGGGCGGGCACTTGTCGAGGGTCGTCTTCACCGCGTCCACGATCGCGTTGACGGGTTCCTCGATCGCCTTGCGGACTTCGGCGGCCGAGATGACGACGGTCTTGGGCAGCCCGGAGACGAGGTCCCGGCCGCGGATTTCGGTGTGCTCGTCAGCGTCGAGGTCGTACGCCGAACCGATCGTGATCTTGATCTGCTCGGCCGTCCGCTCACCGAGGAGGAGGGAGTACTCCTTCTTGATGTGCTGGATGATCGCGTTGTCCAGTTCGTCGCCCGCGACGCGGATCGACTGGGCGGTGACGATCCCGCCGAGCGAGATGACCGCGACCTCCGTCGTGCCGCCGCCGATGTCCACCACCATGTTGCCCGTGGCCTCGTGGACCGGCAGGCCGGAGCCGATGGCCGCGGCCATGGGCTCCTCGATGATGTGCACCTGGCGGGCGCCGGCCTGGGACGACGCCTCGATGACGGCACGGCGCTCGACGCCGGTGATGCCCGAGGGCACACAGACGACGACCCGCGGACGAGCCAGATACCGCCGCTTGTGGATCTTCAGGATGAAGTAGCGGAGCATCCGCTCGGTGATCTCGAAGTCGGCGATCACGCCGTCCTTCAGCGGACGGACGGCAACGATGTTGCCGGGCGTGCGCCCGATCATCTTCTTCGCTTCGGCGCCGACCGCCAGGATGCCACCGGTGTTGGTGTTGATCGCGACGACGGACGGCTCGTTGAGTACGATCCCGCGACCCCTGACGTACACCAGCGTGTTGGCGGTCCCGAGGTCGACAGCCATGTCACGGCCGATGAACGACATTGAGTTCCCCATCAGGATTCGTCTGGCCTTCCTGGGAGCTTTTGAGGGCTTTTCAGGTCGGCGAAGTGGGTGCTGTGACGTGAAGGCTTCCATCGTAGTGGCGCCCGCACGAACACTGCGTAAGGGTCTCCGCCATTGTCAGCAGATGCCGACGGTGTTCGCTTCTGGAGAGGGGCGTTCGGGGGTGCTCGTTCCCTCGATCGCCACGCATATGCCAAGAAAGTCCGGAGGCGGCCCCCCGGACTTTCACCAACGGCACACGCGTCAGGCGCGACCCGGGAAGAAGATCTTCACCTCACGCTCGGCGGACTCCTCGGAGTCGGAGGCGTGGATGAGGTTCTCACGGACGATCACACCGAAGTCGCCGCGGATCGAACCGGGGGCGGCGGCGATCGGGTCGGTCGGACCGGCCAGCGCGCGCACGCCCTCGATGACCCGCTCGCCCTCGACGATCAGCGCCACGACCGGGCCGGAGGCCATGAACTCCACCAGCGGCTCGTAGAAGGGCTTGCCCTTGTGCTCGCCGTAGTGCTGCTCCAGCGTCTCCTGGTCCAGCGTGCGCAGCTCCAGCGCGGTAATCTGCCAGCCGGCCTTGCGCTCGATACGGCTGATGATCTCGCCGGTCAGGCCACGACGGACGGCGTCGGGCTTGAGGAGGACGAGGGTGCGCTGCGTCACGAGGGGACTCCTTATCGAGCGTGTCAAGCGTGGTGCGGGAAGACCGAGGTTACAGGGCGTGTCCGGCCCTCTGTCACGCAGCGTCAGGTGTGGGGGTCTCAGCCTGTGCCTGGGCCGCGAATCTGGCCTTCGCCTCGTCGATCTTCCGGCCGTAGTGCACCGAGGCCCACCACAGGGCGGCGAAGACCGCGCCCAGGAAGAACATCGTCGGCACGGCGAACCCGGAGGCGATGAGGGCGACCTGCAGCACCCAGCCCAGCGCGATGCCGCCCGGCCGGGTCACCATGCCGCACAGCACCAGACACAGGAACATGGCGATCCCGCTGACCGTCCACACCGTGGACGTGGACAGGTCGTCGTCCTTCATCGCGACCAGGGCGGCGAAGCCGATGACGAGGAACTCGCCGATCAGGGTCGAAGAACAGAGCGTACGCACGGGTGGTCAGCCCCTCCCCAGAAGCAGTCGGGCCTCGCCGACAGTGATGACGGAACCGGTGACGAGCACACCGCCGCCCGCGAACTCGCCCTCCTCCTCGGCCAGCGTGATCGCGGCCTCCAGGGCGTCGGGCAGCCGCGGCTCGACCTGGACGCGCTCCTCGCCGAAGACCTCGACGGCGATCGCGGCCAGCTCGTCGGCGTCCATGGCGCGGTGGCTGGAGTTCTGCGTGATCACGACCTCCGCGAAAATCGGCTCGAAGGCCTCGAGAAGCCCTCGTACGTTCTTGTCGCCGCTCGCCCCGACCACGCCGATCAGCCGGCTGAAGTCGAAGGCCTCACCGACCGCCTCGGCGGTGGCGCGGGCGCCCGCCGGGTTGTGGGCGGCGTCCAGCACGACGGTCGGAGACCGCCGTACGACCTCCAGCCTGCCAGGCGAGGACACGGCCGCGAAGGCCTTGCGGACGGTGTCGATGTCGAGCGGCTCGGGCCGCTGTGAGCCGACACCGAAGAACGCCTCGACGGCGGCGAGCGCGACGGCGGCGTTGTGCGCCTGGTAGGGGCCGTGCAGGGGGAGGTAGACCTCCTCGTACTCGCCGCCGAGCCCGCGCAGCGTCAGCAGCTGCCCGCCGACGGCGACCTGCCGCGAGACGACCCCGAACTCGAGCCCTTCCCGAGCCACCGTGGCGTCGACCTCGACCGCCTTCTTGAGCAGCACCTGAGCGGCGTCGACCGGCTGCTGGGCCAGGATGACCGTCGCGTCCTGCTTGACGATGCCGGCCTTCTCCTTGGCGATCTCGCCGGGCGTCTCGCCGAGCCGGTCGGTGTGGTCGAGGTCGATGGGCGTGACGACGGCGACGTCACCGTCGATGACATTGGTGGCGTCCCAGGTGCCGCCCATGCCCACCTCGACCACGGCGACATCGACGGGCGCGTCCGCGAAGGCGGCGTACGCCATGCCGGTCAGCACCTCGAAGAACGACAGCCGGTACTCCTGCTGCGCGTCCACCATCTCGACGTACGGCTTGATGTCCTCGTACGTCTCGATGAAGCGCTCGGCGGAGATCGGCGCCCCGTCGAGGCTGATGCGCTCGGTGACGGACTGCACGTGCGGGCTGGTGTACCGCCCCGTACGCAGCTCGAAGGCGCCGAGCAGGGCCTCGATCATGCGGGCCGTGGAGGTCTTGCCGTTCGTCCCCGTGATGTGGATCGAGGGGTACGACCGCTGCGGCTCGCCCAGGACGTCCATCAGCGCGGCGATGCGGCTGACGGAGGGCTCCAGCTTGGTCTCGCCCCAGCGCGTGGCGAGCTCCGCCTCGACGTCCCTGAGGGCCTTGTCGAGCTCGGGGTCCTCGGGGCGGGTCGGTACCTGTGCCTCGGGCGGGGTGCCCTGGGTGCGCAGGGTGCGGCTGCCGGCCTCGATGACCGCGAGGTCGGGGTCGCGGTCGGTCTCTGCCGAGATGATCTCGTCGAAGGGGTCGTCGCTGTCGCTCACGGGGTCAGTCTACGGACGGGGGGGTGACAGCTCGCCTATGGAGTGGGGTGGCTGGGCTTGTTCGGCGGGTGCGGGTGTGTGTGGGCCGGTCGCGCGCAGTTCCCCGCGCCCCTGGGGACACGAAGGCCTCCGGAACCGAACAGTTCCGGAGGCCTTCAGTACTGACATTTACGCCGGCGGCAGCTTGTCCAGCTGGACTGGATCCTTGCGATGTCCTCGTCCGCCTTCGCGAGGCGCCGCGGATCTTGTCCACGACGTTGTCCGGGGCCTTGGCCAGGAACGCCTCGTTGCCGAGCTTGGCCGTGGCCTGGGCCTTCTCCTTCTCCGCCGCGGCGAGGTCCTTGGCGAGGCGCTTGCGCTCCGCCGCGACGTCGATCGTGCCGGAGAGGTCGAGGGCGACCGTGGCGCCCGCGACCGGGAGGGTCGCCGTCGCGGAGAAGCTCTCGCCCTCCGGCTGGAGGCGCAGCAGCTGGCGGATGGCGGCCTCGTGGGGCGCCAGCGCCGTCCCGTCGAGCGTGAGGCGGGCCGGGACGCGCTGGCCGGGCTGGAGGCCCTGGTCGGCGCGGAAGCGGCGGACCTCGGTGATGACGGACTGGAGGGACTCGATCTCCTGCTCGGCCGCCGCGTCACGGAAGCCGCTGTCCTTCGGCCAGTCCGCGATGACGACCGACTCGCCGCCCGTGAGGGTGGTCCAGAGGGTGTCGGTGACGAACGGGACGATCGGGTGCAGGAGCTTCAGCGTGACGTCGAGGACCTCGCCGAGGACGCGCTGGGAGACCTTGGCGCTCTCGCCGCCCGCCTGGAACGTCGTCTTGGACAGCTCGACGTACCAGTCGAAGACCTCGTCCCAGGCGAAGTGGAAGAGGGCGTCGGAGAGCTTCGCGAACTGGAAGTCCTCGTAGTACGCGTCCACTTGGGCGACCGTCTTGTTGAGACGGGAGAGGATCCAGCGGTCCGTCGCCGACATCTGCTCGGGCGAGGGAAGCGGGCCCTCGACCGTCGCGCCGTTCATCAGCGCGAAGCGCGTGGCGTTCCAGATCTTGTTGGCGAAGTTCCGGGACGCCTGGACCCAGTCCTCGCCGATCGGGACGTCGGTGCCGGGGTTGGCGCCGCGGGCCAGGGTGAACCGGACGGCGTCGGAGCCGTACTTGTCCATCCAGTCCAGCGGGTCGACGACGTTGCCGAAGGACTTCGACATCTTCTTGCCGCGCTCGTCGCGCACGAGGCCGGTCAGCGCGATGGTCTTGAAGGGGACCTCGCCGTCCATGGCGTACAGGCCGAACATCATCATCCGGGCGACCCAGAAGAAGATGATGTCGTGGCCGGTGAGCAGGACGTCGGTCGGGTAGAACTTCCGCAGGTCCTCGGTCTGTTCGGGCCAGCCGAGCGTGGAGAACGGCCACAGGCCGGAGGAGAACCAGGTGTCGAGGACGTCGGTGTCCTGACGCCAGCCCTCACCGGTGGGCGGCTCCTCGTCGGGACCGACGCAGACGACTTCGCCGTCCGGGCCGTACCAGACCGGAATCCGGTGTCCCCACCACAACTGCCGCGAGATGCACCAGTCGTGCATGTTGTCGACCCAGTCGAAGTACCGCTTCGACATGTCCTCCGGGTGGATCTTGACCCGCCCGTCGCGGACCGCGTCGCCGGCGGCCTTGGCCAGCGGGCCGACCTTGACCCACCACTGCATGGACAGGCGCGGCTCGATGGTGGTCTTGCAGCGCGAGCAGTGGCCGACGGAGTGGACGTACGGCCGCTTCTCGGCGACGATCCGCCCCTGCGAGCGCAGCGCCGCGACGATGGCGGAGCGCGCCTCGAAGCGGTCGAGGCCCTGGAAGGGGCCGTGCGCGGTGATGACGGCGCGCTCGTCCATGACCGTGATCGACTCCAGGCCGTGACGCTGGCCGATCGCGAAGTCGTTGGGGTCGTGGGCCGGGGTGACCTTGACGGCACCCGTGCCGAACTCGGGGTCGACGTGGGTGTCGGCGACGACGGGGATGGAGCGGTCGGTGAGCGGGAGCTTGATCCGCTTGCCGATGAGGTGCTGGTAGCGCTCGTCGTCGGGGTGAACGGCGACGGCGGTGTCGCCGAGCATGGTCTCCGCGCGCGTGGTGGCGACGACGAGGGTCTCCTCGCCCTCCCCGTACTTGATGGAGACGAGCTCGCCGTCGTCCTCCTGGTACTCCACCTCGATGTCCGAGATGGCCGTCAGACACCGGGGACACCAGTTGATGATGCGCTCGGCGCGGTAGATCAGCTCGTCGTCGTAGAGCTTCTTGAAGATGGTGAGGACGGCCTTGGACAGGCCCTCGTCCATGGTGAACCGCTCACGATCCCAGTCCACGCCGTCGCCCAGGCGCCGCATCTGGCCGAGGATCTTGCCGCCGTACTCCTCCTTCCACTGCCAGACGCGCTCGACGAACTCCTCGCGGCCCAGGTCGTGGCGGGACTTGCCCTCCTCGGCGAGCTGCTGCTCGACCTTGTTCTGGGTGGCGATGCCGGCGTGGTCCATGCCGGGCAGCCACAGCGCCTCGAAGCCCTGCATGCGCTTGCGGCGGGTGAGGGCGTCCATGAGCGTGTGCTGGAAGGCGTGCCCGAGGTGCAGGCTGCCGGTGACGTTCGGCGGCGGGATGACGATGGTGTAGGGCGGCTTCTCGCTCTTCGCGTCGGCGGCGAAGTAACCCTTGTCTACCCAGCGCTCGTACAGCGCTCCCTCTACCTCGGCCGGCGCGTACTGGGTCGGCAGTTCGGTGTGGGGCGCTGTTGGCTGCTGCTGAGCGTTCTCGGTCACGGGGTCAGTTTAGGGGTGTCCCGGGCGTGTCCCGAAACGCGTTTGTTCTGTAACGGTGCGCCCCCCGATGCGTTGCGCGCGCCGGGCCTGCGCCAGGATGTCAGGAACACATAAGTATCTGGAGGGGAACCCAGTAATGAGCTACAACCAGCCGGGCCCGTACGGCGGGCAGCCCCAGCAGCCCGGCCCGTACGGCCAGCCGGGCCCCTACGGCCAGCAGCCGCCGCAGGCCCCCCAGCCCGGCTATGGCTACCCTCAGCAGCCGACCGCGCCCCAGCCGGGCTACGGCTACCCGCAGCAGCCCCCGCAGGCGTGCCGCCCCAGACCCCGCCGTCACGGCCAGCCCCTTACGGCCAGGCCCCCTACGGAGTCCCGCAGCCCCCGGCGCCGGTGGCGGCAAGAAGAAGCTGGGCATCATCATCGGCGCGGTGGCCGTGGTGGCGGCTGTCGCGGTGGGGGCGGCGCTGCTGCTCGGCAAGGGCGGGGGCGGCTCGGACGTGGCCGACGACGGTCCGCACAAGCTCACGACGCCGAATTCGCTGCTCAACGGCGAATACAAGAAGGCGGACGACGCCGACAGCGGCGGCTTCGACGAGAGCGACGTCAAGGAAGCCGAGAAGCACGGCGTGAAGAACGCCAAGGACGTGCACGCCGGATACCAGGCCGGGAACCAGGACAACCCGCTCGCCATGCAGATGATCAACTACATGGGCGTGTACGGCGAGATCGAGGACCCAGAGGCGGTCGTCGACTCGATGTTCGCCGACATGAAGAAGAACGCGAAGGACGAGGACGGAGGTGAGGTCGTCGGCAGCCCGAAGGCGTACTCGCCGAGCGGCCTCGACGGTGCGGTCCTCAAGTGCCAGGAGACGAAGTACAGCGAGGGCAAGTCGTCCACCTCGGCCGGCCCGAGCGAGATCAGCATGCCTGTCTGCATCTGGGGCGACCACAGCACTCTGGGTGTGATCATCCACGTCGACATGGCGAGCGCCATGGCCGGCAAGGGCGCCGACCTTCAGAGCGCGGCCGAACTGACTGCGAAGATCCGCAAGGAAGTCCGTGTGAAGGCCTGAGCCTCACCGCAGGAGGCGGCTCGGAAACATCGAGCCGCCTCCCTCAGTCACTGCCGTTCACATCGACGATGTGGCAGATGACCTGCCATCAGGCACGACGACAAGCCGGCCCCGAGACGCCGGCACTCACGCCGATATCCGCAAGCCCGACCAGACACTTCGGATTGGGTGACTTGGCGGCCCCCGAAAAAAGTGCCTCGTGACTGCACGCCGCCCTGACCTTGGGACCGACCCGGTAGCCGTGGCTGCCCACATAGTCCACACAGGCAATCTGGTCCGCACTCGCGGTTGTGGCGGTGACCAACGGCATGACTCCTGCAGCTGCCATCACCCCCACCACCGACAACACGCGCTTTGCGCCACCGAACTTCATCCTGGTTCCTCCCGTTTTCCCGGCCCTCAAGTCGAACATTCATTCGTTGGTCGGGTTCATGAGATCACGGAGGCGAACCGGTGAGGCATCGCCGCATGCAAGCTGACTTGATCATTTCCTCGACAGACCCAAAAAGGCCGTCGGTCGGGAGCGGGCTCTGCCGTGGCAGGGCACGCGGGCGGTCGGCAGAATGCCGGTTCGACGGGGCCGTTGAGAGCGGAGGAAGGGCTTCAGCCGCTATCTCTCTGAACCCTGTCCAGTCAATGCAAGAGGCGCCCAGCGGCCAATCCGCCAGGCGCCCCTGCAGAGTTCACTGCTGACGGCTAAGCCGTCTTCGCCTCCCCAGACCCCCGTCCGCCCCGCGCATCCCGCGGGATCAGGGTCGGGTTGACGTTGGAGTGGACCACGTCCGCCGTGATGACGACGCGGGCCACGTCCTTGCGGGACGGGATTTCGTACATCACGCCCTGGAGGACTTCCTCCATGATGGCGCGCAGGCCGCGCGCGCCGGTCTGGCGGAGGATGGCCTGGTCGGCGATGGCTTCCAGGGCCTCGCGCTCGAAGTCCAGCTCCACGCCGTCGAGTTCGAAGAGGCGCTGGTACTGCTTCACGAGCGCGTTGCGGGGCTCCACCAGGATCTGGAGCAGGGCCTCGCGGTCGAGGTTGTGGACCGAGGTGATGACCGGGAGGCGGCCGATGAACTCGGGGATCATCCCGAACTTCACCAGGTCCTCCGGCATGACGTCCTCGAACTGGTCCTTGGCCTCCAGCTCGCGCTTGGAGCGGATCGTCGCGCCGAAGCCGATGCCCTTGGCGCCGGCCCGCGACTCGATGATCTTCTCCAGGCCCGCGAAGGCACCGCCCACGATGAACAGGACGTTCGTCGTGTCGATCTGGATGAACTCCTGGTGGGGGTGCTTGCGGCCGCCCTGCGGGGGAACCGAGGCCGTGGTGCCTTCCAGGATCTTCAGGAGGGCCTGCTGGACGCCCTCGCCGCTCACGTCGCGGGTGATGGAGGGGTTTTCACTCTTCCTTGCGACCTTGTCGATCTCATCGATGTAGATGATGCCCGTCTCGGCCTTCTTGACGTCGTAGTCCGCCGCCTGGATGAGCTTCAGGAGGATGTTCTCGACGTCCTCGCCGACGTAACCCGCCTCCGTGAGCGCCGTCGCGTCCGCGATCGCGAAGGGGACGTTCAGCATGCGGGCCAGTGTCTGGGCCAGCAGCGTCTTGCCCGAGCCCGTGGGGCCGAGCAGCAGGATGTTGGACTTCGCCAACTCGATCGCGTCGTCACGGCCGTTGCCGCCGCCGTTCTCGCCGGCCTGGACGCGCTTGTAGTGGTTGTAGACCGCGACGGAGAGGGCCTTCTTCGCCGCCTCCTGGCCCACCACGTAGCCCTCGAGGAACTCGTAGATCTCGCGGGGCTTGGGGAGTTCCTCCCAGCGCACCTCGCTGGTCTCCGCGAGTTCTTCCTCGATGATCTCGTTGCAGAGATCGATGCACTCGTCGCAGATGTAGACACCGGGCCCTGCGATGAGCTTCTTGACCTGCTTCTGGCTCTTGCCGCAGAACGAGCACTTGAGCAGATCGCCGCCGTCACCGATGCGTGCCACGGTGTGCTTCCCCTTCGCCTGGGAGACGACTGGACGCTTTCGAATCCAGCGGCTCCTGGTGCTGCCTTAATCCGACGGTACCTTGCCTGGCCCCCCGTTCGGGCCCCCCTTGGCCGGGTTCACTTTGACGTGCAGCGTGTCAAAGCACACGAACCATGCCAAGGGGCGGCAGACGATACAGCAGCCGCGTCAGCGGACTGCGGAGTTGTTCATCTTCCGGGTGGAGATGATCTGGTCGACCAGACCGTAGGCGAGCGCCTCCTCGGCCGTGAGGATCTTGTCGCGCTCGATGTCCTCGCGGATCTTCTCGATCGGCGTGGTGGAGTGCTTGGCCAGCATCTCCTCCAGCTGCGCGCGCATCCGCAGGATCTCGTTGGCGGCGATCTCCAGGTCGGAGACCTGGCCGCGGCCCGTCTCGCTGTACGGCTGGTGGATCAGGACGCGAGCGTTCGGCAGCGCCATGCGCTTGCCCGGCGTACCCGCGGCCAGCAGGATCGCGGCGGCGGAGGCCGCCTGGCCCATGCAGACCGTCTGGATGTCGGGCTTCACGAACTGCATCGTGTCGTAGATCGCCGTGAGGGCGGTGAAGGAGCCGCCCGGGCTGTTGATGTAGACCGAGATGTCCCGGTCGGGGTCCATCGACTCCAGGCACAGCAGCTGCGCCATGACGTCGTTGGCGGAGGCGTCGTCGATCTGGACGCCGAGGAAGATCACGCGCTCCTCGAAGAGCTTCGCGTACGGGTCGTACTCACGAATGCCCTGCGAGGTGCGCTCGACGAAGCGCGGGATCACGTACCGGGACTCGGCCCGCGGGCCGGTGTACTCGGCCTCGGTGCGGGCGTAGAGGCCGCTGCCGGGGAAGTCGTTCACTGTCTGTCTCCTAGGAGCTGAGGCGGTCGGCTGGGGGCTCTGCGGGCCGCTGCGGGCCCTGCGGTGGGGCTCAGGCCCCGGTGCCGCCGCCGCCCGGCATGTTGGCGGCCGTGGTGATGACCTCGTCGATGAGGCCGTACTCCTTGGCCTCCTCCGCGTCGAACCAGCGGTCGCGGTCGGAGTCGCGGGTGATCTGCTCGAACGACTGGCCGGTGTGCTGCGAGGTGAGCTCGGCCATGCGCTTCTTGGTGTGCAGCAGCCGCTCGGCGTGGATCTTGATGTCCGAGGCCGAGCCGGCGAGGCCGGCGGACGGCTGGTGGATCAGGATCTCGGCGTTCGGCAGCGCGAAGCGCTTGCCGGGGGTGCCCGCGCTGAGCAGGAACTGCCCCATGGAGGCGGCGAGACCCATGGCGATGGTCACCACGTCGTTCTTGATGTACTGCATGGTGTCGTAGATCGCCATGCCGGCCGTGATCGAACCGCCCGGGCTGTTGATGTAGAGGTAGATGTCCTTGTCCGGGTCCGCGGCAAGGAGCAGCAGCTGTGCGGTGATCTTGTTCGCGATGTCGTCGTCGACCGGCTGGCCGAGGAAGATGATCCGCTCGTTGAGCAGCCGGTTGTAGACCTGGTCGCCGAGGCCACCACCGATGGAAGGCTCGCCGGCGGCGGAGGGCATCAGATTCGTCACGTATCCACCTGCTCGTCTTACGACGGCGCCGGGCCGTCTCACGTTTCCCTGCGTGTTCCCTGCGGGGCTTGGAGCCGCTCGGGGACTCCACTCCCCTCGTATTCATGGACCCTAACGCGCTGGTCCCTTCGGGGAATCCCGGATACCGGGCTGTTCGCCGGGGGCGTAGCGCGCGGGTGTCCCGGCGGGAAGGCGAACGGGCCCCGGGTCATGAGTGACCCGGGCGTCCTACGACCTACGAGGTGCCGTGGGCTCAGCCCTCGGTCTTCTCGGTCTCGGCCTCGGTGGCGTCGGCCTCGGTGGCCTCGGCGGCGACCTCGGCGGCCTCCTCGACCTCGTCCTCGTCGTCGAGGTCGATGACCTCGCCGTTGGTGTCCTTCACCGTGGCGGCCTCGACCACGACGGCCAGGGCCTTGCCGCGGGCGACCTCGCCGACGAGGAGCGGAACCTGGCCGCCCTCGACGACCGCCTGCGCGAACTGGTCGGGGGACATGCCGGAGGAGGCGGCGCGGCGCATGAGGTGCTCGGTGAGCTCCTCCTGGTTCACGTTCAGCTTCTCGCGCTTGACCAGGGCGTCCAGGACGAACTGGGTCTTGATGCCCTTGACCGCGGCTTCCTTGGTCTCGGCGTCGAACTCCTCGGCCGTCTTGCCCTGGATCTCGAGGTACTTCTCGAGGTCGAGGCCCATCTGGCCGAGCTGGTGGTGCTCCAGGTTGTGCTTGCGGGTGTTGATCTCGTCCTCGAGGAGCTTCTCGGGGACGGGCACCTCGACGAGCTCCAGGAGCTTCTCCAGGACGCGCTCCTGGGCCTGGGTGGCCTGGTCGTACTGCTTCATGTTCTCGAGGCGCTTGCGGCTGTCGGCCTTCAGCTCCTCCAGGGTGTCGAACTCGGAGGCGAGCTGCGCGAACTCGTCGTCCAGCTCGGGCAGTTCGCGGGCGGCGACCTGGGTGACCTTGACGGTGACCTCGGCCTCCTTGCCGGCCGCGGAGCCGCCCTTGAGCTCGGAGGTGAAGGTGGCCTCGGCCCCGGCCTCCAGGCCCTTCACGGCGTCGTCGATGCCGTCGAGGAGCTCGCCGGAGCCGATGGTGTAGGAGACACCGTTGGCGATGCCGTCCTCGAGGACCTCTCCGTCGACCTTGGCCTCCAGGTCGATCGTGACGACGTCGCCGTCCTCGGCGGCGCGCTCGACCGGGGAGGTGGAGGCGAAGCGCTCACGGAGCTGCTCGACGGACTTGTCGACGTCCTCGTCGGTGACCTCGACGGCGTCGACCTCGACCTCGATGCCGGAGAAGTCCGGGATCTCCAGGGCGGGGCGGATGTCGACCTCGGCGGTGAAGTTCAGCGTGTCGCCGTCCTTCAGCTCCGTGATGTCGACCTCGGGCTGGCCGAGGACGTCCAGGTCGGCCTCGTTGACCGCCTCGGTGTAGAACTTCGGAAGCGCGTCGTTGACCGCCTCCTCCAGGACCGCACCGCGGCCGAACCGCTGGTCGATGACGCGGGCCGGGATCTTGCCCTTGCGGAAGCCCTTCACCGTGACCTGCTGGTTGATCTTCTTGTACGCCGCGTCGAGGCTGTCCTTGAGCTCCTCGAAGGGCACCTCGACAGTGAGCCGAACCCGCGTCGGGTTCAGGTTCTCAACGGCGCTCTTCACGGTTCGGTCTCCTTGTGGCTGACTTCTTGGATTCTGCCGGGGCCAGAACGGCTCCGGCGGATTCGCCGCCCGGAGGATGTCGTCGGGGTCGGACGAGAGACACACGGGCATGCAGCTTGCATAGTAACCGCAGCCACGACACGCCCCAAAAGGCGATCAAGAAAGGTGGTCGGGGTGGCGGGATTTGAACCCACGGCCTTCCGCTCCCAAAGCGGACGCGCTACCAAGCTGCGCCACACCCCGTCTGGTGCGACACGTAGGGTACATGCCCGCAGGCCATGGGATCGCCGCATTTACGGGGCCGCGCGGCAAGGTGGACCGGGGTGTGCGGCGAGGGGGACCGACCCGCTACGATGCCTTCTGTGCCGCGGTCACCTGACCTGCGGCGCGTCGCGTGCGGGCGTAGCTCAATGGTAGAGCCCTAGTCTTCCAAACTAGCTACGCGGGTTCGATTCCCGTCGCCCGCTCTGTTCGATGCAGAGGGCCCGGTTCCTGGGGAACCGGGCCCTTTCGTCGTACAGGGCCGTCGTACCTGGTCAGAGGGTCCGTACGTCGACCGTGTAGACCGAGCGCAGGCCGTACGGGACGTAGAGGGCGTCGCCCACCAAGGTGAGGGGGGCGCCGGTCGGGGAGCCGTCCACGGCGGCCTCGTCGCGGCCGTCGAGGGTGCCGTCGACCTTGCCGGTCGTCCGGTTGACGGCGGCGAGGCGGCCGCTGGGGGACGCCAGGTACAGGTGGGTGCGGGAGGCCGTGGGCGGGCCGGCGAGCTCCACGCCGGAGTTGCCCTCCCACAGCTGGCGGCCGGTGTCCGGGTCGACCGCGCGGACGCCGCCGTTGGAGAGCGTGAAGTAGAGGGTGCCGCCCGTGAGGGTGGGGGTCGCGGCCTCGGGCTGGGGCTTGGCGAGCTTCACCGTGGTGACGATGTGCGTGGACGTCTTGATCAGGGTCAGGGTGCGGCGGACGCCGGTGGTGTTGAGGAGGAGCAGGCGCCCGTCGCGGTGGCCGACGATGTCGGCGTCGCCCTTGAGCTTCACGGTCCAGCGGGGCTTTCCGGTGGCCGGGTCGAGCTGGCTGACGCTGGTGTTCTCGATGACGTCGGACGTGTACTTCGCGGTGAGCAGGTACGCCTGTCCGCCGACAGCGCGGAGCAGGGTCATGTACCGGTTGGGGTTCGGCAGGGGGCGCTTCCAGCGGACCTTGCCGGTCCCGGCGTCGAGGAGGGCGTACTGGTTGCCCGTCCTGCCGTAGACGGTGACGACGCCTGCGGGGACGGCGGCGGAGGCGCCCTGGTCGCTGCTCGGCTCGGTGCCGTCCGTGCCGTCGGCGGTGACGGTCTTCCAGGCGACCTCGCCGGTCTCGGCGTCCAGGGCCTGGATCGAGTAGCGGGTCGCGTACGCCGCCTCGCCTTTGCCGGGCCGGTCGTCGGTGCCGTAGACGTACACGCGGCCGTCGTGGGCGCTGATGATCGTGCCCGCGCCGGAGCTGCTGCTGCCGAAGTCGGAGTCCTCGGCGGTCGGGTCCATGGGCCGGCCCCAGGTGTTGGCGCCGTCGGCGAGGGCGAAGCGGGTGGCCATGATCTCGTCGCCCGCGCAGACCAGGGAGGTGCCGGAGGCGACGCAGCGGTTGAAGAGGGCGGTGGGGCCCATCGGGTCCTTGTCGACGCTGGGGTCCTTCGCCTGCCGGTGCCAGGCCTCCCAGCCGGCGGGGAGCCTTCCCGGGTCGGCGGCCTCGTCGCCGGTGAGAGCGAGGGTGGTGGTGGCCACGGCCGCGACGAGGGCCGTGCCGAGGGCGGTGAGCAGCCAGAGGCGGCCGCGGCGCCGGCG
>MWJO01000081.1 GCA_002027195.1 Streptomyces sp. GKU 895 | reverse complement strand
GTGCGGGGGTGGTGGCGGGTGGGGGCGCGCTGTTCGCCGTACGGCGGTTGCCGGTCGTACGACGTCACAGGCGCCGTGCGGCCGTTCCGACCGAACCCTCTTGTCCGGAAGCCGAGTTGACGGGAGCGGTGTCGTGAAGCTGCGGATTCTCGGGGCGGCGGTGCTGGCGCTGCTGCTGGCGTCGGTCTCGGTCGGCCCGGTGCAGGCCGCCGAGCAGCCCGTCGTCAAACTCTCCAAGTCGCAGGCGGGCACCGGCGGTTCGGTCACCGTCACCGGCAGCGGCTGGCGGGCGAAGGCGCTGCTGATGATCCTCGTCTGCGGCCAGGCCGTGCCGTCGCGGGGCGTGCCCGGCGGCACCAACTCCTGTGCCAACGCCGACGGTCGGGCCGTCACCACCGACGCCAAGGGCCGCTTCAGCAGGAAACTGCCGGTCGCCGAACCTCCGGTGCCCTGCCCCTGCGTGGTGCACGTGGCGACGGTGACCGGGGCGAAGGCGGAAGCGGACGCGATCTTCCAGGTGGCCGGGCACGCCGTGGAGCCGCTGCCCGCCGAGACCGCCGGCGGACGTCTGTCGGTCCTCACCGACACCCGCCTCGACGGCGTCGGCGGGCTGCTCACCTGGTTCGGCGCGCCGCCCGCCCGCACTCTGGTCTTCACCGTCGGCAACGTCGGCACCGCGGCTGTCAGGAACCCCGTCTTCCACGTCGGCACTCCCACGGCGTGTTCGCCCCGCAGTGGGAGGAACAGCAGTGGCGCGGCACGATCGAGCCCGGTGACAAGGCCCGCATCGAGCTCCCCGTCGAGCTGACGGGCGGCGCGCACGGCGACTACACGGTCTCGCTGAAGTACGGCGGCAAAGTCCTCGCCGAACAGCCCTGGGGGGTGGGCCGCCCCTGGGGCGTGACCCTGTTCTGGGTCCTGGTCTGCCTGGTCGTGCCCGCCGCGCTGTTCCGGCTCGGGATGGCCGTCGTCGACCGGGCACGGCCCCGCCGCCCGGGCCGCCCCTCCCGCGCCCCCGCCCGGCTGCGGCTGCCCGAACTCACCCTGCGGCTCCCGGGGTTGCGCACCGGCCCCGCCGAACAGCCGCCCCCGCCCTCGACCCTGCCGTGGTTCACCCCGGACTCCGATCCGGGCACGGCCGGTCGGCTCTCCGCACCGCACGACGACAGCCCGACGACCCCCACCAGAAAGGGACCCACGTGAGCAAGCGAAGGAGAGCCGTACCCGACCGTGCCAGAGTCGCGCTGGCGCTCTGCGGGGCGGGCGTCCTGATCGGCGTCGCCGTCGCGCCCGCGCAGGCCGCGGAGGTGTCAAACGCGACGCACTGCGTGCCGCCCGCCGGCGTCGGCCTCGACCCCGTGGACGGCACCACCAAGGTGGAGATCACCGCGCCGGCCACCGCCGAGGTCGGCGACGAGGTCGAGGTGGTGTGGAAGTTCGTCCAGGCCGCCTCGAAGAACCCCGACCTCATCGACATCGGGGAGAACCAGGTCAAGCCGACCGGCACCCTCAAGGCGGCCGGTGCGCAGAGTGCCGACATCGCCATGGCGGGGCCGCAGGAGAACCCGCCCATCCCCAAGGGCGGCGCCATGGTGCTCTCCGACATGAAGGGCACGCTGAAGCTGACGACGGCGGGCGAGGTGACGCTGACGCCGGACGCGTACACGGTCACCGCGTACGGCACGGACACCAAGTGCACGCCGAGCGCGCAGGTGCCGACGGCGGCGACGATCGACGTCCGGGCCGGGGATGGGAGTTCGCCGACCCCGACGACCTCCGAGGAACCGAGCGCGAGCCCGAGCCCGACCTCCAGCGCCTCCGACGAACCGTCCCCGACCGCCACGGCGTCCGACGGCGGACAGACCGACTTCCAGGGCAAGGTCGTCGCCATCCCCTACACCTGCAAGTCGCCGATCGGCGAGCAGAAGGCGACGTCCACGATCCAGATCGACGCCAAGAAGAGCGGCGGGAACTACGGCCTCACCGTGCAGTTCAAGAAGTCCCCGATGAACAGCCCGGCCAACATCCCGAAGGACTCCATCAAACCGTCGATGGAGGTCGTCCTGGGCGGCGCCGACAAGGGCTCGGTCCATGTGGAGGGCCCGACCAACGCCGAGGACATCAAGGCGGGCGACCCGATCGAGATCCCGGACATGACCGGCACCTACAAGCCGGGGGCGACGGGCGAGTCGACCCTGTCACCGGGCGTCCTGACGATCAAGGCCCTCGGTACGACGACCACGTGCGAGCCGGACTCGACGTCGGTGTCCTTGAAGCTCGACACCACGCAGCAGGAGGGCGGGGCGTCCGGCGGCTCCTCGTCAGGCGGCTCTTCGTCAGGCGGCTCCTCGTCGTCCGGCGGAGACTCCTCCGGAGGCCTGGCGGCGACCGGTGCCGAGGACCACGGCGCCCTGAAGGCCCTGGGCCTGGTGGCGGGCACGGCCGTACTGCTGGGCGCGGCGGTGTTCACGTTCCTGCCGGGCAGGCGGCGCGTCTGAGAACGCGAAGGGCCGCCGCACCTCATGGTGCGGCGGCCCCTTCGTCACCGTCCTCGGGTCAGCGGACGCTGCCCATGAGTTCCTTGACGCGGTTGCGGTACATCCAGACCGCGGCGCCGGCGACCACGGCGAGCGTGGCCTCCAGGGCGACGATGCCCGTCTTGTTGAGGTCGACGCCGGCGATGGACAGCAGGCCCGTCGTGGCGTCACCCGCGGTGACCGCGAGGAACCAGACACCCATCATCTGGGAGGCGTACTTCGCCGGGGCCATCTTCGTCGTCACCGACAGGCCGACCGGGGAGAGCAGGAGCTCGCCGACGGTCTGGACGAAGTAGATCGCCACCAGCCAGGCCGCCGCCGCCTTGTGACCGCCGTCGGCGATCGCCAGCGGGGCGAGGAACAGGAAGAAGGACGCGCCGACCAGGACCAGGCCCGAGGCGAACTTCACGATGGTGCTCGGCTCCTTGCCGCGCCGGTTCAGCGCCAGCCAGAACCAGGCGAAGACCGGGGCCAGCGCCATGATCAGGACCGGGTTGACCGACTGGTACCAGGAGACCGGGAACTCCCAGCCGAAGATGGTGTTGTCGGCCGAGGAGTCGGCGAAGATCGACAGGGTCGAGCCGCCCTGGTCGTAGATCATCCAGAACACGGCCGCGGCCACGAAGAACCAGATGTACGCCGACATCGACTTCTGCTCGCTGCGGTCCAGATCCTTGTCGCGCTTGATGCGGGCCAGCACCATCACCGGGATGATCAGGCCGAGCAGGGTCAGCGGGACCAGGATCCAGTTCAGCGTGTAGTGGCCGGAGAAGCCGACGATCGCGTAGAAGACCACGGCGACACCGGCCCAGATCGCGGCCTTGCGCAGGGTCGAGGCCTTCTCCTGCTCCGACAGCGGGGTCGGGACGACGCTGGAGCGGTCCGCCAGGTGGCGCGAGCCGATCAGGAACTGGCCGAGGCCCAGGGCCATGCCGAGCGCGGCGAGCGCGAAGCCCAGGTGCCAGTTGACGTTCTCACCGATGGTGCCGATGACCAGCGGCGCGGCGAACGCGCCGAGGTTGATGCCCATGTAGAAGACGGTGAAGCCACCGTCCCGGCGCGGGTCGTCGGGGCCGTCGTAGAGGTGGCCGACCATCGTGGAGATGTTGGCCTTGAGGAGGCCGGAGCCGATCGCCACGAGGCCGAGGCCCGCGTAGAAGGTGCCGGAGGACGGCAGGGCCAGCGTGAGGTGGCCGAGCATGATCACGCCACCGGCGACGGCGACGGTCTTGCGGGGACCCCAGACGCGGTCGCCGAACCAGCCGCCCGGCAGGGCGAGCAGGTACACCAGCGACACGTACACCGAGTAGATCGCGGTCGCGGTGGCGGCGCTGAGGTGGAGGCCGCCGGGGGCGACGAGGTACAGCGGGAGGAGAGCCCTCATGCCGTAGTAGGAGAAACGCTCCCACATCTCGGTCATGAAGAGAGTGGCCAGTCCGCGGGGGTGGCCGAAGAAGGTCTGCTCGGTGCCGGGGGTGCCCCGGCGGGCCGAGTCCTTCGTCAGGCTGGACGCCATTGGTCGTTCCTTGCTGGTGGGGACGCACGACGTGTTTCAAGGCTGGCGGTGGCCGGCCCGCACACAAAAGAGACCTTCAGCGTGAACTGCTCGGCCAAAGGTCCCCGTGCTGCAAAAGGCGTCTTTCACCATACGGCAGGACAGTGCCGGAAATGGAAGGACTTGAGAGATGGATCACAGGCTTCCGTGGAACCGTGCACACCTTTTCTAAGGTCCTCACCAGGTTCTCACCTCCGGTACATAGGTTCGTACCAGAACGCCCGATGGTAAGAATCACGCCCTTGCGATCACACCCCAGCATCTGCATTCCGCGGTCTACCATCAGCTCATGACCCGTGTACTGCTCGCCGAGGACGATGCGTCCATCTCGGAGCCGCTGGCCCGCGCCCTGCGCCGGGAAGGGTACGAGGTCGAGGTGCGTGAAGACGGCCCCACCGCACTCGACGCCGGAATGCAGGGCGGTGTCGACCTGGTCGTGCTCGACCTGGGTCTGCCCGGCATGGACGGCCTGGAGGTCGCCCGCCGGCTGCGCGCCGAGGGCCACGCCGTGCCGATCCTCATCCTGACCGCGCGCGCCGACGAGGTGGACACCGTCGTCGGTCTGGACGCGGGCGCCGACGACTACGTCACCAAGCCCTTCCGCCTCGCCGAACTGCTCGCCCGGGTCCGGGCCCTGCTCCGGCGCGGCGCCGCCGAGCCCGCGCAGCCGCCGGCCACCCACGGCGTGCGGATCGACGTCGAGTCGCACCGCGCCTGGATGGGCGACGAGGAGCTCCAGCTCACCGCCAAGGAGTTCGACCTGCTGCGCGTCCTCGTGCGCGACGCGGGCCGGGTCGTCACCCGCGACCAGCTGATGCGCGAGGTCTGGGACACCACGTGGTGGTCCTCCACCAAGACCCTCGACATGCACATCTCCTGGCTGCGCAAGAAGCTCGGCGACGACGCGGCGAACCCCCGCTACATCGCCACCGTGCGCGGTGTCGGCTTCCGGTTCGAGAAGAGCTAGCCGACCCCCGTGCGCCGCCGCCTCATCCAGTCGACGCTCGCCGTCGTCCTCGTCGTCATCGCCGTGTTCGGGGTCTCGCTCGTCATCGTCGAGACCCGGACCATCAGCAACAGCGCCCAGGAACGCGTCGACTCCGAGGCGGTCCGGCTGGCCAGCATCGTCGACAGCCGGCTGCTCGGCGAGCAGACCGTCGACGCGGAGGTGCTGAAGGAGCAGGTCGCGGGGGAGCGGTTCGCCGAGATCCACATCCCCGGTGAGCCGGTCATCGAGGTCGGCCCCAGGCCGACCGGTGACGTCATCAGCTCCACCGAGAAGGGCGAGGAGGGCGAGACGGTCACCGTCCAGGAGCCGCGCTCGTCCGTCACCCGGGAGGTCGGCCGCACCCTGCTGATCATCGGCGCGGTGGCGCTGCTCGCGGTGATCGCCGCCGTCCTGCTCGCCGTACGGCAGGCCAACAAGCTGGCCTCGCCGCTGACCGACCTCGCCGAGACCGCCGAGCGGCTCGGCTCCGGCGACCCGCGGCCCCGGCACAAGCGGTACGGCGTTCCCGAGCTGGACCGGGTCGCCGACGTCCTCGACGGCTCCGCCGAGCGCATCGCCCGCATGCTCACCGCCGAGCGGCGCCTGGCCGCCGACGCCTCCCACCAGCTGCGCACCCCGCTGACCGCGCTGTCCATGCGGCTGGAGGAGATCACCCTCACCGACGACCCGGACACGGTGAAGGAGGAGGCGACGATCGCGCTCACGCAGGTGGAGCGGCTGACCGACGTCGTCGAGCGGCTGCTCACCAACGCCCGCGACCCCCGCACCGGCTCCGCCGTCTCCTTCGACCTCGACGAGGTCATCCAGCAGCAGCTCGCCGAGTGGCGTCCCGCCTACCGCAGCGCGGGCCGGGCCATCGTCAGCTCCGGCAAACGGCATCTGCGGGCGGTCGGCACACCGGGCGCGGTCGCACAGGTGCTGGCGGCGCTCATCGAGAACTCGCTCATGCACGGGGGCGGCACGGTGGCGCTGCGCACGCGCGTCACCGGCAACCAGGCGGTCATCGAGGTCACCGACGAGGGGCCGGGCGTGCCGGCCGACCTGGGCGCGCGGATCTTCGAGCGGACGATCAGCGGGCGCAACTCCACGGGCATCGGGCTGGCGGTCGCGCGTGACCTCGCGGAGGCCGACGGAGGGCGTCTGGAGATGCTTCAGGCGCAGCCGGCGGTGTTCGGGCTGTTCCTGTCCCGTACGCCTCTGAAGAAGCCGACGCTGGACGACCAGGAGCCCACGGTCCGCTAGGTCCGCCAGGCGTGGGCCAGGGCCGTGAGCCGCTCAGCTGACCCGCTGCTTCGAGCGCGGCCTGCGCTCCGCCTGCGCCAGGATCTCCTCCGCGCTCGCCACCAGCTCCGGCGCCGGCAGGGCCTTGAACACCCAGGTGCGGTACGACCAGAAGCGGAACAGCGTCGCGATGCCGATGCCGAGGAACTTGAAGACGTTGCTCTCCAGCGGGCTGTCCCAGCCGAAGCCGTACGTCGCCACGTACAGCACGCCGTTCTCGATCACCAGGCCGACCGCGCTGAACAGCAGGAACAGCGTCAGCTCCTTCGTACGGCCGCTCTTGTCGCGGTCGCGGTACGTGAAGTAGCGGAAGCCGATGTAGTTCGAGATGATCGCGACGACCGTCGCGATCACGCTGGCGCGCACCACCGGGAGGTCGGTGGTGTGCCGTACCAGGTTGAAGACGAGCAGGTTGACGAGCAGCCCCGCACCGCCCACGGCGCCGAACTTGGCGATCTCGTGCACGAGCCTGCGCAGCCCTGAGGAACCACGTCCCATGGAAGTACAGGCCCCCAGTCGGTCGGTTTCGTCGACGTCGGTCGGTTTCGTCAACCCAGCCATGCTAACCATCCCCCCTGCCGGTTGCCTGCGCGCAGAGGTACACGGTCGTAAAGAAGCTGGTATGAGCGGGGGACAGGGGCCGGAAAGCAGGCACAAAGCGGGCGGAGGAGGAGCGGAATCCGGCCGCCGTGGCGTGGCCGATACCCTAGGAGCGTGACGTTCCCGGTAGTCGGCATGGTCGGCGGGGGCCAGCTCGCTCGTATGACACACGAGGCGGGCATCCCGCTCGGCATCAGGTTCAAGCTCCTCAGTGACACCCCTCAGGACTCCGCGGCGCAGGTCGTGAGCGATGTCGTCATCGGCGACTATCGCGATCTCGACACGCTGCGCGAGTTCGCGAGGGGCTGCGATGTGATCACCTTCGATCACGAACACGTACCCACCGAGCACCTCAGGGCTCTGGAGGCGGACGGCATCCCCGTGCGCCCCGGCCCCGACGCTCTCGTGCACGCCCAGGACAAGGGCGTGATGCGGGCGCGGCTCGACGCGATCGGGGTGCCGTGCCCACGGCACCGGATCGTGAGCGATCCGGCGGACGTGGCCGCCTTCGCGGCGGAGGGGGACGGCTTCCCGGTCGTCCTCAAGACCGTCCGCGGCGGCTACGACGGCAAGGGTGTGTGGGTCGTCGACTCCGTCGAGGAGGCCGAGGACCCCTTCCGGGCCGGCGTGCCCGTCCTCGCCGAGGAGAAGGTCGACTACGTCCGCGAGCTCGCCGCCAACGTCGTCCGCTCCCCGCACGGCCAGGCCGTCGCCTACCCGGTGGTGGAGTCCCAGCAGGTCAACGGCGTCTGCGACACCGTGATCGCCCCGGCCCCCGACCTGGACCCGGCGCTCGCGCTGGAGGCCGAGGAGATGGCGCTGACCATCGCCAAGGAACTGGGCGTGGTCGGCCACCTCGCCGTCGAGCTGTTCCAGACCCGCGACGGCCGCATCCTCGTCAACGAGCTGGCGATGCGCCCGCACAACAGCGGCCACTGGTCGATGGACGGCGCGATCACGTCCCAGTTCGCCAACCACGTCCGGGCCGTCCTCGACCTGCCGCTCGGCGACCCGCGCCCGCGCGCGAAGTGGACGGTCATGGTCAACGTCCTCGGCGGCGACTACCCGGACATGTACTCCGCGTACCTGCACTGCATGGCCCGCGACCCCCAGCTCAAGATCCACATGTACGGCAAGGACGTGAAGCCCGGCCGCAAGGTCGGCCACGTCAACACCTACGGCGACGACCTGGACGACGTGCTGGAGCGCGCACGTCACGCTGCCGGTTACCTGAGAGGCACCATCACCGAATGAGCCCTGTCGTAGGCATCGTCATGGGGTCGGACAGCGACTGGCCCGTCATGGAGGCCGCCGCCCAGGCCCTCGACGAGTTCGAGATCGAGTACGAGGTCGACGTCGTCTCCGCCCACCGCATGCCGCGCGAGATGATCGCGTACGGCGAGGAGGCGGCCGGGCGCGGCATCAAGGTGATCATCGCGGGTGCGGGCGGCGCCGCCCATCTGCCCGGCATGCTCGCCTCCGTCACCCCGCTGCCGGTCATCGGCGTGCCCGTGCCGCTGAAGTACCTCGACGGCATGGACTCCCTGCTGTCGATCGTGCAGATGCCGGCCGGCGTGCCCGTCGCGACCGTCTCGGTGGCCGGCGCCCGCAACGCCGGGCTCCTCGCGGCCCGCATCCTCGCCACCTCCGACGAGGAGCTCCTCGGCCGCATGCGGGAGTTCCAGCAGGAGCTCAACGACCAGGCCACGAGAAGGGCAAGCGGCTGCGCGCCAAGGTCGAGGGGGCCGGCGGCGGCTTCGGCTTCGGTTCAGGGAAGTGACGGCCATGTCCTCGCTGGAGACCGCCCGGGAACTCCTCGCCGAGTTCCCGGTCGTCGACGGCCACAACGACCTGCCCTGGGCGCTGCGCGAACAGGTCCGCTACGACCTCGACGCCCGTGACATCGCCACCGACCAGAGCGCCCATCTGCACACCGACCTCGCCCGGCTGCGGGCCGGCGGGGTCGGGGCGCAGTACTGGTCGGTGTACGTCCGCGCGGACCTGCCCGACGCGGTGCCGATGACGCTGGAACAGATCGACTGCGTACGGCAGTTGATCGACCGGCACCCGGCCGACCTGCGGGCCGCGCTGACCGCCGCGGACATGGAGGCGGCGCGGTCGGAGGGCCGTATCGCCTCCCTCATGGGGGCCGAGGGCGGCCATTCGATCGCCAACTCCCTTGCGACGCTACGCGCGTTGTACGCGCTCGGTGTCCGCTACATGACCCTCACCCACAACTACAACAACGACTGGGCGGACTCCGCGACGGACGAGCCGAAGGCCGGCGGCCTCACGGCCTTCGGGCGGGCGGTCGTGCGGGAGATGAACCGCGAGGGCATGCTCGTCGACCTCTCCCATGTGGCGGCGACGACCATGCGGGACGCGCTGGACGCCAGCCGGGCGCCGGTGATCTTCTCGCACTCCTCGTCCCGGGCGGTCTGCGACCATCCGCGCAACATCCCCGACGACGTCCTGGAGCGGCTGCCCGCCAACGGCGGCGTCGCGATGGTGACGTTCGTGCCGAAGTTCGTCCTCCAGGCGGCCGTGGACTGGACGGCGGCGGCCGACGAGAACATGCGCGAGCACGGCCTCCACCACCTGGACACCACCCCCGAGGCGATGAAGGTGCACCGCGCCTTCGAGGAGCGGCACCCGCGCCCGGTCGCCACGGCCGCGACGGTCGCCGACCACCTCGACCACATGCGCGAGGTCGCGGGCGTCGACCACCTCGGCATCGGCGGCGACTACGACGGCACCGCGTTCACCCCGGACGGCCTGGACGACGTCTCCGGCTACCCGAACCTGATCGCGGAGCTGCTCGACCGCGGCTGGTCCAGGGCGGACCTGGCCAAGCTGACCTGGCAGAACTCGGTGCGGGTGCTGGGCGCGGCGGAGGACGTCGCCCGGGACCTTCAGGCGACGCGCGGCCCGTCCAACGCGACGATCGAGTCGCTGGACGGCTGAGCGCCGGTTCCGTGCAGGGCGGGGTAGTCGGTGTAGCCGGCCGCCCCGCCCACGTACATCAGGTACCGGTCCCGTACGGGATTCAGGGGCGCCCCGAGCCGCAGCCGGTCCACCAGGTCGGGGTTGGCGAGGAACGGCCGCCCGAGGGCCACGAGATCGGCGCCCGCGGCCAGCATGTCCCGCGCGGCCTCGGTGACCGCCTCGGTGGTGAGGCCGGTCAGCACCGGGTTGCCGATCAGGGTGCCGGGCCAGTCGGCGCGGATGCGGCGGTACCAGCCGGTCGCCGGGTCGGCGTGCACGAGGTGCAGATAGGCGAGGCCGAGGTCCTTCAGACGGGCCACCAGCGCCGGGTAGAGGGTGTCGGTGTCGTCCTCGACGATGCCGTTGACCGTGCCGCCGGGGGAGACCCGTACGCCCACCCGGTCGGCGCCGACCGCGTCCGCGACCGCCTCGGTGACCTCGACGGTGAACCGCACCCTGCGCTCCACGGGGCCGCCGTACCCGTCCGTCCTGCGGTTGGTGTTGGCGGCCAGGAACTGGTGCAGCAGATGCCCGTTGGCCGAGTGCACCTCCACCCCCTCGAACCCCGCCTCGACGGCCCGGCGCGCGGCGGCGGCGAAGTCGGCGGCGGTGGCGCGGATGTCGTCGAGGCTCATCTCCCGTGGCACGACTGCCGGTTGATGCCCGCGCGGGGTGAAGATCGTCTCCGGGAGCGGCACGGCGGAGGGGGCGACGGGATGCAGCCCGGTGGTCTCCGGATGGCTGACCCGCCCGCCGTGCTGGAGCTGGAGGAACATCCGCCCGCCTGCCGCCCGCACGGCCTCGGTCACCCGCCGCCAGCCCTCCACGTGCCGGTCGGTGTGGATCGCGGTGATGTTCGGGTACGTCTGCCCGACCGCGTTGGGGGTCGCCGCCTCGCCGATGATCAGACCGGCGGAGGCGCGCTGGGTGTAGTGGGTGACCATGAGGTCGGTCGGGGTGCCGTCGGCCTCCGCGCGGTTGCGGGTCAGCGGGGCCATCACCAGGTGGTGGGGGAGGGCGAGGCGGCCGAGGCGGGCCGGGGCGAGGAAGTCCGTTGAGTTCGTCATGCCGGGACGGTAGAACTTGACATTGATGTCAGATTCAAGCCCGTAGAAGGCGGTGGCAGGCATGCGGATCGGTGAACTCGCCCGGCGCACCGGCGTCAGCGAGCGCTCGCTGCGCTACTACGAGACCCAGGGCCTGCTCGCATCCGACCGCACCCCCGGCGGCCACCGGGACTACCCCGAGGCGGCCGTGGACCGCGTCATCAGGATCCAGGAGCTGTACGCGGCCGGCCTGCACAGCGAGAAGATCCGGCAGCTGCTCCCCTGCATGCGGGACCAGGACGGCGGCCCCTCCACCGTCGCCACCCCACGCCTCGTCGCCGACCTCACCGCCGAACGCGACCGCATCGACCGCATGATCGCCGACCTGGTCCGCTCCCGCGACACGCTGGACGAGGTCATCCAGGCGGCCGAAGCCGGCTAGTACGCCGAACGCCCCACCCACCAGGAAGCCCCCCCGCGCCCCGTGCGACGGTGACCGTACTGCTGATCATGTCGCCGACCACGACGTACGGAGCCCGCCATGGCCGATCTCCAGGACGAACTGCACACGACGACCGAGGTCGGCGCGCTCGACGAGCTGCCCGACCCCTTCGCGGAGACGGCGGAGACAGCCGGGACGGCGCGGCCCTACACGCCCGTCTCCGACCCGGACACCGAGCCCCTGGAGCGGGCGCACGCCATCCTCGCCGCGCACCCCGTCGCCGACGGCTACAGCGGACTGCCCTGGGCCCTGCGGCACCTGTCCTGGTACGACCTCGAACTCGGCGAGAGCTCCGTCGACACGGACGTGCCCCGGCTGCGCGAGGGCCATGTGGGCGCCCTGTTCTGGTCGCTGCACCTGCCCGAGAGCATCGGCGGCGACCGCGCCGTGGGCGCCACCCTGGAACAGCTGGACCTGGTGAAGACGGTCGTCGGGGCGCATCCGGAGGGCCTCCGCCTCGCCCACACCGCCGGTGAGACCGCCGACGTACGGCACTGCGGCCGGGTCGCCGTCCTGCTCGGCCCCGCCGGCGCCGCCGCCCTCGGCGACTCCCTCGGCATCCTGCGCTCGCTGCACGCTCTCGGCCTGCGCGTCCTCACCCTGTCGGGCGCCTCCTGGGCCAGCGAGGCGGGCCTCACCCGGTTCGGCGAGGAGGTGCTGCGGGAGATGAACCGGCTCGGCGTCCTCGCCGATCTCTCCGGCGCCTCCGCCGACACCGTCCGCCGCGCGATCGCCGTCTCCAAGGCGCCGCTGCTGTGCACCCGCTCCGCCGCCCGCTCCCTGCGGCCCCACCCCGCCAACCTCCCCGACGACCTGCTCGCCGAGCTGGGCGCCGCCAACGGCCTGTGCATGGTGCCGCTCACCGCCGAGCAGACCGGCCCGAGCGTGCGGGACGTGGCCGACCACCTCGACCACGTCCGTGCGGTCGCCGGACCGGAGTGCGTCGGCCTGTCCGGCACCTACGACGCCGGCACCGCCCACCCGCAGGACCTCACCGACGCCTCCTGCTACCCGCACCTGGTCGCCGAACTCCTGCGCCGCGACTGGTCCGAGTCCGACATCGCCCTGCTGACCTGGGGCAACGTCCAGCGCGTCCTGCGCAGCGCGGACTTCACGGCCCGCGCCGCCCGGGAGCGACGCGAGCCGTCGACGGCGAAGATCTCCGACCTGGACGGGTGAGCCGGGCGGTTCAGACGGGGCCGATCCGGCAGAGGCAGAACGGATGTCCCGCCGGATCGGCGTAGACCCGGAAGTCCTCCTTGTCCTCGGCGTGCAGCGGCTTCGCGCCCAGCGCCAGCACTTTCTTCTCCGCCTCCTCGACCTCCTCCCAGGTGGTTCCCGCGTCGAAGTCGAGGTGGAACTGCTGGGAGTTGCGGTCGGCACGCGGCCACTCCGGCGGGGTGTACCCGGGCGCCCGCTGGAAGGCCAGCCGCGGCCCGCCGGGCACCTGGAGGACGACCCACTCGGGATCGTCGTCCTCGGGGGTGCCGCCGACGACCCCGGCGTAGAAGCGGGCGAGCGCGCGTGGATCAGGGCAGTCGAGCACGACGGAACGGAAACGGGCTGCGGCTGTCATGGGTACCTCCGGCTCAGCAGGCGCACAGGCAGAACGGGTGCCCCGCCGGGTCGGCGTACACACGGAACGAACGCGAGCGGTCCTCGGCGTCCAGCGCCTTCGCGCCGAGCGCGAGGACCTCCTTCTCGGCGGCGTCCAGATCCTCCACGGTCAGGTCCAGATGGAACTGCTGCGAGCGGTCCGCAGACGGCCACCGCGGGGGTACGTGGCCGGCGGCGGCCTGGAACGCGAGCGACTGTCCGCCGGGCACCTTCACGTCCACCCACTCCCCGTCCCCCTCCACCGTGCCGCCGAGCACCTCGGCGTAGAAACCGGCCAGGGCGCGGGGGTCGGGACAGTCCAGGACGACGGTGCCGAGCTTGGCGAGAGCCATGACTTCCTCCGGTGTTACCTGTAGAAGCGGTCAACGAGTAACGCGGTTACCGCATACTCCCCCATAAGAGGTAACGTCGCAAGCATGAGTGAGAGATCGGCCGCGCCCGGCAGCCTGGCTCTGGTCGAGTCCCTGGTGAACACGCTGGACATCGAGTCGGGCGCGGACGCCCTCGACACGGCCGACGGGCGGGAGCGCTTCGGGCTCACGGAGGCGCAGGTCCCGGGGGCGCGCGAGCTGCGGGAGTCGCTGCGGGCGGCGCTGCTCGCGCACGCGGGCCATCCCGCGCACGCCCCGGTCACGCCCCTGGGCGAGCTGCTGGCCTCGGCCCCGCTGCGGGTGACGGTCGACCCGGCGGACGGCTCCGCGGCGCTCGTGTCCGCCGACGAGGGGCGCCTTCACTCCCGTATCGCCGAAGCCGTCGCGGCCGCCCTGATCGCGGGCACCTGGCTGCGCCTCAAGGCGTGCGAGAGCGACACCTGCCACTGGGCGTACTACGACCGCAGCCCCGCCGGACGCGGGCGCTGGTGCTCCATGCAGGTGTGCGGGGCGCGGGCGAAGATGCGGCGCTACCGGGCCAAGTAGTTCGCCGGATGCCGCACAGGCCGGTGGTGCAGAATGCAACAAGACGCCGGTTCGGCCGACTGAGCCTCGGCCGAACCGGCGTCGCCTGCCGCAGAAGCTTTTTCAGGAGCAGGGATCAGGCGGTGGGGCGCCCCATCGCCCGGTACGTCCACCCGGCCTTCCGCCACAGCACCGGGTCGAGGCTGTTGCGCCCGTCCAGGATCAGCCGGACCGCCGCGGCCTCGCCGAGCGCCGCCGGGTCCAGCTCACGGAACTCCCGCCACTCCGTCAGGTGCAGGACGACGTCGGCGCCCCGGACCGCCTCCACGGCGGTGTCGGCGTAGCCGAGGGTCGGGAAGACACGGCGGGCGTTCTCCATGCCCATCGGGTCGTAGACGGTCACCTGGCCGCCCTGGAGATGGATCTGCCCGGCCACGTTCAGCGCGGGTGAGTCCCGGACGTCGTCGGTGTCCGGCTTGAAGGTGGCGCCGAGGACCGCGACCCGCTTGCCGAGGAACGGCCCGCCGCCCAGCGCCTCCCGCGCCAGCTCCACCATCTGCCCGCGCTGGCGCATGTTGATCGAGTCGATCTCACGCAGGAAGGTCAGCGCCTGGTCGGCCCCCAGCTCACCGGCGCGCGCCATGAAGGCACGGATGTCCTTGGGCAGACAGCCGCCGCCGAAGCCGATGCCGGCCCGCAGGAACTTCCGGCCGATCCGGTCGTCGTACCCGATGGCCTCCGCCAGCTTGGCGACATCGCCGCCCGAGGCCTCGCACATCTCCGCCATCGCGTTGATGAAGGAGATCTTGGTGGCGAGGAAGGAGTTCGCCGAGGTCTTCACCAGCTCGGCGGTGGGGAAGTCGGTGACGACGAACGGCGTGCCCTCCGACAGCGGCGTCGCGTACACCTCGCGCAGCAGCTTCTCGGCCCGCTCGCTGCGCACCCCGACCACGATCCGGTCCGGGTGCAGCGTGTCCTGCACGGCGAAGCCCTCCCGCAGGAACTCCGGGTTCCAGGCCAGCTCGGCGTCGGCCCCGGCGGGGGAGTGGTCCGCGAGGTAGCGGGCCAGCCGGTCGGCGGAGCCGACGGGCACGGTGGACTTGCCGACCACCAGGGCGGGCCCGGTCAGGTGCGGCGCCAGCGAGGCGATCGCGGAGTCGACGTACGACATGTCGCAGGCGTACTCGCCGTGCTTCTGCGGGGTGTTGATGCACAGGAAGTGGACATCGCCGAAGGCGCCGACCTCGGCCCAGTCCTGGGTGAAGCGCAGCCGCCCGCTGGACCCCTCGATCCCGGCGACATGCTTGCGCAGCAGCTCCTCCAGGCCGGGCTCGAACATCGGGGCCTCGCCGCGCTGGAGCATGGCGATCTTCTCGGGCACGACGTCAAGGCCCAGCACCTCGAAACCGAGCTCGGCCATCGCCGCCGCGTGCGTGGCGCCGAGATAGCCGGTGCCGATCACGGTGATCTTGAGGGCCATGGGTGCTCCAGAGGTGGACGGAGTTGATGCGCTGCCCGAGCATAGTCGGGGCGTGACAGCGCCCCTCGTCGGGCAGCCTTTCCCCTGTCGCCAAGCTCACGTATCACTCCCGTGGGCGGGCCTCTAAAATTTGAGTTACTTAACGGTAATTAGCGTCGACCATCGCAGCGCACTGGGAGCGTGAGACACCTTGGCCGGATCGGCTGACTTCGACCTGTACCGCCCGTCCGAGGAGCACGACATGCTCAGGGACGCCATCCGCTCGCTGGCCGAGGCGAAGATCGCGCCGTACGCCGCCGCGGTGGACGAGGAGGCCCGCTTCCCGCGCGAGGCCCTCGAGGCACTGGTCGCGAACGACCTGCACGCCGTCCACGTGCCCGAGGAGTACGGCGGCGCCGGCGCGGACGCGCTGGCCACGGTGATCGTGATCGAGGAAGTGGCGCGCGTCTGCGTCTCGTCCTCCCTGATCCCGGCCGTGAACAAGCTGGGCTCGCTGCCCGTCATCCTCTCCGGCTCCGAGGAGCTGAAGAAGAAGTACATGACGCCGCTCGCCAAGGGCGACGCGATGTTCTCGTACTGCCTCTCCGAGCCCGACGCGGGTTCCGACGCGGCCGGCATGAAGACCCGGGCGGTCCGCGACGGCGACCACTGGATCCTCAACGGCGTGAAGCGCTGGATCACCAACGCGGGCGAGTCCGAGTACTACACGGTGATGGCCGTGACGGACCCCGAGAAGCGCAGCAAGGGCATCTCCGCCTTCGTGGTCGAGAAGTCCGACGAGGGCGTGTCCTTCGGCGCCCCGGAGAAGAAGCTCGGCATCAAGGGCTCCCCGACCCGCGAGGTCTACCTCGACAACGTCCGCATCCCCGCCGACCGCATGATCGGCGAGGAGGGCACCGGCTTCGCCACGGCGATGAAGACCCTGGACCACACCCGCATCACCATCGCGGCCCAGGCCCTCGGTGTCGCCCAGGGCGCCCTCGACTACGCCAAGGGCTACGTCCAGGAGCGCAAGCAGTTCGGCAAGGCCATCGCCGATTTCCAGGGCATCCAGTTCATGCTCGCCGACATGGCGATGAAGATCGCCGCCGCCCGCGCCCTGACCTACCAGGCCGCGGCCGCCTCCGAGCGCGGTGACAAGGACCTCACCTTCCAGGGCGCGGCCGCCAAGTGCTTCGCCTCGGACGTGGCGATGGAGGTCACCACGGACGCGGTCCAGCTGCTCGGCGGCTACGGCTACACCCGTGACTACCCGGTGGAGCGCATGATGCGTGACGCGAAGATCACGCAGATCTACGAGGGCACGAACCAGGTCCAGCGCATCGTCATGGCGCGCAACCTGCCGTAACGGCTCACGAGGAAGGGGCGCCCGGAACTCCGCCGGGCCCCGATCGAGAAGGGCGCCCGGAACTCCGCGGGCGCCCTTTGCCGTGTCAGCGTCAGTCCTCGAACCCCTCCGCCGCCCGCTTCTCCCGCAGCTCCATGATCGCCCGGCGGCGGGCCAGCCGGTGGGTGCGGCGGATCTGGGCCTCCTGGTAGCGGCGTTTGTCCTTCTCCGTCTCCGGGATCACCGGCGGCACCGCGCGGGGCTTGCCGTCGGCGTCGACCGCGGCGAAGACGAGATACGCGGAGCCGACCTGGGTCGCCGGGTTCGACTCGTTCCAGCGCTCCGCCAGCACCCGCACCCCGACCTCCATCGAGGTCCGGCCGGTCCAGTTGACCTGGGCCTTCACATGGACCAGGTCACCGACCCGGACCGGCTCCAGGAACGCCATCTCGTCCATCGAGGCGGTCACCGCGGGCCCGCCGCTGTGCCGGCCCGCCACCGCGCCCGCCGCGTCGTCGACCAGCTTCATGATCACGCCGCCGTGCACCGTCCCCAGCAGGTTGGTGTCGTTGTGGGTCATGATGTGGCTGAGGGTGGTGCGGGACGCCGACGTGGGCTTGCCAGGAATGTCGGACTCCGCTGCGGGGGCCTGGTCTGTCATGGCGTCCACCTTATGCCGCCGCCTCGATCGCGGACTTTGTGTTGGGTTCGCAACAGCCGTGCCCTGATTTTCCTACGACCCTTGTAAAGGCCACTGCCGTTCCCTGCACACTGGGCCCCATGAACGATTGGCCCGAGGCATGGTCCGACGAGAACCGCGGCAACCGCTACGGACGCGGCAGCGCGAGCGCACAGCCTGAAGGCGCCCGCGCCATGCGGCAGGTCCGCAGGCCCGCCTCGGGCGCGTACGGGGGTGGCCCCGGCCAGTCCGCGCCGCCCTACGGTGGCGGAGTGCCGCAGCAGCCCTCGTACGGCGGCTACACCGACGCCCCCGCCGGCGACGGGTACGACAGCGGCTACAACACCGGCCAGGTCTACGGCTCCGGCGGCCCGGGCGGTCCCGGCGGCCGTACCCGTGGTGAGCGGCCCGCGCCGAACTGGCGGCGCCGGATCAAGTGGACGGCGATCATCGTCGTCACGGTCCTGGTCGTGACGACGATCGGCACGTACTTCTGGGCCGACTCCAAGCTCAACCGCGAGGTCGACCTGTCGAAGGTCATCGACCGGCCCGACGCGGGCAAGGGCACCAACTACCTGATCGTCGGCTCCGACAGCCGTGAGGGCATGTCGGCCGAGGAGAAGAAGAAGCTGCACACCGGGTCCGCCGAGGGCAAGCGCACGGACTCGATGATGATCCTGCACGTCGGTGACAACGGCGACACGCTGATCTCCCTGCCGCGGGACTCCAACGTGACGATCCCGCAGTTCAAGGGCTCCGAATCCGGCAAGATCAGGCCCGCGATGGGTGCCAACAAGCTGAACGCGGCCTACGCGATCGACGGGCCGACCCTGCTGGTGCGCACGGTCGAGTACAACACCGGCCTGCACATCGACCACTACGTCGAGATCGGCTTCAACGGGTTCGCGGACATCGTGGACGCCGTCGGGGGCGTCGAGATCGACATCGACAAGGGCTTCAAGGACAAGTACTCGGGCGCCGACTTCAAGAGCGGCAAGCAGACGCTGAACGGCGAGCAGGCCCTGGCCTTCGTCCGGACCCGGCACGCTTTCGCGGCGAGCGACCTCGAGCGCACGAAGAACCAGCAGAAGTTCCTCTCCGCCCTGGCCCACCAGGTCGCCACCCCGTCGACGGTCCTGAACCCCTTCAAGTTCTACCCGACGATGGGCGCCGGCCTGGACTCCCTGATCGTCGACAAGGACATGAGCCTGTGGGACCTGGCGTCCATGTTCTGGGCGATGAAGGGCGTCAGCGGCGGGGACGGCACCTCCATGAACATGCCGATCTCCGGCTCGACCGGCGGCAACCTCGTCTGGGACAAGGCGAAGGTGAAGACGCTGGTGGACGAGCTGAAGAACGACGAGAAGGTCACCGTCTCAGGCAACTGACCGGCGACTGATCCGGCACCACTCAGGGGCACCCTCCGGGGTGCCCCCGAGCCGTTTCAGGCCGCCGCGCTCACATCGTGGCGCCCGCCATGCTGCGACACATCTCCGCGCAGCGTCGACACGCCTCCGCGCAGCGCATCATCATCGGGTCGTCCGGCATGGCCATACACGCCTCGGCGCACATGTCGCACGCCTTGGCGCACATCGCGCACATCTCGGCCGACATCGGCGAGCGGCGCATCATCATGTCCGCGCACATGCGGGTCATCTCCGAGCAGTCCATGAGCGCGCGCATGACCTGCATCTGGGCCTGGCCGCCCATCTGCATGCAGGAGCTCATGGTCTCCTCGCACATGCTGTGGCAGGACATGCAGGCCTCGACGCAGTCCTGCATCTCCTTGCTCATGGCGGTCATTCCGGTCATTCCGGGCTTGGTGGTCATGGCTCCTCCTCGGGGGGTGCGGAGCCCGGGACGGGCCCCGTGCGCTTCCGTCCTACGCCCGCCCACCGCCCGGCGCCATCGGGCGGACGGTAATAATCCGGAACGTAACCGGCGCACACGCACGGTCCCCGCCATTTCACCCGGACGACCCGGTGGCCGCCATCAGGGTTACGGCTTCCTGCCCACCCCTCCGAAGTGCGTGACCTCGGCGATCTCGCCCTCCGGCGCCTCCGGCCGCCAGCGCGAGCAGGAGACGATGCCGGGTTCGAGGAGCTCGACGTCCTCGAAGAGGCGGGCGAGGTCGGCGCGGCTGCGCAGGGTCATCGGGGCCGAGCCCTGGCTGTTCCAGTACTCCACCGCCGACTTCATCGCCTCGCCGTCGACCTCAGTGGTGGGGTGGGAGATCACCAGGTAGCTGCCGGAGGGCAGGGCCGCCAGCAGCTTGCGCACGATCCCGACCGCCTCGTCGGTGTCCATGACGAAGTTGACGATGCCGAGCATCGTGACCGCGACGGGGCGGGAGAAGTCGAGGGTCTCGGCGGCGCCCCGCAGGATCGCCTCGGGGTCGTGGACGTCGGCCTCGATGTAGTCGGTGGCCCCCTCGGGCGTGCTGGTGAGCAGGGCGTGCGCGTGGGTGAGGACCAGGGGGTCGTTGTCGACGTAGACGATCCGGCACGTGGGGTCGACGCGCTGGGCGACCTCGTGGGTGTTGTCGGCGGTGGGCAGGCCGGTGCCGATGTCGAGGAACTGCCGTATGCCCGCGTCCTCGGCCAGATACCGGACCGCGCGGGCCAGGAAGGCGCGGTCCGCGACGGCCGAGCGCGGCAGGGCCGGGACGAAGGACAGGATCTGGTCGCCGACCTCCTCGTCCACGGGGTAGTGGTCCTTGCCGCCGAGCCAGTAGTTCCAGATCCGGGCCGAGTGGGACACGTCGGTGCGGAGCCTGGTCACGCGTGCGACGCCTTCGTCACGGGACTCCGGGGGGCTGGACGGATCGGACATGAGCCTGGTCTCCTTCGGGCGGCACTGACCGGACATCACCGGTCGGGATGCGCACCAAACTAGACACAAGTTCACGGCCGTGGCCGGAAGTTGACCGAAATTCCGGACTCACAGGCACCCGACCTCATCGCCGGTGACCACCCCGAACTCCCCCTGGTACGGATCCTCCGCCCGCACCTTCCGCACCTGCCGGAAGTCCGCCCCGGCGATCACCTTCAGCACCGCCCCCTGCCCGCGCACCGGCCGCAGCTCGCTGCCCGGCAGCGCCGCCGCCAGCGACTTCGCGGAGCGGTCCCAGCGGGGGTCGTAGGCGACGACCGTGCGCTTGACGGAGCGGTTCGCCGAGGTGACCGGCTGGTGGGTGGTGCGGAAGCCGGTCGCGGCGAGCGCCGCGTCGACGCGCTTGCCGAGCCCGGCGGTCGCGGTGCCGTTCTCGACCTGGACGCGGATCTGCTGCGGGGCGACGGCGACCCGTAGGGCCTTGCTCTTCGGCTTGTGCGCGGCCAGCGGCTTGTCCTCGCGCAGCGTCTGGAAGAGCCGGCCCGCCTTCCGCGCGTCCCATTTCAGGGTGGACCCGACGCCCTTGACGGCGTACCCCATCTGCCCGATCGGGACCGTCGTGAACTCGGAGGAGGACGGCGAGAAGTTCCGCATCGCCCGCCCCAGGTCGAGGAGTTCGTCCGTGCCGAACTCCCGGTCCGCCCGCACCGAACCCAGCACCGCCCGTGTCACGTCCCGGAACTTGAGCGGGTTGAGGAGGATGCCGGAGGAGGTCGCGCGGTCGATCAGCGCCGCCATGAAGCGCTGCTGGCGCTTCATCCGGCCCAGGTCCGCCGCCCCGTCGATGTGCCGCGAGCGGACGTACTGGAGGGCCTCGCCGCCCATCAGGGTGTGTGAGCCGGCGGGCAGGTCCAGGCCGGTGTAGGGGTCCTTCAGCGGTTCCGCGGTGCAGATCTTCACGCCGCCCAGGACGTCCACCGTCTTCATGAAGCTGGTGAAGTCGACCTCCAGATAGTGGTCGATCTTCACGTGCGTCATCGTCTCGACGGTCCGCACGGTCAGCTGCGGGCCGCCCTCCGCGTACGCCGCGTTGAGCTTGACGGGGTGGCCGTGGTGCTGCTCACCGGTGGTCTGGTCGGTGTGCGGGGGCGTCATCGCGTACGAGTCGCGCGGCAGGCTCACCACGCTGGCCCGCTCCCGGTCCTCCGAGATGTGCACGATCATGATCGTGTCGGTGCAGTGACAGGGCGCGCCGCCGAGGCGGTACTTCTGCCGCTCGGCCTCGGTGATCTTGTCCCGGCCGTCGGTGCCGACCAGCAGCACGTTCATGCCGTGCCCGGCTCTCGGCCGGTTCTTCATGTCCTTGAAGGGGTCCACGCGCGCGATGTCCGCGTCGAGGCTGGAGATCACCGCGTGCCCGATGCCGGCCGAGGCGAGGATCACCACGGAGAGCGTGGTGATCGCCCGTGCGGCCACCGCGGTTTCCGCCGCCGGACGGGTGGCCGCGGCCTCGGTCGGGGCCGGGGGGCGGCGGGGGAGCGGCGGGGCGGCGTGGACATGGGGGACACCTCCGCTGAGACCGGACGGGACCGGGCCTGAGGGCCTTGCACGGGATCTTCAGCACCGTAGGCCGATACGATCTGCGGCCCGGGACGCCGCCCCGGGCGGGGCGCACCGGTGTCCCCCGTTCGCGGTAACGTGAGCCCCCTATGAACGCCAAGCCCGACGTGCAGCTCCCCGCCGTGTCTGTGATCATGCCGGTCCTCGACGAGGAACGGCATCTGCGCGGAGCCGTCCAAGCGATCCTCGCGCAGGAGTACGCCGGCGAGATGGAGGTCGTGATCGCCCTCGGTCCGTCCAGGGACCGCACGGACGAGATCGCCGCCGAGCTCGTACGCGAAGACCCCCGCGTCCACACCGTCCCCAACCCGACCGGCCGCACGCCCGCCGCCCTGAACGCCGCGATCAAGGCCTCCCGCCATCCGATCGTCGTCCGCGTCGACGGCCACGGCATGCTCTCGCCGAACTACATCGCCACCGCCGTACGGCTCCTCGAGGAGACCGGCGCGCAGAACGTCGGCGGCATCATGCACGCCGAGGGCGAGAACGCCTGGGAGGACGCGGTCGCCGCCGCGATGACCTCGAAGATCGGCGTCGGCAACGCGGCCTTCCACACGGGCGGGCAGGCGGGTCCCGCCGAGACGGTCTACCTCGGTGTCTTCCGCCGCGAGGCCCTCGAACAACAGGGCGGCTACAACGAGGAGTTCATCCGCGCCCAGGACTGGGAGCTGAACTTCCGCATCCGCGAGGCGGGCGGCCTGATCTGGTTCTCGCCGGAGCTGCGGGTCTCCTACCGTCCGAGGCCGTCCGTGAAGGCGCTGGCCAAGCAGTACAAGGACTACGGCCGCTGGCGGCACGTCGTCGCCCGGTACCACTCCGGCTCCATCAACCTGCGCTATCTGGCCCCGCCGGTCGCCGTCTGCGCGATCGCGGCCGGGATCGTGGTCGGCGCGGCCGTGACCCCGCTCGGCTTCGTGATCCCCGGCGGCTACCTCGCGGCGATCGCCCTGGGCTCGCTCCCGGCCGGCAAGGGCCTGTCCCTCAAGGCCCGCCTGCAGATCCCGGTCGCCCTCGCCACCATGCACATGTCGTGGGGGTACGGCTTCCTGACCAGCCCCAAGTCACTGGCACGCAAGGTCATCGCGTCGCGGCGGCCGGCGGTGCTGACGCAGGCGTAAGGGCCTTCGAAGGCTCCCGAAACGGCCCGAAGGCCCCCTCCCGCGACCGGGAGGGGCCTTCGGTCGTTTCAGACCCGCGTGCTACCAGGTGAAGTCCGGATTGACGTGCATGCAGGCCTTGGTGTCCGCGCCGTTGAAGGTGTCCTCCGACTCGGGCAGCGAGTCGTCCTCCTTCGGCGCCTTGTACGTCGTACCGTCACGCCAGTCCGCGCCCACGACGAGCGTCACCCCGGAGACGTCCGTGGACTTCTTCACCGAACTCGTCGGCACGCCAAGGACCTTGGCCACACGCAGGGCGTCGCCCTTGAGGTCGAGGCTCGGGTAGCGGATCAGGGTCTTCTCCGCGGCCGTCGCCGTCGTCCGGTCCGCCGCCGCCTTGGTGAAGCCCTTGCCGACCAGGAGCTCGGCCACCGTGCCCGCCCGGCCGGAGACGGGGGCGAGGGTGTCGGTGCGGGTGCCGTTCTCGACGGTGATGCCGATCTCGTCGTCCGCGGCGGCCTTGTCGGAGGTGGTCGTCTCCTTCGCGGTCTTCTTCTTGTCCTTGCCGTCGAGGGCGATGTCCTCACGGACGAGCCGGAAGACCTTCTCCGCCTCCTCCGGCTTGGGCACCACCCGGTTGCCGTCCGCGGCGTACTGCCACGGCATCGTCGTCATGGTGATGCGCTTCGTGGGGACCTTGCGCAGCTCGTTGCTCAGGTCGTACAGCTTCGTCACCGATCCCAGCCCGTCGTCCACCGTCAGCGCCTCGGTGGCCGTCTCGGCGAGCTTGCGCAGCTTGTTCGGGCTGCTCAGCGTCGCGTTCTCGCGCAACTGGCGGACCATCGAGTTCATGTACTGGTGCTGGGCCTTGGCCCGGGCGATGTCGGTGTTGTCCTCGAAGCCGTACCGGGTGCGCAGCCACTGCAGGGCCTGCTTGCCCTTGATGGACGTGGTGCCTTCCTCGAGCCGCAGGCCCGAGCCGTGCCCCGTCCGGGTGTGCGAGTAGATGTTGGCGTCCACGCAGACCGGCACGCCGCCGATCGCGTCCGCCATCGACACCACGCCCGAGAAGTCGACCATGATGAAGTGGTCGATGTGGATGTCGGTGAGCTTCTCCCAGGTCGCCACCGTGCAGCCGGGGCCGCCGCGGCCGAGGGAGTCGTTCGTCATCTTCGAGGTGAGCGCCGGGTAGACCTTGTCGTCGTCCGGGTCCGTGCACTTCGGGATGTCGACCAGGGTGTCGCGCGGCATGCTGACCACCGACATGTTGCTGCGGTCCGCCGACAGGTGCAGCAGCATCTGGACGTCCGCGCGCGGGGCGGTGTTGTACGTCTCCTTCGCGCCGCCGAGCTTCTGGTTCTCGGCGTTGTCCCGGGCGTCGACCCGATCAGCAGGATGTTCAGCGGCGTCTGCCCGGCGGCGTTGGCCTCCGTCTTGGCGGCCCTGTCCTTCTCGTCGCCGATGTTCAGGTCGTCCTTCTTGAGGTTGCCGTTGAGGTGCCGGTAGTAGAGGTACCCGGCGCCCGCGGTGCCGACTATGACCACCGCCAGCACGATCGCCGCCCAGCGCAGGAACCGCCGGCCCCGCCTGCGGCCACCTCGGCCGCGCCGCCCCCCGCCGTGCCCTGCGGGCGGTCTGGGGCCCTGCGGTGTGAGGGACATCGTGTCCTCGACCGCGGGCACCTCTCCGCGCACGCTCTGCGTCAACTCCCTGCCCTCCCCACCCCTGCGCCAGAAAAGCGGACCCTGGGCCGACCCGCCGAGCCTCCCCTTGCCCGACGGGCGGCTGGTCGACTGCGCGCCCGGTCCGCCTGTTCGGAAGCGTACGCGAGCGCGGCTCATCATTCTTCAGTCACTTAGGAGTTCGCTGTGGAGGCAGGGGTTTCCCTCGGTCGCCCCCGGGGCCCGCTCCCACCGCGGCCTCCTACCACTGGTACGTCCCGTACACGTCCATGCACTTGCTGTCGTCGGCCCCGTTGATCTCGTCGGAGTTCGACGGCAGGTCCCCGGCCTTCGGATCGGACTTCTTCGGGTACGTCGTGCCCTCACGCCAGTCGGCGCCCACGACGAGGGTGATCCCCGAGACGTCCGCCGACTTCTTCACCGAACTCAGCGGAATGCCAAGGGACTTGGCGACGCGCTGGGCGTCGCCCTCCAGGTCCGCGCTCGGATAGCGCACGACGGTCGCCTCCTCGGCGAGCCCCGCCGTGGCGTCCGCGGTGGCCCGGGCGAAGCCCTTGCCCCGGAGCAGATCGGTGACGGTGCGGGCCCGTCCGTTCGCCGGGCCGAGCGTCGCGGACCGGGTGGCGTTCTGCACGGTGACCGCGATCTGGTCGTCGGGTGCCGCCGGGTCGTCGGAGACCTTCTCCTTGGTCTTCTTCCTGCCGGCCGAGCCCTTGTCGTCGAAGGGGACGTCGTCGCGGAGCATCTGCCACATCTTCGCGGCGCCCGCGGGCTCCGGAACCAGATGGTTCCTGTCCTGGGAGTCCTCGATGTTCGGCATCGTCGTCATGGTGAGCCGGTCCGTCGGCACCGACTTCAGCTGCATGCCCAGGTCGTAGAGCTTCTTCACGGTGCCGATCTCCTCGGAGACCGTCAGGGACTTCGTGGCCGCCTCGGCCAGGTCCATCAGGCGCCCGCCGTCGGTGAAGACGTTCTGGCTCTTCAGCGTGCGGATCATCGAGTTCAGGTACATGTGCTGGGCGCGCGCCCGCATCTGGTCGCTGCCCCAGGCATGCCGGGTGCGCAGCCACTGGAGCGCCTGCTTGCCCTTGATCTCGTGCCTGCCCTTGGTGAGCTTCAGGCCGGAGCCGCCCTTCTGCGCGGCTGTCGGGTGGTCCCACACGTTCTGGTTCACACAGACCTCGACGCCGCCGACGGCGTCCGCCATGCTCACCACGCCCGCGAAGTCGATGGTCATCCAGTGGTCGATGTAGACGCCGGTCAGGTTCTGCCAGGTGTCGAGCGTGCAGCCGGCCCCGCCGCGGGCCAGCGTCGTGTTGATGATGTCGTTGGTCGCCGGGTACACGTGACCCGTCTTGGGGTCCGTGCACTTGGGTATGTCGACGCGGGTGTCGCGCGGGATGCTCACCACGGCGGCGCTCTTGCGGTCCGCGGACAGGTGGATCAGCATCTGCACGTCCGCCAGCGGCGGATTGCCCCGGTTGTCCTTGCTGCCGCCCAGCTTGACGTTCTCGTCGGAGTTACGGCTGTCGGAGCCGATCAGCAGGATGTTCAGCGGAGTCTGTCCCGCGGCGTTCGGCTCGGCCTTCTTCGCGCTGGAGCCACCGGTGCTGCGCTTGCCCTTGTCGATGTTGGCGTTCAGATGCTGGTAGTACAGATAGCCGGCGCCGGCCGTGCCGAGTATCAGCACCGACAACGTCGTCGCCGACCAGCGCAGCACGCGGTGCTTGCGGCGCGGTCGCGCCCGGCGTCTGCCCTGTCTGCCCGCGCCGCCCTCGGCCGCCCCCTCCGCGACCTCCGGCTGCCGCTCCTCCCGGACACTGCTGTGGCTCATCTCCCCGTCCTCCCCACCCTCACCACGCACCCCACCAGGCCTGCCGTACGCCCTGTTAGACGTTCGACAGGCCTGTCAGGTCAACACACTTCAGATGTTCAGCGGGCGCCGTTGCCCGCGTCCCCGCTCTCAGCGGGCGCCGTCGCCCGTCCCCGCTCTCAGCGAGCGCCGTCGCCCGCACACCCGCCCCCGCGGGCCACACTCACTTGGCGCACTTCACCTCGTTCGCCGTGGTCTTGTCGACGTTGGACGCCGTCGCGGTGGAGTTCATCTTCACCCCGGCCCCCTTGAAGTCCTCGCCCAGCGTCAGCGTCATCGTCGGCAGCCCCTGGGAGTTGGTGACACTCTTGCCGGGCTTCATCATCGAGCCCTTGAGCCCCAGGATCGCGGCCAGCCGGCGAGCCTGGTCGGCCTGGTCGGGGGCGTATTCGAGCGTCGTCTTCTTCTGGCTCTCGTCGGCGTTGCCCGCGTTCTCGGACTTGGTCACGCCCGCCTCGGTCTGGAGGTACGTGAGCTCCTCCTGGGCGCTGCCGGCCGCGGCACCGCCGTTGAGGATCCGCACCCGCACCTCGGAGGCGTCCGACTTGGGGCCCTTCAGCCGGGCGGCGACGGCGGCCTTCTCCTTCTTCTCCTGGGCCTTGACCTCGGTGAAGGAGGTGTCGCTCTTGATCATGTTGAACACCTGCGAGGCGTTCGGCTCGAGGGGCACGACCGTCGCCTTGACGACCTCGGCGGGGTTGTCCTTGACCGGGACCGTGGTGAAGGTGATGTTCTTCATCGGCACCTTCTTCAGCTCCAGCGCCACGTCCTTGAGCGTGCTGGCCTTCCCTATGCCGGTGTCGACGGTGAGCGCCTTGGTGGCGGCGTTGGCCAGCTTGATCAGCTTGGTCGGGCTGGTGAGGGTGTCGCCGGAGGTCATCTTGCGCATCAGCGAACTCATGAACTGCTGCTGGACCTTGATGCGGTCGAGGTCGCCCTGGTTGCCGAAGCTGTGCCGGGTGCGGACGAAGGCGAGGGCCTGCTCGCCCTCGATGGTGTGCTTGCCGGCCGACAGCTTCAGATGCGAGTCGGGGTCGTCGACGTCCTTGGCGAGACAGACCTCCACACCGCCCACCGCGCTCGTCAGCGTCTTCACCGCGTTGAAGTCGGCCATCGCGAAGTGGTTCACGTCGATGCCGGTGAGCTCCTCGACGGTCTTCATGGTGCAGCCGGGGTTACGGCCGTCCTGGCCGAGGCTGGTGTTGAAGCGGACGTTCTGGGTTCCGGGGATGACCTTCTCGACGCCGTCGTCATCCGTGGACGTGCAGTCCGGCACGTCGACGATCAGATCCCGGGGGATGCTCATCGCGGTCGCGTTCGTCCGGTCCTTGGAGACGTGCAGCAGGATGTTGGTGTCGGCATGCCCGACGCTGCCCTTGTCGCCGTAGCCCTCGTTGCCCGACCCGGTCCGCTTGTCGGTGCCGATGATCAGGATGTTGAAGGCCTCGTCCTTGCTGAAGCCGTCGTCGGCCACGTTGCCGACGTCCTCGGTGGTGACGTTGCCTTCGAGGTGCTTCAGATACAGATAGGCGGCGCCGGCCGTGCCGACCAGCACGAAGGCCATCACGCCGCCGGTCCACAGCAGTATTTTCTTGCCGCGCGCCTTCTTCTTGACCGGCCGCCGGTTGCGGCGCCCGGGCGGCGGCTCCTCGGGAGCACCGCGCCGCCGACGGGGCGCCGGTACGTCACGGCCGGGGGCGTCGGCGGGAGAGGTGCGTCCCGGCGCGGCCGTTCTGCCGCGCGGCGTCCCGGACGGGCCCGCCGGACGAGGCGTCGTTCTGCTGCGTGGCCCCGGGACCGCTGATTGCGGTGCGGAAGGAGTCAGTCGCAGTTCGTATTCGCCAGTGTTCGGATTGAGTACCCACTGGTCTGCGGGGTCGATGTCGTCCGCCCGCCCACGGCCTTGCGCGTCCACGGTTGTCTGAATCCTCCGTCGGGGCCACGCGGCGCCTTCCCCCTCAAAGGCGCTCGGGTCTCGGTCACACAGTGCACGACCCCAGGAAGACCTATCGGCCTGCTGCACCGGATCGCTCACACTATCCGGCCAGTTCACCGGCAAGCGACGACGGTGACAAATTCCACGTCCCTACAACCGGGCAATCCACCCATTTCCTTGAACAGATGTACGTCGCCTTGGTAATCGCTTTACTCGCAGGTGGCCTCGGCGGCCGTGTTTCCCCGAAACGTGGGCGCGGGCGAAACGGCCGCGGCCGGCCCGGCGGGCCGTTCGGCGCCGGACTTTCCGTCGGCATCCGCTTCTTCTTGCGAACCATCGCTCGAATTGGGGTTCTTTGTCGTGGAATCCCGCGGAACTTCCTCGGCGACCGCCACCGGCGCATCCGTGCGCAGCTGGGTGAACAGCTTCTCCGCCTCGGCTTCCACGAGTTGGTCGCGGTTGGCGTCGTAGGCGTACGCCTCCCGCGGCACGGTCAGGAATTGCACACGTTCGGTGGGGATGTCGCGCAGTCCGCGCACGAGGTCGTACAGACCACGCAAGCTCGCCAGATCCGGGTCGGTCGTGAGCGAGGACGTGGCCGCGTCCAGTACGGGATAGAGCTTCACCGGATTCAGCAGGACGTCGTTGCTCTGCAGTTTGTTGACGAGCGCCCCGAGGAACCGTTGCTGCCGGTCCATCCGGTCGGTGTCGCTGCCGTCGCCGATGGACTTGCGGGCGCGGACGTAGCCGAGGGCCTGCTCCCCGTTGAGCGTCACCCTGCCCGCCGGGAGCTTCAGCTTGGCGGCCTTGTCGTCGATCGGCCTCGTCAGGCAGATCTCGACGCCGTCCACCGCGTCGACCATGTCCTTGAAGCCGTGGAAGTCGACGACCATGTGATGGTCGATCCGGATGCCGGTCAGCTTCTCCACGGTCCGGATGGTGCAAGCCGAACCGCCTTTCTGGAAGGCGGAGTTGAACATCGTGAACGTCGGCTCGGTCCGGCTGCCGTCCGCCTGCCGACAGGCCGGTACGTCCACCATCAGATCGCGGGGGAGCGAGACGGCGGTAGCGGTGTGCCGCCCGGCGGAGAGGTGCAGCAGGATCGTCGTGTCCGAGCGCTCGTTCCCGAGTCCCGCCCGTAGCGCGCGTTGCCGGACCCGGAGCGCGAGTCCGACCCGATCAGCAGGATGTTCTGCGCGTCCTTGACGAGTGCGGTGGGCCGCTCCTTCTCGTACCGGGCGAGCTCGGCGGCGGCGGCGTTGTCGGCCGTGATGTTCCCGTCGAGCTTGACGAAGCGCCCACCCGGTCCCGACGGCCGCCAGGACGAGGACGCCCACCCGATCGCCCCGCCCGCCGCCAACGCCGCCGACGCCGACGAGAGCCCCGCCCGGTGGCGAAGCCCCGCTCCCGGACCGAGGTGCCTTTGCGGGCGTACCTGCGGTGTCGGTCACGATTCGGTCCACCCCTCATGGCGTACGAGCGTGTGGTGCGGTCGCTCTTATGACCATGGCGTGGATGGGCGGGCGGGGGCGGATGGTGCTGGGCCGAATGGGGGACGGGCCTTTCGGCGTCAGCGCGCCGTGACGGTCACCCGCTCGCTCTCCACCCTCTTCGCCAGCCCTTCCTCCCCCAACCGCTCAAGATTCCGGCACAGCACCACGGACCCCCCCGGTGGCCAGCGGCGCGTACAACCCCGCGCACAGCCCCTCCCACGTGTCGTACGGCAGCCCCGACAGCAACCGGGACCCGGGCCCCGTGAGCCCGAGCCCGGAGGCCTCCGCCGCCGCCCGCTCCACGACCTCCGCCCCGCTGAACTCCCGCCCGGCCACGACCAGCGCCGGCTCCTCGGGGTCGACCGGCGTGAACGGCGCGAACCGGTCGCCCTGCCCCGGTACCTCGACCGCGTAGTCGGCGAAGCCGTCCGGCGGCTGCGGGAAGCGTCCGCCGAGCGGCCGCAGGGCGAGCGCGATCCGGGACCCGGAGCAGGCGCGTGCCGCGTCGAGAGTGTCCGGGCCGCTCACCACGATGTCGGCCGCCTTGGGATCCCCGGCGACATCGGCGACCACGCCCACCGAGGAACACGCCAGCAGCCACACGGCCGTCTGCCAGTGCGCGGGCAGCAGCAGCGCGACCCGGTCGCCGGGCTCCGCGGAGAGCTCGCCCTGGAGCAGGTTGGCGGTCTTGGCCACCCAATTGGCGAAGGTGGCGACGGACAGTTCGACCCGTTCGCCCGTGGCGTCGTCGTAGAAGGTCACCAGGGGGCGTCCGGCATCCGCGGCGAGCGCGGAACGCAGCAGGTCGGCAGGGGTGCGATCGGTGGCGTTCACCCGGGCAAGCGTACGCGGGCGCACGGCGCGGCGGCGAGGGACCGGCCCGCCGCCCGCTCACCGGTTCGGGGGAACGACGGCCGACGCTCCGTCAGTTCCCGGATGGACAGAAATGTATGACTATGTCCAACATCGTTTGCATGCGTGGATTTCTTGCTTCCTCGATCGGTGTCACGTGCGCGGCCGCCCTCGCCCTTCCGCTGACCCCACCCGCCGCCGCGACCGTCGCTCGCCCGGCGCCGAGCGCGGAGGCGGCCGTCCCGGGCAGCACGCAGTCGCTGCCGCTCACCCCGCTCGGCGCCGACCGCTCCCTGGGCTCCGCCCCCGTCCAGGGCCTGCCGCGCCGCGACGTGCACCGCTTCTCGATGGTCGGCGTCGTCTGGGACGACCCGGACACCGCCCTGCACGGCCGCGTCCAGGTACGCGCGCGTGCGCTCGACTCGGACACCTGGTCCCCCTGGCAGGACGTCGAGACGCACTACGGCGACGACGGCGCCGACCCCGGCACGGCCGAGCGCTCCTCCGGCCGGGTGCGCGGGGCGACGGCACCGCTGTGGGTGGGGGACTCGGACGGCGTGGAGGTACGGGTGCGGGCGGACGCCGAGACGCGGGAGGTCGGTGCCGCGCCGACCGTGCTGCCGTCGGGGCTGCGCCTCGAACTCGTCGACCCCGGCGGGGCCGCCCTCCCGCAGGGCAGCCCGGCCGGCGGCCCACGGGCCCGTCGCGGGCTCGGCGCCGAGGCCCCCGAGGCCGTGGCCGCCTCCGCCGCCAACACCGCACTCGCGCCGCTCGGCGCCCTCGAGATCCCCGCGCTCGACCGCGCGCAGACCGAGCGCGAACTGCGCACCCTGCGGGCCGGCGAACTGACGGAGAGTCAGCGGGTGAAGCCGTTCATCGGCCCGCGCCCGAAGATCGTGACGCGCCGCGGCTGGGGGGCGGACGAGTCGCTGCGCGAGAAGAAGTTCGTCTACACGAAGAAGGTGAAGGCGGCCTTCGTGCACCACACGGCCACCGGCAACGGCTACCGCTGCTCACAGGCCCCCTCCGTCATTCGCGGTATCTACCGCTACCACGTCGAGAGCATGGGCTGGCGCGACATCGGCTACAACTTCCTCGTCGACAAGTGCGGAAAGATCTACGAGGGCCGCGCCGGGGGAGTGGCGAAGGCCGTCCTCGGCGCCCACACCCTCGGCTTCAACACCAACAGCATGGGGGTCGCCGTCCTCGGCTCCTTCGGCTACACCCGCCCCAAGTCCGCCGCGGTGAAGGCCATCGCCCGGCTCACGGCCTGGAAACTCGGTCTCTACGGCGCCGATCCGAGCGGGAAGACATACCTGAAGTCGGGCGGTGGCAACCTCTACCGCAAGGGCACGAAGGCTCGGCTGAACGTCATCTCCGGCCACCGGGACGGCTACTCCACGGCCTGTCCCGGCGCGCAGCTCTACCGCAAGCTCGGCTCGGCCCGCTCGACCGCGGCGCGCTACCAGGGGAGGTAGGAGGGGAGAGCGGGGGCACGGAGAACCAGGAGGGACGGACAGAGAACCGTACTGCCGTCGAATCCGTCGATGCTGTCGAAAGCGCCGCACAACGGTCTGCATACACTGACCGGCCGAAAGACAGTTCGGCCGGTCACCGGCAGGAAGCAGAGACGACAGGTGACAGAAGCGATCCTCCTGGTCGGAGGCAAGGGCACGAGGCTGCGCCCGCTGACGGTGCACACCCCGAAGCCCATGGTCCGCGCGGCCGGGGTCCCGTTCCTCACACATCAGCTGGCGAGAGCCAGAGCCGCGGGCGTGGACCACATCGTCCTGGCCACGTCCTATCTGGCCGAGGTCTTCGAACCGTACTTCGGCGACGGCTCGGCACTCGGCCTGCACATCGAGTACGTCACCGAGGAGGAGCCGCTCGGCACGGGCGGCGCGATCCGCAACGTGGCCTCCCGCCTCCACTCGGGCCCCGACGAGCCGGTCCTGATCTTCAACGGCGACATCCTGACGGGCCTGGACATCCGGGCCCTGGTGGCCACGCACGAGTCGACGGACGCGGACGTCTCCCTGCACCTGACGAAGGTGACCGACCCGCGCGCGTACGGCCTGGTCCCCACGGACGAGACCGGCAAGGTCCTGGCCTTCCTGGAGAAACCCCAGACCCCCGAGGAGATCGTCACCGACCAGATCAACGCGGGCGCGTACGTCTTCCGCCGCTCCCTGATCGACACGATCCCGACGGGACGCCCGGTGTCCGTCGAACGCGAGACCTTCCCCGACCTCCTGGCGGCCGGCGCCCACCTCCAGGGCATGGTCGACTCCACGTACTGGCTGGACCTGGGCACCCCGGCGGCCTTCGTACGCGGCTCGGCCGACCTGGTCCTCGGCCGCGCCCCGTCCCCCGCGGTCCCCGGCCGCTGCGGCGACCGGCTGATCCTCCCCACGGCCCGGGTGGCCCCCGACGCCAAACTCACCGGCGGCACGGTGGTCGGCGAGGGCGCTTTCGTGGCCGAGGGCGCCCGGGTCTTCGGCAGCACGATCCTGCCGGGCGCGGTCATCGAACCGGGCGCGGTCATCACGGACTCCCTGATCGGCACCCGCGCGAGGGTGGGCGAACGCTCCGTCCTCACCGGCACGGTCATCGGGGACGGCGCGGTGGTGGGCCCCGACAACGAACTGCGCGACGGCGCCCGGATCTGGTGCGACGCCAGGATCCCTGCCGGAGCGGTCCGCTTCTCCTCGGACCAATGACGCGCCTCTCGGAGCGGTGACGCACATCTTCGATACTCCACCGGCAGGGGATCGGACACCGTCGCCCGATCCCCTGCCAGGGCCTCACAACCGCCCGATGTCCCCTCGCGGCATCCGCGGCGCCCGGCGCGCCGGCGTCCGCCCGCTCAGCAGGATCAGCCGGGCCGCCCGGTGCCGCTGCCCCGCATAAGGCTCCAGCAGCGACAGCATCGCCTCGTCATCCGCGTCCCGGTCCCCGGCCAGCGCCCATCCCACGATCCCCGGCAGATGCAGATCCCCCACGGTCACCGCGTCCGCCGCCCCGTGACTGCGCTGCACGACCTCCGCGGACGTCCACGGCCCCACCCCCGGCACGACCTCCAACCGCGCCTGAGCGTCCTGGGCGGACATGCCCACCGCCTGCTCCAGCCGCGCGGCCACCCGTACGGCCCGCAGAATCGTGGACGCCCGCTTGTTGTCCACGCCGGCCCGATGCCACTCCCACGACGGAATCAACGCCCACGTCCGAGGCGCCGGCATCACCCACAGCCGCCCCCCGGCCGCGGGCCCCGGCGCCGGCTCCCCGAACTTCCGCACCAGCGACCGCCACGCCCGGTACGCCTCGTCGGTCGTGACCTTCTGCTCCAGGATCGACGGGATCAAGGACTCCAGGACCAGCCCGGTCCGCGTCAGCCGCAAGCCCGGCCGCCGATGCCGGGTCACCGCCAGCAACCGGTGGCGAGGCACGAAGGCGGACGGATCGTCGGCGGCCCCGAGCAGCTCGGGCAACCGGTCGAGCAGCCACTCCGCCCCCGGCCCCCACGCCTCCCCGCGCACCTCCCCGTCGCGCCGCGCGGCCACCCGCAGGGTCCCCGGTCCGGCCGGCGTCAGACTGGCCCGCCACACCGACCCGTCCGGCATCGCCCGGAACGTCGGATCGGCGGGCCCGCGCCGCAACGGCCCGAGCACCAGCCCCAGATCCAACGGCCACTGCGGCACGAACGTCCGCACCCGCCCCGGCGCGGCCGCGGGCCGCGGCACACCTCCGGGCACGGCGACATGCCCACCGCGCACCGTCGTACGCGTGGGCCGCGGAGCGAACCGTCCAGCCACGAAGAAGTCCCGGATGAGATGAGTGAGGTCCTGCAGCCCTGGATGAGTGAGGTCCTACAGCCCTATGAGAGTAGAGGGGCGCAAGCCCCTCTCACCCCACATCACCGCGAAGCGCCACGTCACCGCACCTCGATGAACGTCCCCGCATCTCGCTCCGCCCGCGCCTTCGGCTCTTCCGCCGGATGCCCCACGGCCACGGCCCCCATCGGATCCCAGTCCGCCGGCAGCCCCAGCACCTCCCGGACCACGTCCCGGCAGAACATCGTCGACGACACCCACGCCGACCCCAGCCGCTCCCCGGCCAGCGCGACGAGGAAGTTCTGCACCCCGGCTCCGGTGGCGACGACGAACATCTCCCGCTCGGCCCCGTCCCGCCGCGGATCGCCGTACGTGTGCGAGCCGTCCATGACGAGACACGGCACCACCAGATACGGCGCGTTGCGCAGCACGTCCCCGCGCCGCACCCGCTTGGCGATCGACTCCTCGGTCTTGCCGTCCCGCCGCAGATCCGCGATCCACGCGTCCCGCATCGCGTCCAGCAGCTCGGTCCGTGAGGCCTCGGACTCCAGCAGCACGAAACGCCACGGCGTCGTGTGATGCGGGGCCGGCGCGGTCACCGCCGCGGCGACGGCCCGGCGCACGGCACCGCCGTCGACCGGCTCGTCCGTGAAGGCCCGGACGGTACGCCGCTGGGTCACCGCCAGCCGGACCGCCTCGGAGGTGCCCAGCCGGAACATGTCGTCGCGCGCGCCGCGCACCATGGCGCCCGCCCCCTCCCCGTGCTCGGGGGAGACCACGTGCGGCAGCCCGCGCACCACGGCGACGGGCAGCCCGGCGGCCTTGCCCTTGACCAGGTCACCGGCCGCGGCCAGTTCGTCGGCCGTGGCGACGACGGTGGCGCTGAGCGGATTGCCGTACGCGTCCGTGCCCCCGCGCAGGTCGTCGAGGACCCGCACCCCGGCGGCGCCGATCGCCACGTCCGTGAGCCCCGCGCGCCACGGCCGCCCGAAGGTGTCGGTGACGATCACACCGACCTCGACCCCGAGCAGCTCCCGCAGCCCTTCGCGGATCGCGCGCGCGGAGGCGTCCGGGTCCTCGGGCAGCAACAGGACCGTCCCGGCCGGGGTGTTGGAGGCGTCGACGCCGGCCGCGGCCATGACCAGCCCCTGCCGGTTCTCGACGATCCGCAGCGCACCGCGCCGGGCCACCACGCGGACCGTCTCGGCGTCGATCGCCGCCTCCCGGTCGGCCGCCTCGACGATCCGGCCCTCCGCCTTGGAGACGATCTTCGAGGTGACCAGCAGCACGTCACCGTCCGCGAGGCCCGGTTCGGCGGCGGCGATGAGCTTGGCGAGGTCGTCCCCGGCCGCGATCTCGGGCAGCCCGGGCACGGCCCACGCGCGGAAGCCGTCCGTACTCATCGGGCCCGGACCTCCTCCGCCAGCGCCAGCGCCTCGCGGGCCATCTGCGCGCTCGCGTCGAGGTCCGTCATCATCAGCGGCACGGCCCGGCAGCGGATGCCGGCCGCCTCGACGCGCTCCACGGAGCCCGCGTCGACGGTGTCGACGAGCCAGCCGTCCAGCAGCCCCGAGCCGTAGTGCTCGGCCACCGCCGCGGCCGTCGACTCCACACCCACCGCCGCCAGCACCTTGTCGGCCATGCCGCGCACGGGCGCGTCCCCCACGATGGGGGAGAGGCCGACGACGGGGACGCCCGCCTCGGCGATCGCCTCGCGGATGCCGGGCACGGCCAGGATCGTGCCGACCGAGACGACCGGGTTGGACGGCGGGAAGAGGATGACGTCCGCCGCGGCGATCGCCTCCAGGACACCGGGCGCGGGCTTCGCCTGCTCGGCGCCGACCGGCACGATCGCCTCCGCCGGGACCGAGGCCCGCAGCCGTACCCAGTACTCCTGGAAGTGGACCGCCTTGCGCTCGCCGTCCACCTCGACGGCGACATGGGTCTCCACGCGGTCGTCGGACATGGGGATGAGCTTCACGCCCGGCTTCCACCGGTCGCAGAGCGCCTCGGTGACCGCGCTGAGCGGGTACCCGGCGCCGATCATCTGCGTCCGCACGATGTGCGTGGCGAAGTCCCGGTCGCCGAGTCCGAACCACTCGGGCCCGACGCCGTAGGCCGCGAGCTCCTCCTTGAGGTGGAAGGTCTCGTCGGCCCGGCCCCAGCCCTGTTCCTCGTTGATGCCGCCGCCGAGCGTGTACATCACCGTGTCGAGGTCCGGGCAGACCTTCAGTCCGAAGAGGTGGATGTCGTCGCCGGTGTTGCCGATGACCGTGATGTCCGCGTCCTGCGCGGCCTGCTTCAGACCGCGCAGGAAACGGGCACCGCCGATGCCGCCTGCCAGAACCACGATTCGCATGGGCCCAAGTCTTGCAGGCGGGTACGACAACGCGTCAGGCAGTCACCGGACGCGCCGTGCAGGCGTGCGATGTGTGCATCGGCATCTCGGTCAGACCCGGGTAGTACACGTGCAGGCTGACCGCCGGCTCCAGCGCGTCGTTGACGACCTCGTGCACATAGCCGGGCGCGAACACCCGCTGCGTACCGGCGGCCAACGCGCGCGTGCCGCGGTCGGTGCGCTCGGTCAGCTCGCCGTCCAGGACGGTCAGCACGCCGGAGGAGCGGCCGTGGTCGTGCAGCCCGCTGCCCTGACCGGGCACCCAGGACAGCAGCCAGACCTCGTAGCCGGGGCCGGTGCGCAGCCGGTGGTACCAGCGCGACGTGGCGTCGTACTCCACCAGGTGCTCCCACTGCGAGCGGTCCGCGGCGATGGAGCGGGCCAGGCCGACGAACTCCGCGACGGTGACGGGGTGCTCGCGCGGGGCCTGGAGCAGATGCGGGACCTCGAGGATGTCGCCGGCGATCTGGAGGTCGTTGTCGCTGTTCATGGGTGCGGTGGTTCCTCAGTGAAAGAAGGTCAGTCAGACAGAGGGAACGAGAAAGGCCGAGTCCCGGGGGATTCGGCCTTCAGCTGGAGCGGGTGACGTCCACCGGGGCTCAACAGCTGTGACAGCAACAGCTACAGCGAGCGCGGGCAGCACCGTGGGACCCGGCGGTGCGGGTCGAGGTGAGTGCCAAGTTCGCGAGCATGCCCACAAGGACAGCGGTTCACACCCCCACTGTCAACTCGACACCGGCATGTGGGACCGGTTTCACCTCATCCGGTTCATCTGCGAGGTGAAAGGTTTGTGCATGGGGCTACCGGGACACATGGCGCACAACCGGCGCGCACGGAACGGGAACGAGCTCCTGGGCGTCCTTCTCCGTACAGGTCCTGCACGGGTCGGACGACCCCGAGGACCCCGTCTGCTTGTCAAGGTTTATGGCGATTTGAACACTTTCCGCTAGGCCTTGGTTCCGCAGAGTGAATAAGGGGCCCAATAGCAGATCTCGGCTTGACTCGCCCGGAGCAGCACACTTGTAATTTCACTCGTGTCGTTCAGCCGACATCGGTAACGGCTACATCACGGGGACGCGAAAGACAGACGAGGGGCGCACATGACCGAGCTGGTGCAGCAACTGCTGGTCGACGACGCGGACGAGGAACTCGGCTGGCAGGAGCGCGCGCTGTGCGCCCAGACCGACCCCGAGTCCTTCTTCCCCGAGAAGGGTGGCTCCACCCGTGAGGCCAAGAAGGTCTGCCTGGCTTGCGAGGTCCGCTCCGAGTGCCTCGAGTACGCCCTCGCCAACGACGAGCGCTTCGGCATCTGGGGCGGCCTGTCCGAACGCGAGCGGCGCGCCTGAAGAAGGCGGCGATCTGAACCGACCGGGTCGGTGAAGGGTCCGCATCCGCACGTACATACGGGACTTACGGCCCGTCGCAAGTGGGTTGTCCACAGGCGGCGGGCCGTCCCCATGCCCAGCCGATAGTGTGGTCGCTCGTCCGAGACGCCCCGCTGCCCCCTCGGGGCACAGGCGTCCACCGCAGTCCACCGAACCGGGGCCCGTACCTCGATGTCCGTGCACAGCCACACGGCAGCCCACGACGCTGCCACTCCTGAGTTCCCGCGTCATGTGGTGACCGCGGTCCTCGTCTCGCATGACGGCGCCCGCTGGCTGCCCGACGCGCTCGCCGGGCTGCTCGGCCAGGAGCGCCCCGTCCAGTTCGCGATGGCCGCCGACACCGGCAGCGCCGACACCTCCGCGCAGCTGGTCACCGACGCCCTCGGCGCCGACCGGGTGCTGCACCTCGCCCGCCGCACCGGCTTCGGCCAGGCCGTCGAGGAGGCCAACCGCACCGCGCCCGTCCTCACCCCGGACGACCTGCCGTACCTGAAGCGGCCCAGCGGCTGGGACCCGGTCACCCGCACCTGGCGCGACGACGCCTACGACCTGCCCGAGCTCCCGCACGGCGAACCGGTCCAGTGGCTGTGGCTGCTGCACGACGACTGCGCCCCCGAACCCGACGCCCTCGCCCAGCTGCTGCGCGTCGTCGACCAGGAACTGGAACTCGGCCGCGACGACGTGGCGGTCGTCGGCCCCAAGCTCCGCGGCTGGTACGACAAACGGCAGCTCCTGGAGGTCGGCGTCACCATCGCCCACTCCGGCCGCCGCTGGACCGGCCTCGACCGCCGCGAACAGGACCAGGGCCAGCACGACCACGTCCGGCCGGTGCTCTCCGTCTCCACCGCCGGCATGCTCGTGCGGCGCGATGTCTTCGAGGAGCTCGGCGGCTTCGACCGGCACCTGCCCCTGATGCGTGACGACGTCGACCTGTGCTGGCGCGCCACCGCCGCCGGCCACCGCGTCCTCGTCGCCCCCGAGGCGGTCGTACGGCACGCGGAGGCGGCCTCGCGCGAGCGCCGCGCCGTCGACTGCGTGGGCCGCACCGCGGCCTCCCCGCACAAGGTCGACAAGGCGGGCGCCGCCTACACCCTGCTCGTCAACAGCCGTACGGCCGTGCTGCCCTGGGTGCTGATCCGGCTCGTCGTCGGCACCGTGCTCAGGACGGTCGCCTATCTCGTCGGCAAGGTCCCCGGACAGGCCCTCGACGAGATCCGCGGTCTGCTCGGCACCCTGCTGCGGCCCGAGCGGATCATCGCCGGGCGCCGCAGGCGCGGCACACCGGCGGTCGACAAGGACGAGTTGCGCCCGCTGTTCCCGCCGCCCGGCGCGACCGTGCGCGCCACCGTCGAGCAGGCCGCCGGCAGCTTCTTCGGCAGCTCCGACCCCGAGCAGACCTCGGGCGCCGGACGCCATGGCGGCGCGGTCGAGTCCGGACCCGGCGGCGACGACGCCGACTTCCTGGAGATCGAGCAGTTCGCACGCGTGAAGCGCATCGCCCGCAAGCCCGGCCCGGTGCTGTTCCTGGTGCTGCTGCTGGTCTCGCTCATCGCCTGCCGTGAACTCCTCGGCGCCGGCGCGCTCGCGGGCGGCGCCCTGCTGCCCGCCCCGGCCGACTCCGGTGAGCTGTGGTCCCGTTACCTCGACGCCTGGCACGGCGTGGGCGCCGGCGGCACCGCCTCCGCGCCGCCGTACCTGGCGATCGTGGCGATGCTCGCCTCCGTGCTGTTCGGCTCGACCGGGCTCGCGGTCACCGTCCTGCTCGTCTGCTCGGTGCCGCTGGCCGGCTTCACCGCGTACTTCGCCTCCCGGCCCCTGGTCGAGTCGCGGCTGCTGCGCGCGTGGGCGGCCGTCGTCTACGCCTTCCTGCCCGCCGCCACCGGCGCCCTCGCCGGCGGCCGCATCGGCACCGCCGTCCTCGCGATCCTGCTGCCGCTCATCGCGCGCGCGGGCATCGCCGCCGGCGGCCTCGCGCACCCCTCCGACGCGCGCGGCAGCTGGCGCGCCACCTGGGCGTACGCCCTGCTCCTGACGATCACCACCGCGTTCACGCCGATCGTCTGGCCGATCGCGCTGCTGCTCGGCCTCGGTGTCCTGGCCGTGCGCCGCACCGACCTCACCGCCTACGGCCTGCGCTTCCTGGCCCAGCTCGGCACCCCGCTGCTGATCCTGGCGCCCTGGTCGCTCACCCTCCTCCCGTTCGGCTTCTTCCAGGAGGCCGGTCTGGAGTACGGCTCCTCGGCCGCCTCCGCCACCGACCTGCTCGGCGCCAGCCCCGGTGGCCCCGGCACGGTCAGCGGTCTGATGCTCATCGGCGTCGTCCTGGCCGCGCTGGCCGCCCTGCTGCGCTCCGAGCGTCAGTCCGGGATCTGGACGGCCTGGGCGGTCGCCCTCACGGGCCTCGTCTTCGCGGTGCTGTCCAACAACTCCACCTGGGCGGGCCCCGCCACCCTCGTCTACGGCCTCGCCCTCCTGGCCGCCGCCGTGCTCGGCGCCGACGGGCCGCGCGCGGGTGGCCGAGCAGAGCTTTGGCTGGCGGCAGCCGGTCGCCGCGCTGATCGCCTTCGCCGCCGCGGCGGGCCCGCTGCTCGTCGCCGCGGGCTGGAT
>MWJO01000080.1 GCA_002027195.1 Streptomyces sp. GKU 895 | reverse complement strand
ACGACCTCGGGCTTGCCCTCGATCACACCCTCCACCGAACTGCGGACTCGCTCCACAGTGGCAGTCAGATCAGTGAGGCTCGCTCGATCGTCATAGGTCGTCACCCGGCCCTCCTCGGCCCGTTCTTTCTCCGGGCCGACGCTCTGCGTTGCGGACCGGCCCACCCCGAATCACGGACACCACGCGGAAATGGTTCCGCGCGACGTCCATCCCCGCATTCTTGCTGCCGTTACCGATTCGTGTCACTCGCCTGTGGACAACTGCCTGCGATTTGTCAGGGCTTGCGACCCTTTGGGTAGCCCGCAACCGGAAATCAACAGGAGAACGACAGCTTCGGAGGGCGGCTCACGGGGGTCAGGCGGGGTCGATCTCGCGCAGCAGGCCGGTCTTCACGTCGAAGACGAAGCCGCGCACGTCGTCGGTGTGCAGCAGGAACGGGTTGGTGCGCACCCGTTGCATGGACTGGCGTACGTCCTGGTCGACGTCCCGGAAGGACTCCACGGCCCAGGCGGGGCGCTGGCCGACCTCCATCTCCAGCTCGGTGCGGAAGTCCTCGGTGATCGCCTCCAGACCGCAGCCGGTGTGGTGGATCAGCACGATGCTGCGGGTGCCCAGCTTGTGCTGGCTGATGGTGAGGGACCGGATCACGTCGTCGGTGACCACACCGCCCGCGTTGCGGATGGTGTGACAGTCACCGAGCTCCAGGCCGAGTGCGGCGTGCAGGTCGAGACGGGCGTCCATGCACGCCACGACGGCCACGTGCAGAACGGGGCGGGCGTCCATGCCGGGGTCGGTGAACGCGGCGGCGTACCGCTCGTTCGCGGCGACGAGCCGGTCGGTGACGGCGCCGGTACGTATGGCGCCTTCGGATGCGGTGGCGGCGGATGCAGAAGTCGTCATGGTGACGACGTTACTGGTCACAGCTGGTCCGGTCCTCCGGTGAGAAGGGAAAAAGGCCGTCATCACGCTCTCTGTGTGAGGTAAGCCACAGGGGTGGCGGGGTACGCCCGAGCGGGTGATTTCCCGCCGTCGGACGCCTCGACCCGATGCCCCGCCGCGACGCGCAGGCCGGTTGATTGACCGCGAGACACCGTGGACTAAAGTGGCGCGAAGCGGGAGGCGAGGTCTCCCTGCTGGCATGAATTCCCCAGGAGAAACCGGCGCAGTCACCGGATCTCCCCACGCGCGCGGCGCGTACGTACGGCTCGGCCTCCTCCCGCTCCCGGCCGGCTGACGCTTCCGGCGCCGGCAGGCCTCCCCTTCACGAGCGGGCGGGGACCCGGCGGTGCGTACGGCCCGCCGGACCTGAGAGGGCCCCTTGAGCAACACGCGACATGTCCCGGTGATGCTCCAGCGCTGCCTGGACATGTTGGCCCCCGCCCTGCGGGCCCCCGGAGCGGTCGTCGTCGACTGCACCCTCGGTCTCGGCGGCCACAGCGAGGCCCTCCTCCAGCAGTTCCCCGAGGCCCGCCTCGTCGCCCTCGACCGCGACAAGGAGGCCCTGCGCCTGTCCGGCGAGCGCCTCGCGCCCTACGGCGAGCGCGCGACGCTCGTCCACGCGGTCTACGACGAGCTTCCGGAGGTTCTCGAGCGACTCCGCATCCCGCACGTCCAGGGCGTCCTGTTCGACCTCGGCGTCTCCTCCATGCAGCTCGACGAGGCCGACCGCGGCTTCGCCTACGCCCAGGACGCCCCGCTCGACATGCGCATGGACCAGACGACTGGCATCAGCGCCGCCGAGGTCCTCAACACCTACCCGCCGGGCGAACTGGTGCGGATCCTGCGGGCGTACGGCGAGGAGAAGCAAGCCAAGCGGATCGTGGCCGCGATCGTGCGCGAGCGCGAGAAGGAGCCGTTCAGCAACAGCGCGCGGCTCGTCGAGCTGATCCGGGACTCCCTGCCGCAGGCCGCCAAGCGCACCGGGGGCAACCCGGCCAAGCGCACCTTCCAGGCGCTGCGCATCGAGGTCAACGGCGAACTCTCCGTCCTGGAGCGGGCGATCCCGGCCGCCGTGAAGGCCCTCGGCGTCGGCGGACGGATCGCCGTGCTGTCGTACCACTCGCTGGAGGACCGGCTGGTGAAGCAGGTGTTCGCGGCCGGCGCCGCCAACACCGCGCCCCCCGGCCTCCCGGTGATCCCCGAGCAGTACCAGCCGCGGCTCAAGCTGCTCACGCGCGGTGCCGAACTTCCCACCGAGGAAGAGGTCGCCGAGAACCGGAGGGCCGCCCCCGCGAGACTGCGTGGCGCCGAGCGGATCAGGGCGGACATCGAGTGAGGAGCGGAGTGAGCAGGAAACCCGAACTGAGGGGGCGGGCGGCTCGGCTCGCGCGGCTCTTCCCACCCCATTCCGGCTCCGGCCGGCCCGGTTCCGGCCAGGCCGCCCGCACCCCCTTCGTGCTCCTCGTCGTGCTCCTTCTGGGCGGCGGCCTCATCGGGCTCCTGGTGCTGAACTCCGCGCTCAGCGAAGGGTCGTTCAAACTCGACGACCTGCAGAAGGAGACCAAGAGCCTCACCGACCAGGAACAGGCCCTCCAGCGCGACATCGACGCCTACTCCGCCCCCGACGCCCTCCAGCGCCGCGCCCGCGAGCTCGGCATGGTCCCCGGCGGAGACCCGGCCTTCCTCGACCCGAACGGCACCGTCAGGGGCGTCCCGAGCGCCGCCGCGGAGCAGTCCGCGGTCCAGGTCGTACGGCCCCCCGAGGCGATGCCCGTCCCGGCCGCCGTCCCCGACGCCCACGGCCGCAGCCACCGCCACGGCCGCAGCCACCGCCACCCCCGCAGTCACGCCCTCCACCGAACCGTCCTCCGCGACCCCCGACCCCCGGCAGGTGACGGAAGTGTCCGACAGGAACCGCCGCGCCGCCGTGCCGGACCCGCCAGGCCCGCCCCCGGCCGTCGGCGCCCCGCTGGCCCCGCCCGGCCCGCCCGGCGGCGCCGCCCGCGGCCCCGCGCCACGGCCCCGCCAGATCCGGCTCGGCAGCCCCGGCCCCGGCTGCGCATGGTCGGCTCGGCCTCCCTCGTCCTGATCGCCTTCGCGGTCCGGCTCCTCCAGGTCCAGGCCGTCGACGCGAGCACCTACGCCGCCAAGGCCGAGCAGAACCGGTACGTCGGCTATACCCTGACCGCCGAGCGCGGCCAGATCACCGACCGCGCCGGCGTGGCCCTCGCGACCAGCGTGGACGCGTACGACATCACGGCCGACCCCACGCTCTTCAAGCGCAAGCAGCTCAAGATCGACGACGGGCCCGAGCAGGCCGCCGCGCTGCTCGCCCCGATCCTCGGGCAGGAGCAGGCCGACCTGACCCGCAAGCTCCGCACCAAGGGGCAGTACGTCAAGCTCGCCGGACGGCAGACGCCGCAGGTCTGGAAGCAGATCAAGGACCTCAAGAGCGCGCTCGCGACGAAGGCCGAGGACGGCACCGGGGTCAACGTCCTCGCCGGTGTCTTCGCCGTGGCCACCAGCAAGCGCGTGTACCCGAACGGCGATCTCGCCGCCGGGATACTGGGCTGGGTCAACGCCGACGGCAAGGGCGGCGGCGGGATCGAGCAGAAGCTGAACACACTGCTGTCCGGCAAGGACGGCAAGATCCGCTACGCCCAGTCCGGCGGCCGGCAGGTCCCGACCGCGGGCTCCACGGAGACGCCCGCCGTGCCCGGCAGCGACGTCGAGCTCACCATCGACCGCGACATCCAGTGGGCCGCGCAGAACGCCATCACCGAGCAGGTACGCAAGTCCAAGGCGGACCGCGGGTACGTGATAGTGCAGGACACGAGGACCGGCGAGATCCTCGCGATGGCCAACTCGCCCGGCTTCGACCCCGGTGACCTCTCCCAGGCCGACCCCGGCACCCTGCACAACTGGGCCGTGGAGGACGCCTACGAGCCCGGCTCCACCGCCAAGGTCATGTCGATGGCCGCCGTGCTGGAGGAGAACGTCGCGACGCCGCTGACGCACGTCACCGTGCCGAACCGGCTGCACCGCGGCGACCGGCTCTTCAAGGACGACGTCGACCACAAGACCTGGTACCTCACGCTCAACGGCGTGCTCGCCATGTCCAGCAACATCGGCACCATCCTGGCGACCGGCCAACTCGGCAAGACCCAGGCCCAGTCCAACCGGGTCCTCTACTCCTACCTGCGCAAGTTCGGCCTCGGCAGCTACAGCGGCCTGGACTTCCCCGGCGAGACGAAGGGCATCCTCGCCGCGCCCCAGGACTGGTCGACCTCGCAGCAGTACACGATTCCTTTCGGCCAGGGCGTCTCCCTCAACGCGATGCAGGCCACCTCCGTCTACTCGACGATCGCCAACGGCGGCGTCCGCGTCGAACCCACTCTGGTGCGCGGCACGCAGGGACCCGACGGACGCTTCGCACCTGCCGCGAAGCCCAAGAAGTCAAGGGTGATCAGCGAGAAGACGGCGAAGACCCTCGCCCAGATGCTGGAGTCGGTCGTGGACGACGAGGCGGGCACCGGTGCCAAGGCGCGCATTCCGGGGTACCGGGTCGCAGGCAAGACGGGTACGGCCAACCGTGTGGATCCGGCCACCGGCAGGTACCGCGGCTACACCTCGTCGTTCGCCGGGTTCGCGCCCGCCGACAGCCCCCGCATCACTGTGTACTGCGCGATCCAGAACGCCACCAAGGGCAGTTACTTCGGCGGCCAGATCTGCGGCCCCGTCTACAAGCAGGTCATGGAGTTCGCCCTGAAGACCCTCCAGGTCCCCCCGACGGGAACCAAGTCCGCCTCCCTTCCCGTCACCTTCACACCCTGATCAGTACGAGCAGCCAGGAACCACCTCGTGACAACGATCACTCCCGATCCCGGGAACCAGAGCACGTCCGCGCCCTCACTTCGCTCCGGAGCGGGGGTGACCGGTACGCTCACCGCCGTGCCACACGCTGATCAGTCCCAAACCACCCAGAAGGGCCATCCCGTGACATATCCGGGACCGCCCCGGCCGGTCCGGGTCTCCGCAACACCCCTCGCGGAACTCGCCGATCAGCTGGGTGCCGCGCAGCCGGACAGCACCGCCGAGGTCACGGGCATCACCCATGACTCGCGCGCGGTCCGCCCCGGCGACCTGTACGCCGCCCTCCCGGGCGCCCGCCTGCACGGCGCCGACTTCGTCACCCAGGCCGCCGGCCTCGGCGCGGTCGCCGTGCTCACCGACCCGACCGGCGCCGAGCGCGCCGCGGCGACCGGTCTGCCGGTCCTGGTCGTGGACGACCGCGCGCGCGGATGGGCGAACTGGCGGCCACCATCTACGGCCACCCGGGCCGCGACCTGCTCCAGATCGGCATCACCGGCACCTCCGGCAAGACCACCACCGCCTACCTCGTCGAGGGCGGCCTGAAGACCAAGAACAACACCGGTCTGATCGGCACGGTCGAGATGCGGATCGGCGACGAGCGCATCAAGTCCGAGCGCACCACCCCCGAAGCCACCGATCTCCAGGCCCTGTTCGCGGTCATGCGCGAACGCGGCGTCGAGGCCGTCGCGATGGAGGTCTCCAGCCACGCCCTGGTCCTCGGCCGGGTCGACGGCTGCGTCTTCGACATCGGCGTCTTCACCAACCTCAGCCCGGAACACATGGAGTTCCACTCCGACATGGAGGACTACTTCCGGGCCAAGGCACAGCTCTTCACGCCGGAACGCAGCAGACTCGGCGTCGTCAACCTCGACGACGAGTACGGCCGCCGCCTCGTCCACGAGGCCACGGTCCCGGTCGTCACCTTCTCCGCCGAGGGCCACCCCGACGCCGACTGGCGCGCGGAGAACGTCCAGGTGGGTCCGATGGACTCGACGTTCACCGTGATCGGCCCCGACGGCGAGCGCATCCACGCCAGGTCGCCGCTGGCGGGCCCCTTCAACGTGGCCAACACCCTCGCCGCGATCGCCGCCCTCGCCGCCGCCGGGCTCGACCCGCAGACCGCCGCCGACGGGGTCGCCGCGGTACCGGGCGTGCCGGGGCGCCTGGAGCGCGTGGACGCCGGACAGCCGTATCTCGCGGTCGTGGACTACGCCCACAAGACCGACGCCGTCGAGTCCGTCCTCAAGGCGCTGCGCAAGGTCACCGAGGGCAGCCTGCACGTCGTGCTCGGCTGCGGCGGCGACCGGGACCGCACCAAGCGCGCGCCGATGGGCGCCGCCGTGGCACGGCTCGCCGACACCGCCGTACTGACCTCCGACAACCCCCGCTCCGAGGACCCCCTCGCGATCCTCGCAACCATGCTCGAGGGCGCGGCGTCCGTGCCAGTACACGAGCGCGGCGAGGTCCAGGTCTTCGAGGACCGGGCCGCCGCGATCGCCGCAGCCGTCGCCCGAGCACGGCCCGGAGACACCGTGCTGGTCGCGGGCAAGGGCCATGAGCAGGGCCAGGACATCGCCGGGGTGGTCCGTCCCTTCGACGACCGCCAGGTGCTTCGAGAAGCCATCCAGAAGACCCAGGGATGAACTTGTGATCGCCCTCTCTCTCGCCGAGATCGCCTCAGTCGTCGGCGGGCAGACGCACGACATACCGGATCCGTCCGTCCAGGTCACCGGGCCGGTGGTCCGGGACTCGCGAGAAGTGGAGCCCGGCAGTCTCTTCGTCGCCTTCGTCGGCGAGCGCGTCGACGGCCACGACTTCGCGGCGCAGGTCGTCGAGGCGGGCGCGGCCGCCGTGCTGGCGTCGCGCCCCGTCGGCGTGCCCGCGATCGTCGTGGACGACGTCCAGACCGCGATCGGCGCCCTCGCGCGTGAGGTCGTACGACGGCTCGGCGCGACCCTCGTCGCCCTGACCGGCTCGGCCGGCAAGACCAGCACCAAGGACCTCATCGCCCAGGTGCTCCAGCGCAAGGCGCCGACCGTGTGGACGCCGGGCTCGCTCAACAACGAGATCGGGCTCCCGCTGACCGCCCTGTCCGCCACCGCGGAGACGCAGTTTCTCGTGCTGGAGATGGGCGCCCGAGGCATCGGCCACATCCGCTACCTCGCCGAACTGACGCCTCCGAAGATCGGCCTCGTCCTCAACGTCGGCACCGCCCACATCGGCGAGTTCGGCGGCCGCGAGCAGATCGCGCAGGCCAAGGGCGAGCTCGTCGAGGCACTTCCGGAGGACGGTGCGGCGATCCTCAACGCCGACGATCCTCTCGTACGGGCCATGGCATCCCGTACGAAGGCGAAGGTGATCCTTTTCGGAGAGTCCGACGAAGCGGACGTACGCGCCGAGAACGTGAGACTCACGGACACGGGACAGCCGGCCTTCAGGCTTCGCACACCCTCCGGTGACAGTGACGTGACCATGCGCCTGTACGGTGAGCACCACGTGTCGAACGCGCTCGCCGCGGCCGCCGTCGCCCATGAGCTGGGCATGTCCGCGGAAGAGATCGCCACCGCGCTCTCCGAGGCGGGCTCCCTCTCCCGCTGGCGGATGGAGGTCACCGAGCGCCCGGACGGCGTGACCGTCGTCAACGACGCCTACAACGCCAACCCCGAATCCATGCGGGCCGCACTGCGCGCGCTCGTGGCCATGGGCCGGGGGCGGCGGACCTGGGCGGTGCTCGGCAAGATGGCCGAGCTCGGGGACGAGGCGCTCGCCGAGCACGACGCGGTCGGACGGCTCGCCGTCCGGCTCAACGTCAGCAAGCTCGTCGCGGTCGGGGGCAGGGAAGCGTCCTGGCTGCAACTGGGCGCATATAACGAGGGTTCGTGGGGTGAGGAGTCGGTGCACGTGTCCGACGCACAGGCGGCGGTCGACCTGTTGCGCAGCGAGCTGCGCCCGGGGGACGTCGTTCTCGTGAAGGCGTCCCGTTCGGTCGGTCTGGAGAGCATCGCCGCTGCGCTGCTCGCGACCGGTGCCGAGGGTGAGGTTTCCGCCCGATGATGAAGCAGATCCTGTTCGCAGGAGTCATTGGTCTGTTCCTGACCCTGGTCGGCACCCCGCTGCTGATCAAGCTGCTGGCCCGCAAGGGCTACGGCCAGTACATCCGCGACGACGGCCCGCGCGAGCACGCCAGCAAGCGCGGTACCCCGACCATGGGCGGTATCGCCTTCATCCTGGCGACGGTCGCCGCCTACTTCCTGTCCAAGATCATCACCGGCTACCCGCCCACCTACTCGGGCCTGTTGGTGCTCGGCCTGATGGTCGGCATGGGTCTGGTCGGCTTCCTCGACGACTACATCAAGATCGTCAAGCGGCGCTCGCTCGGTCTGCGGGCCAAGGCGAAGATGGCCGGCCAGCTGATCGTCGGCATCAGTTTCGCCGTGCTCGCCCTGATGTTCCCGGACGCCCGCAACAACACCCCGGCCTCCGACAAGCTGTCGTTCATCACGGACTTCGGCTGGAAGATCGGCCCGGTGCTGTTCGTGATCTGGGCGCTGTTCATGATCCTCGCCATGTCGAACGGCGTGAACCTGACGGACGGTCTGGACGGTCTGGCGACCGGCGCCTCCGTGCTCGTCTTCGGCGCCTACACGTTCATCGGCGTCTGGCAGTTCCAGGAGTCCTGCGCCAACGCGGGCACCCTGACCAACCCCAACGCCTGTTACGAGGTACGCGATCCGCTCGACCTCGCCGTCATCGCCTCGGCGCTGATGGGTGCCTGCCTCGGCTTCCTGTGGTGGAACACCTCGCCGGCCAAGATCTTCATGGGCGACACCGGTTCGCTCGCCCTCGGCGGTGTCCTGACGGGTCTGGCCATCTGCTCCCGCACGGAGCTGCTCGTGGCCATCATGGGCGGCCTGTTCGTCCTCATCACCATGTCGGTGGTCATCCAGGTCGGCTCGTTCCGGATGACCGGCAAGCGGGTCTTCCGGATGGCGCCGCTCCAGCACCACTTCGAACTCAAGGGCTGGTCCGAGGTCCTCGTGGTGGTCCGCTTCTGGATCATCCAGGGCATCTGTGTGATCGTCGGCCTGGGTCTCTTCTACGCGGGATGGGCAGCAGAAAAGTGACCTCCACGGTGTCCGCGGACTTCCAGGGCAAGCACGTCACGGTCGCCGGACTCGGTGTCTCCGGCATCCCGGCGGCCAAGGTGCTGCACGCGCGCGGGGCGCTCGTCACGGTCGTCAACGACGGCGACGACGCACGCGCGCGTGAGCAGGCCGCCGAGTTGGAGGCGCTCGGCATCACCGTCCGCCTCGGCGACGGCCGGACTCTGCCCGAGGGCACCGAACTCGTCGTCACGTCACCCGGCTGGAAGCCCGGCAGCCCGCTGTTCGAGGCGGCCCGGGAGGCCGGAGTCGAGGTATGGGGCGACGTCGAGCTCGCCTGGCGCCTGCGCGGCCCCGACGCGGCTCCCTGGCTCGCGATCACCGGCACCAACGGCAAGACCACGACCACCCAGATGCTCGCGTCCATCCTGAAGGCGGCGGGCCTGCGCACGGCGGCCGTCGGCAACATCGGGATCTCGGTGCTGGACGCGGTGCTCGGCGAGGAGCGGTACGACGTCCTGGCCGTGGAGTTGTCGAGCTACCAGCTCCACTGGGCGCCCTCGGTACGCGCCCACTCGGCGGCCGTGCTGAACCTCGCCCCGGACCACCTCGACTGGCACGGCTCCATGGAGGCGTACGCGCGCGACAAGGGCCGCGTCTACGAGGGCAATCGCGTCGCCTGCGTCTACAACGTGGCCGACAAGGCCACCGAGGACCTGGTCCGCGAGGCCGACGTCGAGGAGGGCTGCCGGGCCATCGGCTTCACCCTCGGCTCGCCCGGGCCCTCCCAACTCGGCGTCGTGGACGGCATCCTGGTCGACCGCGCCTTCGTGGAGAACCGGCAGAAGAACGCCCAGGAGCTCGCCGAGGTCTCCGACGTCAATCCGCCGGCCCCGCACAACATCGCCAACGCCCTTGCGGCGGCGGCCCTCGCGCGTGCCTTCGGGGTGCCCGCCAAGGCCGTACGGGACGGTCTGCGGGCCTTCACCCCGGACGCCCACCGCATCGCGCACGTGGCCGACGTGGACGGCGTCGCCTACGTCGACGACTCCAAGGCCACCAACACCCACGCCGCGGAAGCCTCGTTGGCGGCGTACGAGTCCATCGTGTGGATCGCCGGCGGGCTCGCCAAGGGGGCCTCCTTCGACGAGCTGGTCGCCAAGTCGGCAAAGCGACTTCGGGGCGTGGTGCTGATCGGCGCCGACCGGGCCCTGATCCGCGAAGCCCTCGCGCGACACGCGCCGGAAGTACCCGTCGTCGACCTCGACCGGACCGACACTGGGGCGATGCTCCAGGCGGTGACGGAAGCGAAGCGGCTGGCTCAGCCCGGCGACACGGTGCTGCTGGCCCCGGCCTGCGCCTCCATGGACATGTTCACCAACTACAACAAGCGCGGTGACGCGTTCGCGGAGGCGGTTCGCGAACTCGGCTCCTGACCGACGTAGCGGAGGCTCTGATGCCCAGCAGCCGTACCGGCCGACCGCCCGTGCAGCGGACCGTCAGACGTCCCGCCGCCTCCCGGACCGTGCGCGACAATCCCGTACGACAGCTCTACCTGCGCGCGAAGAAGGCCTGGGACCGGCCGCTGACCGCGTACTACCTGATCCTCGGCGGCAGCCTGCTGATCACCGTGCTGGGGCTGGTGATGGTCTACTCGGCCTCCCAGATCAAGGCGTTGCAGATGTCGCTGCCGGGCTCGTACTTCTTCCGCAAGCAGCTGCTGGCCGCGGCGATCGGCGCCGCGCTGCTGCTCGTGGCCTCGCGCATGCCGGTGAAGCTGCACCGGGCGCTGGCCTACCCGATCCTCGCGGGCGCGGTCTTCCTGATGGCCCTGGTGCAGGTGCCGGGGATAGGGATGGCGGTCAACGGCAACCAGAACTGGATCTCGCTCGGCGGCTCCTTCCAGATCCAGCCCAGCGAGTTCGGCAAGCTCGCCCTCGTCCTGTGGGGCGCCGACCTGCTCGCGCGCAAGCAGGACAAGAAGCTGCTGACCCAGTGGAAGCACATGCTGGTGCCGCTCGTCCCGGTCGCCTTCATGCTGCTCGGGCTGATCATGCTCGGCGGCGACATGGGGACCGCGATCATCCTGACGGCCATCCTCTTCGGCCTGTTGTGGCTCGCGGGGGCGCCGACCCGGCTGTTCGTCGGGGTGCTCTCGATCGCCGGTCTGATCGGCCTGATCCTCATCAAGACCAGCCCCAACCGGATGGCCCGGCTCGCCTGCATCGGCGCCACCGAGCTCCGGTCCGCGGGAGCCGACTGCTGGCAGGCCGTGCACGGCATCTACGCCCTCGCCTCCGGCGGAATCTTCGGCTCCGGGCTCGGCGCGAGTGTGGAAAAATGGGGGCAACTGCCCGAAGCGCACACGGACTTCATCTTCGCCGTCACCGGTGAGGAACTGGGCCTGGCGGGGACGCTGTCGGTGCTGGCCCTGTTCGCGGCTCTAGGCTATGCGGGTATCCGCGTGGCCGGCCGCACGGAGGACCCCTTCGTCAGGTATGCCGCGGGAGGCGTGACCACATGGATCACCGCGCAGGCGGTGATCAACATCGGTGCGGTGCTCGGCCTGCTGCCGATCGCCGGTGTCCCCCTCCCGCTGTTCTCCTACGGAGGATCCGCCCTGCTGCCGACCATGTTCGCGATCGGGCTGCTGATCGCCTTCGCTCGTGACGAGCCCGCTGCGCGGGCCGCGCTTGCGATGCGGCAACCCCGCTTTGGTAGAAAGCGGGGTGCCGGGGGCTCCGCTCGGACCAGGGAGCCGCGGAGATGGAACACGATGCGACGGCGTGCCTCGGCGGCACGTACGTCCGGAGAGCGGTGAATTTCGGTGCATGTCGTACTCGCCGGTGGGGGGACCGCCGGCCACATCGAGCCCGCGCTCGCCCTCGCGGACGCCCTGCGCAGGCAGGACCCGACCGTGGGGATCACGGCCCTGGGCACGGAGCGCGGCCTCGAGACTCGTCTCGTCCCCGAGCGCGGCTACGAACTCGCGCTGATCCCCGCCGTACCGCTGCCACGCAAGCCCACGCCCGAGCTGATCACCGTGCCGGGCCGGCTGCGCGGCACGATCAAGGCCGCCGAGCAGGTCCTGGAGCGCACCAAGGCGGACGCCGTCGTCGGCTTCGGCGGTTACGTGGCCCTGCCCGGCTACCTCGCCGCCAAGCGCCTCGGCGTGCCCATCGTGATCCACGAGGCCAACGCGCGCCCCGGCCTGGCCAACAAGATCGGCTCGCGCTACGCCGCCAAGGTCGCCGTCTCCACCCCGGACAGCAAGCTGCGCGACGCCCGCTACATCGGCATCCCGCTGCGCCGCACCATCGCCACCCTCGACCGGGCCGCCGTCCGCCCCGAGGCCCGCGCGGCGTTCGGCCTCGACCCGAACCTGCCGACCCTGCTGGTCTCCGGCGGCTCCCAGGGCGCCCGCCGGCTCAACGAGGTCGTCCAGCAGGTCGCCCCGTGGCTCCAGCAGGCCGGCATCCAGATCCTGCACGCGGTCGGTCCGAAGAACGAACTGCCGCAGGTGCACCATATGCCGGGGATGCCCCCGTACATCCCGGTACCGTACGTGGACCGGATGGACCTCGCGTACGCCGCGGCCGACATGATGCTCTGCCGCGCGGGCGCGATGACCGTCGCCGAGCTCTCCGCCGTCGGACTCCCGGCCGCCTACGTCCCGCTGCCCATCGGCAACGGCGAACAGCGGCTCAACGCCCAGCCGGTGGTCAAGGCGGGCGGCGGCCTGCTGGTCGACGACGCGGAACTCACCCCGCAGTGGGTCCAGCAGAACGTCCTGCCCGTGCTCGCCGACCCGCACCGGCTGTACCAGATGTCCCGCGCCGCCGCCGAGTTCGGCCGCCGGGACGCCGACGACCTGCTCGTCGGCATGGTGTACGAGGCGATCGCCGCCAACCGTGCACGCCACTAGGAACGTATGACCGAAGGGCAGGGAGCGTGGCCGGACCGACCACCGCCGAACGCGGTGAACGCCAGCAGGAGTCGTCCGTTCCGCCCCCTGCCCGACGGCTGAGGCCGCCGCGGCCTCGTACGATCATCATTCTCGCCGTCGCGCTGGTCCTCCTCGGTGCCGGCGGCGTCTGGGCGCTCTACGGCTCCCCGTGGCTGCGCGTGGAACGGGTGTCGGTCTCCGGCGCGGCGTGCTGACGCCGGCACAGGTGCGCGAGGCGGCCGACGTACCGCTCGGATCGCCGCTGATTTCCGTCGACACCGATGCGATTGAGGCGCGGTTGCTCCGGAAATTGCCCCGAATTGACTCGGTTGACGTGACTCGCTCCTGGCCGCACGGAATCGGGCTGAAAGTGGTCGAGCGCACTCCGGTTCTGATTGTCGAAAAGGGCGGAAAGTTTGTCGAAGTGGACGATGACGGCGTCCGTTTTGCCACGGTTTCCCGGGCCCCGAAAGGCGTCCCCGCACTCGAATTGACGCTCGCCGACTCGGGCTCCGCCACCCCGAGCCTGCGCCGCTTCGGCGACGGCCGGCTGGTGCGCGAGGCGGTGCGCGTCGCCGGTGACATTCCGGCCGCCGTCGCGCGCACGACCCGGACCGTCAAGGTGCGTTCGTACGACGACATCTCGCTGGAGTTGAGCGACGGCCGGACCGTCGCGTGGGGGAGCAGCGAGAAGGGTGCCGCGAAGGCCCGCACGCTCACCGCTCTGCTGAAAGCGGCGGCCGGTGCGCGGCACTTCGACGTCTCGGTTCCCACCGCCCCTGCGTCATCAGGGAGTTGACGTACATCCGCGCAGGCCAGCACCCTGGTTGGCTACCGCTACGGCTGATCACATAGGGTGAAAAGAAAAACGGGAGGTTCGGCGTGTTCGTTGAACGTGCGCCACTTGTCGACTTAGTGTCCTGTTCAGAAGACTCCAGGGAACAGACACACTGGTAACCCTAAACTTCAACGTTAGGGTTCGGGTCGGCACTATGGACCGTCCCATTCGGCATCCGTCGTCGTATCGCATGACCACGCGAGACGACGACACGTAACTCGAGGCGAGAGGCCTTCGACGTGGCAGCACCGCAGAACTACCTCGCAGTCATCAAAGTCATCGGTGTCGGCGGCGGTGGTGTCAATGCCATCAACCGGATGATCGAGGTCGGTCTCAAGGGCGTCGAGTTCATCGCCATCAACACCGACGCGCAGGCGCTGTTGATGAGCGACGCCGACGTGAAGCTCGACGTCGGCCGTGAACTCACCCGTGGACTCGGCGCGGCGCCAACCCGGCCGTCGGACGCAAGGCCGCCGAGGACCACCGCGAGGAGATCGAAGAGGTCCTCAAGGGGGCCGACATGGTCTTCGTGACGGCCGGTGAAGGCGGCGGCACCGGCACCGGCGGCGCGCCCGTCGTGGCCAACATCGCACGCAACCTCGGCGCCCTGACCATCGGCGTGGTCACCCGCCCGTTCACCTTCGAGGGACGGCGCCGCGCCAACCAGGCCGAGGACGGCATCGCGGAGCTCCGCGAAGAGGTCGACACCCTCATCGTCATCCCCAACGACCGGCTGCTGTCCATCTCGGACCGCCAGGTCTCGGTCCTCGACGCCTTCAAGTCGGCCGACCAGGTCCTGCTCTCCGGTGTCCAGGGCATCACCGACCTCATCACCACGCCCGGCCTGATCAACCTCGACTTCGCCGACGTCAAGTCGGTCATGTCCGAGGCCGGTTCGGCCCTCATGGGCATCGGCTCGGCCCGCGGCGACGACCGCGCGGTGGCCGCCGCCGAGATGGCGATCTCCTCGCCGCTCCTGGAGGCGTCCATCGACGGCGCCCGTGGTGTGCTGCTCTCCATCTCCGGTGGCTCCGACCTCGGCCTGTTCGAGATCAACGAGGCCGCCCAGCTGGTGAGCGAGGCCGCGCATCCCGAGGCCAACATCATCTTCGGCGCGGTCATCGACGACGCCCTCGGCGACGAGGTCCGTGTCACGGTCATCGCGGCCGGCTTCGACGGCGGCCAGCCGCCGGCCCGCCGGGACACCGTCCTCGGCTCCAGCTCCGCCTCGGGCCGCCGCGAAGAGCCCACCCCGGTGCGGCAGCCCGAGTCCCGCCCGTCCTTCGGCTCGCTCGGCAGCGTCACGCCGAAGGAGGAGCCGGAGCCCGCGCCGGAGCCGGTCGCCGACCTCCCGGTCGCCCCGCCGGTCCCGCCGTCGCGCACCTACTCGGACAGCGCGGCCGAGGAACTGGACGTGCCGGACTTCCTGAAGTGATAGGACGGCGCGACACCGTGAGCGGCGCGCACTTCGCCTTCACCGACCGGTGGGGCGGGGTGAGCGCCGTTCCGTACGAGGAGCTCAACCTCGGCGGAGCGGTCGGCGACGACGCCGACGCCGTCCGTACGAATCGTGAACTGGCCGCCAAGTCGCTGGGGATCGACCCGGCGCGGGTGGTCTGGATGAACCAGGTGCACGGGGCGGAGGTGGCGGTGGTCTCCGAGGCGTGGGGGGACCGGCCGGTGCCCGAGGTCGACGCGGTCGTCACCGCCGAACGCGGTCTCGCCCTCGCCGTCCTCACCGCCGACTGCACGCCCGTCCTGCTCGCCGACCCGGTCGCCGGAGTCGTCGCCGCGGCCCACGCGGGGCGGCCCGGCATGGTCGCCGGGGTCGTCCCCGCCGCCGTACAGGCCATGGCCGAACTCGGCGCCGAACCCGGCCGGATCGTCGCCCGCACGGGACCCGCGGTGTGCGGCCGCTGCTACGAAGTCCCCGACGCGATGCGCGCCGAGGTCGCCGCCGTCGAACCGGCGGCGTACGCCGAGACGAGTTGGGGCACTCCCGCCGTCGACGTGACCGCCGGAGTGCACGCGCAGCTCGACCGGCTCGGGGTGCGCGACCGGGAGCAGTCGCCGGTGTGCACGCTGGAGTCGCGCGACCACTTCTCGTACCGCCGCGAGCGCACCACGGGGCGACTCGCGGGATATGTCTGGCTGGACTGAGAGAGCATGACGGACCGTAAGGGCGAACTCGCCGCAAATCTGGCGAAGGTGGAGGAGCGCATCGCCGCCGCGTGCGTGGCCGCGGGGCGCAAGCGTGAAGAGGTGACCCTGATCGTGGTCACCAAGACCTACCCCGCGAGCGATGTGCGGATCCTGTCGGAACTCGGCGTCCGCGACGTCGCCGAGAACAAGGACCAGGACGCGGCACCCAAGGCCGCCGAATGCTCGGATCTGCCCCTTAATTGGCATTTCGTCGGTCAGCTTCAGACCAACAAGGTGCGATCCGTGGTCGGTTACGCGGATCTCGTGCAGTCCGTCGATCGTTCGAAGCTGGTGACGGCCCTCTCCAAGGAGGCCGTCCGGGCCGGGCGCGAGGTGGGGTGTCTGCTCCAGGTCGCGCTCGACGCGGGGGAGAGCGAGCGAGGGGAGCGGGGTGGCGTGGCGCCCGGCGGAATCGAAGAGTTGGCCGACCTCGTGGCCGGCGCTCCGGGGCTGCGGCTCGACGGACTGATGACCGTCGCGCCGCTCACCGGGGAGTACGCGGGGCGCCAACAGGCGGCGTTCGAGCGGTTGATGGATTTGTCGACCGACCTGCGCCGAGCCCATCCGGCTGCGAACATGGTCTCGGCAGGGATGAGTGCGGATCTCGAACAGGCCGTGGCCGCCGGAGCGACACATGTACGCGTCGGTACCGCGGTACTCGGAGTCCGCGCGAGGCTCGGGTAACGTCGCCAGGAAGTCGGACCACAGCAGAAAATATGGTCATTACCGCCGGAAGGCGGGCGTAACGACCTCGTGGATCGCAGGCACTTGGCAGTCGTCAGCAGATCCACCACAGAGCGGAGGACTCAGAGCATGGCCGGCGCGATGCGCAAGATGGCGGTCTACCTCGGCCTCGTGGAGGACGATGGGTACGACGGCCGCGGTTTTGACCCCGACGACGACTTCGAACCGGAACTCGACCCGGAGCCCGAGCGGGACCACCGGCGCCACGAGCCGGTGCACCAGTCGCACAGTGCACATCAGTCCCAAAGGGACGAAGAGGTGCGAATCGTACAGCCGTCCACCCCGCGTGAACCGGTCGCCCGTTCCGCTTCGCTAGCCGCGGAATCCGGCCGTCCGGCGCGCATCGCGCCCGTGGCGTCCATCACACAAGAACGCCAGAGCCTGGAGAAGAACGCACCGGTGATCATGCCCAAGGTCGTGTCGGAACGAGAGCCTTACCGGATCACCACACTTCACCCGCGGACCTACAACGAGGCCCGTACCATCGGGGAACACTTCCGTGAGGGCACCCCTGTGATCATGAATCTCACTGAGATGGATGACACAGATGCGAAGCGACTTGTCGACTTTGCGGCCGGTTTGGTGTTTGGTCTTCACGGCAGCATCGAGCGGGTGACGCAGAAGGTGTTCCTGTTGTCGCCTGCTAACGTCGATGTCACGGCGGAGGACAAGGCCCGTATCGCAGAGGGCGGGTTCTTCAACCAGAGCTGAGACGCAAGGCCGGAAACAGCAGTACAAGTAGTACCCAGCAGCACGGAAAAACAGGGGAGAGGGAAGCACAGGTCATGAGCGTGGTTCTGGATGTCGTCTACATCGCGCTGATGTGCTTCCTGATCGTGCTCATCTTCCGGTTGGTCATGGACTACGTCTTCCAGTTCGCCCGCTCGTGGCAACCCGGCAAGGCGATGGTGGTCGTTCTGGAGGCCACCTACACTGTCACCGATCCACCGCTCAAGCTTCTGCGGCGGTTCATTCCGCCGCTGCGTCTCGGGGGCGTGGCGCTCGACCTGTCCTTCTTCGTACTGATGATCATCGTCTACATCCTGATCTCGATCGTGAGCCGGCTGTGAGCGATGTGAACTACCGTCTTGCCGATGCCGACGACTACGTTGAGGTGAAGAGATGCCGTTGACCCCCGAGGACGTGCGGAACAAGCAGTTCACGACCGTCCGCCTCCGAGAAGGCTATGACGAGGACGAGGTCGATGCCTTCCTCGATGAGGTCGAAGCCGAACTGACCCGCCTGCTCCGCGAGAACGAGGACCTGCGCGCCAAGCTGGCCGCGGCCACGCGCGCCGCTGCGCAGAACCAGCAGAACATGCGCAAGCCTCCGGAGGGTCCCGGCGGTCCCGGTCCGCAGGACCAGCAGCAGGGTATGCCCCCGCAGGGAATGCCTCAGCAGGGGATGCCGCAGCAGGGCATGCGAGGACCGGGCGGCCCCGTGCCGGCCGGCATATCTGGCCCGCCGCAGCAGCAGATGGGCGGCCCCATGGGCGGCCCGCCCCAGCTGCCGAGCGGTGCGCCGCAGCTGCCCGCCGGTCCCAGTGGCCAGGGTGGCCCGCAGGGTCCCGGTCCGATGGGCCAGGGTCCGATGGGTGGCCCCATGGGTGGTCAGCCGCCCATGCAGCAGCAGATGGGTGGCCCGATGGGCGGCCCCATGGGCGGTCCGATGGGCGGCCCCGGTCAGGGCCCCGGTGGCGACAGCGCCGCCCGTGTCCTCTCGCTGGCCCAGCAGACCGCCGACCAGGCGATCGCCGAGGCCCGCTCCGAGGCCAACAAGATCGTCGGCGAGGCGCGTTCGCGTGCCGAGGGTCTTGAGCGTGACGCCCGTGCGAAGGCCGACGCCCTGGAGCGGGACGCGCAGGAGAAGCACCGCGTCGCGATGGGCTCCCTGGAGTCCGCCCGCGCCACGCTGGAGCGCAAGGTCGAGGACCTGCGCGGCTTCGAGCGCGAGTACCGCACCCGCCTGAAGTCCTACCTGGAGTCGCAGCTGCGTCAGCTGGAGACCCAGGCCGACGACTCGCTGGCTCCGCCGCGTACCCCGGCGACCGCGTCGCTTCCGCCGTCCCCGGCGCCTTCGATGGCTCCGGCCGGTGCGAGCGCCCCGTCGTACGGTGGGAACCCGGGCGGCATGGGCGGTGCTCCGGCGCCGGCCGCTCCGTCCTACGGCGGTCAGCAGCAGATGTCGCCCGCGATGACCCAGCCGATGGCTCCGGTGCGGCCGCAGGGGCCGTCGCCGATGGGGCAGGCTCCCTCGCCGATGCGTGGGTTCCTGATCGACGAGGACGACAACTGACGAGGTGTAGTACGCCTTAGGCGTCGGCAGCGTTCAAAGGGGCGAGCCCTGGACTTCGGTCCGGGGCTCGCCCCTTTTACGCGGGTTGCTTCGCAGGGTGCCGGGTCAGGCTGTCAGGCGGCTGCTGGTCCGATGTGGCTGCGCGCGCAGTTCCCCGCGCCCCTGGGTTGGTGCAGCTGACGGCCGTTTCATGGCGAAGGCCCGGTTTCCCTGAGCAGGGAGACCGGGCCTTCGTCGGTTGTGCTGGTGTTACGCCTTGCGCAGGCGGAACGTCAGCGACAGGCCCTCGTCTGTGAACGGGGTGCCGTAGGTGTCGTCCGCCTCGCCCTGGGCGAAGTCCGTCGACAGGACCTCGTCGGCGATCAGGCCCGCGTGCTCGGTCAGGGCCGCGATCACCGCCGGGTCCGTGGACGTCCAGCGCAGGGCGATGCGGTCGGCCACGTCCAGGCCGCTGTTCTTGCGGGCCTCCTGGATCAGGCGGATCGCGTCACGGGCGAGGCCCGCCTGGCGGAGCTCCTCCGTGATCTCCAGGTCCAGGGCGACCGTCGCGCCGGAGTCCGAGGCGACCGACCAGCCCTCGCGCGGGGTCTCCGTGATGATGACCTCGTCGGGGGCCAGCGTGATCGTCTCGCCGTCGACCTCGACCGAGGCCGTGCCCTCGCGCAGGGCGAGGGAGAGCGCCGCCGCGTCGGCGTTCGCGACCGCCTTCGCCACGTCCTGGACGCGCTTGCCGAACCGCTTGCCCAGGGCGCGGAAGTTGGCCTTGGCGGTGGTGTCGACCAGGCTGCCGCCGACCTCGGAGAGGGACGCCAGCGACTCGACGTTCAGCTCTTCCGTGATCTGCGAGTGCAGTTCGGGGTTCAGGGTGTCGAAGCCCGTCACCGCGACCAGCGCGCGCCGCAGCGGCTGACGGGTCTTGACGCCCGACTCCGCGCGCGTGGCACGGCCCAGCTCGACCAGGCGCCGGACGAGGACCATCTGCCGCGACAGCTCCGGGTCGATGGCGGAGAGGTCCGCCTCCGGCCAGGTGGACAGGTGGACGGATTCCGGGGCGCCCGGCGTGACCGGGACGACCAGGTCCTGCCAGACCCGCTCGGTGATGAACGGGGTCAGCGGGGCCATCAGCTTGGTGACCGTCTCCACGACCTCGTGCAGCGTGCGCAGCGCGGCCTTGTCGCCCTGCCAGAAGCGGCGACGCGAGCGGCGGACGTACCAGTTGGAGAGGTCGTCGACGAACGCCGAGAGGAGCTTGCCGGCGCGCTGGGTGTCGTAGGCCTCCAGAGCCTGTGTCACCTGGTCGGTGAGCGCGTGGAGTTCGGACAGCAGCCAGCGGTCCAGGACCGGGCGGTCGGCCGGGGCCGGATCGGCCGCGGACGGCGCCCAGTTGGACGTACGGGCGTACAGCGCCTGGAAGGCGACCGTGTTCCAGTAGGTGAGGAGGGTCTTCCGCACCACCTCCTGGATCGTGCCGTGGCCCACGCGGCGGGCCGCCCACGGGGAGCCGCCGGCCGCCATGAACCAGCGGACCGCGTCGGCGCCGTGCTGGTCCATCAGCGGGATCGGCTGCAGGATGTTGCCCAGGTGCTTGGACATCTTCCGGCCGTCCTCGGCGAGGATGTGGCCGAGGCAGACGACGTTCTCGTAGGACGACTTGTCGAAGACCAGGGTGCCCACCGCCATCAGCGTGTAGAACCAGCCGCGGGTCTGGTCGATGGCCTCCGAGATGAACTGCGCCGGGTAGCGGCTCTCGAAGAGCTCCTTGTTCTTGTACGGGTAGCCCCACTGCGCGAACGGCATCGAACCCGAGTCGTACCAGGCGTCGATGACCTCCGGCACGCGCGTGGCGGCCTTGCCGCAGGCGTCCTTGGGGCAGGCGAAGGTGACGTCGTCGATGAACGGGCGGTGCGGGTCGAGGTCCGACTGGTCGGTGCCGGTCAGCTCGGTGAGCTCCGCGCGGGAGCCGACGACGGTGAGGTGGTCGTCCTCGCAGCGCCAGATCGGCAGCGGGGTGCCCCAGTAGCGGTTGCGGGACAGCGCCCAGTCGATGTTGTTGTTCAGCCAGTCGCCGTACCGGCCGTTCTTGACCGTGTCCGGGAACCAGTTGGTGTTCTCGTTCTCCTGGAGGAGGCGGTCCTTGATGGCCGTGGTGCGGATGTACCAGGACGGCTGCGCGTAGTAGAGGAGCGCGGTGTGGCAGCGCCAGCAGTGCGGGTAGCTGTGCTCGTACGGGATGTGCTTGAACAGGAGGCCGCGGTCGTGGAGGTCTTCCGTGAGCTTCTCGTCCGCCTTCTTGAAGAAGACGCCGCCGACCAGCGGGACGTCCTCCTCGAAGGTGCCGTCGGGGCGGACCGGGTTCACGACCGGGAGGCCGTAGGCGCGGCAGACCTTGAGGTCGTCCTCACCGAAGGCGGGGGACTGGTGGACCAGACCCGTACCGTCCTCGGTGGTGACGTACTCGGCGTTGACCACGTAGTGGGCGGGCTCCGGGAACTCCACGAGCTCGAACGGACGTTGATACGTCCAGCGCTCCATCTCGGCGCCCGTGAAGGACTGGCCGGTGGTCTCCCAGCCCTCACCGAGCGCCTTGCCGACGAGCGGCTCGGCGACGACGAGCTTCTCCTCGCCGTCGGTCGCGACGACGTAGGTCACGTCGGGGTGTGCGGCCACGGCCGTGTTGGAGACGAGGGTCCAGGGCGTCGTCGTCCAGACCAGGAGCGCGGCCTCGCCGGCGAGCGGACCGGAGGTGAGCGGGAAACGGACGTACACGGACGGGTCGACGACCGTCTCGTAGCCCTGCGCCAGCTCGTGGTCCGACAGGCCGGTGCCGCAGCGGGGGCACCAGGGGGCGACGCGGTGGTCCTGGACCAGCAGGCCCTTGTTGAAGATCTCCTTGAGCGACCACCAGACCGATTCGATGTACTCGGGGTCCATCGTGACGTAGGCGTCGTCGAGGTCGACCCAGTAGCCCATGCGGGTCGTCAGCTCGGAGAACGCGTCGGTGTGCCGCAGCACGGAGTCGCGGCACTTGGCGTTGAACTCCGCGATGCCGTACGCCTCGATGTCCTGCTTGCCGCTGAAGCCGAGCTCCTTCTCCACCGCGAGCTCGACCGGCAGGCCGTGGCAGTCCCAGCCGGCCTTGCGGGCCACGTGGTAGCCGCGCATGGTGCGGAAGCGGGGGAAGACGTCCTTGAAGACGCGCGCCTCGATGTGGTGGGCTCCGGGCATGCCGTTGGCGGTGGGCGGGCCCTCGTAGAACACCCACTCGGGGCGGCCCTCGGACTGCTCCAAGGACTTGGCGAAGATCTTCTGCTCGCGCCAGAAGTCGAGCACCGCGTGCTCGAGCGCGGGCAGATCGACCTGGGCGGGCACCTGGCGGTACTGCGTCATCAGTCTTCCTCCGGCGGACTTGCTGCCTTCCGTCCGGAGGGACGAGAGCTACGTCATTTCCTGCGCCGCCTTCGGCGCGCTCCCGCGGTACCACCCTCCTTGGCTCCCCTGTGCGCCGTACGCACCGGTGAGCCCCCTCATTGGGGTCGCGAGACCGGGTCTACTTGCCCTTCAGGGCGTTCTTCCGGCGGCTCCGGGGTGATCTTCACGTCGCGCTCGCCCCCGGGCTTCCACCGTCCCCGGGTCGCTCTGGGCTGCGTACGTCGCTACTCGTCCCCATCCACGCTTTTCGCTCCGCCCAGTGTACGGCGCCGCGAGGACAGCGGCCGACCGGTTTTCCCGGCCTCCGGGGCGCGGTCGTCGCGGCCGCCGGAGTGACCCGAATGGAGCGGTACGCGTGTTCGGATTCTGGGACGCGCAGTCCGGCGGATTACCGGGCGGGGAGCTGGGCACAACGCTTGCATGCCTGGCGTTCTCCCTGCGCGAGGCGGGCGAATCGGGCGGTGTGCCCCGTTGCCGCGGGACTCAAGTCGATTTATCGTCCCAGCACGATTCGCGTGCAAGATCACAATATGTGAAGGGGCCGCGGCCATGGTGGCGAAGAAGACCGCCGATCAGAAGTCGGCGTCGGGCAGGTCCACACATGCCTCCGGCGGTGCGGCCAAGGACGTGGGCGGGAAGAAGGCCGTGGGGGCGGCGGCGAGAAAGGCGGCCGAGAAGGCGGCGGAAGGTCCTGAAAGACCGGGGGCCGCTGCCGGGAGCAGTAAGACGGCGGCCAAGAAGGCCGTGACGAGGAAGACGGCCGCCAAGAAGACGGCGGGGGCGGCGGAGGCGGCGGTGAAGAAGGCGGCTGCCAAGAAGACGGCCGCCAAGAAGACGCCGGCCGAGAAGACCGCGGCGAAGAAGACGGCCGCCAAGAAGACCGCTGCCGCGAAGAGCACCACTGCGAAGACCACGGAGACCACGAAGGCGACGAGCACCAGCACGAAGTCCACGAAGACCACGAAGACCACGAAGACCACGAAGACCACGAAGTCCACGAAGAGCACCTCCACGAAGAGTGCCGCCGGCGAGAGCACGGCCGGGAAGACGGCCAAGAAGGCGAGCGCGGCGCAGGCCGCGAAGCAGACGGGAGCCACGACGGTGGTTGCGAAGAAGACTCCTGGCACGGCCACGGCGGCGAAGACGGCCGTCCCCAAGGCACGCCTCGCCGCGGCGGAGCCGGGCGAGCTCGCGGTCCGCCCCGGCGAGGACCCCTGGACCCCGGAGGAGGTCGCGGAGGCGCGCGCCGAGCTGCAGTCCGAGGCGCTGCGGCTGCGCGCCGAGATCACCACGTCCGAGGAGTCCCTCGTGGGTCTGATGCGGGACTCCGGGGACGGCGCGGGCGACGACCAGGCCGACACCGGCACCAAGAACATCACGCGCGAGCACGAGATGGCCCTCGCGGCCAACGCGCGCGAGATGCTCGAACAGACCGAGCGGGCCCTGGACCGCCTCGACGCGGGGACCTACGGTCTGTGCGAGAACTGCGGCAACCCGATCGGCAAGGCGCGTATGCAGGCGTTCCCGCGCGCGACCCTGTGCGTGGAGTGCAAGCAGAAGCAGGAACGCCGGTACTGAGGGTCCACCCGAGCGTGTCGTACCCTCGTCCTCAGTCAGGCACCTAGGTTGAGGGACTCACGTGACCGAAGCGGAGCGCATGATCGGTACGCCGGACACCCCTGAGGGGGACGGGGCCGAGCCGGAGCGGGCAGCCGGGCAGCAGGGCGTCGAGGAGCGGCCCCAGCCCAGGGGCAAGCGCCGGATCGCCGTGCTGTTCGCCGTCGCCGCCTTCGCGTACCTCCTCGACCTCGGCAGCAAGCTGCTCGTGGTGGCGAAGCTGGAGCACCACGCGCCGATCGAGATCGTCGGGGACTGGCTGAAGTTCGAGGCGATCCGCAACGCGGGCGCCGCCTTCGGCTTCGGCGAGGCCTTCACCGTGATCTTCACGGTGATCGCGGCGGCCGTGATCGTGGTCATCGCCCGCCTCGCCCGCAAGCTCTACAGCCTGCCCTGGGCGATCGCCCTCGGCCTGCTTCTCGGCGGTGCGCTCGGCAACCTCACCGACCGGATCTTCCGCTCGCCCGGCGTCTTCGAGGGCGCGGTCGTCGACTTCATCGCGCCGAAGCACTTCGCGGTGTTCAACCTCGCCGACTCGGCGATCGTGTGCGGCGGCATCCTGATCGTGCTGCTGTCCTTCAAGGGCCTCGACCCGGACGGGACCGTTCACAAGGACTGAGCGCGCGTTCGGGGCTGTCCGACCCGTCCGGCATACTCGACGGGTGAGCACAGTTCCCGAGGTCCGTACCCTGCCCGTGCCCGACGGCCTGGAGGGCGAGCGCGTCGACGCCGCCATCTCCCGCATGTTCGGCTTCTCCCGCACCAAGGCGGCCGAGCTGGCGGCGGCGGGCAAGGTCCAGGTCGACGGGTCCGTGGTCGGCAAGTCCGAGCGGGTGCGCGGCGGTGCCTGGCTGGAGGTCGAGATGCCCGGCGCGCCCGCGCCCGTGCAGATCGTCGCCGAGCCGGTCGAGGGCATGGAGATCATCCATGACGACGATGACGTGGTCGTCATCGTCAAGCCCGTCGGCGTGGCCGCCCACCCGTCGCCCGGCTGGACCGGCCCGACCGTCATCGGCGGCCTCGCCGCCGCCGGGTACCGCATCTCGACCTCCGGCGCCGCCGAGCGCCAGGGCATCGTGCACCGCCTCGACGTCGGCACCTCCGGCCTGATGGTCGTCGCCAAGTCCGAGTACGCGTACACGTCCCTCAAGCGCCAGTTCAAGGAGCGCACGGTCGACAAGCGCTACCACACCCTCGTCCAGGGCCACCCGGACCCCACGAGCGGCACCATCGACGCCCCCATCGGCCGGCACCCGAACCACGACTACAAGTGGGCGGTCACCGCCGACGGCAAGCCGTCGATCACGCACTACGACCTCATCGAGGCGTTCCGCGCGGCCTCCCTGCTCGACGTGAAGCTGGAGACGGGCCGCACCCACCAGATCCGCGTCCACATGGCCGCCCACCGCCACCCCTGCGTCGGCGACCTCACCTACGGCGCCGACCCGACCCTCGCCAAGCGGCTGCGTCTGACCCGGCAGTGGCTGCACGCGGTCCGCCTGGGCTTCGAGCACCCCGGGGACGGGCAGTGGGTCGAGTTCGAGAGCGACTACCCGGAGGACCTCCAGCAGGCCCTGGACCAGGTCCGCGAGGAGACGTACGCGTGAGCCGGCCGTCGTACGCCGTGCGGGTCGCCGAGGACCCCGCCGACCGGGAGATGTGCTTCGCCGTGCGCAAGCAGGTCTTCGTCGTCGAGCAGGGCGTTCCGGAGGACCTGGAGTACGACGCGTACGACGCCGTCGCGGTGCATGTGCTGGCCGTGCGGGACGACGGGACCGCGCTGGGCACCGGAAGGCTGCTGTACGGCTCCGAGGCCGCCGAGAAGGTCGGCGGTGATCTCACCCTGGGCTCGCTCGGGCGGCTCGCGGTGGCCGAGGAGGCGCGCGGTCTCGGCGTCGGCGTGGCGCTCGTACGGGCCATCGAGGACGCGGCACGCGCGCGGGGGCTCGCGGCGGTGGATCTGCACGCGCAGACGCACGCGCTGGGGTTCTACGAGCGGCTCGGCTACGAGGCCTACGGCCCGGAGTACCTGGAGGCAGGGATTCCGCACCAGGGGATGCGGCGCGCGCTGTAACTGATCGGCGCGGCCGGCATGGCAGGCTGGACAGCTGGAGATTCCTGCTCGTCCGACCCGCCGGAGCCTGCCCGTGGATCAATTGGCCCTGCTGTTCCTGCTGTTGCTCGGGGCCGTGGTGAGCGTCCCGGTGGGGGACCGGTTCAAGCTGCCGGCGCCGGTCCTGATGACCCTGCTCGGGATCGTCCTCGCGCTGCTGGACTTCGTGCCCAACGTCGAGATCGCGCCGGAGCTGATCCTGCCGCTCCTGCTGCCGCCGCTGCTCTACGCGGCCGTGCGGCGCACCTCCTGGCGGCAGTTCGCGGCCAACGTACGGCCGATCCTGCTGCTCGCCGTGGCGCTGGTCTTCGTCACCACCCTGTGTGTGGCCGCCGTCGCCCAGGCGATCGTGCCGGGGCTGCCGATCGCCGCCGCCGTGGCGCTCGGCGCGCTGGTCGCGCCGCCCGACCCGGTCGCGGCGACGGCCGTCGCCGGGCAACTGGGGCTGCCGCGGCGGCTGGTGTCGATCCTGGAGGGCGAGGGCCTCTTCAACGACGTCACGGCCATCGTGCTCTACCACGTGGCGATCACCGCGGCCGTCAGCGGTTCCTTCCACGTCGGGGAGGCCGCGTTCGAGCTGGTGCTCTCCGCGGTCGTCGCCGTCGTCATGGGCGTCGCCCTGGGCTGGGGCGCGAACAAGCTGATGGACCTGCTCGACGACGCGACCCTCCAGATCGGGCTGACGCTCCTCGTGCCGTACGCCTCCTACGTGCTCGCCGAGGAACTGCACGGGTCCGGGGTGCTCGCCGTGCTCACCACCGCCCTCTTCCTCGCCGAGTACGGCACCGACGCCGACGACGTGCTCACCCGGCTCGCCGGGCACACCTTCTGGGACATCGTCGACACGCTCGTCACCGGGGTGGCCTTCGGACTGATCGGGCTCGAACTGCACAACGCGATCCGCACCGCGTCCGGACGGTGGGGCGAGATGCTCGGCTGGGCGGCCGCGATCGTCGTGGTCGTCGTCCTCGTACGCCTGCTGTGGCTGGTTCCCGCGACCTGGGTCGCCAAGCGGCTGCACGCCCGGCAGGACTACGACGAGGAGATCCCGATGACCTGGCGGGAGACCGTCGTCATGTGGTGGTCGGGGATGCGGGGGGTGGCGTCCGTGGCGTTGGCGCTGGCGATTCCGCTGAAGACCGACGACGGAGGCGCCTTCCCCGACCGGGACGAGATCGTGTTCATCGCTTTCGGGGTCATCATGGCGACGCTCGTGCTCCAGGGGCTGACCCTGCCGTGGCTGGTGAAGCGGCTCGGTGTGAAGGCCGACACCGAGCGGGAGAAGGAGTTCGAGAAGACCCTCGCCATCCGGGCCGCCAAGGCCGCCAAGCAGCGGCTGAAGGAGATCGAGGAGGTCGAGGAACTGCCGGAGGAGCTGTCCGAGCAGATGCTGCGGCGGGCCTTCGACATCGGGGTGCGGATCAGTCCCGACATGGGGGACGAGGAGCGCCGGGAGGCGCATCAGCAGCGGGCGAAGCGGCTGAAGCGGGTGCGGCGGATCCAGGGCGAGATGCTCAGCGCGGCGCGGCACGAGGTGCTGGCGGCGCGCAGTGAGCCCGGGGCCGATCCGGAGGTGGTGGACCGGGTGCTGCGGCACCTGGACGTGCGCAGTCTGCGCTGACCTGACAGTCGTATGACCTTCGTGTGAAGGCGGATGACGGGAGTCGCGGCCCTTCCTAGGGTGGGTTCATGGCTCGCAACGTGGTGATCAGTGGTGGCGGTACGGGAATCGGGCGCGCTGCGGCCCGTGTCTTCGCGGCGGACGGGGACCGGGTGCTGCTGCTCGGGCGACGGAAGGAAGTACTGGAGGGGGCCGGGGTGCCCGGGGCGCTGACCTACGCCGCCGATCTCAGTGACACGGCGGACGTGCGCGGGGTCGCCGAGTTCGTCGGACGGGAGCTGGGGGCCGTGGACGTGCTCGTCCACAGCGCCGGGGGGGAACGGGCAGCTCGAACCTCCCGTCTCCGGGGACGATCCGCTGGACGCCGTCGCGCACCACTGGACCGTCAACTTCCGGCTCAATCTGCTGACCGCCGCACTGCTCACCGAGGCCCTCAAGGACCGGCTCGCCTCGCCCGGCGGGCGCGTGCTGTTCGTCAGCTCCATCGCCGCCTACCGGGGCTCCGGGAGCGGGGCGTACGGGGCCGCCAAGGCGGGGCTGCACCCGTACGCCCACGACCTGGCCCGGGATCTCGGCCCGCGCGGCATCACCGTGAACGTCGTCGCGCCCGGCTACATCGAGGACACCGAGTTCTTCGGCGGCGCCATCGACCCGGCCCGGCGGGAGCGGCTCATCAACGACACCGCGAACGGGCGCGCCGGGAACCCGGGGGACGTCGCCGAGACCCTGCACTGGCTCGCCTCGCCCGGCGCCGGACACGTGACCTCGCAGATCGTGCAGGTCAACGGGGGCGCCGAGCGGGGGCGTTGAGCCGTTCTTTCTGCTGGGGTCCGGGGTCGTCCCCGGGCAGGTGCAGCACCTCGCAGATCGTGCAGGTCAACGGGGGCGACGAGCGGGGCAACTGACAGTCAGCGGCTCTGCCTCGGGGGCTCGTGGATCCTGCGGGGCGCGCCGTCCGGAGAGGCGGACGGGCGGGCGCCGTTCCTGCTCGGCGGCTGAGCCGAGTCGGCCGTGTTGACGCGGGGGAGGGCGTACGGGTGGTGGTCGGTCAGCCAGCGGATCATCTGCTCGCGGACCGTGACCCGTACCTTCCAGATGTCGTCGGCGTCCTTGGCGGTCACCAGGGCCCGCACCTGCATGGTGTTCGGCGTCGAGTCCGTGACCGTCAGATCGCAGGCGCGGCCGTCCCACGCCGGGCACTCGCGCAGGATGTCGCGGAGCTTCTCGCGCATCGCGTCCATCGGCGCCGAGTGGTCGAGGTGCCAGTAGACGATGCCGGTCATCTGGGCCCCGCCGCGCGACCAGTTCTCGAACGGCTTCGAGGTGAAGTACGACACCGGCATGGTGATCCGGCGCTCGTCCCAGGTGCGGACCGTCAGGAAGGTCAGCGTGATCTCCTCGACCGTGCCCCACTCGCCGTCCACCACGACCGTGTCCCCTATGCGCACCATGTCGCCGAACGCGATCTGCAGCCCCGCGAACATGTTGCTCAGCGTGGACTGCGCCGCGACACCGGCGACGATGCCGAGGATTCCGGCCGAGGCCAGCAGCGAGGCGCCGGCCGCGCGCATCGCCGGGAACGTCAGCAGCATCGCCGCCACCGCCACCACGCCGACGATCGCGGCGACGACCCGCATGATCAGCGTCACCTGGGTGCGCACCCGGCGGACCCGGGCGGGGTCCCGGTGCATGCGCGCGTACCTGCTGTACGACGTCTCGACGACCGCCGCCGCGATCCGGATCACCAGCCAGGCGGCCGACCCGATCAGCACGAGCGTGAGGGTCTGCCCGATGCCGACCCGGTGCTCGCGCAGCAGCTGGGCCTCGTCGTAGGACCCTCTGAGCATCGCGGCGCAGAGCACCAGCTGGTAGGGGATGCGGCCGCGGCGCAGCAGACCCCACAGCGGGGTCTCGCTGTGCCGTGCGTCGGCCTTGCGCAGCAGCAGGTCCGTGGCCCAGCCGATGACCAGCGTGAGCAGGACCGAGCCACCGATGACGATCAACGGTCGGAGTACGTTCTCCATGACCCCGAACCTAACCGGCACCACGGGGTCATGAACATGTGACTTCTGCGGAGATGTGGGTACGGGCGCTCGCCCGCGCTGTCGTACCCGGCTGGCACCATGGCCTCATGAACATCATGCTCTTTCACTCGACCTACGGTCTGCGGCCCGCCGTGCGCCAGGCCGCCGACCGGCTGCGCGCCGCCGGACACCAGGTCTGGACACCGGATCTCTTCGAGGGGCGCACGTTCGAGACGGTCGAGGACGGCATGGAGTTCAAGGAGAGCGTCGGCAAGGACGAGCTGCTCAAGCGGGCCGTGCTGGCCGCCGCGCCCTACTCGGAGCGGGGCCTGGTGTACGCCGGGTTCTCGTTCGGTGCCTCCGTCGCGCAGACCCTCGCCCTCGGCGACGACAAGGCGCGCGGGCTGTTGCTGCTGCACGGCACCTCGGACATCGCGGCCAACGCCGCCGTGGACGAGCTGCCGGTCCAGCTGCATGTCGCCGAGCCGGACCAGTTCGAGACGGACGACTGGCTGAGCTCCTGGTATCTCCAGATGGGCCGCGCGGGCGCCGACGTGGAGATCTACCGGTACGCCGGGGCCGGTCACCTCTACACCGACCCCGACCTGCCCGACTACGACGAGGAGGCCGCCGAGGCCACCTGGCGGGTGGCGCTCGGCTTCCTCGACTCGCTCTAGGTCAGCCTCAGCCGGCGCGGTAGGCCGCGAAGCTCTGCTGCATCCGCGTCACCTGGCCCGCGGTGAACTGGTACATGCAGTTGTCGTACGTGTAGTCCATGAAGTTGTGGATCGGGTCGACGCCGGTCTTGTTGGTGCAGCTGTCGCGGCCGGTCGGGCACTCGTAGGCGGCGCTCTTCTCGGCCGGGGTGTCGCTGACGTAGTCGCCGTTGCCGTTACAGCCGCCCTGGAAGGTGTGGTAGAGCCCCATCCAGTGGCCGACCTCGTGGGTGGCGGTGTCGCCCTCGTTGTAGTTGGTCGCCGAGCCGCCGGGCAGGGACGTGTCGAGGATGACGACACCGTCCATGGACGGGCTGGACTTGTACGAGCTGGGGAAGGTGGCCCAGCCGAGGAGGCCGCCGCCGAGGTTGGCGGTGTAGATGTTGAGCGCGTTCGCGCCGCCCTTGCGCAGGGCGGTCTTCATCGCCTTCTCCGCCGTGGAGCCGGAACTGACGTTGTACCAGGTGGCGTTGTCGGTGTAGTCGGTGCCGGCCAGCGTGAACTGGTAGCCGGAGTCGACGTTTCCGGTGCCCTGGCCGGCGTAGGCGGCGTTCAGGACGTTGATCTGGGCGGTGATGGCCGACGAGCTGAGGTTGCCGGTGGCGCCGTCGTGGATGACGTGGAAGTACACCGGGATGGTGGTGGAGGACGCGGCGGCGAGGCTGCGGCTGCCGGACTTGGGCAGCTTGTCGAGCTTGGCCTTGAGGTCGGCGTTCATCGCCTGGGCCTTGGCGGCGCTGACCTCGTTGGGCTCGGCGGCGTGCGTGCCGCTGCCGGGGCGGGCCTCGCGGGCCGCCGCGTGGGAGTCCGTGTCGGCGCAGTCGGCGGCGGCCGGAGCCTGGGCCGCCGCGAGTCCGGTGGGCGCCGACAGGGGAGTGAGCATCAGGGTTCCGGCCACAACTGCCGTGCCGAGAAGGCGTCTGCGCGTAGTGGGGGATATCCGGGCAAGCGCACGCATGCTGACTCCTAGCGGATGCGTTGGGGAGAGCGGACGCAGGGGTCTTCCTGGCCGCCGCCCGGAGATTACGTGTACATGCCCAGCCTGTAAATGCCTTCCGATCACCTTCTGACCGGCCAAGGGGTGCGGCCGTATACGAACACGGGCCGCACCCCTTGCCGTTGGCCGGAACCTGACTACACGGGGTCGTACGTCCGTTCGACCTTCTGGGTGCCGGACTTCGTGCGGTACGAACGGGCCCAGGACGAGGTCGCGTTGGCCTTCGTCTTGTCGGAGACGACGTAGTAGTCCATCTGCGCGCGGTCGGCGGTGAGGTCCAGCACGCCGTAGCCGTGGCGGTCGGTGTCGACCCAGTGGACATGCCGGTTGGCGGCCTTGATGATCGGCGCGGCGAGCGCGGAGACCGTGCCCTCGGGGATCTTGACGATGTCGTCGAGGTTGTCGGAGGTCACCGAGGTGACGACGAACTCGGTGGCGGCCGAGGCCGACAGCGGATACGTACCGGCGTCCACCGGCACGTCGTTGGCCCACGCCATGTGGATGTCACCCGTCAGGAACACGGTGTTGCGGATCGCGTTCGCGCGCAGATGGGCCAGGAGCTCACGGCGGTCGTCCGTGTAGCCGTCCCACTGGTCGGTGTTGAGGGCGAGGCCCTCCTGCGGCAGGCCGAGCAGCTTGGCGAGCGGCTTGAGCAGGTCCGCGGAGAGCGAGCCGATGGCGAACGGCGAGATCATCACCGAGTTGCCGACCAGCCGCCAGGTGGTGTCGGAGGACTTCAACCCCGCCTTCAGCCAGTCCAGTTGGGCCCGCCCGGTGAGGGTGCGGTCCGGGTCGTCGACCGAGCCGTTGCCGACGGAGACCTGCTGCGAACGGAAGGAGCGCAGGTCCAGCAGCGACAGATCCGCCAACTTGCCGAAGCGCAACCGCCGGTAGGTCGTCCCCGCGATCGCCGGACGCACCGGCATCCACTCGAAGTACGCCTGCTTCGCGGCCGCCTGGCGCGCGGTCCAGGCGCCCTCCGCGCCCTCGGTGTGGTTCTCCGCCCCGCCCGACCAGGCGTCGTTGGCGAACTCGTGGTCGTCCCAGATCGCGACGACCGGAGCCACCGCGTGCAGCGCCTGGAGGTCGGCGTCGGTCTTGTACTTCCCGTGCCGCACGCGGTAGTCGGCGAGGGTCAGGATCTCGTGGGTCGGCGCGTGCTGCCGGACGACGGTGCCCCGCGTGCCGTACTCGCCGGTGCCGTACTCGTAGATGTAGTCGCCCAGGTGCAGCCAGGCGTCCAGGTCGCCGCGGGCCGCGAGATGGCGGTACGGCGCGAAGTAGCCGGCCTCCCAGTTGGCGCAGGAGACCACGCCGAAGCGGAGGCCCGGGACGGCCGCGTCCGCCGCCGGCGCGGTGCGGGTGCGCGCCGCCGGGGAGTCGGTGCCGCCCGCGGAGAAGCGGAACCAGTAGGTCGTGGCGGGGGCGAGGCCGCGGACGTCGGCCTTGACGGTGTGGTCGGAGGCGGCGGTCGCGGTGACGGAGCCCTTGGCGACGATGTTCGTGAACGTCTTGTCCGTGGCGACGATCCAGCTCACCTCGGTGTCCGGGCCGAGCCCGGAGCCGGGTATCGCCGCGGCCACGGGGGTCACCCGGGTCCACAGCAGGATGCCGTCGGGGCAGCGGGTCGCCGGAGGCGCGCCGTGCAGGAAGGCGGGGACCTCGTCGGCGGCGCCGGCGGGGAAGGGGGCCGCGACGAGGGCGGCGCCCGCGGTGGCGGCGGCGGCCTTCACGACCGTACGGCGGCGCGGCGCCAGGGAGTTGAGGCGCTCGGATGCTCTGTGTCTACTGGTCACGACCGATCAGGTTACTGATCGGTATGAACGAGAGCGGGCGAACTGGTGAAAGTTCGCCCGCTCTTTGAGGTGAAGCGAAGGGTCAGGCCTTGAGGGCCGCCTCCAGCGCCGTGTTGAACTCGGCCACCGTCATCGGGGCGTTCTGGCCGTCGGAGCCGGTGAGGTTCTTGCCGTCCATCTGCAGGGTCGGGGTGCCGCTCACACCGGCCTTGTCGAAGAGCTTGGACTCCTCCAGCGCCCACTTGTCGTAGGTGCCGTCCTTCACGTCCTTCTGGAACTGCTTGTTGTTCTTCAGGGCGTCGACCGTATTGGCGATCTTGATGAGGTAGGCGTCGTCCTTGAACTTGTCGTCGGTCTCCTCGGGGTGCCACTTCGTCGTGTACATCGCGGTCTTGTACTCGAGGAAGGCCTCGGGGCTGACGTTGAGCGCGGCGCCGAGCGCGCTGAGGGCGTTCTTGGAGCCCTCGCCGGTCAGCTTGTCGTCGAGGAAGGTGGCGCCGACGTACTGGATCTTGAACTTGCCGGCGTCGAGGTCCTTCTTGACGGTCGGGCCGACCGTCTGCTCGAACTGGGCGCAGACCGGGCAGCGCGGGTCCTCGTACATGACGAGGGTCTTCTTGGCGCTGCTCTTGCCGATGACGACGGTCGTGCCGTTCGTGCCGGTGGTGTTGGCCGGCTTGACCAGCTTGTCGTTCTTGGCGTCTTCCCAGTAGCCGGGCTTGTTGCCCTGGACGACGGCGTAGCCGATGCCGCCGGCTATCGCGAGGACGCCCACGATGGAGAAGGCGACGATGACCTGCCGCTTGACCTTGTCGCGCTTGGCCTGGCGCTCGCGTTCCTGACGCAGGCGCTCGCGCGCCGCGGTCTTCGCCGACTGGCTGTTCCGCTTGCTCATGGGGGATCTCCGTAAGGGGACGCGCACACGTGGGTGCGGGTACGTAAAGGCGTAAAGGGGGGTGGTGATGCTCGGTGCTGTGCGTGGCCGTTCAGGCCAGAGCGGCCGAGCAGGGCGGTCCACGCCGTCCCAGGGAGTGCACGAGAAGCCGGTCGCGGGCGACGGTCGTACGACGACGGGGGCGCCGCGGGACGCGGGGTGGCCGGGGTCCGTCGGTACCGCCACCGCGGCGACCGCGAGCAGGAGCGGGCGGAACGTCGCGGCCAGCGACCGCCCGGCAGCAGCTGGGCCAGCGCCCGCTCGCCGCGGACGCAGCCAGGCGGCGGCCAGCAGGCCGACGCCGATGTGCGCGCCGAGCAGCAGCCAGGCGGCCTGCGGATCGGCGTGGGCGAGGACGCTCGCGAGCCGGTCGTGTCGGCGCCCGTCACCCGGGCGAGGGGGCTGCCGACGCTGGTGCCGTCGCCGCAGAACACGTCCCAGCCGACCGAGCGCAGCGGGCCCGCGACGGGGCCGCCCGCGGCGCCGTAGCAGACGTGCTGCCCGGTGGTGAGGACCGTGTCCGCGGCCAGCTCCAGCGGGACGAGCAGGGCGGCGATCCGCCCGAAGCTCCGCTCCCGGCCGGCCAGGGCGTACGCCACGGCGAACACGGCGACCGTGACCAGGGCCACCGTGTTCAGCGGGAGCGGGGCGCGGGACAGCAGTACGTGCGACGCGGTGCTGAGCGTCACGACGAGTGCCGTGAACAGCGCCGCGCGGAGCGCTCGTAGCTGGGTCCCGGATATGTCCATAGCGACAGAGAGTGTGTCACGCGCCCCTGTAAGGGACCCCTAAAAGGTCCCTGTGAGCGCCCCTATCGTTATCGACATCCCTGCGGTTTCCGTCACAGGCCCGGAATGCGGCCGTTGCGGAACAGGTCCACGAAGATCTGGTGGTCGGCACGCGCGCGTGCGCCGTAGTCGTGCGCGAAGGAGACCAGGAGCTCGCCGAAGCCCTCCTCGTCGGCCGCGATCGCCGCGTCGATGGCCCGCTCGGTGGAGAACGGCACCAGGGACTCGCCGGACTGGTCGTCCGCCGCCGCGTGCATGGTCGCCGTGGCCCGGCCGAGGTCGGCGACGACCGCCGCGATCTCCTCCGTGTCGTCGATGTCACCCCAGTCGAGGTCCACGGCGTACGGCGAGACCTCGGCGACCAGCTGGCCCGCGCCGTCCAGCTCGGTCCAGCCCAGCCACGGGTCGGCGTGCTGCTGCAGGGCGCGCTGGGAGAGGACCGTGCGGTGCCCCTCGTGCTGGAAGTAGCCGCGGATCGCCGGGTCGGTGATGTGCCGGGAGACGGCCGGGGTCTGGGCCTGCTTGATGTAGATCACGACGTCGTTCTCCAACGCGTCGCTGTGGCCCTCCAGCAGGATGTTGTACGACGGGAGTCCCGCCGAGCCGATGCCGATGCCGCGGCGGCCCACCACGTCCTTCACGCGGTACGAGTCCGGGCGGGCCAGCGAGGTCTCCGGCAGGGTCTCCAGGTAGCCGTCGAAGGCGGCCAGCACCTTGTACCGCGTGGCCGCGTCCAGCTCGATGGAGCCGCCGCCCGGGGCGAACCGGCGCTCGAAGTCCCGGATCTCCGTCATCGAGTCCAGCAGCCCGAAGCGGGTCAGCGCGCGGGCGTCGCGCAGGGCGTCCAGGAGCGGGCCCTCGGCGGTGTCCAGCGTGAACGGCGGCACCTCGTCGCTCTTGGCGCCGGTCGCCAGGGCGTGGATGCGCTCGCGGTACGCGGCCGCGTAGACGCGCACCAGCTCGGTGATCTGCTCGTCGCTGAGCGCCTTGGCGTAGCCGATCAGGGCGATGGAGGCGGAGAAGCGCTTGAGGTCCCACGTGAAGGGGCCGACGTACGCCTCGTCGAAGTCGTTGACGTTGAAGATCAGCCGGCCCGTGGCGTCCATGTACGTGCCGAAGTTCTCCGCGTGCAGGTCGCCGTGGATCCACACGCGCGAGGTGCGCTCGTCGAGGTACGGGCCGCCCCGCTTCTCCGCGTCCAGGTCGTGGTAGAAGAGGCACGCCGTGCCCCGGTAGAACGCGAACGCCGAGGCCGCCATCTTGCGGAACTTCACACGGAACGCTGCCGGGTCGGCGGCCAGGAGCTCGCCGAAGGCGGTGTCGAAGACGGCGAGGATCTCCTCGCCGCGGGGCTCGTCGTTGAGCGGCTGTACCGACATCGCGGGGTGCCTCCTGGTGCGAATCTGCGTGCAGGCCGTACCTGCATGTGTACGACAGCGTTTCTGTCGTCTGAACGGTCGGGGCCGCGCGAAAGTGCCCGCGGAACCCCCGCTGTGAAGGTACGCGGGGCGGCCCCCGAAGTGTCAGTCCCGAGGCATAGACTTCGACGCTGTCCCCCGAACTGTCCGCCCGCCTGTCGCCGAGTGTTTTCCATGGAGGCCACGCCGTGTCAAAGCCGCCGTTCACGCACCTGCACGTCCACACCCAGTACTCCCTGCTGGACGGTGCCGCGCGGCTGAAGGACATGTTCGACGCGTGCAACGAGATGGGCATGACCCATATCGCCATGTCGGACCACGGCAACCTCCACGGGGCGTACGACTTCTTCCATTCCGCGAAGAAGGCCGGGGTCACCCCGATCATCGGCATCGAGGCCTACGTCGCCCCCGAGTCCCGGCGCAACAAGCGCAAGATCCAGTGGGGCCAGCCGCACCAGAAGCGGGACGACGTCTCCGGTTCCGGTGGTTACACCCACAAGACGATCTGGGCGTCGAACGTCACCGGTCTGCACAACCTCTTCCGGCTCTCCTCGGACGCCTACGCCGAGGGCTGGCTGCAGAAGTGGCCCCGGATGGACAAGGAGACCATCTCCCAGTGGTCCGAGGGCCTCATCGCCTCCACCGGCTGCCCCTCCGGCGAGCTCCAGACCCGGCTGCGCCTCGGCCAGTACGACGAGGCCCTGAAGTCCGCCGCCGAGTACCAGGACATCTTCGGCAAGGACCGCTACTTCCTGGAGCTGATGGACCACGGCATCGAGATCGAGCGCCGGGTCCGCGACGGCCTCCTCGACATCGGCAAGAAGCTCGGCATCCCGCCCCTGGTGACGAACGACTCGCACTACACGTACGCGCACGAGGCGACCGCGCACGACGCCCTGCTGTGCATCCAGACCGGCAAGAACCTCTCCGACCCGGACCGCTTCAAGTTCGACGGCACCGGCTACTACCTGAAGTCCACGGACGAGATGTACGCCGTCGACTCCTCCGACGCCTGGCAGGAGGGCTGCCGCAACACCCTCCTGGTCGCCGAACAGGTCGACACCACCGGCATGTTCGAGGCCAAGAACCTCATGCCGAAGTTCGACATCCCCGAGGGCTACACCGAGGTCACCTGGTTCAAGGAGGAGGTCCGCCGCGGCATGGAGCGCCGCTACCCGGGCGGCATCCCCGAGGACCGCCAGAAGCAGGCGGACTACGAGATGGACGTCATCATCTCGATGGGCTTCCCCGGCTACTTCCTCGTCGTCGCCGACTTCATCATGTGGGCCAAGAACAACGGCATCGCGGTCGGTCCAGGGCGAGGCTCCGCGGCCGGTTCGATCGTCGCCTACGCCATGGGCATCACCGACCTCGACCCGATCCCGCACGGCCTGATCTTCGAGCGGTTCCTCAACCCCGAGCGCATCTCCATGCCCGACGTCGACATCGACTTCGACGAGCGCAGGCGCGTCGAGGTGATCAGGTACGTGACGGAGAAATACGGCGCCGACAAGGTCGCCATGATCGGCACCTACGGCAAGATCAAGGCCAAGAACGCGATCAAGGACTCCGCGCGCGTGCTGGGCTACCCGTACGCGATGGGCGACCGCATCACCAAGGCCATGCCCGCCGACGTCCTCGGCAAGGGCATCGACCTCAACGGCATCACCGACCCCTCGCACCCCCGCTACTCGGAGGCCGGCGAGGTCCGCGGGATGTACGAGAACGAACCGGACGTGAAGAAGGTCATCGACACCGCCAAGGGCGTCGAGGGCCTGGTCCGGCAGATGGGCGTGCACGCCGCCGGCGTGATCATGTCCAGCGAGACCATCACCGAGCACGTGCCCGTCTGGGTGCGCCACACCGACGGCGTGACCATCACGCAGTGGGACTACCCGAGCTGCGAGTCGCTCGGCCTGCTGAAGATGGACTTCCTCGGCCTGCGCAACCTGACGATCATGGACGACGCCGTCAAGATGGTGAAGTCCAACAAGGGCATCGACATCGACCTGCTGGCGCTGCCGCTGGACGACCCGAAGACCTTCGAACTCCTCCAGCGCGGCGACACCCTCGGCGTCTTCCAGTTCGACGGCGGCCCCATGCGCTCGCTGCTGCGCCTGATGAAGCCCGACAACTTCGAAGACATCTCCGCCGTGTCGGCCCTGTACCGCCCGGGCCCGATGGGCATGGACTCGCACACCAACTACGCGCTGCGCAAGAACAAGCTCCAGGAGATCACCCCGATCCATCCGGAGCTGGAGGAGCCTCTCAAGGAGGTCCTGGACGTCACCTACGGCCTGATCGTCTACCAGGAGCAGGTGCAGAAGGCCGCCCAGATCATCGCCGGCTACTCGCTCGGCGAGGCCGACATCCTCCGCCGCGTGATGGGCAAGAAGAAGCCCGAGGAACTGGCGAAGAACTTCACCATCTTCCAGGCGGGCGCCAAGAAGAACGGCTACAGCGACGAGGCGATCCAGGCCCTGTGGGACGTGCTGGTCCCCTTCGCCGGCTACGCCTTCAACAAGGCGCACTCCGCCGCGTACGGCCTGGTCTCGTACTGGACGGCCTACCTCAAGGCCAACCACCCCGCCGAGTACATGGCCGCGCTGCTGACCTCCGTCAAGGACGACAAGGACAAGTCGGCCGTCTACCTCAACGAGTGCCGCCGCATGGGCATCAGGGTGCTCCCGCCGAACGTCAACGAGTCGGTGCACAACTTCGCCGCCCAGGGCGACGACGTGATCCTCTTCGGCCTGGAAGCCGTCCGGAACGTCGGGTCCAACGTGGTCGAGTCGATCATCAAGGCCCGCAAGGCCAAGGGGAAGTACGCCTCCTTCCCCGACTACCTCGACAAGGTCGACGCCACCGCCTGCAACAAGCGCACCACGGAGTCGCTGATCAAGGCGGGCGCCTTCGACAGCCTCGGGCACACCCGCAAGGGCCTCACCGCGCACTTTGAGCCGATGATCGACAACGTGGTCGCGGTCAAGCGCAAGGAGGCCGAGGGCCAGTTCGACCTCTTCGGCGGCATGGGCGAGGAGGAGAGCAGCGAGCCCGGCTTCGGACTCGACGTCGAGTTCACCACCGACGAGTGGGACAAGACCTATCTGCTCGCCCAGGAGCGGGAGATGCTCGGTCTGTACGTCTCCGACCACCCGCTCTTCGGCCTGGAGCACGTGCTGTCCGACAAGGCCGACGCGGGCATCGCCCAGCTCACCGGAGGTGAGCACGCGGACGGCGCGGTCGTCACCATCGGCGGCATCATCTCGGGCCTGCAGCGCAAGATGACCAAGCAGGGCAACGCCTGGGCGATCGCCACCGTCGAGGACCTCGCCGGCTCCATCGAGTGCATGTTCTTCCCGGCCACCTACCAGCTGGTGTCGACCCAACTCGTCGAGGACGCCGTGGTGTTCGTCAAGGGCCGCCTCGACAAGCGCGAGGACGTCCCGCGCCTGGTCGCCATGGAGCTCCAGGTCCCCGACCTGTCCAACGCGGGCACCAACGCGCCGGTGATCCTCACCATCCCGGCAACGAGGGTCACCCCGCCGATGGTCAGCCGCCTCGGCGAGATCCTCAGCCACCACAAGGGCGAGAGCGAGGTCCGGATCAAGCTCCAGGGCCCGACCAAGACCACGGTCCTGCGCCTGGACCGGCACCGGGTCAAGCCGGACCCGGCGCTCTTCGGCGACCTGAAGGTGCTGCTCGGCCCGTCCTGCCTGGCGGGTTAGCCGTACGTCGAGAGGGCGCATCCGTGAACCGGATGCGCCCTTTCTGTGTGCCTGGGTCTCAACAAACCCGTGGGTCTCAACAACCCATGGGTCTCAACCCGTTATGCAGATGTCAGTTGTGACCGAAGCGCTTCTGCTTGCCCTTGCGGGCCATGTCACCCGGAGTCACCTGGGTCATGCGCTGCTCGGCCTGCGCCTCCATCGAGGACTGCTGGGCCTGCTGCTGACCACGCTCGGACTGCGGCTGCTTACGGTCACGGTTCTTGTTCTTGGCCATGGTGATCTGCCTCCTGAGGGGGATCTAGGGGCCAGGGCCGCGACCAGATTCACATAGGCTTACAAAGAACGCATTTCGGATAATTACCGTGTGTGACAGGGGTGGTCGTCCGGCGATGCCCCGAAACGCCACGCCGAAGATCGAGTTCGGGCCGTTAACCTCCGCGCGGTCGGGCAGACTCGAAGGAAGCCCCGAAGCAAACCTCCCGGGAAGAGGGTGAGTCGCGTGGACCGCTGCATCGTCCTGGTGGACGCCGGCTATCTGCTGGGGGCGGCCGCCTCCCTCCTTGCGGGGGAACCTTCCCGATCCCGGATCACCGTCGACCACGCCGCCCTCATCCAGGGCCTGCGCGACCGCGCCGAGTCGGACACCGAGCGACCGCTGCTGCGCATCTACTGGTTCGACGGCGCCCCCGACCGCGTCCCCCAGCCCGAGCACCGCCGCCTTCGCGTGATGCCCCGGGTCACCGTCCGGCTCGGCGCCCTGACCCGCAGCGACGGACGCTGGGCCCAGAAGGGCGTCGACGCCGCCATGCACGCCGAGCTCACCGAACTGGCCCGCAACCGCGCCTGCTCCGACATCGTCCTCGTCACCGGCGACGGCGACCTGCTGCCGGGCATGATGGCCGCCAAGGAGCACGGCGTCGCCGTCCACCTGTGGGCCGTGCAGGCCGCCGACGGCGACTACAACCAGTCCGAGGACCTGGTCGCCGAGGCCGACGAACGCCGCGTCCTGGACCGCACGTGGATCACCAAGGCCGTCCGCGCCAAGGAGCTCGGCGGGATCTGCGCGCCGCCGCCCGCGCCCCGGCCCGAGATGCCGCGATCCTCTCCGCGCCGCTGCCCGAGTCCGCGCTCGCCGCGCCGCCGAGCGCTCCGCCGGACCGAGGGCGACCAC
>MWJO01000008.1 GCA_002027195.1 Streptomyces sp. GKU 895 | reverse complement strand
TGGGGGGCGAGTGCGGGGGGCGGTGCGGGCGTGGCGCGAGGTGAGAGGGAGCCTTTGCGTCAGGGCTCCCTCTCGACGACGGGAGCCCTTGAGTCCCGGCTCCCTCGCGACGACCGGGACCTCTGCGCCAAGGCTCCCTCTCGACGACCGCGGTGGTTACCGCTGGGTCGCCCTGCGGCGTCGTACGACCAGAACCGCGCCCGCGCCCACCGCGACCGCCGCCGCGGCCGCGCCCGCGAGGGGCAGCGTCGCGCCGGAACCGGTGCTGGCCAGGTCGCCGTCGGCGGTCGTCGTGGACCCGGAGGTGCCGGACGTCGAGGAGCCGCCGGACGTGGTCGAGCCGCTGGAGCCGGAGCCGCCGGAGGCGGCGCTCCCGGAGCACCGCCCGTGGACGAAGAGCCGCCGTCGGTGCCGGCCGACCCGCCGCCGTTGCCGGACGAGCCGCCCGTGACCTCGAGCGGGATGGTGAGGCTGTCGTTCTCCGGGTTCTTGTCGTACGGCCGGGCCTGACCCGTCAGCTTCGCCGAGGCCTTCGCTCCGGTCACGGCCTTGTCGATGCGCAGCTTGAAGGTGCGCTTCTCGACGGCGTTCTCCTTGAGCCAGCGCTGGGCGGTCCCGCACTCGTAGACCCCGGCGCCGACCTTGGTGCAGGGCGCGGTCTTGGTGACGGTGGTGCCCGCCGGGACGGTGACGCGGATCTTCGTGACGGAGTTGTCCAGCTCGCCGAGGACCCAGCCGGGACCGGCGTTGGTGAGCTTCACCTCCAGCGACACCGTGTCGCCGACCTTGCCGCTCAGTTTGCCGGCGGTCAGCTGGAGGTCGGCGGTGTTCGCCGCGTTCACCGAGATGCTGGCGTCGTCCCAGCCCTCGTGCTCGCCGCTGCCGGGCTCGGCGGGGGTGGCGTCGGGCTTCTCGACGAGCTTCACGGCGGGGCCGGTACCGGGCACCGGCCGGCCGGTCTCGTCGCCGGGGAGCGAGCCGTCGACGTCCACCACGACGCGGAGTTCGTCGTGCAGCGCGTAGTCGAGGACGTTGAGCGTCAGCGCTTTCTCGGGGGCGTAGACGACGCCCGGTTCCACGGTCTGGTCGAACTCGCAGATGGCGTAGGACTTCTCGGGCAGCTCGTCGTAGGAACCGACGTCGTAGCGGATGCAGTTGGAGGGCAGTTCGGTGTGGCTCAGGCCGCGGGTGACCGAGTACTGGAGGTAGACCTTGTCGAGCGCCTCGGTGCCGGTGTTGGTGAAGGAGACCGGGGTGACGTCGTAGGTGCCGCCCGGCTTCAGGCCGTCGACCCTCGGCGCCATCTCGCCCAGCACCAGGTGGGGCGTGGGGGCGGGGTCGGCAGCGACGGCGGGCGCGCGCCGAGCGCCGTCAGCACGAGGGCGCCGACTGCGCCGGTGGCCTGTCGGAGCGTACGGATGCCGGGTGCGGCGTGACGCATGGAGGGTCCTTCGCGGCAGGTGGGGGGTGGTAACGGGTGGGTGAACCTCGGGGAACGCGTTCCCGAAGATCAGACGTCCCTCGGCGCCGAACGGTTGTACGCCGGGCCTGCCCCGCCTTCCCCTCCCGTTGACCCGCCGGCACCTCCCGGGGACGAACCGGCCCCGCCGAAGGTCAGATCACGCATCCCACATGCGCCAGCGCCTGCTTCAGCAGTACCCCGTGGCCGCCCGGCATCTCGCTCTGCACCGCCTCCGACAGTGCTTCCTGGGGGCTGAACCAGACCAGGTCGAGGGCGTCCTGCCGGGGGCGGCAGTCGCCGGTGACCGGGACGACGTAGGCCAGCGACACCGCGTGCTGACGGGGGTCGTGGTACGGCGTGATGCCCTGAGTCGGGAAGTACTCGGCGACCGTGAAGGGTTGCGGGGCGGTGGGGATGCGGGGCAGCGCCACCGGGCCGAGGTCCTTCTCCAGGTTGCGCATGAGGGCGTCGCGGACGCGCTCGTGGTGCAGCACGCGTCCGGAGACCAGCGTCCGGCTGACCGTTCCGTCGGGGCCGATGCGCAGCAGCAGGCCGACGCTGGTGACTTCGCCGCTGTCGTCGACGCGCACGGGCACCGCCTCGACGTACAGGATCGGCATCCGGGCGCGCGCCTGCTCGAGGTCGTCGGTCGTGAGCCAGCCGGGCGTGGTTTCGGTCATGTCAGACATTGCTTGATCATACTTTCAGGAGGGGCCGGAAAGGCGGTAGACCCGACGCGCATTGTGTGCTCCCGCCCACTCCGCGAGCCGCAGCGCGTCGGGCCGGCTCAGCTCGTCGGCGTCCACCCGGTCCTGGAGCAGCTCGCCCAGTCCCCGGCGGAACGCCAGCGCGCCGAGCCGGTAGAACTCGGCCAGACCGTAGGCGTCGGAGCTGTACAGCAGTTTGCGGAACGGTGTGATCTCCAGTGCCTCCTCCAGGACGGCCCGGGCCCGCGCCGGGCCCACGTGGTGCAGGGTGAGCCCGACGTCCAGGTACACCTGCTCGAAGACCGCGGCCAGATAGCCGGCCTGCCGCTGGTACGGCCAGCAGTGCAGGAGCAGGACCGGGATCGTGCCGGCGGTCAGGTGCAGCCAGTCCGTGAGGTGGGTCGGGTCGACCTGGTGCAGGCGGATGTCGTTGTCGCCGAAGCCCGTGTGGAGCTGGAGGGGCAGGCCCAGGTCGACGGCGGTCCACAGCAGATGCCGTACCAGGACCGGGTCCGTCAGCCGCCCGCACGCCGCAAGCCGCTCCCGGGCCGCCCGCTCCACCTCCGCGGCCGACGGACGGGCCGGGTCCAGGTCGAACCCCGTGCGGTAGGCCGCCACCGACTTCACCGCCACCACCCGCGGGCGGCGGACGGCCTCGAGCGCGGCCGTGCGGAAGGCGTCGGCGTAGTCGTCGGGCTCGACGCCCTTCGCCACCAGCGTTTCCTCCACGCTCTCCAGTCGTACGACCTCGTGCACGTCGTCCGCGGCCAGCTCGGCCGGGCCGAAGCCGGTGTCCAGGAAGTAGGTGCCGGTGCCCGCCGCGGCCAGGAAGCGCCGGTTCACCTCCCGCGCGCCCAGTTCCGCCCGGCGCGCCAGGTACTCCTCCGGCGGGGCGTGCCGGTCCAGGTCCAGCAGCGGGGCGCAGTGGCGGCGGACCGAGACGCCGACCGGGGTGTCGAAGGGGGAGATGCCGCTGCCCGGCCACCGGCCGCCCTCGGTGAGGAGGGCCTCGAAGCCGTCCCGGTCGAGGTCCTCGGTGACCACGCCGTGGCAGTGGTGGTCGATCAGGCTCAGTCGCGCGAGCGCCTCGTGGACCGTCCTCATGTCAGTACTTCCAGCGGTACGCCGCCGCGATCCCGGCGTCGTCCAGCCCGGCGACGGACGCGATCTCGCCTTCCCGTACGGCGATCACCGCGTCGGCGAGGACCGGGCCGAGGGCGTCCCGCAGACACGCGTCCTCGCGGAACTCGGCGACCGCCTCGGCGAGCGAGGCCGCAGTCGGCGTACCCCCAGGGCCGCCGCCCGGTCGGCGTCGAGCCGGGCCGGGTCGCCGGTGATCTCCTCGGGGAGCACGGCGGCCGAGGCGATGCCGTCGAGGCCCGCCGCGATGACGGAGCCGAGGGCCAGATACGGGTTCGCCGCCAGGTCGACCGGCTTGACCTCCAGGTTGGCGGCCTGGTCGCGCAAGCCTGTCGTGCCGGTGACGACACGGATCGCGGCCTCGCGGGTCTCGCGTCCCCAGGCGGTGAACACCCCGGCCCACTGGGAGGGTTTGAGGCGGAGACAGCTCGCCGGGCTCGGGGCGGTGACGGCCGTGAGCGCGGGCAGGTGGGTCAGGATGCCCGCCGCGAAGGCCTCCGCGTCCGCCGTCATGCCGTACCGGCCCCCGCCGCCCGCATGCAGGTTGACGCCCTCGCGCCAGGCGGAGAGATGGAGGTGGCCGCCGTTGCCGACGCCCTCGGCGAAGACGGCCGGGGCGAACGAGACCACCAGCCCGTGTCGCTGGGCGACCGCGCGGATCGTCTGGCGTACGAGCACGCTCCGGTCGGCCGCCGCCACCGGGTCCAGGGCGCCGACCGAGACCTCGAACTGCCCGGCCGCGTACTCGGGATGGAGCTGATCGACCTCGACGCCCTGGGCCGCGAACGCCGACAGCAGATCGGCGGTGTAGTCGCTCAACTCGACCTGGCGGACGGCCCCGTAGGCCGGACCCGACAGCGCGGGTGTGAAGTCGCCCCGGGCCGCCGGGCCTTGGCCCACCGCCCACTCGACCTCGACGGCCGCCTTGAAGGTCAGGCCGTGCCGCAGCCCGGCGTCCGCGACGATCCGGCGCAGCAGCGTGCGGGTGCAGCCGGGGTGCCGCTCGCCCTCCTGGGTGATCCGGTCGACCGGCGCCCAGGCCCAGCCGGGCTGTCCGGCGAGAACCACCAGCTGGTCGAGGTCGGGGTAGAGACGCAGGTCGCCGTCGGGGGAGCCCAGGACGTCGGTCGTCACGATGGAGTCGTTGGCGAGGAAGGTGTCGAACACGGGGGACATGCCGACGCCCCAGGCCGCCGCCGAGGCGAGCTTCGCCGTGGGGACCGTCTTCACCCGGCCGACGCCCGCGGTGTCGACGTAACTCAGCACCACCCCGTGCACGCCTCTCCCGGACAGCTCACCGCTCAGCGCGGTGGCGCGGTCGACGTCACCGGGACGTCCGCCGGGTACGGGGTCGGCAAGGGTGGTCATACGTCCTCCACGACGGGGTCTGCCGGTACGGGTCCCGCGTCAGGGTTTCACGGCCACCGCGCCGAACTGCGGCACCACGACAGGCGAGTTCACGTCGGGCCGCCACTGCGAGCACGACACCAGGCCCGGGTCGAGGAAGTCGAGGCCCTCGAAGAACGCGGCGACGTCCGTGCCGCTGCGGGCCGTGATCGGCGGGGTGGCGTTCTCGTTCCAGAACTTCATCGCCGGGATCTGGCCCGCGCCGCCCAGCTCGTGGTCGAACGTGGGGTGGGTCAGCACGAGGCAGCTGCCGGACGGGACCGCGGCCAGTACCTGGCGGACGATGTCCCGGGCCTTGTCGTAGTCGAGGACGAAGTTGAGGATGCCCAGCATCATCACGGCGACGGGACGGGTGAAGTCCAGGGTGCCTCCGGCCCGTTCGAGGATCGCGGCCGGGTCGTGGACGTCGGCGTCGATGTAGTCGGTGACGCCCCCGGGGGTGCTGGTCAGCAGGGTGCGGGCGTGGGCGAGGACGATGGGGTCGTTGTCCACGTAGACGATCCGCGCGTCCGGCGCGATGCGCTGGGCGATCTCGTGGGTGTTGTCGACGGTGGGCAGACCGGTGCCGATGTCCAGGAACTGCCGTACCCCGCGGTCGGAGGCCAGATGGGTCACCGCGCGGCCGAGGAACTCGCGGTCGGCCCGGGCGATGTCCCGGATGATCGGGAACATGGTGGCGACGTGCTCGCCGACCTTCTGGTCGACCTCGTAGTTGTCCTTGCCGCCGATCCAGTAGTTCCACACGCGCGCGTTGTGCGCGACGGCGGTGTTGAGTCTCGACGACCCGCTGGCGGGGGTGTCACTCACGTCGTCCGTCCTCTCCTCGCCCCTGCGATCCCGCGATCCTGAGCTCCGGCGATCGTGGCACCGCCGACCGCAGGGGCCATTGTGCCGCCCGATGATCACGATGTCCCGAATCGGCAGAGGAGCGGAGGGGAGGGGGCAGGGGAGCAAGGGAGAGGAGGCGCGTCCGAGTGCGCTCGTCCGGCCGTTCGCGAGCGGTGGGAAACGGGGCGGTGGCGCGGCGGGTGCGGCGTGTTCCTGTGCCGCCCGGCCCGCTCGGCGAGGCCGCCTCAGGACGTGTACCTTCCGGCCGCCGCACCGCGGGCAGACCGCTTCGGCGAGCGGCGATCTGACGGCCCGGCCCGCCTCGTCGACGTACTCCTGCGTGGTCAGGCCCGAGGGGTCCAGCGGGTCGGTGAAGAACATGACCCGGAACGTGGCCTCCCAGCCGTGCCCGCAGGACCCGCAGGCGAACGCGAAGGTCTCCGGCACGGATCGGGGCTGAGGGGTCACGGGTCCTCCGGTCCTCCGGCGTTCTCCAAGGGGCCCTCACAGCCCACATCGGTCGTGGCCGCGCGGCAACTCGAACGCCCCGCCCGGCATGCCCGCCCCGCGGGCGGCGCCGACACTGGGCCCATGGCCCGTCCGCGTCCCAAGGAGTCGTCATGCTGCCCGGATTTCTCACCAGGGCGGTCGCGTTGTTGCTCGGCCGGGAGGGCCGGTCCCTGCATCTGAAGGCGGCGGGAGCGGCGACGGCTGTGCTGGTCGCGGTGATGCTGGCCGGGTCATGGGCCGTGGTCGGGGCCGAGCAGGGGGCGCGGGGCGCGAATCTGACGTCGTACCCGAAGGCCCTGTGGTGGTCGATCGAGACCGCGACGACCGTCGGGTACGGCGACTTCTTCCCCGTGACCCCGTGGGGCCGGGTCGTCGGCGCGGTCGTGATGGTCGTCGGGATCACCACGTACGGCATGGTCACCGCCGCGCTCGCCACCTGGTTCGTCGGACGGGAGCAGAAGCGCCGGCACCATCTGGCTTACGGAGCGCATGAGTTGGGCGAGGAGGCGGTGCGTGCGCTGCATGAGCGGTTCGACCGGCTGGAGCGGTTGATGGACAGGAAGTGAGCACGCGGTCGGCTCTCCTGCGTTCGGCCGATGCCCTGGTGCGGCGGACCGCGACGGCTGTTCAATGACACTGCACACATCCGCCCATGAGAGGTGCCGCCCGTGTCCCCAGCCGACGTTCCGCCCGTCGGCGCCCGCATCCGCCAGGCGCGCCAGGAGCGCGGCGTGAGTCTGCGCGCCCTGGCCCGCGAGGTCGGCGTCTCCGCGAGCCTGGTCTCCCAGATCGAGACCGGCAAGAGCCAGCCGTCGGTGAGCACGCTGTACGCGATCACGACCGCGCTGGGCATCTCCGTCGAGTCGCTCTTCGAGACGGGGGAGCCCGCCGTGGCGGCCGCCGGCCCTTCGCTGCCGCACGCCCTCGCGGCCTTCGCCGCCGATCCCGTACGCCGGATCGGCCCCCTGATCACCCCAGGTGACCGGGAAGTTCTGGAGCTGGACTCGGGGGTGGTGTGGGAGCGGCTCGGGCACGTCCCCGGGACGGACGTGGACTTCCTGCTCGTGACGTACCGGCCCGGCGGCTCCTCGTCCACCTCGGGTGGCCTCATGCGGCACGCCGGCACCGAGTACGGCTATCTGCTCTCCGGCGAGCTCGTTCTCACGCTCGGCTTCGACGAGACCACCCTGCGCCCCGGCGACGCCCTCTCCTTCGAGTCCACGACCCCTCACCGGTACCGCAACGACGGCACCGAGCCGGCCGTGGGCGTCTGGTTCGTGGCCGACCGAAGTGTTCAGTGAGGCTTGACACCCTCGTCGTGCGGTCGTTCACTCCGCAGTGGGGGTGGTCGCCATGGCGATCCGCACATTCGGACCCAACGCCGTCGACTGGGAACAGCGCATCGACCTCGACCGGCTGCGCCGACAGCGGCTGGCCCGGCTCCACGAGAGCCTGAACCGCTCCTCGCTCGGCGCGGTGCTCAGCTTCGACTTCGCCAACATCCGCTACATGACCGCCACGCACATCGGCACCTGGGCGATGGACAAGCTGATCCGCTTCGCCCTTCTGGTGCGCGACGGCGACCCGGTCGTCTGGGACTTCGGCTCCGCCGCCCGCCACCACCAGCTGTACAACCCGTGGCTGGACTACAGCGACGGCAAGGAGGGCCCGCCCACCGGCGCCCGTGCCGGCATCTCCACCCTGCGCGGGGCCTTCCACCCGGACGCGGGCATCGCCGCGGACGTGGCCGCGAAGATCGCCGCCGAACTGCGCGAACACGGCCTGGCGGGCGAGCCGTTGGGCATCGACGTCGCCGAGATGCCGGTCCTGGCCGCGCTGCGCGCCGAGGGCATCGACGTCGCCGACGGCCAGCAGGTCTTCCTGGAGGCCCGCCGCACCAAGACCCGCGACGAGATCTCCCTGCTCACCCAGGCCTGCGCGATGGTCGACGCGGCCTACGAGGAGCTGTACGGGTATCTGCGCCCCGGGGTGCGGGAGAACGAGTGCGTGGGACTGGTCAGCAAGGTCCTGTACGACCTCGGCAGCGAGTACGTCGAAGGCGTCAACGCCATCTCCGGCGAACGCTGTTCACCCCACCCGCACGTCTACAGCGACCGCCTGATCCGCCCCGGCGACCCGGCCTTCTTCGACATCCTGCACAGCCACCTCGGCTACCGGACCTGCTACTACCGCACCTTCGCGGTCGGCAGCGCCTCCCGCGCCCAACGGGACGCGTATGTGCGCTGCCGGGAGTACATGGACCAGGCCATCGCCCTCGTCCGCCCCGGCGCCACCACCGCCGACATCGTCCGAGTCTGGCCGCGCGCGGAGGAGTTCGGCTTCGTCGACGAGACCGCCGCGTTCGCCCTCCAGTACGGCCACGGGGTGGGCCTGTCGATCTGGGAGAAGCCCGTCTTCAGCCGCCTGGTCTCCCTCGACCACCCCGAAGTCCTCGAAGAGGGCATGGTGTTCGCCCTGGAGACCTACTGGCCGGCCGCCGACGGCTGGTCCGCGGCCCGCATCGAGGAGGAGCTGGTCGTCACCGCGGACGGCTGCGAGGTCATCACCAGGTTCCCGGCCGAGGAACTCCTCGTCGCGGGCCGCAAGTACTGGACGGTCGGCGGCGAGCTGAACACGCGGCGGGAGTCGCAGTCCCATCTCAACACCACGGGTGCCGGCGATGGACACCGCTGAACTCCTCGCGATGTACGAGCGGATGGTCCTCATCCGCCGCACCGAGAAGGCCGCCCACGACCTCTTCCTCCAGGGCCTCGTCAAGGGCACCACCCACCTCGCCGCCGGCCACGAGGCGATCGCCGTCGGCGCGAGCGCGGCCCTGCGCGCCGACGACTACGTCTTCGCCACCTACCGGGGTCACCACCACGCGATGGCCCGCGGCGCCGGCCCCGAGGAGTGCCTCGCCGAACTCATGAGCAGGGCCACGGGGTTGTGCGGCGCCAAGGGTGGCTCCATGCACCTCACCAAGGCCGCCACCGGCATGCTCGGCTCCTACGCCATCGTCGGCGCCCACCTCCCGATGGCGGCCGGTGCCGCGTGGTCGGCCCTGCTGCGCGGCACCGGTCAGATCGCGGTCGCCTTCTTCGGGGACGGCGCCACCAACATCGGCGCCTTCCACGAGGCGTTGAACCTGGCAGCCGTGTGGAAGCTGCCCGTGCTGTTCGTCTGCGAGAACAACCTCTACATGGAATACACGCCGATCGCCTACGTCACCGCGGTGGCCCGACCGGCGGCCGACCGGGCGCCCGCCTACGGCATCCCCGGCGAGAGCGTCGACGGCAACGACGTCGTGGCGGTGCGGGAGGCCGTGGCCCGGCTCGCGGGGCGGGCCCGGGCCGGAGACGGCCCCGCTCTGCTGGAGGCGGCCACCTACCGGCACTTCGGGCACAGCAGGTCCGACCCGGCCACGTACCGTCCGGCCGAGGAGGTCGAACGCTGGCTCAAGCACGATCCGTTGGACATCGCGCGCGGCCGGCTCACTGAGCTCGGGGTGCCCGCGACCACGGTCACCGCGGCCGACGAGCGCGCGCGGGAGGCCGTACGACAGGCGGTCGACGCGGCGAAGAACGCTCCCGCGCCCGAGCCGGGTGACGCGTTGACCGACGTGTGGGCGGACGGAGGTGCCGCATGGCGGACGTGATCACCTACCGGGAGGCCGTCGCCGACGGCATCGCGCGGGAGATGCGCCGGGACGCGGCCGTGGTCTGCCTCGGGGAGGACATCGGTGCGGCGGGTGGCGTGTTCAAGACCACCGCCGGGCTGATCGAGGAGTTCGGGCCGGCGCGGGTGTGGGACACGCCCATCTCCGACAGGCCATCGTCGGCGCGGCGATGGGCGCCGCGATGACCGGGATGCGCCCGGTCGCCGAGATCATGTTCTCGGACTTTTTGGCCTGTTGTTGGGACTACCTCGCCAACGAGATACCCAAAGTGCGTTACATGACAGGCGGTCAGGTCACCGTGCCCCTCGTCGTTCGCACCGCCAACGGCGGCGGGCTCGGTTTCGGCGCCCAGCACTCACAGGCCACCGAGAACTGGGCGCTGACCGTCCCCGGACTGAAGATCGCCGCGCCCGCCACGCCCGCCGACGTGGTCGGCATGATGGCGGCGGCGATCCGCAGCGACGACCCGGTGGTGTTCTTCGAGCACAAGGGCCTGCTGGCGTCCAAGGGTGCGCCTGCGCCGCCGGATCATGTGGTCGAGCTGGGCCGCGCGGCCGTCGTGCGCGAGGGCGCCGACGTGACCCTGGTGGCCCTCGCCGCCATGGTCCCGCTGGCGTTGCGGGCCGCCGCGCTGCTCGCCGAGGAGGGCGTCGAGGCCGAGGTCGTCGACCTGCGCTGTCTGGTGCCGCTGGACATGCGTACCGTCCTCGCCTCGCTCGCCCGCACCTCGCGGCTCGTCACCGTCGAGGAGAACCCGTACCAGGGCGGCTGGGGCGCCACCGTCGTCTCCATCGTCGCCGACGAGGGCTTCGGCCTGCTGGACGCGCCCGTGCGCCGGGTGGCGGGGGAGTGCGTGCCGCTGCCGTTCGCCGACGCGCTGGAGGAGCGGGTCATCCCCACGGTCGACAAGGTCGTGGCGGCCGTCAGGAGCCTGGCGGCCTACTGAACACCCCATGGAAGGAAGGGCGATGAGCAGTCGGATACTCCTTCGCGCCGGGCACGTGCTCTCCCTGGACCCCGACATCGGGGATCTGCAAAGGGGTGACGTCCTCATCGAGGACGGCAGGATCGCCGCCGTGCGGCCGGAGATCAGCGCGGACGCCGAAGTCCTCGACATGACCGGCCGGATCGTCATCCCCGGCTTCGTCGACACCCACCGCCACACCTGGGAGGCGTCCATCCGCGGGGTCGCCCCCGACGCCACCCTCGACGACTACTTCGTGGACATCCTCGACACCTTCGCCCCGCTCTACACCCCCGAGGACGTGTACGCGGCGAACCTGGCCGGCGCCCTGGAGTGCCTCAACGCCGGCATCACCACGCTCGTCGACTGGTCCCACATCAACAACACCCCGGCCCACCCCGACGCCGCGATCCAGGCCCTCACCGAGTCCGGCATCCGGGCGCAGTACGCGTACGGCAGCGCCAACACCTCCCTCGCCGACTACTGGTTCGAGAGCAAGATCGCGATACCGGGCGACGACGTACGCCGCATCCGCACCGAGTACTTCGCCTCCGACACCGGCCTGCTCACCCTGGCCCTCGCCACCCGCGGCCCCGGGTTCTGCGTCAACGACGTCGTCACCGCCGAATGGGCCCTCGCCCGCGACCTGGGCATCCCGATCACCGTGCACGTGGCGATGGGCCGCCTCGCCGGCCGCTTCGGCATGGTCAAACAGCTCCACGGCCTCGGCCTCCTCGGCCCCGACACCACCTACATCCACTGCTGCTACCTCCACGAGGACGAGTGGCGGATGGTCGCCGACAGCGGCGGTACGGTGTCCGTCGCGCCGCAGGTCGAGACACAGATGGGACACGGCTGGCCACCGGTGATGAAGGCGATCGAGCACGGACTGCGCCCGTCGCTCAGCATCGACGTCGTCACCACCGTCCCCGGCGACATGTTCACCCAGATCCGCGCGGCCTTCGGCGCCGAGCGCGCCCGGCTGAACGCGGACTGCTGGCAGGCCAACATGCCGGTGCCGAACACCATGTTGACGGCACGTCAGATGCTGGAGATCGCCACCCGCAACGGTGCCCATGTGGCGGGCCTGGAGGACCGCACCGGCTCCCTGACCCCCGGCAAGCGCGCCGACGTCGTCGCGATCGACGCCACCGCGCTGAACGTCGCCCCCGTGCACGACCCCGCCGCCGCCGTCACCCTGTCCGCCGACGTCTCCAACGTGGACACCGTCATCGTCGACGGCGTGATCCGCAAGCGGGACGGCAGGCTGACGGCCGACGTGGCGCGCGCCCGGCGCCTCGTCGAGGAGTCCCGCGACCGGCTCCTGGCGGCGAAGGCGGCCCGGTGACCGCGCACCTGGTGCGCCGCGCCGCCGAGGTCCCGACGCCCGAGTTCGGCGAACACGGCTACCGCAGGCGGGAGTTGGTCGGTGAGGCGGACGGGAGCGTGCACACCGGCTTCGGCCTCTGCGAGCTGCGGCCGGGCGGCCGGATCGGCACCCATGTGCACTCGTACGAGGAGAGCTTCCACCTCCTCGACGGGGCCGTGATCCTCGACGTGCCCGAGGGGTCGTACCTCCTCGAAGAGGGCGACTACGGCCTGCTGCCGACCGGTGTCCCGCACGCCTGGCGGGGCGTGGGGGACACCGGCGCGCGCTGGGCGGACATGCTCGCGCCCGTGCCGCGCGCCGCTACGGCCACGACACCCAGCCCGTGTCCGACCTGCCCGCCCGGGACCCCGTCCGGATCGACGTCCGTGACCCCCGCACCCGCTCCTTCGGCCACTTCGAGCCCGCGCAGATGGACCCCGGGAAGCAGTCCCAGGACCTGCTGGCGGTGTCGGCGAGCATGCGGACCGCGCTGCTCGTCTACAGCGGGATCACGGTCAAGATGATGGTCGACGCCGACCTGGGCGCGGTCGCCTCGACGATGTTCATGGTGCAGTACGCCGTCGACGCGTGGCGGGCACCCACGACCACCCCTTCGAGGAGACGTACTTGATCCTCGAAGGGGAGGTGGAGGCGACCTTCGACGACGCGCGGTACCACCTGGGGCCCGGCGATCTCGCCTGGGCGGGCGCCGGTTGTGTGCACGGGTTCACCAACGCCGGTGCGGGACCGGTGCGTTGGCTGGAGACGCAGGCCCCGCAGCCGCCGTCCCGGCACTCCTACCGCTTCACCCGGGACTGGGACTATCTGAGGGGCGTGCGATGAACCGTGTCGTGGTGATCGGCGGAACCTCGGGCATCGGCCGGGAGTTCGCCCGGATGCGCGCGGGACGCGGTGACGAGGTGCTGATCACCGGCCGGGACGCCCACCGCACCGACACCGCCGCCAAGGAGGTCGGCGCCCGCGGCCTCGCCCTGGACCTCTCCCGGCCCCGCGAGATCGGTGCCGCGCTGGCCGGTGTCGGACGCGTCGACCATCTGGTGCTGGCCGGGGTCTCCCGCGACGACAACCGGGTTGCCGCCTACGACGTCGACGCCGCCGTCCACCTAGTCACCCTCAAGCTCGTCGGCTACACCGAGGCCGTGCACGCCCTGCGCCCCGGCCTGCACGCCGACAGCGCCATCGTGCTGTTCGGCGGGCAGGCCAAGGAGCGGCCCTATCCGGGCGCGACGACCGTGGCGACCGTCAACGCGGGGGTCACCGGCCTCGTGCACACCCTCGCCGTCGAGCTCGCGCCCGTCCGCGTCAACGCCGTCCACCCGGGGGTGGTCGGGGGACAGCCCCTACTGGCGGGACAAGCCGGACGAGGTGCTGGCGGGGCTGCGGGAGCGCACCCCGACCGGGCGGCTCGCGGCGATGGCCGACGTCGTGGACACGGTGGACTTCCTGCTGCGCAACCGGTCGGTCAACGCGGTGGGGCTGGCCGTGGACGGGGGATGGCTGCTGGGCTGAACCCGGCCCCGTGGTGGAGCCGCCGTGACGGGGAACCCGGTCAGGAAGGCCACTTTCGAGGAGAGAGGGAGCGCGATGACCGACCCCGCCGCAGTCGCCCGGCTCACCGAGGATCTGACCGCCGGGCTGAAGACCGGCGACCTGGAGGACTTCTACCGCGATCTGCACCGCCACCCGGAGCTGTCCTTCCAGGAGCACCGCACCGCCGCCCGGCTCGCGGCGCGGCTGCGCGCGGCCGGGTTCACGGTGACCGAGGGCGTCGGCCGCACCGGCGTGGTCGGTGTGCTGGCCAACGGGGACGGGCCCGTGGTGTGGCTGCGCGGCGACATGGACGCGCTGCCGGTACAGGAGGCGACCGGGCTGCCGTACGCCTCGACGGTCGACGGCGTGATGCACGCCTGCGGGCACGACTGCCACGTCACCTGGCTCGCGGGAGCCGCCGAGGCGCTCGCCGCCGGGCGTGCCGCCTGGTCCGGGACGCTCGTGGCGGTCGGGCAGCCGCCGAGGAGGCCGGCGGGGGAGCGGGCGTGATGGCCGCGGACGGGGTGCACGCGCGCTTCCCGTACCCGGACGTGGTCTTCGGCCAGCATGTCGTCCCCGGGCGCACCGGCTGCTACTCGCACACCCCCGGCCTGATCATGTCGGCGTCCGACGGCGTCGAGGTCGTCGTGCCCGGCGTCGGCGGCCACGGCTCGCGCCCCGAGTCCACCGTGGACCCCGTCGTCACCGCCGCGCACATCGTCACCCGGCTCCAGACGGTGGTCTCCCGGGAGGTCGCCGCGAAGGACTCGGCGGTGCTGACGGTGGGGCAGTTCCACGCCGGTACGAAGAGCAACATCATCCCCGCCGAGGCGCGGCTCGCACTGAACCTGCGCAGCCAGGACGACCGGGTGCGGGAGCGGATCCTCACCGCGGTGCGGCGGATCGTCGAGGGCGAGTGCATGGCGGCGGGCTGCCCGGTGCCGCCGGACATCACCGTGGTCCCCGGCTATCCGAACACCGTCAACGACGCCGCCCTCGACCGGGAGATCGCGGCCGTGCACCGCGAACTGTTCGGCGCCGACGCGGTGTTCGACTTCGGACCGGAGATGGGCAGCGAGGACTTCTCCCTGCTCGCGCCGCCGGGAGTGCCGTACGACTACTGGTACGTGACCTCGACGCCGCACGAGGTGTGGGAGACGGTCCCGGGGGAGACGGACGCGGAGCGGTTCGGCAACGTGCCCGACAACCACAGCCCGTTCTTCGCCCCCGACCTGTCAGTACTGGCCCCCGGCGTACGGACGCTGGTGTCGGCAGCCCTGAGCCGTCTCACGGCCTGACGCTGAACCGCCTCACGGCCTGACGCTGAGCCGCCTCACGGCTTGATGCCGACCGCGCCGTACAGGGAGACCGGCCCGGGGCCGATGTCCGACTCGCCCTCCGCGAGTTCGGGGCGCCAGTCCCGTACGGACACGATCCCGGGCTCGACGAGGTCGAGTCCCGTGAAGAAGCGGCCCACTTCGGCCCGGTCGCGGGCGACGAGGGTGACGCCGGACGCCTTGTAGGCGGCGATGCCCTGGTGCACTTCCTCCGGTTCGAAGTCGGCCGTCATGCACGACAGCACCAGACAACTGCCCGGCGCCAGCGCGTCGACCAGGGTGCCGATGATGTCGTGGGCGCCGTCCTCGTCCGCGATGAAGTGCATCAGCGCGATCAGGGAGAGGGCGATGGGACGCTCGAAGTCGAGGATCTTGCCCGCCCGTTCGAGGATCTGCTCCGGCTCGCGGGCGTCGGCCTGGACGTACTCCGTCACGCCCTCCTCGGTACCGCGCAGCAGCGCGCCGGCGTGGGCGAGGACGATCGGGTCGTTGTCGACGTAGACGACCCGGGCGTCCGGGGCGACCCGCTGCGCTATCTGGTGCAGGTTGGGCTCGGTGGGGGATGCCGGTCCCGATGTCGAGGAACTGGCGGATCCCCGCCGAGCCCACCAACTCCCGCGTGGCCCGGTGCATGAACCACCGGTTGGCCCGCGCGGCCCGCGGCGCGTCGCCGCTCAACGAGGCGATCCGGCGGCCGAGTTCCTCGTCGACCGGGTAGTTGTCCTTGCCGCCGAGATACCAGTCGTAGACCCGGGCCGGGTGCGGCTTGGTCGTGTCGATCCGCGGGGCGGCCGGCTCGGTCCCGGTCACGTGTGACTCCTCTGCTCGCTCGGCAGGACTGCGAGCAGTGTTTCACGATCATCCGGGCGCGGCGGAGTCGGTCTTCGGCCACCTCTTTCGCGTCAACACCCTTGCCGCTCGCAGGCGTTACGGCCTGAGCGGATCGTGCCCCAGCGTCATCAGCCGGTGCCGCCGCCGGGTCTCCTCGGGCTCGGGTTCGTTCTCGACGTCGGCCTGGGCGGAGACGGCGTCGACCACCTCGTACATGACCTCGATGTCGTCGTCGGTGAGGTCCGTGCGCCGCTTCTGCAGGATCGCCAGGACATGCTGTCCGGTGGGGGTGCCGGCGTGCTCCGGCACGGGTTCCGTCTCCTCGGCGGCGTCGCTGACGCGCAGCCAGGCGGCGAGCTCCTGCGAGGTCATGTTGACGGCCCGGTGGAAGTCCTCCCACAGCGCGTCGAGTTCGAGGGCGTCCGTCATGGCGGCCTCCTTCGTCGTGCGTTCGCGGTCAGTCCCGGGGCCAGTTCTCCGCCTCGAACATCCAGCGCTGCTTCTCCAGTTCCGCGGTGATGCCGATCAGCAGGTCCTGGGTGACCGGGTCGGCCTTGTCGGTGGCGTCGATGCGGTCGCGCAGCCGGCCGATCGCGGACTCCAGCGTCTCGACGATCAACTGCACCACGTCGTCGTCCCGCAGCCAGCCCTCCTTCGCGCCGGGCAGCGCGTAGGCGGCGGCGATCGTCTCGGGCCGGCCGTCGGGCGGCAGGCCGAGCGCGGCGGCGCGCTCCGCCACCGTGTCGGAGTACGTGCGGGCCGTCGCGACCACCTCGTCCAGCTGGAGGTGGATGGACCGGAAGCGCGGACCCACGATGTTCCAGTGCGCCTGCTTGCCGACGAGCGAGATCCCGAGCAGATCCACGAGGGTGCCCTGCAACGCCTCTCCGGCCACCTCACGGGCGGCGTCGGGAAGGGTGCTCTTCACCACAGTCATACGGTGCTCCTCCTTGGGGCATGGTTCGTGCCGGTACGGAGCAGCGCGTCGCGTTCCCGCTCGCAGGTGCCGCCCCAGACACCCGAGGTCTGTCCGCTGCGGAGCGCCCACTCGAGACAGTCGGGAGTCACCGGGCAGCGGGCACAGACCCGCTTGGCCGCCGCGATCTCGCGCAGCGCGGGGCCCTCCGTGCCCACGGGAAAGAACAGCTCGGGGTCCTCTCCCACGCAGGCCGCGTACCGCAACCACTCCATGCGGGCGCGGGTGCCCAGGGCGAACCGGTGCAAACGCCGTGACGATCAACCGTGGAAGACGCCCTCCAGGAAGCGTGTGAGGTCCGCGAACACCTCCGCCCGATTCGTCTCGTTGAACACCTCGTGCCGGGCACCCGGATAGATCCGCTCGGTCAGCCTGCCCCCGCTGAGCCGCTCCACCCCGCCCCGGCTGCCCGACAGCGGCACCAGCCGGTCGTCGTCGCCGTGCAGCCACAGCATCGGGAGCGGGCCCACGTCACCGCCCTTGGCGACGGCCTCCAGCGTCCGTACGAACGACTCGACGGTCGGCCGCTTCATCGGCCCGTGCCACACCAGCGGATCCGCCGCGTACGCCGTCCCGACCGCGGGGTCGCGGGAGAGCGAGGCCGTGCTGATGGGGGTGTCCGGGATCTCGTCGAGGGCGAGCAGCTGCCGGGGGAGGTACCAGTCGCCGATGACCGGCCCGGACAGGACGAGCGCGGTGAGCTCGGTGCCGTACCGCTGGGCGAAGCGGGCGGCGATCAGGCCCCCCATGGAGTGTCCGACGAGGACCAGCGGTACGCCCGGATGAGTGGCGCGGGCCAGGTCCGCCACCGCGTGCACATCGGTGACCACGTCCTCGAAGTCCTCGACCAGCACCGCTCGCCCGCCGATTTCCCGTGCCCCCGGTGATCCGGCCCGAAGACGGCCGCGCCGTGCGCGACCAGGACGCCGGCGAGCTCCTCGTACCGGCCGATGTGCTCCCCGTACCCGTGCACCAGCAGGGCCAGGTAGCGGGGCGCCGGGTGCGGCCACTCCCGTACGACGATCCCGGGAAGCGGGTGCTCGCGGGCCTCGGTCATGTCTCCTCCAGCTGCGTCGGTGAAGGTCCCGGGGGATCTTCCCAGGTGGGTGACAGGCGGTCTATAGTCCAAAACTAGCAGCGCTAATTAACAGGTCAGGAGTCCCGCCGTGCGCCCCGTCCACTTCGCGGCAGCCCGCCGCACCCCCCTTGGAAAGCTGCGCGGAGCGCTGTCCTCCGTACGTCCCGACGACCTCGCCGCGACCGTCATCCGCGGGCTCGTCGCCGACGTACCCGCGCTCGACCCGGCGCGCATCGACGACGTCTACTGGGGCGCCGCCAACCAGGCCGGCGAGGACAACCGCAACGTCGCCCGCATGGCCGCGCTCCTCGCCGGCCTGCCCGACTCCGTGCCCGGGGCGACGGTGAACCGGCTGTGCGCCTCCGGCCTCGAAGCCGTCACGACCGCCGCCCGCGCCATCGCCGCCGCCGAGGCTGACATCGTGCTCGCCGGCGGCTCCGAGTCGATGAGTCGCGCCCCCCTTCGTGCTGCCCCGCCCCGACGAGGCCCTCCCGCACCGCATCGAGACCGTCGACACGCGCCTCGGCTGGCGCCTGGTCAACCCGGCCATGAAGGAACTCCACGGCCTCCTCTCCATGGGCGAGACCGCCGAGGAGGTCGCCACCCGCCACGGCATCTCCCGTGCCCGGCAGGACGAGTTCGCGCTGCGCAGCCATCAACTCGCCGCCCGGGCCCGCAAGGACGGCCACTTCGACGACGAACTCCTGCCCGTGGAGCGCCCGGACGGCGTCGTCGTCGACATCGACGAGTGCATCCGTGAGGACACCTCCGTCGAGAAACTCGGGCGCCTCAAGCCGGTGTTCCGGGCGGACGGCACCGTCACCGCGGGCAACGCCTCGCCGATGAACGACGGCGCCGCGGGCCTGCTCCTGGTCAGCGAAGAGGCCCTGAACGACCTGGGACTGGAGTCGCTCGGCCGCTACGTCGCCGGCGCCTCCGCCGGTGTGCACCCGGACGTCATGGGCATCGGCCCCGTCCCCGCCACCCGCAAAGTGCTGGCCCGCGCCGACTGGGGCATCGGCGACGTCCAGGAGGCCGAGTTCAACGAGGCGTTCGCCGCCCAGGCGCTGGCGTGCGTGGACCAGCTGGGCATCGACCCCGAGCTCGTGAACCCGAGCGGCGGGGCGATCGCCCTTGGCCATCCGCTCGGCTGCTCGGGCGCCCGCATCCTGACGACCCTGCTCCACCGCATGCGCCGCACGGGAGCGGAGCGCGGGCTGGCCACGATGTGCGTGGGGGTGGGGCAGGGGAGCGCGGTGCTGGTGGAGCGGCACTGACGGCGCGCGGGCAGGGCCGACGGGGTTCCGCCGAGTGGGACCAACCAGCGAGACGCTCCTTACGGCGGCCGGATAGCTGCGCATAGCATCGGTCTCCGCATGAACACGATCACGCTCTGGGACATCTCCGGCTGGGGGTTCGCCGCACTCGCCTTCGCGGCGCTGCTCGTCGGCTTCTCCAAGACCGCCGTGAGCGGCGCCAACACCGTCAGTCTCGCCGTCTTCGCCGCGGTCCTGCCCGCCCGCGCCTCCACCGGCGTGCTGCTGCCGATCCTCATCGCCGGGGACGTGCTCGCCGTCCTCACCTACCGGCGGCACGCCCACTGGCCCACCCTGTGGCGGCTGTTCCCGGCCGTCGCGGCGGGCGTGGTCTTCGGGACGCTGTTCCTGGTGTGGGCGGACGACGCGATCGTCCGGACGTCGATCGGCGCGATCCTGCTGCTGATGGCCGGCGTGACGATCTGGCGCCGCCGCACCGCCGAAGCCGACGACGACCCGGACGCGGTCACCACCCGGGCGGGCCGCATCAAGGCCCGCTCCTACGGCGTCCTCGGCGGCTTCACCACCATGGTCGCCAACGCGGGCGGCCCGGTGATGTCGCTGTACCTGCTGTCGGCAGGCTTCCGGAAGCTCGGCTTCCTGGGCACGTCCGCCTTCTTCTTCCTGATCGTCAACACGTCCAAGGTGCCCTTCAGCGTGGGTCTCGGGCTGATCGACGGGAAGTCGCTGCTCCTTGACGCCGCACTCGTGGCGTTCGTCGTGCCCGGCGCGTTCATCGGCAAATGGGCTGTGAACAGGATCAACCAGCGACTCTTCGAACAACTCGTGATCGCGGCGACGATCGTCGGCGGCCTGCAACTGCTCCTGCGCTGACGTCCGCGCCCACTGCGCCGCCTACTCCTGCGCCGACCAGGCCCGCAACAGCGCCGGCAGTTCCGCGAACGAGTCGATCACATGATCCGGCGTACCGCTCGCGTCCCGCAGCGTCTGCGGCAGGAACTTCCCGGTCCGCACCAGCACCCCGGTGACCCCGGCCGCCTGCGCCGCCAGCACGTCCGACTCGACGTCGTCCCCGATCATCACCGCCTCGTCCGCACCCACCCCCAGCCGGGCGAGCGCGGCGGCGAAGAACGCCCGCGACGGCTTCCCCGTCACCACCGCCTCGACACGCGCCGCCTGCTCCAGCCCGGCCAGGAACGCCCCCGCGTCCAACTGCAACCCGTCCCCGGTACGCCAGTACAGGTTCCGGTGCATCGCCACCAGCCGCGCCCCACGCTGGAGATGCCCGAACGCCCGGTTCAGCGCCGCGTACCCGAATTCCTCCCCGGCACCACCCACGACGACGACGTCCGGATCGTCCTCGACCAGACTCACGCCCTCCAGGTCCTCCCGCACGTCCCCGCTGTTGAGCAGCGCACACCGCGCCCCCGGAAAGTGCTCGGCGAGATACGCGGCCGTCACCGCCGGCGCCGTCAGGATGTCCTCCGCCGCCACCGGGAAGCCGGCCCCCGCGAGCGCCCCGGCGATCGACGCCCGCGTCCGCGAGGTCGTGTTGGTCACCAGGGCGACTCCCAGCCCGGCCGCCCGGATCTCCCGCAGCGCCTCGACGGCGCCGGGCAGCGGCTCCCAGGAAACGGTGAGCACACCGTCGATGTCGATGAGCACAGCACGCACAGACGTCATGCCCGGACCATAGCGAGAGTGCCCGGGGCGACCACCGTAGGCTCTGCCCCATGTCCCCCCACGTCCTCATCCTCGGCGGCACCACGGAGGCCCGGGAACTCGCCGCCGCGCTCACCGCACTGCCCGGCGTCAGGGTCACCACCTCCCTTGCCGGCCGCGTGACCCGGCCGGGCACGGTCACCGGGGACATCCGCATCGGCGGTTTCGGCGGCGCCGACGGGCTCGCCGCGTGGCTGCGGGACCAGCGCGTGGATGCCCTCGTCGACGCCACCCACCCCTTCGCCGAGGCGATCACCGCCAACGCCGCCCGCGCCGCCGCGGCGACCGGCGTCCCGGCGGTGGTCCTGCGCCGCCCGGGCTGGCGACCCGGCCCGCAGGACCGCTGGTACCCGGTCGGTTCCCTGGCGGAGGCCGCCGGTCTGCTCCCCTTGCTCGGCCCCCGGGTGTTCCTCACCACGGGCCGCCTGGGTCTCGCCGCCTTCGCCCACCTGACGGAGCTTCACTTCGTCGTACGGTCCGTCGAGTTGCCCGAGCCCCCCATGCCGCCGCGCACCGAAGTCCTGCTCGCCCGCGGCCCGTTCACCGTCGACGACGAGACCACCCTCCTCACCACGCACTGCATCGACGTCGTGGTGACGAAGGACAGCGGAGGAGCGGCGACGGCCGCCAAACTCACGGCCGCCCGCCGGCTCGCGCTCCCGGTCGTGGTCGTACGACGTCCGCCCCTGCCCGCAGATGTGACGGCTGTGCCCGATGTCGCCGCGGTCCTTCAGCGGCTCGGCCTCAGCCCGCGATGACCGAGGCCCGCATCCGCTCGATCACGCGCAGCACCTCGGTGCGGTTCTTGGCGCTCTTGATCCAGGCGGGCAGCCGCCCGACGCAGGTCATCTTCCGGCCGTGCTCGTACCAGGGGTCCCGCTCCCGCAGGTCCGCCGCCACGAACCGGCGGATCAGATCGAGGTGTTCGAGGTTGTACGCCCAGATCTCGCCGTGCCTGGTTTCGGAGCGCAGCCACAGCGGCGGCCGACCACAGCAGCGACTGGTCCGGCACAGCCCGCACGACCGGCAGACCACCCGCGCCTCGGGACGGGTGTGCCGCTCGTAGTGGGCGACCCGGTCGCAGCGCGGGCAGCGGACCAGAGCCGAGTCGGCGAAGTCGTAGGAGGTCAGGCCGGGATCGTGGAAGCGGACGGGAGACATGCCGGGAGTATGACGGCGGCCCGGGCCGCCGGGCATCCGGTTTTCAGTGGCTCGCGGCCAGCTCCGGCTGCCGCTGCGGCAGTCCGGTGCTGAGGTCCTCCACCAGCAGCCGCTTGGAGATCGTGTCCACCGCGGCCCGCAGATCGGTGCCCGCCGGGCGGCCGATGTCCTGCTGCACCCGCTCCTCCAGCCAGCTCGCCCAGGCCTTGCTGATGACCCGGGCCTCGCGGGCGCCCGCCTCGGTGTGCGAGAACAGGGAGCCTGCGCGGCTCAGATAGCCCTCCTCGACCATCCGGTCGAAGACCGGCAGCAGCACCTCGGGCGGCATGTGACGGCGGGCGGCGATCAGCCCGAGGCTGGCGTGCCCCACCAGCCGCGTGAACAGTTCCACCTGCATCACGGCCCACGCGCCCGCGATGTCGAGGCGGGTGTCGGAGTCCGCCATGATCCGGCGCGCGGTGTCCAGATCCGTCCCGCCGATGATCTTCCCGACGGCCGCTTCCAGCACCCGCTGCGAGTCCGCCCCGGACGGCTGCCCGAACCCCTCACCCATGTCGGTCGAGCCGGCCCGGGCACTGTCGCGCAACTGCACCTGCTTGAGGAACAGGGCCACGACGAAGCCGAGGGCCGCGACCGGCACCGTCCACAGGAACACGGTCTGGATGGTGTCGGCGTAGGCGTCGATGATCGGCGAGGCGGCGGCCGGCGGCAGCCGGTGCACGCCCTCCGGGCTGGTCGCCGCCTTGGCGATGTTCGCGGGAGCGACACCGCTGCCCGCCCGCGCGGCCTCGGCGACGGCGTCCTCGAGGTTCGGGGCCAGGGTGTTGGCGTAGATCGTGCCGAAGACGGCGGTGCCGAACGAACTGCCCAGCGTGCGGAAGAAGGTGACGCCGGAGGTCGCGGTGCCGAGGTCGGCGTACTCGACGGTGTTCTGCACCGCGATCGTCAGCACCTGCATGCACAGGCCGATGCCGGTGCCCAGCACGAACATGTACAGCGACTCCAGCCACGCCCCGGTGTCCGGCCCCATCAGCGACATCAGATACAGCCCGAGCCCCATCACCAGGGAGCCGGCGATCGGGAAGAGCCGGTACTGCCCGGTCTTGCTCACCACGTTGCCGCTGACGACGGACGCGATGAGCAGGCCGATGACCATGGGCAGGGTGCGGACGCCGGAGACGGTGGCCGAGTCGCCGTCGACGTACTGGAGATAGCTCGGCAGATACGTCATCGCGCCGAGCATGGCGAAGCCGACGATGAAGCTGAGGATCGAGCAGACCGTGAACACCGGGTTGGCGAACAGCCGCATCGGCAGCATCGGTTCCTTCGCCCGCGTCTCCGCCCAGCAGAACAGGCCCAGCGCGATCGCGCCGCCGACGAACAGGCCGATGATGACGCCGGATCCCCACGCGTACTCGTTGCCGCCCCAACTCGTCGCCAGGATCAGGGCGCTGGCGCCCGCCGCGACCAGGGCGATGCCGAGGTAGTCGATGACCGGCCGGGACGCCGACTTCACCACGGGGATCGTGCGGGCCGCGGCGATCACGACGACGATCGCGATCGGCACGTTGACGTAGAACGCCCAGCGCCAGGTCAGATGGTCGGTGAACAGCCCGCCCAGCAGCGGCCCGATGACGGTGGCCACCCCGCACACGGCGCCGATCGCGCCCTGGTACTTGCCGCGCTCGCGCAGCGGGATGACATCGGCGATCAGTGCCATCGCCGTCACCATGAGGCCGCCCGCGCCGACGCCCTGCACGGCCCGCCAGGCGATCAGCAGCGTCATGTTCCCGGCGAGACCGCACAGGAACGAGCCCGTGATGAACACGATCGCCGAGACCTGGAAGACCACCTTGCGGCCGAACAGGTCGCCGAACTTGCCCACCAGGGCGGTCGAGACCGTCTCCGCGAGCAGATAGGCGGTGACCACCCAGGACATGTGCGCGGCACCACCGAGGTCCGACACGATCGTCGGCAGCGCGGTGCCCACGATCGTCTGGTCCAGGGCCGCCAGCAGCATCCCCAGCATGATCGTCACGAAGACGACGTTCCGCTGGCGCTTGTCCAGCACCGGCGGCTCGGCGGCGGGCGGCGCGGCTTCCTCGGTGATCGTCACGAGGTCACGATCACACCGGTGGCCCAGCCCCGCATGCGGGACGGGCCCGCTCGGGTGCCCTAGGGCCTGTCCGGCGGATCAGGTCGCAGGAGAGGCCCTAAGGCTGCCCGGGGTTGCGGCGCAGCAGATACGTGTCCATGATCCAGCCCTTGCGCTCCCGCGCCTCCGACCGCAGCCGCTCGATCCGCGGCCCGGCCTCGGCGATCGGTCCGGAGGCGAGGATCTCGTCCGGGGTGCCGATGTAGGCGCCCCAGTAGATGTCGATGTCGTCGTCCGCGTACTGCCGGAAGGTCTGGTGCGCGTCCAGCATCACCACCACGTCGTCCACCCCCTCCGGGAAGCCCTCGGCGAGCCGCCGACCGGTGGTGATCTGCACCGGCCGGGCGACCCGGTTCAGCCCGGTCCGGTGCCGCGCCACGAGCGCGGAGACGCTGCTGATGCCCGGGATGACGTCGTACGCGAACGCCACCGCACCGCGCTCCAGGATCTCCTCCAGGATGCCCAGCGTGCTGTCGTACAGCGCCGGGTCGCCCCACACCAGGAACGCGCCGGTCTCGTCCTCGCCCAGCTCCTCGGCGATCAGCCGCTCGTAGATGGCCGCCCGCGCGCTGCGCCAGTCCCCGACGGCGGGGGAGTAGGCCGCGCCGCCGGCCGTCCGGTCGCGGTCGGGGTCACGCGCCTCGACGACGCGGTACGTCCCCTCCGGTATGTGCGTGTGCAGCATGTCCCGGCGCAGGTCCGTGAGATCGCTCTTCACCTCGCCCTTGTCGAGGACGAAGAACACGTCCGTGTCCCGCAGCGCCCTGACCGCCTGGAGGGTCAGCTGGTCGGGGTCGCCCGCGCCGATACCGATGACATGAATCTTTCGCACGCCCCGAGTCTGCCGTACGCCACTGACAGTGACGGCACCGCGTCCCGGCTCACGGTCGCAGGCGGGGTGCCCGGGCCCGCGGGTCGACGTCCTGCCCGCCGTCCTCCACGTCCTGCGCCAGCTCCCGCGCCCACCCGGCGAGACCGGCGAGATCCATGCCGTACGGCTGCGGCCGCGCCGCCCGCGACGCCCAGGCCTCCACCGCCCCGGCCCCGCGCCGCAGCAACCGCGCCCCGCCCGTGACGTTGCCCCGGGCCGCGTGCGTGAGCCCCACCGCGAGCTGGGCCAGCCCCCGCCACAGCTCCCGCTCCTCCTCGGGCCCCGACCTTCCAGGCGTCCTCGAACACCTCGTGCGCATGGAACGGCTTCCCCGCGTCCAGCAGCTCCTGAGCCTCCACGACGGACTGCTCCGGCGTCCTCACCACCCCCTCGGGCTGCCGCTCGACACCGTCCGCGCCGTACGGCAGCGGCCGCCCGAGCCCGTCCCGCGGCCGGGCATTGCGCGCCCGCCCCTCGTCGTCGCGGTCCCGCGCCCCGGTCGGCCGTCCTGAGGATGTGCTGCCCATACGCCGATTGTCCCGCGCCCCCCAGGCGCTCCTCACCGGGCCCTCTTCGAAGCGGTCCCCGGCGTGCGGTAAAGTACTCACCGCGTGATCACGCGGTGGCACCGCGCGCGAAACGCACCGGGACGTGGCGCAGCTTGGTAGCGCACTTGACTGGGGGTCAAGGGGTCGCAGGTTCAAATCCTGTCGTCCCGACTTCTCCACATCGTGGAAGTCGTATCGCAAAGGCCGTTTCAGAGGCATCTGAAACGGCCTTTCGGTTGTGCTGTGGCGGAGGGGGGCCGGTCTGTGACCGGCCCCCCTCCGCGTGTTCTAGGCCAGCGCCCCCCCGCGGCCCGGCGGGGCGCCGAGCGGCGGCCGCCGGACGTGCGGGTGGCCTGACCGGACGTGCGGGTGGCCTGACCGGAGGCCGTGCGGCTCGTGGTACCGCCGGTCCCGGACCGGCGGGTGGCGGAGGTCTGGGCCCCCGCGGCGGGGGCACCGCTCTTGGCCTTGCCGGCAGTGGAGCGGCGGCCGGCGCCTTCGCCGCCCGCCCTGGTGGCACCGCCCGACGAGGCCGGGGCCTGGGTCTGGGCCTCGCCGCCGCCGCGGCGTCGACGTCCGGACCGGCCCCCGGGCTTGGCCCCGGCCTTCCGGTCCGGGCGGGGACGCCGCCGGTGCCGCCGGCTGCGGGACCTCGATGGTGACGGCCACGCCGGAGGGCTCGCGGGCGCCGGTGATGGTCGTCAGCGCGGCGTCGCCCGACGTGACGCGGGCCGTCCGGGGCGGATGCCCGCGTCCGACATGAGCCGGGTGACCTCCCGCTTCTGGTCGGGCAGGACCAGCGTGACCACGCTGCCGGAACCGCCGGCACGGGCCGTGCGGCCACCGCGGTGGAGGTAGTCCTTGTGGTCGGTCGGGGGATCGACGTTGACGACGAGATCGAGGTCGTCGACGTGTATGCCCCGGGCCGCGACGTTGGTCGCCACCAGCGCGGTGACCTGGCCGTTCTTGAACTGCTCCAGGGTGCGGTTGCGCTGCGGCTGGGAGCGGCCGCCGTGCAGGGCCGCCGCCCGGACCCCGACGGACAGCAGCCGCTTGGCCAGCCGGTCCGCGGACCTCTTGGTGTCGAGGAAGAGGATGACCCGGCCGTCACGCGCCGCGATGCGCGTGGTGACCGCCTTCTTGTCGGTCTCGTCCAGGACGTGCAGCACGTGGTGCTCCATGGTGGTCACCGCGCCGGCGGAGGGGTCCACGGAGTGGACGACCGGGTCGGTGAGGAAGCGCTGCACCAGACGGTCGATGTTCTGGTCGAGGGTGGCCGAGAACAGCATCCGCTGCCCGTCCGGCCGTACCTGCTGGATCAGCTTGGTGATCTGCGGCAGGAACCCCATGTCGGTCATCTGGTCGGCCTCGTCCAGCACCGTGATGCCGACCTGGTCGAGCACGCAGTCGCCGCGCTCCACGAGGTCGTTGAGCCGGCCCGGCGTCGCCACCAATACCTCGGCGCCACGCCGGAGGGTGGCGGCCTGCTTGGTGATGGAGAGCCCGCCGACCACGGTGGCCATCCGCAGGTTGACGGCCGTCGCGTACGGTGTCAGCGCGTCCGTGACCTGCTGGGCGAGTTCCCGGGTGGGCACCAGCACGAGCGCCAGCGGCGCCTTGGGCTGGGCGCGCAGCCCGGACGTACGGGCCAGGAGCGCGAGCCCGAACGCCAGGGTCTTGCCGGAGCCGGTGCGGCCGCGGCCGAGCAGGTCACGGCCGGCGAGCGAGTTCGGCAGGGTGGCGCCCTGAATGGGGAACGGCGTGGTCACGCCCTGTGCGGTGAGGGTCTTCAGCAGCCCCGCGGGCATGTCCAGGTCGGCGAAGTCCTCGACGGCGGGAAGTGCGGGAGTGGTGCTTTCCGGCAGCCGGAATTCCTTCGACGGCGACGCGGACGGTGAGGGGGACGAGGCGCGCCGGTTCGACTTCTGGGGCCTGCGGGACATGCGGTGGTCTGCCTTCCTGGAAACAGCACAAACCGGGGTCCGCACCAAGACGGTGCGGACCCCGGTGAGCGGAATACGCGTCCGGCGATCAGGCGGGGACGATGTTCTCCGCCTGGGGGCCCTTCTGGCCCTGCGTGACGTCGAAGGCGACGCGCTGGCCTTCCTGGAGCTCACGGAAGCCCTGGGACTGGATGTTCGAGTAGTGGGCGAAGACGTCGGGGCCGCCGCCGTCCTGCTCGATGAAGCCGAATCCCTTTTCAGCGTTGAACCACTTGACGGTTCCCTGTGCCATGACTTTCTCCTTCAGTAGGCAGAGGCCCCATCCGGAGATGCCGGAAAAACAAATAATGCGCCTGATGGATAAACATTCCCGTCAGGCGCACATAGGTTCATGGGTACCACAACTGCAACTCTGAGATCCTAACACGTCACGCGGCTCGGCGCTCGGGATGATAGAAGGCGGGCATGACCGACTCGCACATCCTCCGTCTCCCGGCCGGTGTCCGATGACCGCCGGCATCGACACCCCGGACGGCCGCGGCCGCACCGGGCTCGACCGCACCGGCCTGGATCTGACCGGCAACCCCCGGGTCAAGGTCCGCGACGTGAAACTGCTCTCCAGCCACTGGTACGTCGAGCGGGCCACCACCTTCGACTTCCAGCACGCGGACGGCACTTGGCGCACCCAGCAGCGCGAGACGCACGACCGCGGCAACGGCGCCACCATGCTCCTGTACGACGCCGACCGCGAAACCGTCCTGCTCACCCGGCAGTTCCGCTTCCCCGTGTACGTCAACGGCCACCCCGACGGCATGCTCGTCGAGACCCCGGGCGGGCTGCTCGACGACGAGGACGAGCACCCGGAGATCGCCGTGCGCCGCGAGGTGGTCGAGGAGACCGGGCACACCATCGGCGAGGTCCGCCACGTCTTCGACGTCTACATGAGCCCCGGTTCCGTCACCGAGCGCGTCAGCTTCTACGCCGCCGCGTACGGCCCGTCGACCCGCACCCATGAGGGCGGTGGCCTCGACGAGGAGGGCGAGGACATCGAGATCCTCGAACTGCCCTTCCGCAGGGCCCTGGAGATGATCCGCACCGGCGAGATCGCCGATGCCAAGACGATCATGCTGCTCCAATGGGCCGCACTGGAGGGGCCGTTCGCGCGTTCGTGACGCCTGACGTGACCTCTTGACTTCAAGTGCGCTCCAGCAGGAAGACTCCCGTTCGCGCCCCCCGACCGAGGGTGCGCGACGGGAGGGGAACCCCATGAAGTACCGCACCATCGGCACCGATCCGAAGCACCGCCGCGAGGTCAGCGTCCTCGCCCTCGGTGCGATGCTGTTCGGCTCGCGCACGGACGAGGAGACGTCCTTCGCCCTCCTCGACCGCTATGTCGAGGCCGGCGGCAACTTCATCGACACGTCCGACAACTACGCCTACTGGGAGGACGGCGGCCAGGGCGGCCAGAGCGAGGAACTCCTCGGCCGCTGGCGGCGCAGCCGCGGCATCGGCGCGGAGGTCTTCATCGCCACCAAGCTCGGCGCCCGCCCCCTCGCACCGGGCACCGGCTACGCGGACAACGCCGAGGGCCTGTCGGCGAAGGTCATCCGCGAGTCCGCCGAGCGCAGCCGGGAGCGGCTGGGCGTGGACAAGCTGGACCTGCTCTACGCGCACATCGAGGACCGCGACGTCCCGCTGCGGGAGACGGTCGAGGGGTTCGCCGGACTCGTCGCGGAAGGCACGGTCGGACTGCTCGGCGTCAGCAACCACGCCGTGTGGCGGGTGGAGCGGGCGCGTGCGATCGCCGCCGCGGCGGGACTGCCGGGCTACGAGGTGCTCCAGTACGCCCACAGCCATCTGCGGCCCCGTCTTGACGTGCCGGACGACTTCTGGCCGGACGGCAGCCTCGGCCACGCGGGCGCGGAACTCCTCTCCTATCTGCGTGAGGAGCCCGCGCTCACTCTGGTCGCCTACTCACCCCTGCTCAAGGGCGCCTACACCCACCCGGACCGTCTCCCCGCCGACTTCGACCACCCGGGCACCCCGGCCCGACTGACGGTCTGCGGGAGGTGGCCCAGGAGACCGGCGCGACCGTCAACCAGGTCGTCCTGGCCTGGCAGATCGGCGGTGTCCTGCCGATCGTCCCGCTGGCCGGGGTGTCGAGCCTGGCCCAGCTGGAGGAGAACCTGGCCGCCGTCGACCTGGAACTGACCGAGGAGCAGCGGGCCCGTCTGGACGGGGTCCACTAGACGACAGCTCATGGTCTGACGAGCAGTTGGAAGTCGAAGGCGTACCGGGACGCGCGGTAGATGTGCGTTCCGTACTCCACCGGCCGCCCGGTGTCGTCGTACGCCGTGCGCTGCATCGTCAGCAGCGCGGCACCCTCCCGTTCGTCGAGGCGGGCCGCCTCCTCGGCCGTGGCGCAGCGGGCGCCGATGGTCTGGTGGGCGCTGTGCAGGGTGACGCCGGCCGAGCGCATCAGCCGGTACAGGCCCGTCGACTCCAGCCGGGCGGTGTCGAGTGCGAGGAGGGTCGCGGGCAGGTAGTTGCAGAGGATCGCGACCGGCTGTCCGTGCGTGGCGCGCAGCCGTTCCAGTACGACGACGTCGGCGCCCTCCGCGATGCCGAGCGCGGCGGCCACGTCGGCGGCGGCCGGGACGTGCTCGTTGCGCACCACCTGCGTGGTCGGCCCCTGCCCGGCCGCCTCCAGGTCGTCGTAGAGACTGCTCAGTTCCAGCCCGCGTTTGACCTGGCTGTGCACCACCTGCGTGCCCACTCCGCGGCGCCGGACCAGCAGCCCCTTGTCGACCAGGGTCTGGATGGCCTGGCGGACCGTCGGGCGGGACAGGCCGAGGCGTACGGAGAGGTCGATCTCGTTGCCCAGGAGGTTCCCCGGGGCGAGGGCCCCGTGCTCGATCGCCGCTTCCAGCTGCTGGGCGAGCTGGTAGTACAGCGGCACCGGACTGCCCCGGTCCAGGGCGAAGTCCAGGGAGTCGAGCGCGGGGGCGGTAGCGGTGCGCGAGTGACCGCCGGTCTTCGCCATGGGGGTACCTCTCTGGGGGGAGCGGGCGCGGGGCGTCACAGGTGCGGGCGGCGAGCGGCAAGCTCGCGGTCGTACGTCTCCCGCGCCCGTACGGCGGCCTCGCGGGACGCGGTCTCGGCCACCGGCACGTCCCACCAGGCCTCGGCCGGGGGAGCGGTCGGGGCGGCGGTGTCGGTCTCGACGTAGACGCAGGTCGGGCGGTCGGAGGCGCGGGCCGCGGCGAGCGCCTCGCGCAGTTCGCGGACCGTCTTGGCGCGCAGCACGTCCATGCCGAGGCTGCCCGCGTTGGCGGCCAGGTCGACGGGGAGCGGGGCGCCGGAGAAGGTGCCGTCGGCGGCGCGGTAGCGGTAGGCGGTGCCGAAGCGCTCGCCGCCGACCGACTCGGACAGGCCGCCGATGGACGCGTAACCGTGGTTCTGGATGAGGAGGAGGTTGATCGGCAGGCCCTCCTGGACGGCCGTGACGATCTCGGTCGGCATCATCAGATACGTGCCGTCGCCGACCAGTGCCCAGACGGGGGTGTCGGGGGTGGCGTGCTGGACGCCGATCGCGGCCGGGATCTCGTAGCCCATGCAGGAGTAGCCGTACTCCAGGTGGTACTGGCGGGGGCTGCGGGCCCGCCACAGCTTGTGCAGGTCGCCAGGGAGCGAGCCGGCCGCGTTGATGACGACGTCCTCGTCCCCCACCACCGCGTCCAGCGCGCCGAGCACCTGCGTCTGGGTCGGGACGGCGTTCTCGTCGACGGCGGTGAAAGCGGCGTCGACGACGGCGTCCCAGCGTTCCTTGCCGGCGCGGTACTCGGCCTCGTGAACCGAGTTCACGCGGTGATCCGCCAACGCCTGCGTCAACGCGGTCAGCCCTGCCCGCGCGTCGCACACCAGCGTCCGCGCGGCCAGCTTGTGGGCGTCGAACGCGGTGATGTTGAGGTTGACGAACCGGACGTCCGGGTTCTGGAAGAGGGTGCCGGAGGCGGTGGTGAAGTCCGTGTACCGGGTGCCGACGCCGATCACCAGGTCGGCGGTGCGCGCGAGGTCGTCGCTGACGGCCGTGCCGGTGTGGCCGATGCCGCCGAGGTCGGCGGGGTGGTCGTGCCGCAGCGAGCCCTTGCCTGCCTGCGTCGAGGCGACCGGGATGCCGGTGGCGTCCACGAATGCTGTGAGCGCCTCCTCGGCCCTGCTGTGGTGCACCCCGCCGCCGGCGACGATCAGCGGACGCTCGGCGGCCCGGATCGCCGCCACGGCCTCGGCCAGCTCGTAGGGGTCGGGCGCGGGACGTCGTACGTGCCATACGCGCTCGGCGAAGAATTCCTCCGGCCAGTCGTACGCCTCGGCCTGCACGTCCTGGGGGAGGGCGAGCGTGACCGCGCCCGTCTCGGCGGGGTCGGCGAGGACCCGCATGGCGTTCAGGGCGGACGGGATCAGGGCCTCGGGGCGGGTGACACGGTCGAAGTAGCGGGAGACCGGGCGCAGGGTGTCGTTGACCGACACGTCCGCCTCGGTGGGGTGCTCCAGTTGCTGGAGCAGCGGGTCGGGGGCGTGCGAGGCGAAGTAGTCGCCGGGGAGGAGCAGGACGGGGAGGCGGTTGATGGTGGCGAGGGCGGCGCCGGTGACGAGGTTGGTGGCGCCGGGGCCGATGGACGTCGTCACCGCCTGCGCGGAGAGCCGGTCGAGCTGGCGGGCGTAGCCGACGGCCGCGTGCACCATGGCCTGTTCGTTGCGGCCCTGGTGGAACGGCATCGCCTCCTCGCCCGCCTCCAGGAGGGCCTGGCCGACGCCTGCCACGTTGCCGTGGCCGAAGATGCCCCAGGTACCGGCGATCAGCCGATGGCGTACGCCGTCGCGCTCGGTGTACTGCACGGACAGGAAACGCACCAGGGCCTGGGCGACGGTCAGGCGGCGGGTGGGGGTGCTCATCAGGAGGTCGTCCGGGGCTGTGGGGAGGGGGAGGCAGGGGGCGGGGTGTTCCGGGTGGTCGTGGTGGGCGCCGGCCGCGGTGGCGTAGTGCATGACGCGGTCCAGGTCCCAGCCGGACAGCAGACCGTGGCAGAGGGAGCCGCCGAAGGCGTCGCCCGCGCCGACGCCGTTGACGGCCTCGACGGTCACCGCCGGCACCTCGGCGCTGCGGCCGTCGCGGTGCACCGCCAGCACACCCTTGGGGCCCTGCCTGACCACGGCCAGTTCCACCCCGGCCGCCAGCAACGCCTCGGCGCACGCCCGGGGTTCACGGACCCCGGTGGCGATCTCGCACGCGTCGAGGTCGCCGATCGCGACCGTCGCGTGGCGCAGGGCCTCCGCGTAATAGGGGCGCGCTTCCTCGGGATCGCCCCAAGACGTGGGATGCCAGTCGAGGTCGAACACGGTCGTGGCCGCCTTTGCACGGGACTTGAGGGCGGCGAGGGTCGCGGAGCGGCTCGGCTCCTCGCTCAGACCGGTGCCGGTGATCCAGAAGATGCGGGCCGAGCGGATGGCGAAGTAGTCCAGCTCTTCGCCGGTACCGGTGAGGACGGCGGCGGAGCGTCCCAGTCGGGCGGCGGCGACGGCGACGTTCGCCGCGGAACCGCCAAGGAACTTCCCGAAGGTCTGCACATCGCTCACCGGCACGCCCGACCGCTGTGGGTGAAGATCGACTCCTGTGCGACCGATCGTGATCAAGTCGAAGGGCTGGGCGGATCCGGCCATGCGCGATGCTCCTCGGACTCGGCTGGACGTGCGCCCCTCGCGGGGGCCTGCGAGTCTCAGGTGTAGGACGCGGGAGGTGACTGTGTCAATACTTTGTACTTACATTCGGACCTGTTCGTGAAATGATGTCTTAACAAAGTATTGACAGCGGGCACGCCCAGGGATTTGATTCCGTCCCAGTACAACCGCCGTATTTGCGGCACGCGACCCGGACATGCCAAGATCCCGGGCCTCGGATCACCGAGATCTCTCTTCCTTTCCCCCGTAAGCACAGTGAGGTGCAGGAAAGATGGACCGCTCTTCTCGCTCTCAGTCCCGCAGATTCGCCCCGGTGGTGGCGTTGGCGGCGGCCGCTGCCCTGACCCTCGCCGGCTGCTCCAGCAGTTCCGGGGGCAAGAAGTCGGAGGAGAGCGCGGACGGCGCCTCCGCCGGCAAGGCCAGCACCCCCCGCATGACGGTCGCCCTGGTCACCCACCAGTCGCCCGGCGACACCTTCTGGGACATCGTGCGCAAGGGCGCCGAGGCCGCCGCCGCCAAGGACAACGTCAAGCTGATCTACACCAACGACCCGAGCGCCGGTGGCCAGGCCACCCTGGTGCAGAACGCCATCGACCAGAAGGTCGACGGCATCGCGGTCACACTGGCCAAGCCGGACGCCCTGAAGGACGTCATCGCCAAGGCGAAGGGCCAGAAGATACCCGTCGTCGGTCTCAACTCCGGTGTCAGCGAATGGCAGAAGCTCGGTCTGCTGGAGTTCTTCGGCCAGGACGAGACCGTCGCCGGTGAGGCGCTCGGCAAGCGGCTGAACGACGAGGGCGCCAAGAGCGCCGTCTGTGTCATCCAGGAGCAGGGCAACATCGGTCTCACCCAGCGCTGCGACGGCGTGAAGAAGACGTTCTCGGGCAAGTTCCAGACGGTCAACGTCAACGGCGCCGACATGCCGTCCGTGAAGTCGACCATCACCGCCAAGCTCAGCCAGGACAAGTCCATCGACTACGTCGTCGCCCTGGGCGCGCCCATCGCGCTGACCGCCTCGCAGTCCGTGTCCGACGCCGGCAGCAAGGCCAAGGTCGCCACCTTCGACCTCAACAAGGACCTGACCGGCGCCATCAGCAAGGGCACCATCGCCTTCGCCGTCGACCAGCAGCCGTACCTCCAGGGCTACCTGGCGGTCGACTCGCTGTGGCTCTACAAGAACAACGGCAACTACATGGGCGGCGGCGAGCAGCCGGTGCTGACCGGTCCCGCGTTCGTGGACAAGTCCAACGTCGACGCGGTCGCGCAGTACGCCGCGAAGGGCACCCGGTGATCCGTATGACCCAGCACGCCGAGCCGGCGGTGACCACACCGCCGGCCCCCGGCCCGAAGGAGACCGACGGCCGGACCGCCCAACGTCCCCTGGCGCTGCGGCTGTTGGCTCGCCCCGAGGTGGGCGTCTTCCTCGGCGCCGTCGCCGTCTACGTGTTCTTCCTGATCGCCGCGCCGCCGGTGCGCGACGGCAGCTCGATGGCCAACATCCTCTACCAGTCGTCGACCATCGGGATCATGGCCCTGCCGGTCGCGCTGCTGATGATCGGCGGCGAGTTCGACCTCTCGTCCGGCGTCGCCGTCATCACCTCCGCGCTGACCGCGAGCATGCTCGCCTACGAGCTCACGCTGAACGTGTGGATGGGCGTCGTCGCCGCGCTGGTCGTGTCGCTCGCGATCGGGTTCCTCAACGGCTGGCTGGTCGTCAAGACCGGTCTGCCGAGCTTCCTGATCACGCTGGGCACCTTCCTGATCCTCCAGGGCGTGAACCTGGCCGTCACCAAGCTCGTCACCGGCAACGTCGCCACCGACGACATCAGCGACATGGACGGCTTCTCCGGAGCCAAGAAGATCTTCGCCTCGTCCTTCGAGGTCGGCGGCGTACAGATCAAGATCACGATCGTGTACTGGCTGGTCTTCGCGGCGCTGGCGACCTGGGTGCTGCTGCGCACCAAGTACGGCAACTGGATCTTCGCGGTCGGCGGCAACAAGGAGTCGGCGCGGGCCGTCGGTGTCCCGGTGACCTTCACGAAGATCTCGCTGTTCATGCTGGTCGGGTTCGGCGCCTGGTTCGTCGGCATGCACAACCTGTTCTCCTTCAACACCGTGCAGTCCGGCGAGGGCGTCGGGCAGGAGCTGATCTACATCTCCGCGGCCGTCATCGGCGGCTGTCTGCTCACCGGTGGTGCCGGCTCCGCGATCGGCCCGGTGTTCGGGGCGTTCATGTTCGGCATGGTGCAGCAGGGCATCGTGTACGCCGGGTGGAACCCGGACTGGTTCAAGGCCTTCCTGGGCGTGATGCTGCTCGGCGCCGTCCTGATCAATCTGTGGGTCAGCCGTACGGCGACCCGGAGGTGACGTGATGACATCCAACGGAACCCAGGGAACCCATGGGGCCATCCTCGCCGACACCGTCCCGCAGGGGAGCGACGGCGCGATCGTCGAACTCCGCAACGCGGGCAAGTCGTACGGCAACATCCGCGCCCTGCACGGCGTCGACCTCAAAGTCCACCGCAAACAGGTCACTTGTGTGCTCGGCGACAACGGCGCGGGCAAGTCGACGCTGATCAAAATCATCTCGGGCCTGCACCAGCACACCGAGGGCGAATTCCTCGTCGACGGTGCCCCGGTGCGCTTCTCCACCCCGCGCGAGGCCCTCGACAAGGGCATCGCCACCGTCTACCAGGACCTCGCCGTGGTCCCGCTGATGCCGGTCTGGCGGAACTTCTTCCTCGGCTCCGAAATGACCAAGGGCCCCTGGCCGCTGCGGCGCCTCGACATCGAGCGGATGAAGAAGACCGCCGACGAGGAGCTGCGCAACATGGGCATCGTCCTCGACGACCTGGAGCAGCCGATCGGCACGCTCTCCGGTGGTCAGCGCCAGTCCGTGGCGATCGCCCGCGCCGTCTACTTCGGCGCCCGGGTGCTGATCCTGGACGAGCCGACCGCCGCGCTGGGTGTGAAGCAGTCCGGTGTGGTGCTGAAGTACATCGCCGCCGCCCGCGACCGCGGCCTCGGCGTCATCTTCATCACCCACAACCCGCACCACGCCTACATGGTCGGCGACCACTTCAGCGTGCTGCGGCTGGGCACCATGGAGCTCAACGCCTCCCGCGACGAGGTCAGCCTGGAAGAACTCACCAACCACATGGCGGGCGGCTCCGAACTCGCCGCCCTCAAGCACGAGTTGGCGCAGGTGCGCGGGGTGGACGTCGAGGAGCTCCCGGAGGAGACCGACCTCAAGGCGCCGGTGGTGACCACCAAGACGGTCAAGGACGACCTGTCGTGACCGCCCTGGACCGCATCCGGGTCGGCTCCGCCCCCGACTCCTGGGGCGTCTGGTTCCCCGACGACCCCCGGCAGGTGCCCTGGGAAAGGTTCCTGGACGAGGTCGCCGAGGCCGGCTACTCGTGGATCGAGCTGGGCCCGTACGGCTATCTGCCCACCGACCCGGCCCGGCTCACCGACGAGATCGCCCGGCGCGACCTCAAGGTCTCGGCCGGCACGGTCTTCACCGGGCTGCACCGCGGCCCCTCGGTGTGGGAGTCGACCTGGCGGCACGTCAGCCAGGTCGCCGCGCTCACCCAGGCGATGGGCGCGCGGCACCTCGTCGTCATCCCGTCGTTCTGGCGGGACGACAAGACCGCCGAGCTCCTCGAACCCCCGGAGCTGACTCACGAACAGTGGGCCCACCTCACCAAGGGCATGGAACGGCTCGGACACGAGGTGAAGGAGGTGTACGGCCTGGACCTCGTCGTCCATCCACACGCCGACACCCACCTCGACACCGAGGACCATGTCGAGCACTTCCTCGACTCGACCGACTCCGAACTCGTCAACCTCTGCCTGGACACCGGGCATTACGCCTACTGCGGCGGCGACAGCGTCAAGCTGATCGAGACGTACGGCGAACGCATCGGCTATCTGCACCTCAAGCAGGTCGACCCCGCGATCCTGGCCGACGTGGTGGCGAACGAGGTGCCGTTCGGCCCCGCCGTGCAGCGCGGGGTGATGTGCGAACCACCCTCCGGCGTACCGGAGTTGGAGCCGGTGCTGGTGGCCGCACAGAAGCTGGGCGTGGAGCTGTTCGCGATCGTCGAGCAGGACATGTACCCGTGCGCGCCGGACAAGCCACTGCCGATCGCGGTGCGCACCCGCAAGTTCCTGAGGTCCTGCGGCGCCTGAAGGGGGCGACGACATGACGCGGAGCGACACTCTCCGAGTCGCCGTCATCGGAACGGGAAAGATGGGCGCCGACCATGTGCGGCGCATCCAGAAGGTGGTCAGCGGGGCCCGGGTGAGCGCCGTCGTCGACATCGACGCGGAGCGCGCCAAGGCCGTGGCGGCCCGCGTCGACGGCTGCACCGCCTACACCGACCCGCTGTCGGCGATGACGGCGGACGACGTCGACGCCGTCCTGATCGCCTCCTCGGGCCCCGCGCACGAGGCCGCGCTGCTGGCCGCCCTCGAACGCGACCTCCCGGTGCTGTGCGAGAAGCCGCTCACCCCGGACGCGGCCTCGGCCCTGCGCGTCCTGGAGGCCGAACGGCGACTGGGCCGCCGCCGCGTCCAGGTCGGTTTCATGCGGCGCTACGACTCCGAGTACGTACGCCTCAAGGCACTGCTGAACACGGGACAGTTGGGCCGTCCGCTGCTGCTGCACAACCGGCATCGCAACGCGGCCAGCCCGCCCTTCTTCACCAGCGAGATGCTCATCAGCGACTCGGTGGCGCACGAGACGGACGTGACCCGCTGGCTGCTCGGCCAGGAGATCACCGCCGTCACCGTGCTGCGGCCGAGACCCTCGGTGAACGCGCCGGACGGTCTGCAGGACCCGCAGTTCGTGGTGTTCGAGACGGACGGCGGCGCGATCTCCGACGTGGAGATCTTCGTCAACTGCGGCTACGGCTACCAGGTGCAGGCCGAGGTGGTCTGCGAACGCGGCACCGCCCGCATCGGCGACGGCCACGCCATGGTCACCAACATGGCGGGGCGTTGGGGCGGCACCATCGCCCAGGACTTCACCGACCGCTTCGCCGACGCCTACGACCGCGAGCTCCAGGCCTGGGCCGACGCCACCCGCCGGGGCGAGGTCACCGGGCCGAGCGTGTGGGACGGCTACGCGGCCGCCGCCGTCTGCGAGGCGGGGGTGCGGGCGCTGACGGACGGCGGGCGGGTGGAGGTCGAGCTGGTGGAGCGACCGGAGCTCTACGCCTGACCCGGTTCCCGCAGCGCCCGACCCGGTTCCGGGAGCGGGCGGTCGAAGACCACCATCGGCTGCCCGGGACCGTTGTAGTCCTCCTGGACCCGGGCGTCGAAGCCCAGACCGCGGTGGAAGGCCACCGATCCCGTGTTGGTCACGGAGGTGATGGCCTTCAGCCGGACCGCGCCCTGCTGCCGCGCGGCCTCGGTGAAGGCGTCGTAGAGCCGGCGGCCGAGCCCGGTGCCGCGCGCGTCGTCGCGGGTCGCGATGAGATGGACGTACCCGGTGGCGTCGGGCGTGACGAACCCGACGAGATAGCCGCGGATGCCGTCCTCGGCCCGGGCCAGCAGACACGTCGACCCGAACTCCTGGACCAGGGCCAGGAGATGGAGGGACCGAAGGTCCCGGTCGCCCCAGTAGCGGGAGTGATCCGCGAGGACCTGCTGGATGTCGGTGACCCGGGCGGGGACGATGTGCACGGCCATGCCGTCGATCATGACAGGCGCGGGGCCGCCGACCGAGGCCGCGGCGCGAAGCCCGCCGCGCGGTAGCTCGCGTCGATCAGCTCCATCGTCGCCACCGCGTCGTCCGCGTCCAGCGGTACTGGCGTGCCCTCGCGCACCCGCGCCGCGAACGCGTGGAGTTGGTAGGTGTACGACGACCTGGTGCCGAGCCGCTCCGTGCGCTCGCCCGCGTCGGTGCGCACCACGACCCGGTCGTCGAGGTGCGGCAGCACGAAGTTCGTCGCGGTCGCCTCACCCCGGCTGCCGATGATCCGGCAGCTCATGTCCAGACCGTCGTACGCCATGTGACAGCGCGCGGACGCCGTGGCCCCGCCCGGGAACTCCAGCTCCACGTCCAGCCATTCGTCCACGCCCGGGGCCCCCGCCCGCTCGCCGCCGCGCGCGGACACGATCCGCGGCGCGCCGCCGCCGAACGGGGCGAGCATGCGCACGGCGTGCAGGCTGTAGCAGCCCAGGTCCATCATCGCGCCGCCGGCCAGCGGCAGCGACCAGCGCGGGTCGGTGTCCGGGGGCGCGGCGATGGCGACCATCGTCTCCACCCGCTGGAGGTCGCCGAGTTCACCGCTCTCCAGAAGCTCGTGCAGGCGTCGGGTGACCGGGTGGAAGAGGTAGTGGAAGGCCTCCATGAAGACGGTCCCGGACTTCGCCGCCGCCTCCCGCACCTCGGCGGCCTCCTCGGCGTTGCTCGCCGACGGCTTCTCGGACAGCACGTGCTTGCCGGACGCGAGGGCGGCGAGGTTCCACGGCCCGTGCAGGCCGTTGGCGAGCGGGTTGTAGACGACTTCGACCTCGGGGTCCGCGATCAGGTCGGCGTAGGAGCCCACGACCCGCTCCACGCCGTGCTCGCGCGCGAACTCCTCGGCGCGGGACCGGTCGCGGGCGGCCACCGCGACGACGCGGTGGCCGGTCGTCCGGGCCGGGGCGATGAGGGAGCTCGCGGTGATCCGCGCGGCTCCCAGGACTCCGATGCGCAGTGGTTCCCGGCCCGGCTCGGTCATGCCTGCCGTACCTCCTCGATGGTGACGGGGCGGTGCTCGTGCAGGGACAGTGTGCACGCCTCGGCGATCCAGCCGGCCTCCAGGGCGTCCTCCACCGTGCACGGGGAGGGCCGGGTGCCGGCCACGACCTCGGTGAACGCGGTGAGTTCGGCGCGGTAGGCGGCGGTGAAGCGGTCCATGAAGAAGTCGTGCGGCGTCCCCGCCGGGAACGTCACCCCGGGTTCGACCGAGCGCAGCGGCAGCTTGTCCTCCAGGCCGACCGCGATGGAGTCCTCGAAGCCGTGCAGCTCCATGCGGACGTCGTAACCCCGCTTGTTGTGACGGGAGTTGGAGATCACCGCGATCGTGCCGTCGTCCAGGGTGAGGATCGCGCCGGTGGTGTCGGCGTCGCCGGCCGCCTTGATGTAGTCGGCGCCGCGGTTGCCGCCGACGGCGTACACCTCGGTGACCTCACGGCCGGTCACCCAGCGGATGATGTCGAAGTCGTGCACCGAGCAGTCCCGGAAGATGCCTCCCGAGGCGGCGACGTACGCGGCGGGCGGCGGCGCCGGGTCCAGGGTCGTCGAGCGCACGGTGTGCAGCTTGCCGAGCTCGCCGCTCTGCACGGCGGCCCGTGCGGCCACGAACCCGGCGTCGAAGCGTCGGTTGTAGCCGATCTGGATCGGCACGTCCGTGCCCTGGATCGCCTTGAGGACCGCGACGCCCTCGCTCATGTGCTTGGCGACCGGCTTCTCGCAGAAGACCGGGATGCCGGCCTCGACACCGGCCAGGATCAGCGCCGGGTGGGCGTCCGTCGCCGCGGCTACGACGATGCCGTCCACGCCGGCCGCCAGCAGCGCCTCGGGCGAGTCCACGACCTCGCCGCCGAACTTCTCCGCGGCGGCCTTGGCGGCGTCCGCGAACGGGTCGGTCAGCACGAGCGACTCGACCGCGTCGAGTCCGGAGAGGGTCTCGGCGTGGAAGGCGCCGATACGGCCGAGGCCGAGGATTCCGATGCGCATGAGGGTTGCAGCTCCTTGAGGGTTCTTACGTCAGAACGGTGGTGCTAGTCGAGTCCGCCGAGGACGTTCTGGTCCCAGTCGATCACCGATCCGGTGACCACGCCGGACCGGTCGGACAGCAGCAGGACGACGAAGTCGGCGATCTCGTCCGGCTGGCCCAGCTTGCCCATCGGCAGCCTCGCCGCGGCCTCCTCGCGCCAGTCGTCCCCGGCGCCGTGGAAGGCCCTCTGCGTGGCGTCCTCGCCCTCGGTCGCCGTCCAGCCGATGTTCAGGCCGTTGATCCGCACCCGGTCCCAGCGGTGCGCGTGCGCGGCGTTGCGGGTCAGGCCGATCAGCCCGGCCTTCGCGGCGACGTACGGGGCGAGGAACGGCTGCCCGCCGTGCGCCGAGGACGTGATGATGTTGACGACCGTGCCGGGCGCACCCCGCCCCACCATGTCGGCGACCGCGGCCTGCATCGCGAAGAACGGCGCCTTCAGGTTGATCGCGATGTGCTGGTCGAACAGCTCGGGCGTGGTGTCGAGCAGCGTGCCCCGGGAGGTGAGCCCCGCCGAGTTCACCAGGCAGTCGATCCGGCCGTACGCCGCCACCACGGACGCCACCGACGCCTTCGCCTGCTCGGCGTCCGCGAGGTCGGCCCGTACGAACATCGCCTTGCCGCCCGCCGCCGTCAGCTCGGCCACCAGCGCCTCGCCCGGCTCCGGGCGCCGTCCGGACACGGCCACGACCGCGCCCTCGCGCACCGCGGCCCGCGCGATCGCGGCGCCCACGCCCTGGCTGCCGCCGTTGACGAGGACGATCCTGTCGTCGAGAAGTCCCATGAGACCTGTGCCCCTTCAGCTCTCGCGCCGCTCGGCGGCCGCCCGCAGCCCGTCCCGCAGCGTCCGCGGCGTCCACCGCTCGCGCAGCGCCCGCCGGACGAGATCCGCCTGGGAGGGCGGGGCGAGACCGTCGACCGGCGGATCGCTGTCGAGGTTGGTGGGGAAGGGGTAGCCCTCGGCGCTGGCGGCGATGACGTTGGCGAGCCATTCCTCGCTCGCGCCCTCCGTGGCGCGGCGCAGCAGCACGGGGTAGACCGCGTTCGCCATCGTCTCCCGGTCGACCGTCTCCATGGCCCGCCCGAAGGCCGAGGACACCTGGAGCAGATTGGCGACCCGCCGGACATCGGTGGTGCGGTTGGTGCCGGCCGCGTGGAACAGCGCCGGGTTGAAGAAGACGGCGTCCCCCTTGGCCAGCGGCAGCTGGACGTGGTGCTCCTTGAAGTACGCCTGGAACTCCGGCCGCCGCCAGGCGAGGTAACCCGGCTCGAAGGTCTGCGAGTACGGCAGGTAGAGCGTGGGCCCCGAGTCCACCGGCATGTCGCAGTGCGCGACCGCGCCCTGGAGGGTGAGCACGGGGGAGAGGCGGTGCACATGGGCGGGGTAGGCGGCGGCGACCTCGTCGGAGAGGAAACCGAGGTGGTAGTCGCGGTGCGCGGTCTGGGCGAGGCCGCCCGGGTTGACGACGTTGACCTGGGAGGTGACCTGGTAGCCGGGGCCCAGCCAGGCCTCGCAGACCAGGGCGAGGACGGGGTTGGCGTAGTAGTCGGCGAATGCGGCCGGGTCGTACAGGGCGGCCTTCTCCAGCGCGTTCCACACCCGTTCGTTGGCGCCGGGCTTCGCGAAGTGGTCCCCGGCGGTCGCGCCCGCCGCGTCCTGCTCGCGGATCAGCGCCTCGAACACCGCGGTGGCCCGGTCCACGACCGCGGCATCGGGGAACGCGCCCCGGAACACCACGACTCCGGGCCCGTCGGTGAGGGCCCGCACCAGCTCCTCCTGGACCTCACGGCGGTCCTCGGCGGCCCCGACGCGCTCACTGTCGTAGAGCAGGACGTTGCGCTCCACGGCCTCGGCGTACGGGTAGTCGGCCGGGTCGGTGGTCCGCTCGACGAGCGGACGCAGGGCGGCGAGGTCGCAGTCCCGCTGGGACAGCCAGGCCCGGCGGTGTACGGCGGTGAAGGACATCGGCGTCCTCTCGGTGACGGGGCGACGCAGCGCTCGGGTGACAGGGGCGACGCAGCGCTGTCATTCTTGTCAGTACAAACCCGTCGAACAACCGGCACGGAGCCATCAAAAACCCCTCAAGGAGCCTGTCCATGGGCCACCCCTTCCCGATCCGGGAAATCGCACGTCAGGCGGGCTTGAGCGAGGCCACCGTGGACCGGGTCCTGAACGGCAGGGGCGGCGTCCGGGAGAGCACCGCCCGCGAGGTCCAGCAGGCCATCGCCGACCTCGACCGGCAGCGCACCCAGGTCCGGCTCGTGGGCCGCACGTTCATGATCGACATCGTGATGCAGACGCCCGAGCGGTTCAGCACCGCCGTCCGGGCCGCCCTGGAGGCGGAACTGCCCGCCCTGCACCCGGCGGTCGTGCGCTCCCGCTTCCACTTCAGGGAGACCGGCCCGGTCGAGGAGCAGGTGCGCACCCTGGACCGGATAGCCCGGCGCGGGTCCCAGGGCGTGATCCTCAAGGCCCCGGACGTCCCCGAGGTCAGCGCCGCCGTCGGCCGCCTGGTCGCCGCCGGCATCCCTGTGGTCACCCTGGTCACCGACCTGCCCGCCAGCGCCCGCCTCGGCTACGTCGGCATAGACAACCGGGCGGCCGGGGCGACGGCCGCGTACCTCATGGGCCAGTGGCTCGGCGACCGGCCCGGCAACGTCCTCACCAGCCTCAGCAGCGGCTTCTTCCGCAACGAGGAGGAGCGTGAGATGGGCTTCCGCGGCGCCATGCGGGCCCACCACCCGGGCCGGGCCCTGGTCGAGATCGCCGAGGGCCAGGGCCTGGACGCCACCCAGTACGACCTCGTCCGCGCCGCCCTCGCCCGCGACCCGGACATCCGTGCCGTCTACTCCATCGGCGGCGGCAACATCGCGACCTGCGCGCCTTCGAGGACCTGGGCCGGGAGTGCGCGGTGTTCATCGCGCACGACCTCGACCACGACAACACCCGCCTGCTCAGCGAGCACCGCCTCTCCGCGGTCCTCCACCACGACCTGCGCCAGGACCTGCGCGAGGCCTGCCACCTCGTCATGCGGGCCCACGGCGCACTGCCCCCGGCGGGACCGACACTGCCGTCCGCGATCCAGGTCGTGACCCCGTACAACATGCCCAGCCGGGAGTGACGGCGTGACCGCCCAGTCGCCGACTAGCCGAGATTGACGGCGTACGCCTTGCGCAGCGTCTCGTGCACGGTCCAGGTCGTGCGGTCACCCGCGCGCAGTACGGCCATGTCACCCGGCCCGACCCGAAGCGTCGGCCCGTCCTCCACCTCGACCGTGGCCGAGCCGCTGATCACCACGAACAGCTCGTCCGCCTCGGTGTCCGTGACGACGCCCGGCGTGATCTGCCAGACACCGCGGATCTGCCTGCCGTCCGCCGACTCCCAGACCACCTTCCCGGTCACCTCGGGCGTCCCGGAGACGATCTGCTCCGGGGCGAGGGGCTCGGGTTCGAGCTCGGCGTCGGGGACGTGGACTACGAAACTGTGGCTCATGGGACGACCCTAGCCAGCGCGCGCACCCCTCGGCCGTGGACAGGGTGTGGGGTATCGGCCCAGGTGGGAGGACACTTCGTCGCGACTGGCGGGCCAGGCCGAGGGACGTGATGGTGGAGGGCATGGCACAGGCCGCCGACGTACCGCACCCGCATGCGCACGACACCCGCGAGGCCGTCCTCTTCGGTGGCGTCTACGGCGCCGTCCTCGCCTGTTCGATGGTCGCCGCGCTCACCCAGTACGGCCACACCTCCCAGGACAGCCGCCGCTACGACGCCCTGTGGCTCCTGGTCACGGCCTTCGCCTCCGCCCTGGCCCACGGCTACGCCCACTACATCGCCGAACGCACCCCGCACCGCCGCGGGGACGCCCTGCGCACGCTGGTCAACGAGTGGCCCCTGATCGCGGCCGTCCTGCCCACCGTCGCGGTCCTGGCCGGGGCGGGCTGGGGCTGGTGGCCCGCGAAGGGCGTGGAGTACCCGGCGTTCGCCCTGAACATCTCCCTGCTGTTCGGGCTGGGCCTGGTGACGGCCCGCTGGGCCCACCGTCCGTGGGCCGCCGCCCTGCTGATCGGCGCGGTGGACGCGCTGCTGGGGGTGGGGGTGGTGGTGGCCAACGCCGTCATCAAGTGACGGAGCGGTCGAGGCATGAAGGAGGCGGGAGCGCGCCTCCGCCGAGGCGTCAAACGGCCCGCCGGGGCCGCGCCGTGAGGATGCCGAGCGCGTTCGCCCCGACCACGGCCGCGATCCCCCGCCCACTCCGGCCCGCCCAGCCCCTGCCCGAGGACCACCCACCCGACCACGGCCGCCAGGACCGGGTTGACGCTCATGAACAGGCCGAACACCGGGGCCGGCACCCGCCGCAGCGTGAACAGGTCGGCGAGGTAGGGCACCGCCGAGGACAGCACCCCGGCCGCCACCGCACAGCCGGCCGCCGCGAGGGTCGGCGGATGGCGTACGGCGACCACGGTCCCGACCGGCAGGAACATCAGCGCCGAGACCGCCGCCGCGGCCGCCGAGCCCTGCGCTCCGGGCAACCGGCTGCCGACGGTGCGGTTGAGGAGGATGTACGACGCCCAGCACGCGGCCGCCAGCAGCCCGAGCCCCATGCCCAGGTAGTCGGCGGAGGGCTGCGGCCGCATCAGCGTCACGACCCCCGCGGTCGCCAGCAGCGCACAGCACACGTCCACCCGACGCCGGGTGGCGGCCAGGGCGATGGCGAGCGGGCCGAGGAACTCCAGGGTCACGGCCAGCCCCAGCCCGACGCGGTCGACGGCCGTGTAGAGGGACAGGTTCATCGTCCCGAACACCACGGCCAGCAGCAGCACCGGCCACCACTGACGCCAGGTGAACGACCTCGGCTTCGGCCTGCCGACCGTCAACAGCACCACAGCGGCCACGTACTGACGCACCGCCACGACTCCCACCGGGCCGATGACGGGAAAGGCGAGCGAACCGATCGCGGCGCCGACCTGATTGGACAGTCCGCTGCCGGCCATGGCCGCCACCCCGGCGACCGGGACGCCGGAGCGCTCCGGGGGCCCCGGTGGCGGGCAGGGGCGGGGCGGTGGGGCGTGCGGGGGCTCCTTGCATACGCCGATCGTCGGCGCGGTCAGTGCTTGCGCAAAATGCATCCGCGTCCTGATCTATACGCTTGAGTCATGGATGTGGAGCTCCGGCAGCTGCGCTGTCTCGTCGCCATCGTCGACGAAGGCACCTTCACCGACGCCGCCCTCGCCCTCGGGGTGTCCCAGGCGGCCGTCTCCCGCACCCTGGCCTCGCTCGAACGCTCCCTGGGCGTACGGCTGTTGCGGCGCACCTCGCGCGCGGTGACCCCGACCGGCACCGGGGTGCGGGTCGTCGCGCACGCCCGCCGGGTGCTCGCCGAGGTCGACGACCTGGTCCGGGACGCCACCTCGGGCCACGCCCATCTGCGGATCGGCTACGCCTGGGCGGCGCTCGGCCGGCACACACTGCCCTTCCAGCGCCGCTGGGCCGGGAGCGCCCGGAGACCGACCTGCACCTGGTGCGCGTCAACTCGACGACCGCCGGGCTCGCGGAGGGCGCGTGCGATCTGGCCGTCGTACGCCGGGAGTTGGACGACCGGCGGTTCGAGTCGGCCATCGTCGGCCTGGAGCGACGGCTGTGCGCGATGGCCGCCGACGATCCGCTGGCCCGCGCCGGTCGGTGCGGATGGCCGACCTCGCGGGGCGGACGCTGCTGGTGGACCGCCGTACCGGCACCACCACCCCCGACCTGTGGCCGCCGGAGGCCCGTCCGGCCACCGAGGAGACGCACGACGTCGACGACTGGCTGACCGTGATCGCCACCGGCCGGTGCGTCGGGATGACGGCCGAGTCGACCGCCAACCAGTACCCGCGGCCCGGGGTCGTCTACCGGCCGGTGCGCGACGGGGAGCCGATCGCCGTGCGGCTCGCCTGGTGGCGGGACGATCCGCATCCGGCGACACAGACCGTGATGGAGCTGCTCACGGCGCTGTACCGGGAGGCGTGAAGGTGCTGCGGGCAATACGGCAGACAAAATTGTTGACAATCTTGTTTGGCTAGATTTACGTTCGACAGGCACTCATTCAGGGAGGGCAACGATGCCGAAAGAAGCCCGTCCGAGCACCGGGGAGCAGGCCAAACAGCATGCGCTCGCGCAGCTGCGGCAGGCGATCCTGCACGGCGAGATGGCACCGGCGCAGCGGCTGGTGGAGAACGAACTCGCCGAGCAGTTCGGTGTGACACGGGCCAGCATCCGGGCCGCGCTCATCGATCTGGAGGCACAGGGCCTCGTCGAGCGGATCCGCAACCGGGGTTCCCGGGTGCGGGTGGTGACCGTGGAGGAAGCGGTCGCCATCACCGAGTGCCGGATGGTCCTCGAAGGGCTCTGCGCGGCGAAGGCCGCCGTCGCCGCCAGTGACGAGCAGCTCGCCGAGCTGACCGGGCTGGGCACGGCGATGACCAAGGCCGTCGCCGACGGCGAGCCGGTGACGTACTCCGAGCTCAACCAGGAGCTCCACGCCAAGGTCCGGGAGTTCTCCGGCCAGCGGACCGCCGTGGACCTGCTGGAGCGGCTCAACGCCCAACTGGTGCGCCACCGCTTCCAGTTGGCGCTGCGCCCCGGACGTCCGCAGCACTCCCTGAACGAGCACCTGGCGATGATCGAGGCGATCAGGGCCAGGGACCCGCAGGCGGCCGAAGCGGCCGTCCGCGCCCACCTCACCAGCGTGATCGAGGCGCTGCGCGACTGATCACGACGGACTGGGGCGGGCGCTCACCTGTGAACAAGGGAGATTGCAGCAATGACCCAGGCCAACGCGCCCGCCACCCCACGCTCCACACTCGTCGTCACGGCACACGCCGGCGACTTCGTGTGGCGGGCTGGCGGGGCCATCGCCCTCGCGGCCTCACGCGGCGAGAAGATCACCATCGCCTGTCTGACCTTCGGCGAGCGCGGCGAGTCCGCCAAGGCGTGGCGCGAGGGGAAGAAGCTGGAGGAGATCAAGGAGATACGCCGGGACGAGGCCGAACGCGCCGCCGCCACCCTCGGCGCCGGGATCCGCTTCTTCGACGCCGGCGACTACCCGCTGCTGGTCACCCCCGAACTGACCGACCGGCTCGTGGAGGTGTACCGCGACACCCAGCCCGACGTCGTGCTCACCCACCCCACCGAGGACCCGTACAACGGCGACCACCCGGCCGCGAACCGCATGGCCCTGGAGGCCCGGGTGCTCGCCCAGGCCATCGGCTACCCCGGCCCCGGCGGGATCATCGGCGCGCCGCCGGTCTTCTTCTTCGAGCCGCACCAGCCCGAGATGAGCGGCTTCAGGCCCGAGGTCCTCCTCGACATCACCGAGGTGTGGGACACCAAGCGCAAGGCCATGGAGTGCCTCGGCGCCCAGCAGCACCTGTGGGACTACTACACCGACCTCGCCGTCCGCCGCGGTGTCCAGCTCAAGCGCAACGCGGGGCCGAACCTGGGCCTGGCCCACAGGACCATGGCCGAGGCGTACATGCGCCCCTACCCGCAGATCGCGAAGGAGCTGGCATGAGCGGCGTGATCGTCACCGACCCGCCGAAGGCGGAGCTGAAGGACGTCGACGCGCTGGCCGGCTACGGCGTGGCGACGGTGAGCGAGGCGATGGGCCGGACCGGCCTGCTGGGCCCGGGAATTCGCCCCGTCCAGCAGGGCGTACGGGTCGCCGGCACCGCCGTCACCGTGCTCGGCTGGCCCGGCGACAACCTCATGATCCATGCCGCTGTCGAGCAGTGCGGCGAGGGCGACCTCCTGGTCGTCACCACCACCTCCCCCTGCACGGACGGCCTGTTCGGCGAGCTCTTCGCAACCGCCCTGCAACGGCGTGGCGTTCGTGGCGTCGTGCTGAACACCGGCATCCGCGACACCCAGGAGCTGCGCGACATGGGCTTCGCCGCCTGGTCCCGCGCCGTCTCCTCGCAGGGCACCGTCAAGGCCACCGGCGGCTCGGTCAACGTACCGATCGCCATCGACGGCCAGGTCGTCCGTCCCGGCGACGCGATCCTCGCCGACGACGACGGTGTGGTGGTCGTCCCGCGTGAGCGCGTCCGCGAGACGGTCGAGAGGTCCGAGGCCCGCGAGGCCAAGGAGGCCGCCACCCGCGCCGCCTTCCTCGACGGCCAACTCGGCCTGGACCGCTATGGATTGCGGGAGACCCTCCAGCGGCTCGGCGTCGAGTACCGGACGTACGAGGAGTACGCGGGAGAACGGCCGTGACCTCCGGGCCCGAGGAGGTGCGCTGCCTGCTGATGCGGGGCGGCACCTCCAAGGGTGCCTACTTCCTGGCCGACGACCTGCCCGCCGACCCCGCCGCACGGGACGAGCTGCTCCTGCGCATCATGGGCAGCCCCGACGACCGGCAGATCGACGGCCTCGGCGGGGCGCACCCGCTCACCAGCAAGGTGGCCGTGGTCTCGCCGTCGTCCGACCCGGACGCCGACGTCGACTACCTCTTCCTCCAAGTCGCCGTCGACCGAACGGAAGTGAGCGACCGTCAGAACTGCGGCAACATCCTCGCCGGGGTCGGCCCGTTCGCCGTCGAGCGCGGCCTGGTCCCGGCGGGGGAGGACTCCACCTCCGTCCGCATCCGGATGGTCAACAGCGGCGACCTCGCCACCGCGACCTTCCCCACTCCGGGCGGCCGGGTCGACTGCACGGGCGAGGCCCGGATCTCCGGAGTGCCGGGTACCGCCGCCGCGGTCGTCATCGAATTCCCCGCCGGAGCAGGGCAGTTGCTGCCCACCGGTCACGCCCGCGACCTCATCGGCGGGGTCCCGGTCACCTGCGTGGACAACGGCATGCCGACCGTGCTGATCGCCGCGGCCGATCTGAAGGTCACCGGGTACGAGACGCCCCAGGAGCTGGAGGCGGACCTGGCGCTCGCCGACCGGCTGCGCGAGATCCGGCTGACGGCCGGCCGGCTGATGGGACTCGGGGACGTGTCGGACACGACCGTCCCGAAGCTCACCCTGCTCGCCCCGCCCCGCGAGGGCGGCGCGATCTGCACCCGCACCTTCATACCCGTGCGCTGCCACACCTCGATCGGTGTGCTCGGCGCGGCCAGTGTCGCCGCCGGGCTGCGGATCGACGGCGGCGTGGGCGCGAAGCTCGCGGTGCTTTCGCCCGGCAGCGACCGCATGCGCATAGAACATCCCACCGGCTTCCTGGACATCGAAAGCAGCCTCGGCACCGGCCCCGACGGCCTGCCCTCCGCCCGCCGCACCGCCGTGGTGCGCACGGCCCGCAAGATCTTCGACGGCACCGTCTTCCCCCGGGCCGCCGCACGACCCCAAGGAGGTCACCGATGACTCCGCCCCTCGGCGACATCGCGCACATCGGCCACGCCCAGCTGTTCACCCCCGACCTGGACGCCAGCGTCGCCTTCTTCACCGACTACCTGGGCCTCACGGTCAACGGCGAGGACGGTGACACCGTCTACCTGCGGACCTTCGACGACTACGAGCACCACAGCCTGGTCCTGACCGCCCGCGAGCGGCCCGGCTCGGCCGGCTCGCCCTGCGCACCTCCGGCGAGGAGGCCCTCCACCGCCGTATCAAGGCCGACGAGGAGGCGGGCGGCACCGGAAAGTGGGTCGAGGACGAACCCGGCCTCGGGAAGCTCTACGTCACCACCGACCCGGACGGCCACGAGCACGCCCTCTACTGGGAGAGCGAGCACTACCGGGCGCCGAGGAGCTCAGGCCCGCGCTGAAGAACCAGCCGCAGGCCAAACCCAACCGGGGCGTGGGCGTTCGGCGGCTCGACCACATCAACTTCCTCGCCGCCGACGTGCTCGCCAACGCCGAGTTCCAGCAGAACGTCCTCGGCGCCCGGCCGACGGAGCAGATCCGGCTCGACAGCGGGAAGATCGCGGCGCGCTGGCTGACGTACACGAACAAGTCGTACGACGTCGTCTACACCTCGGACTGGACCGGAAGCGCCGGGCGGCTGCACCACATCGCCTTCGCGACCGACACTCGCGAGGACATCCTGCGGGCGGCCGATCTCGCCATCGACAGCGGGGTGTTCATCGAGACCGGGCCGCACAAGCACGCCATCCAGCAGACGTTCTTCCTCTACGTCTACGAGCCGGGCGGCAACCGGATCGAGCTGTGCAACCCGCTCACCCGGCTGGTGCTCGCGCCCGACTGGCCGCTGATCACCTGGACCGAGGAGGAGCGGAAGAAGGGCCAGGCCTGGGGCCTGAAGACCATCGAGTCATTCCACACGCACGGGACCCCGCCGGTCGCCTGACCAGGGATTTCGCGCACCCACTGGACGTTTCCGGGGCCGACCGCCGAAAACTGTCGATGAGATTGTTGACAAAAACGTTGACGTTCGGCGGACGGCTCCTTAGCGTCTGGCGCACCAAGTACGAGAGGTAACCAACGATGTCTTCCTCCCCCTTCGCCACCGCATCCGCCCGCGGCACCGGACTGGCCGGACTGGTCGTCGGACTGTGCTGGCTGGCCGTCCTCTTCGACGGCCTCGACATGTTCATCTACGGCTCCGTGCTGCCGCACCTGCTCGCCACCGGGACCTTCGGGCTCACCGCCGACCAGGCCGGCGACCTCGGCTCCTACGCCACCTTCGGCATGCTGGTCGGCGCGCTGACCGCGGGCACGGTGGCCGACCGGATCGGCCGCAAGAAGCTGATGGTCGGCTGCGTGACCCTCTTCTCGCTCGCCTCGGGCCTGTGCGCCCTCGCGGGCGGCGTCGAGGTCTTCGGCTCGGCCGGACCCTCGCGGGCGTCGGCCTCGGCGGTCTGCTGCCCACGGCGATCAGCATGGTCTCCGACTACGCCCCGCGCGGCCGCGCCGCCCTCACCATCGGCGTGCTGATGACCGCCCACCACGCGGGCGGCATCCTCTCCGCCTACGTCGCCAAGTGGCTCATCGCCCCGGTGGGCTGGCGCGCCGCGTTCTGGGTCTGCGTGCTGCCGCTGCTGTTCGCGCCGGTGCTCGCCAGGTTCCTGCCCGAGTCGCTGAGCTTCCTGGTCGCCAAGGGCCGCACGGAGGAGGCGCGGGCGCTGGCCACCCGGTACGACGTCGAGCTGCCCGTCGCCAAGTCCGGAAAGAAGTCCGCCGCCGACCGCTGGGACGCCCTGGCCAACCTGTTCCGCGGGGGCGAGTGGCTCCAGACGCTGCTCTACTGGTGCGCCTCCTTCGGAGGTCTGCTCCTGGTCTACGGCGTCGCCACCTGGCTGCCGACCCTGATGCGCACCGAGGGCTACGCCCTCGCCGACGCCCTGACCTTCGTGGTCGTCTTCAACGTCGGCGGCATCGTGGGCATGCTGATCGCGGGCCGGGCCGCCGACCGGTTCGGCGCCCCGCGCATCTCGGCCCTGTGGTTCGCGCTGACGGCGGTCGGGGTCTACCTGCTCGGCGTGCACCTGGACCAGACGCTGACCATGGTGATCGTCTTCCTCACCGGCGTCTTCCTCAACAGCGCCCAGACGATGATCTACGCGACGGTGTCCCTCCGCTCCACGCCGGACAACCGTGCCACGGCCGTTGGCTGGACCTCCGGCATGGGCCGCTTCGGCGCGGTCTTCGGCCCGTGGCTGGGCGGGCAGCTGCTCGCCGCCGGGAACGGCGACTGGGGATTCACCGCCTTCGCGATCACCGGCGTCTGGTCGACGGTCTTCATCGGCGCCGCCGCACTGCGCAGCGTCAAGCCGGGTGTGCGGGCCGGGAGCGGGCAGGAGCTGGTCGGCTCACACTGACCTGGGCCATGACAGGGGAAAGGCCGAAGCCGGCCACCGCGGAGTCAGGGGCGGTGGCCGGCTTCCCATGACAGCTCACGGCCGCTCTCAGGCTCCCCGGTGCCTGCGTACGCCGTCCAAGGCGATCCCCAGCACCCGGTCCCGTTGCGCCTCGTCCTCGAAGGCCGTCGCCATGATCCCCGAGACCATCCGCAGCAGATCCCCGAACTCCATGTCCCGCCGCACCTCACCGGCCTCCTGGGCCCGCGTGAACAACGGACCCCCCGCGGCGAACATCGACTCACGGCACGCGGCGAAGACCTCCGACTCCCCGTCGAGCGCCTCCCGCACCGCCCGCTTGGTCACCATGTACCCCGCGAACCGGTCGAGCCAGACCGCCAGCGCCTCCCACGGCTCCCGGTCCGCCACCTCCACCGCCAGCCGGCACAACGCGTTGACCTCGTCCGCGTACACCGTCTCGAAGAGATGCCGCCGCGTCGGGAAGTTGCGGTACAGCGTGCCGATGCCGACCCCGGCGCGCGCGCGATGTCCTCCAGCGCCGCCTCGGCGCCGTGCTCGGCGAACGCCTCCCGCGCCGCGGCCAGCAGGGCGTCGTAGTTGCGGGCGGCGTCCTTCCGGGTGGGGCGGCGCGCCGCGACGAGCTCGGTGACGGGGAAGGACTGGGTGGTCACGGGCGCCTCCCGGAGGTGAAGCGGAGGTGTACCTCCGATACGGGTTGAAGCGGAGGCAGGCCTCCGATAGAGTGGAGGCGTACCTCCACTTTAGCAGTCGAGGTGCCTCCTTCGTCCTTTCCGCGACCGCTCCCAAGAGGCTCCGGCCGCACCCTCGTGCTCGGAGAGGCTTCTCCATGCCCCGCAATTCCACCCGTCTCACCTTCGCGGTCCTCGCGACCGGCGCCGGCGTCTTCGCCATGCTCCAGTCGCTGATCGCGCCGGCCCTGCCGACCGTCCAGCACGCCCTGCACACCTCGCAGTCCACCGCGACCTGGGTGATGACGGCGTACCTGCTGTCCGCGTCGATCTTCACCCCGATCCTCGGCCGCGTCGGCGACCTGGCCGGCAAGAAGCGCACCCTCGTCGCCGTCCTGGCGACCGTGGCGGTCGGCTGTCTGCTGGCCGCGCTGGCGCCGAACATCGGCGTCCTGATCGTCGCCCGGGTCGTCCAGGGCGTCGGCGGTGCCCTGTTCCCGCTGTCCTTCGGCATCATCCGGGACGAGTTCGCCGCGTCCGAGGTGAGCAAGAGCATCAGCAACCTGTCCGCCGTGATCGCCGCGGGCGGTGGCGTCGGCATCGTCGCCGCCGGGCCGATCGTCTCCGCGCTCGACTACCGCTGGCTGTTCTGGATCCCGGTCGCCGTCGTCGCGGTCGCCACGCTCATCGCCGTACGGTATGTGCCCGAGTCGCCCAACCGGGCCGAGGGCAGCGTCAACTGGCTCGGCGCCGGGCTGCTGTCGGCGTGGCTGGTGGCGCTGCTGCTGCCGCTCAGCCAGGCCGCCGTCTGGGGATGGGGATCGGCCCGCGTGCTCGGCCTGTTCGCCCTGGCCGTCGTGCTGTTCGCGCTGTGGCTGTCCTCCGAGGCCCGCTCCCGTACCCCGCTGATCGACCTGCGGGTGATGCGGCTGCCCGCCGTGTGGACCACGAACACCGTGGCGCTGCTGTTCGGCGCGGGCATGTACGCGCTGTGGTCCTTCCTGCCGGGGTTCGTCCAGACGCCGACGGCGGCCGGGTACGGCTTCGGCGCGAGCGTCACCGCGGCCGGGCTCCTGATGCTGCCGATGCTGGTGGCGATGTTCCTCTCCGGTGTGGTCGGCGGCCGCCTGGAACCGGTGTTCGGGGCGAAGACGCTGCTGGTGACGGGCGCCGCGCTCGGTGCGGCGGCCGTCGGTCTGCTCGCCGCGTGGCACGACGAGCAGTGGCAGGTCGCCCTGGTCTCCGGCCTGTTCGGCCTCGGCATCGGGCTCGCCTTCGCCTCCATGGCCAACCTGATCGTGGGCAGCGTCCCGGCCGACCAGACGGGCGCCGCGACCGGCATGAACGCCAACATCCGCACCATCGGCGGCTCCATCGGCGCCGCCGTCACCAGCGTCCTGGTGACCGGCCACCTCCAGCCGTCCGGCCTGCCGTACGAGTCCGGATACACCCACGGCTTCACGCTGCTGGCGCTGCTGCTGCTCGCGGCGGCCCTGGCCGCGCTGCTCGTCCCCGTCCGGCGGGCCGTGCGGCAGGTCACCGCGGCCGGCGCCGCGCCCGCGGAGACCGTCGGCACCCGGGGCTGACGTCCCGCCAGCCGGACCGGCCGCGCGCGTGAGGTAGGGTTTACCTGCGCGTTCACACGGAACACCCGTGGCGATCGCGGCCGGGACGTGGCGCAGCTTGGTAGCGCACTTGACTGGGGGTCAAGGGGTCGCAGGTTCAAATCCTGTCGTCCCGACGGTGTGAAGGGTCTTCGCGGGCGAGAGCCTGCGGGGACCCTTTTCGTGTGGGTCGTTTCCTGCCTCAAGGTCAGCCCCGCACAGGGAACCGAGATGTTCGGTCGATCGTCCTAGTGGTCGTGCCTCGTGCTCTCACCCCTGGAATCGGCCCGTTCACGGTGCCTGGCATGGATAACGATGTCACGCGTGCGGCTTTTGACCACAAGCCGGTGCGGACTCCCGAGGCGACGAAGCGGCGACTGTGACCGAGGTAGGCGCCCTGCGCCCCTACAATCCTGGCGACCACATCGGGGGAAAGTCGGTATGGAAACGATCATCGTGCAGCCGCCCGGCCCGTCACGGCCGGGCGAAGTCCCCGTCGGCGGGCCCGAGTTGCTGCACATGGGACCGGGCGACGTGGCCGACTTCGGACGCGGGACGCCCGGCGGCCGGGCCGTCTCCATCGTCCTGCCCGACCCCGGGATCTCCCGGCGGGCGGGACGGCTGGAAGCGGCCGAGGACTACTGGCGGCTGTCGAACTTCAGCCGTGACACCGCGTATGTCGTCGAGAACCTGGAGGGGGCCGGCGAGTACATCACCGTCGCGCCGGGCCGGCTCGGAGCGCCGGTGCCCTTCGAGTTCTCCCGAGTCGTCCTGCCCGCGCTGGGCGGCACCGTCGACTTCAAGGTGTTCGCCCCGCAGCACGCCTACCTGGACGAGCAGTCCTCGCCCGGCGCCGGGGAGTTGACCGTGCATCCCTACGCGCTCGACGCCACGGCGAAGTACTTCCTGGTGCTGGTGGCCCTGTGCGAGCCACGGCTGCGCGACCCCTCGGACGGTGTACTGCCGGGCGCCGGGGACATCGCGGAGCGGCTTCGCCCGCTGGAGAGCTGTCGTGGCCTGACCCGCTCCGCGGTGAACTACCACATCGACTACCTGGCCTTCGCCAAGCTGCGCCTGGACCTCGGCGACGAGCCCGGAGCCGACGGCAACGCCCGCACCGGCGTCAAGCGCGCCCGACTGGCCTCCCTCGCCCTGCGCTTCGGCCTGGTGCGCGAGGAACACCTGGCCCTGTTGCCGTCCCACAGACGGACCGCCCCGCAGGAGAGCGGCGCATGACCTCCTCAGGCGCCGAGCAGGGCGCTCTCGACACGCCACGTCTGCCGGCGGGTTTCCGCATCGCGGACTGGCAGTTGGACTCCGTCATCGGGTCGGGCGGCTGGGGGACCGTGTACGAGGCCCGCGCGGTCGACGACGGCACGGTCGTGGCGGTGAAGGTGCTGCCGACCGGCGCCCTGGCACCGGGTCAGCGTGCCGCGCTCGGCGAACTCGTCGCGCGCGAGGTGCGCTTCAGTGCCGAGGCGGATCACCCGCACCTCGTACGGACCCACGCGGTGTGCACCGTGCACGCGCCGGACCTGCCCGCACTGGACGGTGCCATCGCGCTCGTCATGGACCGGGCCGAGGCCAGTCTGCGCCAGGTGCTGGACGCCGCCGCGACCGGCCGCCCGATCCCGGACGCCGTGCGGGTCCTGCGCGGCGTCGCCGCCGGACTCGCCCATATGCACGGCGCCGGCTGGGTGCACGGCGACCTCAAGCCCGCCAACGTGCTGCTGGGCGCGGACGAAGCGGTCTGGCTCGCCGACTTCGGCCTGGCCACCGAACTGGAGGGCACCCACGCCTATGTGCCGCCGCTCGGTACGCTCGACCATGTGCCGCCCGAGTGGTGGTCCCAGCGCACCGGGGCGGACGGGACGATGGTGCGGCCGACCGCCGACATCTGGGCCTTCGGCGTCCTGGCCCACCAGGTGCTCACCGGCGGCCTCCACCCGTTCCCCGGCGCCACCGCCCGCGCCCGCTCGCTCGCCGCGCAGGCCTACGCCCGGGGCACCGCGCAGCTGCGCCTGGACGCCGGGCTCGACGACCACTGGCGCCGCCTCATCGAGGACTGTCTGGCGCCCGATCACGCGGCCCGCCTGCGGCACACCGCCGAGAGTCTGTCCGCCCGGATCGAGGAATTGGCGGGTCTGCGCCGCCGACGCCGACTGCTTCCGGTCGCCGCCGTCGCGGTCGCCGCGGTGTCGGCCGCCGCCATCACCGGGGTCGCGCTGCTCGGGGGCGGCGGCGGGGGAGACGACGATGAAGACCAGGGGCGGGATGCGCCGGCCGTCATCGTCACGCACAGCCCGGCCGACGGGGAGATCCCGGAGGACTCCGACGTACCCGAGGCACTGCGACCGGTCATCGTGAAGGCCGCCCACCGCTGCACCGACGCCGAGGTCACGCCCGCGTTCCTCGCCGCCATGCTCAAGGCGGAGAGCGGCTTCGACGTCAACGCGTCCCGCCCGAAGAGCGAGGAGTTCGGCATCGCCATGTGGACGCCCTCGGTGTTCCGGGCCTGGGCGGTCGACGGCGACGGTGACGGTGACAAGGACTACATGTCGGCACCGGACGCGATCTCCACGATGTCGCTGTACGTGTGCTGGCTCGACCAGCAGTTCAAGAAGGCGAACATGCCCGCCGCGGACCTTCCCGCGCTGATGGCGGCCGGCTACCGCACGAGCGACCGCACGGTCATCACGGAGGGCGGTGTCCCCGAGCGCGTGGAGCCCCACGTCAAGAAGGTGCTCCGCTACCTCGCCGACTACGGGGGGTGAGGTGGCGGAGCCGTCGCGCGCGGTTGTTCAGCAGTCCTTGACGTCCGGCATCTTGTTGTCGGGCGAGTTGATGTAGATGTTGGAGATCCAGCCGTTGTACTGGGGGAGGTACGCCCACCATTCGTTGGTGTAAGGCGGTACGTTCACCACCTCGCCCCTGGCCTGGCAGCCCACCAACACCTCGACGCCTGCCGGGAGTTGAGTGAGCGGTGCGTCGCCGGTGCCGGGGTCGGGGCGGACGTTCACATGGTCGCTCCAGGTGCCGTACCACCATCCCGCGGGCCGCGTGGCTCCGGGGACGTTCAGGGAGCGGGTCAGCCGGCCGATGTCCGTGTACGCCTTCCCGTACGACGTGCCGACGGGATGCAGCGTGAACACGGCCACGATGGAGCGGTCACCGGCGCCCACGGTGCCCGTGCTGTGCAGCGCGGGCCGGGTCAGGTCGACGTCCGCGGCGGCGGCCGGAGCCGGGCGGGCCGTCTCGGTCGTGGCCGTGGTGCGCACCGGGCCGCAGGTGCCCTTCTCGAACGAGGACCCGGACCAGCCCTGCTTCACCGCCCAGGGCTTCGTGAACGCCCCGGCGACACCGAAGTGCTGGTCGAAGCCGTCCGAGGCGCATCGGGTGGACTGGCGCAGGTTGCCCATCACGAAGTCGCGCACGGGGCCGGGCGCCGAGTCCAGGAGGTAGCGGTAGATCGTCACCGTGTCGCGGGCGGAGAGCGCGGTGTAGCCCCAGTAGCCCTCGTACCCGGTGGGCGGCGGTGCCGTGTCCTTGAGGCCGAGGCGGCTGACCATGCGGGTGATGATCGCCGTACCGCCGTGGTCCGACCAGTAGGCGCTGGCCGCGTCGTCGTCGCTGGCGCGCAGCATCGGCTCCAGCCACGCCCGGTCGGCGGCCGGCACCGTGTGGTCGGGGCCCCGGTTCCACAGGTAGTCCAGCGCCAGCAGCAGCTTGACGACCGAGGCGGACCGGAAGCGGGTGCTCGTGTTGACCTGCTCGGTGAAGGTACCGGTCTGCCGGTCGAAGACGGCGACCCCGGCGCTGACCCCGGCGGGTACCTCGGCGGACGCGGCGGCAGGACGGCCCGGCTGCCGGGCCGGGGCGTCGGCGGCGGCGGACCCCGCCGCCCCGCCGATCATCAGCAGTGCGGCGGCGGCAGCGAGAAGGCGGCGCCTCACAGGTAGTGCTCCCTGAGGTTGAGCGAGTTGATCGGCGTGAGGTCCACGTACCAGCCCTCCTGCGGAGGGATGGACTCGTGGCAGTCCGTGTTGACCGACTTGCACAGCTCGACGAGGGCGCCGTCGTACTGGTTGTTGAGGATCCAGTGGTTGCCGTACTGGTTGTAGATGGGGTGGAAGCCGTAGGAGTAGAAGATGTGGCTCGGGTGCGGGTTGTTGGCCGGGGTCACGTTCTGCGGGTAGATGCAGACGGCTCCGTAGGGGCAGCCGTCCCATGTGCCGCCCTCGGCCTGGGCCTGGGCGGCGCCGGTCAGAACGGCGGCGGCGGTGAGGGCGAGCGCGGCGGCGCCGCGCAGGATTCTGCGCATGGTCATGCCTTTCGGGTGGATGCCGGGAAGCGGGAGCGGCGGGCGGGCCCTGCCACCAGGGGGAGCAGCGGATCACGCCGTCCGACCCCGAAGGCGATCTGCCGGCCGACGTAGGAGCCCTTCTCCAGCGTGATGCGGACGCTGCCGAGGCTGAAGTCGGCGGGCTTGTCGGTGTCGCCCTCGGCGTTGTCGGGGTGGTCGCGGAAGCCGTGCGCGCCGGCCGTGGCGAGAGTGGAGCGGAACGGGCGCATGGGAGCCGTCTCTTCCTGTCTGTGGAGGGCGCCCCGCCGTACCGCCGGGGCCTGGAAGACGACTCGAACCTTAGAAAGGGGAAGGGGGCCGGCGGTCCTGACGGATGTCAGGGTGGCGGGCGGGATCCGGCCGTGAGCTCACCCCGACAGCAAGGAGACCAGCGCCCCGCCCGATGCCGTGTGCCGCGCCACCACGTGCTGTCCCTGCCGCTCCCGGGTGATGAGCCCGGCCGCCTCCAACTGACCGCAGTGATAGGTCACGGTCGCCGGCGTGCAGTTGAGGGTGGCGGCCAGGGAGCCCATGGTGCACGGGCGAGCCAGCTCGCGCAGGATTCCGGCCCTGAGGGTGCCCACCACGAGCTTGAGCCTGTCTCTTTCGGCGGTGGCTTCCCGGGTGGTCCACAGCGTGTTCAGGCCGGGCACGGGATAGCCGAACCACACGGCGTCGGAACGGTCGAAGCTGAAGACCGAGGCGCCGTAGCCCGACACGATCGGCACCAGCACCACCCGGCGGGCACCCCGCTCGAACGTCTCGGGGTGCGGATCGGGCACGTACAGCGTCTCCCCGGCGAAGCGGATCTTGGGCCCCAGCCCGGCGAGGACGGGCGGCAGGGCGTTGCTGACGACCGCCACCCCCACGCGTTCGGTCTCCTGGGCCAGCAGGGAACCGGCCCGCGCCCAGATCGGCCCGAAGGCTTCCCACACGGCGCCGAGAATGGCCGCGTACGCGTGGATGAAGGCCTTCGGCCGGTCGACGACCGACTGCCACTGCCGGGGAACCGTCCCCCCGAAGTCCGTCTCCAGCTCCCGCAGCAGCTGTACGGGCGGGACGTCGGCCAGGCGTTCGAGCTGGACCGAGAGATCGGTCTCCCACAGGGGTGCCGTCGGCGTGAGGCAGTCGGGAACCATCGAGTACTCCGGGGTGAACAGCGGCCGCAGCACCGCCTCCGCGCCCTCGGGCACCGCGGAGCGCAGCGCACGCCGCCAGGTGGGGTGCAGCCCCTGGGACCGACCGCCGAGCGCATCCGCGACGAGGGACATCAGGGTGACGCCGGGCTGCGCCACCACGGACACCGGCACTGTCTCCAGTGGCCCCAGACACAACTCGGAGAACCGGGCCATGAGCACCCCCCCGTTGACGGCCACCACCTCTTGGGACGCACGGGTTTCGGCAAAGGTTTCGAAGAACCTGAGCAAAACCGCCGACCGGGACGCGTTTTGAAGTCCTTCGAAATGCTGGGGCACGCCTCTGCCTGTGCCCAGACTGTGTCCGACCCCGGGGGACGGTGGCGGCTGACCGACCGCGCCCATCGCTGTGCCCCCGCGACCCTGACAACGACGAGGGGGAACGTCATGAACTCCGTCCGCCGAAAGATCCTCGGCCTCGCGACCGTCGCCGCGACCGCCCTGACCCTGCTGGGCACGACGACGCCGGCCGACGCCGCGACCTACCCGTGCCAGATATCCGGATCCACGATCCCCTGCACCACGGTGACCGGCATCGACCCCGGCTCCTGGCTCCAGGTACGCACCGGTCCCGGCTACACGTACGGCCCGATCGCCGAGGCCTACAGCCGCCTCTACAACGGCAACCAGGTCGGCCTCACCTGCTGGACGCTGGGCGACGGCGCCTACGACAACCCCAACTACCGGTACTGGATGCGGGTCGAGGTCGGCAACAGCTACAGCGGCTACGTCAACGACTGGTACCTGAACACCGGTAGCCCGAACGTGTGGAAGCAGCAGATCAGGCAGTGCCCCTAGGGCGGACCGCTCCCGCCCACCGCTCTTCTTGACCCAAGGAACTGACATGACGTCGAACAACCGCCGCCGCCTGGCCGCCGGCGCCACCCTGATCGCCGCGCTCGCGGTCGGAGTCGTCCCCACCACGAACGCCCACGCCGCTCCTGCCGCTCCCGCCGCCGCGCGCGCGACCACCCCCGCCCCCGACATGGACGGCGTCGTCGCCGCGCTGAACGCCGCCATGGCCCAGGGCGCACCGGGAGCGATGGCCCGGTTCACCGGCCCCGAGGGCGTCCAGGTCCGCACCGTCGGAGTACGCGACCGGGACACGGGCGCCGCCATGGACATCCGCGCCCGCTTCCGCATCGGAAGCGTCAGCAAGACCTTTTCCAGCGTGGTCCTGCTCCAACTCGTACAGGAAGGAAGACTGGAGCTCGACGCCCCGGTGAACCGGTACCTTCCCGGGCTGCTGCCCGACGACCGGATCACCGTGCGGCACCTGCTGACTCACCGCAGTGGCCTCGCCGACTACACCGACGCGATGTTCGAGCACACGGTGCCCGGCTTCGAGGCCGTACGCAACCGGGTCTTCAGTTACCAGGAGCTGGTCGACCTCTCACTGAGCGAGCCCCGCACCACCGAACCGGGGGTCGCGTACAAGTACTCCAACACCAACTTCGTGGTCGTCGGCATGCTGATCGAGAAGATCACCGGGAAGCCGGTCGCCCAGGAGTACCAGCGCCGCATCATCAAGCCGCTGGGGCTGCGCAACACGTCGTACGTGCACCCCGACGTCCGGATCGCGGGGCTCCGCGTACGCGGCTATCTGCACCCGGACGAGGAGGGCGAGCCCCTGGTGGACTCCACGGAACAGACCGTCTCCTGGGCGCAGTCGGCGGGCGCGGTCATCTCCAGCCCGGCGGATCTCAACACCTTCACGACCGCGCTGATGCGGGGCAGGCTGCTGTCCCCGAAGATGCTGGACGCCATGACCACCGTCACCCCGACCGACACCACCAACACCCGCTTCTACGGCCTCGGTCTGCGCCGCTACGACCTGTCCTGCGGGACGCAGATCTACGGCCACACCGGCACCGTGCAGGGGTACTACACCTACGCCTTCGCGACCCGCGACGGCCGGCGCAGCCTCTCCGCGATGGCCAACACCTCGAACAAGGGCTCCGCCAACACGGCACTCGGCGGCACGCTCGAGGCCGCGTTCTGCGGCAAGAAGCCGGTTTCGACGGCGTCGGCGTCCGCCCGGTCCGGGCCGTCCACGCTGCCGGCCGAGTCGGACCTGCCCGAACACCGCTGAGACCCGGCCGGGGCCTGAACCCCGGACGCCGACCGCGTCCCTCAGCTCCGCACCGTGGGCGGGGACGCGGTCGGACGCCGTGGTCTCCTCGCGCGCCCTGACATTTGTCAGGACCACGGCAACCGCGGCCTCGTTAGGTTCAGCCCACGTCCCACTGGATCGACGGCGTCCCGCGCTGCTGACGCGGCCTCGCAGACACGACCCACGACGGAGCCGACCCCCATCGTCTGCGCCCAGGCGCGCGTGAAAGGACACAGCGTGGCCGACCACATGGTCATCGAGGCACAGAAGTTCATCAACTCCTACGACGTCGCCGGAATCCCGAAGGTCGAGGAGAACGGCCGCACCGGCTGGGCCGTCATGTTCGCGCTGACCCGGGCGCTCCAGTACGAGCTGGGCATCACCTCCCTGTCCGACAACTTCGGCCCGACGACGCTCGTCACACTCCAGGCCCGCCACCCCGTCATCAACGCGGGCACCCGGCACGAGAAGATCCTCAAGATCGTGCAGTCGGCCCTGTACTGCAAGGGCTACGACGGCGGCGGCATCGACGGCACGTACAACGGCTCCGTCGCGGCCTCGGTGCGTGAGCTGACGCAGAACATGGGCGTCGGCGGCGTCTTCCCGGACGGTGTGGCGCCCAAGGTGTTCAAGGCGCTGCTCACCATGGACGCGTATGTCGTCATCGAGGGCGGCAGCGACCTGACCCGCGCGGTGCAGCAGTGGTTGAACGGCCGTTATGTCGGCCGCCGCAACTTCTTCATCGTGCCGTGCGACGGGCACTTCTCACGGGACGTGCAGAGGGCGCTCATGTTCGCGATCCAGTACGAGATCGGCATGAGCGACGACGTCGCGAACGGGGTCTTCGGCCCCGGCACCCAGCAGGGCATCAGGAACAACCTGCTGTCGGAGGGCTCGTCGGGGACGTGGGTGAGTCTCTTCACCGCCGCGATGATCTTCAACAAGCGCGTCGGGGTGTCCTTCGACAGCCGTTTCGACGCCGGCCTGGCCGACCGCGTGCGCAGCTTCCAGAACTTCGCGAAGCTCCCGGTCACCGGCCGCGGGGACTTCCAGACCTGGGCCTCGCTGCTGGTGTCCACCGGTGACGCCACCCGCAGGGGGACCGCGGCCGACTGCGTCACCGAGGTCACCGAAGCGCGGGCGGTGGCGCTCAGGGACGCGGGATACCAGATCGTGGGCCGCTACCTGTCCAACGTCCCGGGCACCTCACTCGACAAGAAGATCAAGATCGGTGAGCTGAGCCGGATGGCCGCCCACGGACTGAGCTGCTTCCCGATCTACCAGACCTGGGGCGGGGAGGCGGCCTACTTCCGCCGCGAGCAGGGCATCGCCGACGCCTTCGCGGCCATCGAGCGGGCCAAGTACTACGGCTTCAAACCCGGCACCCGCATCTACTTCGCCGTCGACTTCGACGCGCTGGACTACGAGGTGACCGACCATGTCCTGCCGCACTTCCGGGGCATCCGGGACATCATGAACGAGCACGGCCAGGGGTACCTGACGGGCATCTACGGGCCCCGCAACGTGTGCAGCCGCGTCGCGGCCGCGGGATACACCTCGGCGAGTTTCGTCTGCGACATGTCCACGGGATTCTCCGGGAACCTCGGCTATCCGCTGCCCGACGACTGGGCGTTCGACCAGATCTCCACGGTCTCGGTGGGAGCGGACAGCGGTCTCATCGAGATCGACAACAACATCGTGTCCGGCCGTGACGCCGGCCAGAACACCTACGGCACCGAGCAGGTCACCGGAATCCTGGACGTCACCATGGACATGTCCCTGCGCGGCGCCCTGCTCGCGGACGTCCAGTCGTATCTCCTCAACAGCATGGGCGTGCCGGAGACGGGCGGGAACCAGGGCGCCCAGGTGCTCACCTACCGGTCTACCACCGAGGCGTTCGACCTGGTGATGAGCTTCGACGGGCTGGTCACCCAGCTCGCGCGCACGTTCAAGATGCGCAAGGCCATCATCCAGGCCCCGCTGCTCTGGGAGATACGGATGTACAACAGCCTGGACGTCATCGGCGACGAGGCGGTCATCGACCACTACGACGGGACGGGGCTGAGCACGAAGACCGACTCCAGCACCGGTCTCGCGCAGATCTTCGCGGCCACCGCCATCCGCGGCCGCAACCACTGCATCCTGGCCGGCCTGATCGGCGGCAGGCTCATGCTCCCCTCCGACGAGAACGACCTGTGGAACGTCTGGCAGCAACTGCACGACAACCACGACTACAACATCCGGACCGTGCCGACGGTCCTGATCGAGGGCGCCAACGACGTCGGCGTGCCCCGGCCGTCCATGTTCACGGGCGACGAGGACACCCGCCGCACCCTGGCCCGCTACAACGGCAATGACACCGAAGGGCGGGCTGACGCCTACGGCACCGCGATGCTCGGCCTCCACCGGGTGTTCGAGAAGTACAACGCGCCCCTGCGCGGTCTGTGACACCCCCTCAGAAAGGACAGGCATGACCGTCTCATCCCCACGTCTGCCGCGCCGTTGCGTACTGCGCACGGGAGTCGGTCTGACCGCGGCGGCGGGCCTCGCGACCCTCGCGGTCCCCTCCCCGGCGGCCGCGTCGTCCGGCACCGAGCCCGTATCCAGTGCGAACGGCTGGTCGATCGAAGCGGACGCCGACGAGTCGGGAGCCATCTGGACCCGTCAGGTGCCGGGCAGTTCGGTGTCCGTGGCCCTGCGCCTCGGCGAGGCCGCCACCGTGCTCATCCACGTCATCCGCCGCTACCACTACGAGATCGACACCCTCGTCGACGGGGAGGTGATCGGCTTCCGCCCCGCGGACGGCACACTGAAGGGCCACGCGACCAACCACGCCTCGGGGACCGCGGTCGCGATCCGCCCGACCTGGTACCCGGACGGTGCCGAGGGCGGTCTCTTCCCCCACCAACTCGCGACGGTCCGCGACATCCTCGAGGAGTGCCAGGACGTGGTGGCCTGGGGTGGGGACTTCCGCCGTCCGAACGAGTCCCACTTCCAGATCGACGTACCCCCCTCGGACGCGCGCCTGAAGCGGCTCGCGGCCAGGATCCGCGGCTGGGAGGACAAACCGGGCCAGGGGGCGGGGACGCTCACTTTGGGCGCTGACACCGGCAGGGGGCCGTCGAGCGGCGGGACGGGGGGGCCTCGCGGGCGAAAGCGCGCGGGGCCCCTCACGATGTCGCCCTCAGGCGTTCGGGTCGAAGGGGATGCCGGACGGCTTGGAGATGCCGAGGGCGTACTGGAAGTCACCGTCGTCGATCTTGAGGGTGGCCGAGCCGAAGTCCGCGCTCAGGAGCTTGTCGCGGTAGCCGGCCGGGTAGCCGTTCCAGCCGACCAGGCGGGGGAAGAACCAGCCGCCCGTGACGTTCTCCGGCGGCTCGTCATTGCCGCCCGCGAAGCGGAAGCAGTGGGTGGACACACCGTCCTTGTGGTAGACGATCTTCGGGTGCGTGCCGTCGAAGCGGACCGACGAGCGCGCGGCCACCTGGTAGCCGCTGTGCTGGGACACGGACACGTACTGGACCTGGTCACCGCTGATCCACACCACGACGTGTTCCCAGTCGTGCCGGTGCCCGATGGCCGCCGGGCCGAGGGTGGCCTGGTCCTTCTCGAAGTAGCTGGCGTACATCACCGCGCACCAGCCGTTGTTGCACTTCGCCCGCGAGTAGGTGTTGGCGTTGGCGAGCTGGGCGTAGTCGTGGCAGTGGCCGTTGACGTCGCCGCCCAGCTTCAGACCGGGGTTGAGGGTGCCGTCGGCGCCGATCGCGGCGGTCGCGTAGCAGCCGTCGCCGTCGTAGTCGTAGGCCGGGGAGAACGTCTGCTCCAGGCCGTCGGCGTTCTGCGGGAGCAGGGTCAGGACGTTCGCGTGGGCGGACGTGGGGACGGTCACGACGAGGGCCAGGGCGGCGAGGAGGGCCGAGGCGAGCGGTCTCAACTTGGGCATGATCGCGGCTCCTTGTCAGCAGTAGAGGTTACCGCCCGGCGAGACGCCGAGGATCGAGGTGAACCGGTTGTAGGCGTCGACGCGGCTCTGCACCTGCGCCGGGTTCCTGCCGTCGCACTCCAGGGAGCCGTTGATGGAGCGGATCGTCTGGCCGAAGCCGGCCTGGTTGACCATGGCGTTGTGCGGGGTCATGGTGCCGGGGCCGGACTGGGTGTTCCAGTACCACAGGCCGGTCCTCCAGGCCACGGAGGCGTCGTTCTGCACCAGCCAGGGGTTGTTGAGGAGATCCAGGCCCAACGCGTCCCCGGCCGCCTTGTAGTTGAAGTTCCAGCTGAGCTGGATGGGGCCGCGACCGTAGTAGGCGGCCTGGCCGGCCGGGCAGCCGTACGACTGGCTCCAGTCGCAGTAGTGCGGGTAGTTGGCGGTGTTCTGCTCGACGACGTACACCAGACCGCCGGTCTCGTGGTTGACGTTGGCGAGGAAGGCGGCCGCCTCCTGCTTCTTCACGGTGTCACTGCCGGTGTTCGCGAAGCCGGGGTAGGAGCTCAGCGCCGCGACCAGCCCGCTGTAGGTGTAGAACGAATTCCGGTTCGGGAACATCTGGTTGAACTGCGCCTCGGACACCACGAACCCGGACGGGGCGCCGCCCCCGCCGCTCGCCGGCGCGTTCCACTTCTGGTTGGCCGTACCGGAGCAGGTCCAGATCTGCAGCCGGGTGCCGTTGGCGCTGTTGTTGTCCCGGACGTCCAGGCACTTGTTCGCGGCCGGGTTGACGATGTCGCGGGCCGCGGTCACCACCCATTGCTGATTGGCGCTGCCCGAACAGTCCCACAGCTGGACGGCGGCCCCGTCGGCGGTGCTGCGGTCGACGACGTCCAGACACTTGCCGAGCGCCCGGAGTGTGCCGTCACCGGAGTTGGACCAGATCTGGGCGCCGGTGCCGTTGCAGTCGTAGAGCTGTACGGCGGTGCCGTTCGCGGCGTTCGCGCCCGCCACGTCGACGCACTTGCCGGCGAGCCCGGATATCGAGCCGCTCGCGGCGTGCGCCGGGGTCACGGTCAGCAGTGCGGTGAGGACGGCGAACAGCGCGGCGAGGACCGGGAGTCGGGCCGCGCGAGGGGAGAAGGGCATGGTGGGGACGCTCCTGAGGGGGGTGATGGGGGGTGGGGGGTGAGCGGGCGTCGCACGGGCGGTCTGCTGCCCCGTTGCTGACCCGGAACCTAAAGGTCTGGACCAGTTCCGTCAAGGGGTGAAGTAAGCCTTGAGGGAAGGGAGTTGCCGACCACTTGCCGACCCGCTCGGCCGAAGTGCCCCGACCGGAGGCATGATGGCGGCGACTGTGTGTTCCCCATGCATGGAACGGAGCGCAGATGGACATCGGGATCGGCCTTCCCAACACGGTGCCCGGCACCGAGGCACAGACCCTCCTCGACTGGGCGAAGCGCGCGGAAGACGCCGGGTTCAGCACCCTCGGCACCATCGGACGCCTGGTGTACGGCGGTTACGAGGAGCTCATCGCCCTCACCGCCGCCGCCGCGGTGACCAGCCGCATCCGGCTGACGACCAGCGTGCTGCTCACGCCGCTGTACACGAACCCCGCGCTGCTCGCCAAGCAGGCGGCCTCGCTGGAACGAATATCGGGGGGCCGGTTCGTGCTCGGCCTCGGGCTGGGCGGACGCGACGACGACTACGAGGCCAGCGGGCTCTCCACCAAGGGCCGGGGGCGCCGGTTCGAGGAGCAGCTCGGGGAGCTGAAACGGGTGTGGGCGGGGGAGGAGCGCGGGTTCGCCGGCGCGATCGGGCCGCGGCCGGTGCGCGAGGGCGGTCCGGAACTGATCCTCGGCGGCGGCAGCGAGGCCAGTTTCCGGCGGGTCGCCGAGTTCGCCGACGGCTGGATCATGGGCGGCGGCACGCCGGACATGTTCGCCGAGGCCGCGGCCGGCGTCGACGCGGCCTGGCAGAAGGCGGGCCGGGCGGGCTCACCGCGCAAGCTGTCCCTGGCCTACTTCGGCCTGGGCCCCGACGCCCGTGCCCAGGCGGACGGCTATCTGCTCGACTACTACGGCTTCCTCGGCGACGTCGCCCAGCAGGTCGCGGGGAGCGCGGCGGTGAGCCCGGAGATGGTCACGCAGTACGTCGCCGCGTTCGAGGCGGCCGGCTGCGACGAGCTCATCTTCGTACCGACCGGGTCGGGGCTGGACCAGATCGACCTGCTGGCCGAAGCCATCGCGTGAGCCGTCCCCCGGTCACAGGACGACGGTCATCCGGACGGTCACCTCGTCGTCGGTCGTGAGGCTCCTGGGTCCCCGGACGGCTGCCTTGAGCGGCAGAAGATAGCCGCCGTCCTTCGGGAAGAGCGACGTGGTGAAGGCGGTCTCGCCGATGCTCGCCTCGACCGGGATCACCCCCCAGCCGTACGAGGCCGCCGTCGCCACCTCACGGATGTCGGCGGACTCCTCGTCCGGCACGGGGACGAAGTAGTACGGCGCCGGGCCGCGCCATTCGATCACCCGACCGGTGAAGACCAGTTCCATGGGGCGTCAGCGTACGGGATCTCCGGGCGCCCCCGGAGGGGACCTTCACCGGTCGGTGACCGGCCCGTGGACGCCCTCTTGACGTCGCGCGGCGGCCGATCGACACTCCAGATGGGAATCCTAGTGAACAGGTAGGGAAACATGGGGCGCCTTGAACCGGCCGACGGTCGCGTGAGCCGCACGTCTCGGCCGTCGCCTCTTCTCACCTCCCGCCGGCACATCGACCTCCAGCGCGTCTGCAGCGCCATCCGCGCCCGCGGCTCGACCCGGTCGCCGTCCCCGTCGCGTCCGCCGTGCCGCCTCGCACGGCCGCGCCCCTCCTATCTGGCCCGACGTCGCTTCCGCCGCGCGTACGTCCGCGCGCCCATCCCCGGGGAGATCCATGTCCGTCACACCGCTCGCCCCCGTCCCGACCACGCAGTCCACCCCCGCGTTCCGGGGCCGGATCGGCCGGGACGCGCGCAGCGGGCACTACGCCGTGCCCCGCCGCTACCGCCTGCACCTGTCGACCGCATGTCCCGACGGCCTGCGCATCGCCGTCGCGCACAGCCTGCTCGGCCTCGCCGAGGCCTGCCCCGTGACCTTCCTGGACGCCGTCCCCGACTGTCCCGACGGCGGACACTCCGCACTGCGCCCGCTGTACGAGGCGAGCGCGCACCGCTACACCGGGGCGGCCGCCGGGCCGGTCCTCAGCGACGACTGGTCGGGCCGCATCGTCAGCACCCACGCCCCGGACATCACCCGCGACCTGGCCCGGCACTTCGGCGGCGGCCGCGCGGCGCTGTACCCGTGCGGCGCGGAGTCGGAGACCGAGGCCGTCGAGCGGCTGTGCGCGGACGGCATCGAGCGGGCCGCCCAGAACGCCGGATCGGCCGGCGGCGACCCGGCCGCGCTCGACAAGCTGCTGGAGACCCTCGGCTCGCTGGACCGCTGGCTCGTCGGACGCGCATACCTGATTCGCGATCAGATCACCGCGGCCGACGTCGAGTTGTGGGTCACGCTCGTCCAGCTCGACACCGTGCACCGCCATCATCTGGACGCCTCCGCCGTGCAGCGGATCGCCGACCATCCCGAACTGTGGGCGTACGCCCGCCGGTTGGCCGCCCACCCCGCCTTCGGCGCCCACCTCGACCTCGACGGCATCGCCCGCCGCCACCACGCCCGCTGTCGCGGCCTGGAGGCCGCCGGGTCGGCCGTGCAGATCCTGGACTGGGCCGCGCACAGCGCCCACGTGGTGGAACGGCGTTGACATCCGTTCGGGGACATGTCTTTACTTACGCCCCAGAACGGTCATGAGCGTCAGCGACAAGCCCTGGCTAGCTGACCGGCAACCCTCGCTCCGCGGTGGGGTGCCCCAGGTGACGACCGGACCGACGACATATCGGTAAGCGCGAGGGCCCCGACGGGCCGGAAGAACACGGTGACGGACATGTACGCAGCTCCCAGGACGGCCCCGCGCCGCTCCGACGGCTGCGTACTGCCGTACGTGGACCTGCTCGTCGCCGACCGGGCCGTCGATCTGCTCCGCGTGAACAGCGCACTGTGTACCGCACCGGGCCGTGCCCGCTGTCGGGGCTGACCTCTCCACCTCCGCAGCCCCGCCCCCGAAGACGAACACCGCCCCCGCGGTGTGCCGTTGTCCACCAAGCCCCGGTGCCCGTGCGTCCTCGCGGGTCACACCTCCACGGTCGTGACCCGCCTCGTTCGCATTACCCCGGGGAATCGACTCCCGCCGGAGCCCCTCCATGAGCGAACCCCCAGGCGCCGCCGTGTCTCTCACCGATGCGCCGCCGCCCGCATCCGACGCCCCGTCAAAGCCCCTCGCGGCCCAGCGCGTTCTGCCCCTGCGCCGCCCCGGCCGGTGGATCGCCACCGCAGTCGTCCTGGTCCTCGCGGCCCAGTTCGTGCACGGCCTGGTGACGAACCCCTTCTACCAGTGGGACCGCTTCGGCTACTGGTTCCTGCGGCCGACGATCCTCGACGGACTGCTCGTCACGCTCGAAGTCACCGCCTACAGCGCGGTGCTGGGTCTCCTCGGCGGCATCCTGCTCGCGCTGGCCCGGCTGTCGAAGAGCCCGGTCCTGCGGGCGGTCAGCTGGATCTACATCTGGACGTTCCGCTCCATCCCGCTGATCGTCATCCTGCTCTTCCTCTACAACTTCAGCGCCCTCTACCAGACCCTCAGCGTGGGCGTCCCCTTCGGGCCGGCGTTCTTCACCTTCGACGAGTCCCGGCTCGCCACCGACATCGTGGTCGCCGTCGTCGGCCTGAGCCTCAACCAGGCGGCATACGCCGCCGAGGCCGTCCGCGGCGGCATCCTCTCCGTCGACCAGGGCCAGCACGAGGCCGCCGCCGCCCTCGGACTGCCCAAGGGCTACCAGTTCCGCAAGGTCGTCTTCCCGCAGGCCCTGCGCTCCATCACACCGAACTACGTCAACCAGCTCATCGACCTGGTCAAGGCCACCTCACTGGTGTTCTACGTGTCGCTGCTCGACCTGTTCGGCGCCGCCCAGACGATGGGCGCCACCTACCCAGGCGACATCGTGCCGCTGCTGCTGGTCGTCACCGTCTGGTACCTGATCCTCACCACCGTCGTCTCCGTCGTCCAGTTCTACGTCGAGCGCTACTTCGCCCGGGGCGCCACCCGCAGCCTGCCGCCCACCCCGCTCCAGAAACTGCGCACCGGAGCGAGCGACCTGCGCGCCCGTATCCGCCGGGAGGCCGCCGTATGAGCACCGAGACCCTCCAGATCGTGCCGGCCGCCGTCGAGGTCCACGACGTGCACAAGTGGTACGGGTCGCACCGGGTCCTGGACGGCGTCGATCTCACCGTCCGCCCCGGCGAGGTGACCGTCATCCTCGGCCCCTCCGGCTCCGGCAAGTCCACCCTGCTCCGGGTCGTCAACCACCTGGAGAAGCCCGAGATCGGGTACGTCAGCGTCAACGGCGAACTCATCGGCGTGCGCAAGCAGGGCGACCACCTCAAGGAGCTCAGCGAGCGGGCCATCCTCGCCCAGCGCAGCAACATCGGGTTCGTCTTCCAGAACTTCAACCTCTTCCCGCACCTGACCGTGCTCGAGAACGTCGCCGCGGCCCCGGTCGCGACCGGCAAGCTCGACCGGGACGCGGCCCACGAACTCGCCCGTGAACTCCTGGACCGGGTCGGTCTCGCCGACAAGGAGTCCGCCTACCCGCGGCAGCTGTCCGGCGGACAGCAGCAGCGCGTCGCCATCGCCCGCGCCCTCGCGCTGCGGCCCGGCGTCATCCTCTTCGACGAGCCGACCTCCGCCCTGGACCCCGAGCTGGTGGGTGAAGTCCTCGCCGTCATCAAGGACCTGGCGAAGAGCGGCACCACCCTGGTGATCGTCACCCACGAGATCGGGTTCGCCCGCGAGATCGCCGACCGGGTCGTCTTCATCGACGGCGGAAAGATCGTCGAACAGGGCCCGCCCTCCGAAGTGCTGGACAAGCCGCAGCACGAGCGGACCCGGGACTTCCTCAGCAAGGTCCTCTGACCGCCCCTTTCTTTCTCCTCCCGTTTCACCTCTCACCCACACGACAAGGACAGCCATGCGCACGCACCTCACCCGACGCAGCCTGATACGAGGCCTCACCGCGGCCACCGCCGTCGCCACCCTCGCCACCGGGCTCGCCGCCTGCGGGGGCGACAGCGACGCCGCCACCCAGACGAACGACGCGGCAGGCACGGTGACCGTGGGTCGGCTGTCCAACGGCGCGGCCACCGAGACCGCGCTGAAGGTCGGCGAGGTGAAGTCCATCAGCGCCCTGCTCCCCGCCGACATCAAGAAGAGCGGCAAGCTGGTCATCGGCTCCGGCACCCTGCCCTCCGGGGCCCCGCCGCTCGGCTTCATCGGCAGCGACCAGAAGACGCTCACCGGCTCCGAGATCGACCTTGCCCGGCTGGTCTCCGCCGTCCTCGGCGTCAAGCCCGAGGTGCAGCGCTCCACGTGGGAGAACCTCTTCATCGGCCTCGACAGCGGCAAGGTGAACGTCGCGTTCTCCAACGTCACCGACACCGAGGAGCGCAAGCAGAAGTACGAGTTCGCCTCCTACCGCAAGGACGACCTCGCCTTCGAGGTGAAGAAGGACAACACCTGGAACTTCGACAACAACTACGAGAACCTCGCCGGCAAGACCGTCTCCGTCGGCAACGGCACCAACCAGGAGAAGATCCTCCTGGAGTGGAAGGCGAAGCTGGCCAAGGAGGGCAAGAAGCTCACGGTCAAGTACTTCCAGGAGACCAACAGCCTCTACCTCGCCCTCAACAGCGGCAAGATCGACGCCTACTTCGGCCCCAGCCCCAACCTCTCGTACCACACCACGCAGACCGCGAAGACGCCCCAGGCGACCCGTATCGCGGGCCAGTTCTCCGGTGCCGGTGAGACGCTCCAGGGTCTGATCGCCGCGACGGCCAAGAAGGACAGCGGCCTCGCCAAGCCGCTGGCCGCCGCGATCAACTACCTGATCGACAACGGGCAGTACGCGAAGTGGCTCAAGGCCTGGAACCTCTCCGGCGAGGCTGTCGCCAAGTCCGAGATCAACCCGCCCGGCCTGCCGCTGACCAACTCCTGACCGCTTCCTCGGAAAGGCCATCGTGGTCCACCAGACCGCCCTGGGCACCCGCCTGCTGGACAACCCCGTGTGGGCCGCGCTCGACGGCCCGCACGCCGGGTTCGCCGAAAGGGCCGGCCGGGCGGCGCGCTACCCGGCGGACGTGTACGCGTTCGCCGCGCTCGCCGACCCGGCCGACCCGGCCGCCTGGGCCGACCTGCACCGGCTGCTCGGTCCGGCAACCACCGCCCGTGTCAAGGGAGTCGACGGCGTCCCCGACGGCTGGGACGTCGTCGGCGGCGGCCAGGGCGTCCAGCTCGTCGACACCCATCTGCGGGCCGAACCCGACCCCGAGGCCGTGCGGCTCGGCCCCGACGACGTCCCGGACATCCTGGACCTCGTCGCCCGTACCCGCCCCGGCCCCTTCCTCGCCCGCACCGTCCACCTCGGCACCTACCTCGGCATCCGGCACCGCGGCCGGCTCATCGCCCTGGCGGGCGAGCGAAGCGAGATGGGGGTCCCCCCGGCCGAAGGCTGGGGGAGGCTGCACCTGCCCGGCTGGACCGAGATCAGCGCCGTCTGCACCGACCCCGCCCACCGGGGCCGGGGCCTGGGCACCCGGCTGGTCCGCGCGGTCGCCGCGGGCATCAGAGAGCGCGGCGAGACCCCGTTCCTGCACGCCGCCGCCCACAACACCACCGCGATCCGGCTGTACGAGTCGCTCGGCTTCACGCTGCGCCGCCGCACGACCATCCTTCAGGCGCGCACCCCTGGAACAGACGCCGGGGCGCGGGCGTTGTGAGCTGTGACGAGGCGCGCGCCGGCAGGACGGGAGGCAGGGACGTGTGTATCCCCTACCTCCGCCTGCACATCGACCTCCAGCGCGTCGCCGGCGCTCTCTGTCGCCCCTGACCCGTTTCCACCCCGCCGTGTCCTGAGTGCCGTGTGCCCGGGCCGGTGTTCTCGCCTACGGATCTCCAGGAAGGCACCCCTCGTGTCCCCTTCTTCCCCGCTGCATCTCGCCGTCGCCCTCGACGGCACCGGCTGGCACCCCGCCTCCTGGCGCGAGCCGGTCGCCCGCCCCCGCGACCTGTTCACCGCCGCCTACTGGGCCGACCTGGTCGCCGAGGCCGAGCGCGGGCTGCTCGACTTCGTGACCCTGGAGGACGGGCTCGGCCTGCAGTCCTCGGTCTTCGGCGGGCTGGACGGCCGCACCGACCAGGTCCGCGGCCGCCTGGACGCCGTACTGATCGCGTCCCGCATCGCGCCCCTCACCCGGCACATCGGCCTGGTGCCCACCGTGATCGCCACCCACACCGAGCCGTTCCACATCTCCAAGGCGATCGCCACCCTCGACTACGTCAGCACCGGCCGTGCCGGGCTGCGGGTGCAGATCGCGCCCCGCCCGGACGAGGCCGACCACTTCGGACGGCGCACGATCCCGCGGCTGACCCTGGACGAGCTGCAGAGCCCGGCCGGGCAGGAACTGGTCAGCGAGTACTTCGACGAGGCCGCCGACTACGTCGAGGTCGTGCGCCGGCTCTGGGACAGCTGGGAGGACGACGCCGAGATACGGGACGTCGCCACCGGCCGCTTCATCGACCGCGACAAGCTGCACTACATCGACTTCGAGGGCAAGCACTTCAGCGTCAAGGGCCCCTCCATCACCCCGCGCCCGCCGCAGGGCCAGCCCCTGGTCACCGCCCTCGCCCACCAGACCGTTCCGTACCGGCTGGTGGCCCGCCAGGCCGACGTCGGGTACGTCACGCCGCGCGACGCCGAGCACGCCCGCGCGATCGTCGCGGAGATCCGCGCGGAGCAGGAAACGGCGGGCCGCGCCGGCCAACCCGTCCATGTCTTCGGTGACTTGGTGGTCTTCCTCGACGACGACCCCGCGGCGGCCACGGCCCGCCGGGAACGCCTCGACGACGTGGCGGGGGAGCCGTACGAGAGCGACGCGCGCGTCTTCGCCGGAAGCGCGGCCCAACTCGCCGACCTGCTCCAGGAGTTCCAGTCCGCCGGGCTCACCGGCTTCCGGCTGCGCCCCGCCGTCCTCGGTCACGACCTCCCGGCCATCACCGGGGGCCTGGTCCCCGAGCTCCAGCGCCGCGGCGCCTTCCGCACCGCCTACGAGGCCGACACCCTGCGCGGCCTGCTGGGCCTGGCCCGCCCCGCCAACCGCTACGCCGCAGCCTGAGCCGGAAGGACCGACCGACATGACCAAGCCGCTGAAGCAGATCCATCTGGCCGCCCACTTCCCGGGCGTGAACAACACCACCGTGTGGAGCGACCCGCGGGCCGGCAGCCACATCGAGTTCAGTTCCTTCGTGCACTTCGCGCAGACCGCCGAACGCGCCAAGTTCGACTTCCTGTTCCTCGCCGAGGGCCTCCGACTGCGTGAACAGGGCGGGAAGATATACGACCTGGACGTCGTCGGCCGCCCCGACACCTTCACGGTCCTCGCCGCGCTCGCCGCCGTCACCGACCACCTCGGCCTGACCGGCACCATCAACTCCACCTTCAACGAGCCCTACGAGGTGGCCCGCCAGTTCGCCTCCCTCGACCACCTCTCCGGAGGCCGCGCCGCCTGGAACGTGGTCACCTCCTGGGACGCCTTCACGGGCGAGAACTTCCGCCGCGGCGGGTTCCTTCCGCAGGAGGAGCGCTACTCCCGCGCCAAGGAGTTCCTGGCCACCGCGCACGAGCTCTTCGACTCCTGGCAGGGCGACGAGATCCTCGCCGACCAGGCGACGGGCCGGTTCCTGCGCGACGCCAAGGCCGGCTCCTTCGTCCACAACGGCCAGCACTTCGACATCCACGGCCAGTTCAACGTTCCGCGCTCCCCGCAGGGCCGCCCCGTGATCTTCCAGGCGGGCGACTCGGACGAGGGCCGCGAGTTCGCGGCGTCGAGCGCCGACGCCATCTTCAGCCGGTACGCCGCCCTGGAGAGCGGCCAGGCCTTCTACACGGACGTCAAGAGGCGCCTGGCCAAGTACGGCCGCAGCCATGACCAGTTGCTGATCCTTCCCGCCGCCACCTTCGTCCTCGGCGACACGGACGAGGAGGCCGAGGAGCTCGCCAAGGAGGTCCGCCGCCAGCAGGTGAGCGGGGCAACGGCCCTGAAGCACCTGGAGTTCGTCTGGAACCGGGACCTGTCCGCCTACGACCCGGACGGCCCGCTGCCCGACATCGACCCGGACGTCAGCGGCGACCACATCTCCAAGGGCCGCGCCCAGGTCCGCATGTACCGCGACCCGCTGGCCACCGCCCGCGAGTGGCGCGAGCTCGCCGAGGCCAACAACTGGTCCATCCGCGACCTGGTCATCGAGTCCGGGAACCGGCAGAACTTCGTCGGCACCCCGGCCACGGTCGCGAAGACCATCAACGACTACGTCCAGGCCGACGCCAGCGACGGCTTCATCCTCGTCCCGCACATCACCCCGGGCGGCCTCGACGTCTTCGCCGACCAGGTCGTGCCGCTCCTCCAGGAACAGGGCGTGTTCCGCACCGAGTACGAGGGCACGACCCTGCGCGACCACCTCGGCCTCGCCCACCCCGACGCCTCCGACGTCCGGGCGGCGTCGTGAAGTTCCTCGCCATCACGCTGATCGTGCACCGGCCGGACCCGGTCACGGGCGTGCGGAAGTCGACGCACGAGCGGTTCCGCGAGGTCCTCGACAACGCGGTGCTGGCCGAGGAGCTGGGCTTCGACGGGTTCGGGGTGGGGGAGCGGCACGAGCGGCCGTTCATCTCCTCCTCGCCGACCGTCGTCCTCAGCCATGTCGCCGCCCTGACCCGGCGCATCCGCCTGTTCACCGCGGTCACCACTCTCAGCCTGCTCGACCCCGTGCGCGCCTACGAGGACTACGCCACGCTCGACCACCTCTCCGAGGGCCGCCTCGACCTCATCATCGGCAAGGGCAACGGCGCCGCCCAGCGCGACCTCTTCCACGTCACGCCCGAGGACCAGTGGGACCGCAACGCCGAGAGCTACGAGGTGTTCCGGCAGATCTGGCGCCAGGACAAGGTCACCGCCGACACCCGCTTCCGGCCGCCGCTGAAGGACGCCGAGGTGTGGCCGCGGCCGTACCAGCGCCCGGTCCGGGTGTGGCACGGCAGCGCCACCAGCAAGGAGTCGGTGGACCTGGCCGCCCGCTACGGCGACCCGCTGTTCTCGGCGAACGTCACCAACCCCATGGAGCCGTACGCCGAGTTGATCCGCCACTACCGCGAACGCTGGGAGCACTACGGACACGACCCGGCACGGATCGCGGTCGGCGCCGGGACGGCCGGACTGCTGGTGACCCGCACCTCCCAGGAGGCGCTCGACATCTACCGGCCGATCTTCGAGGCGAATCTGGCCTTCTACGAGAAGGCGGGCCTGCCCGTCGTCTTCGAGACCCTGGAGGACTTCGTCGACCGCAGCTCCGCCCTGATCGGCAGCCCCGAGCAGATCATCGACAAGGTGCACCGCTACCACGAGCAGTTCGGCCACACCGTGCTCCATCTGCACGCCGACGCGAGCGGTTTGACGGACACTCAGCACCGCGACTCACTGGAGCTGTTCCAGTCGGCGGTCGCCCCGGTGCTCCGACGTGACATCCCGGACCCGCCGTTCGCGTGGGCACCCGTACGGGAGGAGTCCGAAGATGCCTGAGATCCCCCTCGGCGTCCTCGACCTGGTCCCCATATCGACCGGCTCGACCGCCGCCGACGCCCTGCGCAACTCCATCGACCTCGCCCGGCGCGCCGAGCAACTCGGCTACGCCCGCTACTGGTTCGCCGAGCACCACCTCAACCCCGGCGTGGCGGGTACCTCCCCGGCGGTCGTCCTCGCGCTGACGGCCGCCGCGACCTCCACGATCCGGCTCGGTTCCGGGGCCGTACAGCTCGGCCACCGCACCGCGCTGAACACCGTGGAGGAGTTCGGCCTCATCGACGCCCTGCATCCGGGCCGCCTCGACCTGGGCGTCGGCCGCTCGGGCGGACGCCCACCGGGACAGCCGGCCGCCGAGCCGCCCGCTCCGGGAAACGCCCCGAACGGCCTCGTCATCCCGCCCCGCTTTTCCTTCGAACGCCTCCTCGGCTCACCTCGTATCGCCCTCCAACGCAGACTGCTCCTCCTCCCGGGCGCCGAATCGCAGGACTACGCCGAGCAGATCGACGATCTCCTCGCCCTGCTGGCCGGCACCTACCGCACCCCGGACGGTGTCGAGGCACATGTGGTGCCGGGCGAGGGTGCCGAGGTGGAGGTGTGGATCCTGGGCAGCAGCGGCGGGACCAGCGCGGAGGTGGCGGGCGCGCGGGGCCTGCGCTTCGCCGCGAACTACCACGTCAGCCCGGCGACGGTCCTGGAAGCCGTCGACGGCTACCGGTCCTTCTTCCAACCGTCCGACGTCCTCGACAAGCCCTACGTCAGCGTCTCCGCCGACGTCGTGGTCGCCGAGGACGACGCCACGGCACGCGAACTGGCCACCGGCTACGGCCCGTGGGTGCGCAGCATCCGCACCGCGGAGGGCGCCATCGAGTTCCCGACCCCGGACGAGGCCCCGCGCCCACCCCTGGACGGAGGCGGACCAGGAGTTGGTCCAGGACCGCCTCGACACCCAGTTCGTCGGCTCACCGGCCACGGTCGCGGACCGACTGGAACAGCTCCAAGAGGCCACGGACGCCGACGAGTTGCTCATCACGACCATCACCCACGACCACACGGACCGGGTGCGCTCCTACGAACTGCTCGCCGCCGAGTGGCGCCGCCGGGGTCACTCCTTCCAGTCGAGCTGACCCTCGGGAGCGCGGACGGCAGCCCGCTACTGAAGCAGCAGTGCGGCGCCGCCCCAGCACGCCGTCAGGAACGCGGCCAGCAGCGCGGTCGCCAGCGCGTTGCGGGCCTTGGCAGTGGCGACGTGAGTCGCGTCGGCGGTCCGGGAGCGGCGCATCGCGCCGAGGAACGAGACGCAGAACGCGGCACACAGCACCGCCGTGATCGGCAACAGCCAGAGGATCAGGCGGAGCTGGTGCTCCAGATCCGGGACCGTGCTGCCTTCCGTCGCAAGCATGAGCGGATCGTAGACCGCGCCGTCGCGCTTCGCGACCCCCGTGGCACGCCGCGTGGCCGGCCGATCGTCTCCCTCCCCCGAAGGCGACGATCGACCGGCCATTCCCCCGGCGCCGGACAGTGGTCCAGCCTCGCCCGTGTGCGGTCCGTACGTGCTGTCACCAGCACATGACCGCGGTTTCCCCCGAACCCCACGCGGAGTACAGGCGCACACGGACGAAGTAGCGTCGGCCCTTGACGAGACGGGCCTTGACGGTGGCGTTGTGCGGTGTTCCCCCGTCGTCCTGGCCGGCGAGGTAGCGGGGTTCCCCGTCCCGCTCCTCGAAGACCACGACCACGGTGTCGCTGTCGCCGAACGTGCCCACGCTGTACTCGCGGGTCTCCGGCGGCAGGACGGTGAAGTCCGCCTGTTCGCCCGGGCCGAGCCCGAGCGGCGCCGAGCGGAACGGCACCAGCGCGGGCGGCAGTGTGGGGCCGACCGACGGGTACCAGCGCTGGACGTACTCCTTGTCCGAGGGCGAGAGCGTCCCGGGCGGGGTCAGCCCCGCACGGAACTGCTCCGGCTCCAGGATCAGCCCCGCCGAGAACGGATACTCCATGATCGACTGGGGGTCCCAGGCGGAGCCGCTCACCTCGGCGGTGTCGAGCTTGCGCAGAATGTTGAAGAACGTCTTGTCCCGGGTCCAGAAGTTCGGCGGGCCCGCCAGTTCGGCGTAGACGGCCTCGTCGTCCCAGTGGATCCCGGCGAACGGGTTCTGGTGCTCGTGGTGCATGCCCAGCGCGTGCCCGATCTCGTGCAGGGCCGTCCCGCGCTCCCCCGGCGCGGTCAGGTCCCACCCGAAGTTCATGGTGCGCTCGTGCAGTCCGACCTGGAGGGCGTCCTTGCCCACCGTGGACCAGGAGCCGTCACCGAGCTGGAACCCGATGCGCAGTTCCGCCTCGGAACGGTCGCGCACCTCGGCGAACGTGACACCGATGCCGAGGTCCTGCCACTCCAGGAAACACTCCCGTACGACGTCCCGCTGCTCCTCCGCGCCGACCCACGACACCCGCCGGGTCGCCCCGCTGCCGGGAACCGCGATCACCGAGGCGTCCGAGTCGCCGTCGAAGAAGTAGTAGTGCAGGACGGTGTTGTTGACCCACATCCGGCTCCCGCCGATCAGCGCGCTCAGTCGCTCGGCGGTCAACCCCGGGGTGAAGACGGGGGCCGACTGCTGCGCGAGGGAGCAGTAGCGGGAAGCCATGCGCCAAGAGTGCCGTCGCCCGCCTGCGGGCGCCTGAGTCGAGGGCTACTCAAGTCCCCGTGTATCAGGAGTGAGTACTCGGCCTCTTGTAGGTGTGATGACTTTCGAACGGGACGCGAAAACCCTGGAACTGCCCTGGCCGTTCATCGGCCGGGAGGACGAACTCGAGCTGATCCGCCGGTCGTCGTCGGCCGGTCACCACGGCATCGTGGTCACCGGCCCGGCGGGCTGCGGCAAGACCCGGCTCGTCACGGAGGCCGTCCGCGGCACCGACTGCGCCAGGGTGGCCGGGACCCCGGAGACCCGCCACATCCCGTTCGCCGCGTTCGCCCATCTGCTGCCCGAGACGGTGTCCCTGCACCGCGCCGTCCAACTCCTCTCCGCCGTACGGCTGTTGCTGGTCGACGACGCCCATCTGCTGGACGACGCCTCGGCCGCGCTCGTGCACCAGCTCGCCGTGCACGGCCGCACCCGGCTGCTGGTCGTCACCACCGACGGCACCGCAGTGCCCTCGGCCGTCTCCCGGCTGTGGACCGGTGAGCTGCTGCCGCGCCTGCTGCTGGAGCCGCTGCCGCAGGAGGAGACCGCCCAGCTCGCCGCGGCCGGTGTCGGGGGCGGTCTCGAGCCGCTCACCGTCAACCGGCTGCACCGGCTGTGCCGCGGCGATCTGCGGCTGCTGCGCGATCTGCTCGGCGCGGTCCGCGAGGGCGGCCTGCTCACCCGGCTGCCCGGCACCGACGACCGGGCGTGGCGGGGGCCGCTCCCGGTGACGGCGACCGTGCGGGAACAGACGGCACGGGTCCTGGACTGCGCGGACCGCGCAACGCTCGAACTCCTGGCGTTCGCCGAGCCGTTGCCGCTTCCCATGGACGGACTCGACCTGCCCGCCCTCGAACGCCTCGAAGCCGACGAACTGGTCCACGTCGATGACGACGGGGCCGTACGCCTCGCCCACCCCCTGCACGGCCCGGTGCTGCGGGCCGCGGCCGGCAGGCTGCGGGCGCGGCGGCTGGCCCGCAGGCCGGAACAGTGCACGACGGCGCTGACCGCGGAGGCCGCCGCGCTGGCGGCCAGGATCGAGCGGGCCGACGTCCGGACCACGGACGCGCCGGTGGGGGAGTGGCTGGTGGCGGAGGGGCAGCCGCTCCCGGCCCGCTACGCGGCCGTCCGCGCGCGGTTCGCGCGGCTGCGCGGAGAGCTGCGGGAGGCGGCGGCCTGGGCCAGGGAGGGATTGCGGCAGACGCCGGACGACCCGGCCTGCCGTACCGAACTCGCCCTGGCGGTCGCGCAGTCGGGGGAGGTGACCGGCCCGGACAACGACGTCGCCGGCCAGGTGACGGCGTGGCTGGCGGCGGCGAGGGGCGACATCGACACAGCGCTGGACGTCGTCACCGATGCCTACGACGCCGTACGCCTCGGTGCTCCCGGGCGGACCACCGGGCGGCTGCCGGGCGACGACGTGTTCGCGCAGCACGCCGACGCGCTCGCCCGCGGCGACGGCCCGCGCTGGACCGGGCCGCCGAGCGGCTGGAGGAGCGCGGGTCCTGCTCTTCGCGGCCGAGGCGCACGCGCAGGCCGTGCGCGCCCACCGCGACCCGCGTGCCGCCCGCACCTCACGCACCCGCGCCGTCGCCCTCGCCCGCCGCTGCCAGGGCGCCCGCACCCCGGCCCTGTCCGGGCTGGTCCTCGGCGAACTCACCGCCCGTCAGCGGCAGATCGTCACGCTCGCCGCCGCCGGCCTGAGCAACCGGCAGATCGCGGAGAAGCTGACGCTGTCCATCCGCACCGTCGGCAACCACCTCTACAGCGCGTACGCCCGCCTCGGCGCGAACGACCGGGGCGCGCTGCCGTGGCTGGTGGAACTGCCCGACGCCCAGTCGGCCTGAGCCGACCCACCGACCGGCGGTCTGACCCCCGTAATCGGGGGAGGGGTCAGGCCGCCGTACCACCCGGCCCGCCTCACGCGGCGCCGAACGCCGAGAACGCCCATCCCGTCGCCTGGTGGGTCGCGTCGCCCGGCAGCGCCGCCCGCGCGTCCCGCAGCGCCTCCGCCAGGGACAGCCCGCTGCTCAGACCCTTGTGCAACGCGAGCATCAGCGGCACCACCGCCGCGTCGTTCACGGGCGCGGTGCACGCCACCACGCCCGCCGTGCCCAGCGGCAGCAGTGCGGTGACCAGGCCGAGCAGCTCGTCCGCGCCGACCGAGGCGAAGCGGGCGGTGTCGCAGCAGGACAGGATGATCCGGTACGGGCTGCGGTCCAGGCGTTCGAAGTCGTGCACGACGATCGGCCCGTCGGCCATCCGCAGCGAGGAGAACAGCGGACTGTCGGCCCGGAAGGTGCCGTGCGCGGCGATGTGCGCGAGCGCCGCCCCGTCCAGCTCCTCCAACACCCGCGGCACCCGTGCCTCGTCCTCCTCCAGCACCGTCGATCCGCCGTACCGCCCGGCCAGTTCGGACACTTCGGCGCCCTCGGTCGCCAACCCCGGTCCGCGCACCAGCACTTGGCGTCCCCCGGGCGGCGGCTCGGTCTCGTGGGCCCGCAGCCAGCTGCTCGCCGACGGCGACACACTGAGCACCCGCTCCCGCAGCGACGGCAGCAGCGCCCACGGCACCCGGTGCAGTCGGCCCGGCGGTACGACCACGACCGGACCGGAGCCGAGATGCGCCGCCGCCGGGCCGAGCAGCAGCTCCTCCAGACGGCAGCCCATGGCCTCCACCACCGGCAGCCGGGCCTCCGCCCCGGGGTGGGCGAGCCGCCGCAGCCCGGCCTGCACATGCTCCGCCTCGGTCTCCGCCTCGGCGAGCAGTCCGGCCTCGAACCGCCGCACCCGCCCCTGCCCGCACAGCAGCACCTGAACCCGCCCGTCGAGCACGGCCAGTTCGACCAGCAGCACGTCCCCGAGGCGGTCCAGCAGCCGGCCGGGGTCGAAGCGGCTGCCGAAGCCGGGCGCGTCCCCGCGGATGTGCAGGGTCCTGCCGCGTATCTCCCGCTCCAGACGGCGCTGTTCACGCTCCAGCGCCGGAATCGGCCGGCCCTCCATGCGGGCGGCCTCCGCGCGGGCCGCGATCTCCCGGAACGCCGTCAGGTCGCCCAGCAGCTCCGGGTCGGCGGCGGGCGGGTCGGCGGCGCCGACAGCGCGGTGGCCCGCCAGCGCTCGCTCCACACCAGCAGCCGGCGCGGACTGCCGGAGTCCAGGCTGGCCTGCTGCGCCAACGCGGCCAGCTCCGCGCCCTGTTCGGTGGCCCGGGCCCGCAACTCCGAGGCGCCCAGCGTCATCCGGTGGTCGTCGAGCACGTCCAGACCGCGTCGGCAGGCCTCCAGCACGCCCCGCTGCGATCCGGCGGCCCGGGCCCGCAGCGCCTGCGCCGCCCAGCCGGTCATCCGCGCCAGCGGCGGACCGCTGTGCCGACTGCGGGCGGCGACGGCCAGATGCCGCTCCGCGTCCGCCGTCCAGCCCAGGCCCAGCGCGATCCGGCCCGCGAGCGGGACGCCTGGCGCCGGCGCGCCGAACCCGGCCGCCGCTCGGCGGCCTCGGCCGCGTCGGCGACCAGCCGTCCCGAGCCGCGCCCGGCGGCGAGCCGTGCCTCGACCAGCACCAGCCGGGCATGCGTCTCCCCACCAGGGCCGCCGCTGCGCGGCGAACAGCCGCACCGCGAGCGCCGCGCGCGCGATCGCGGTGTGCGGATCGCCCCGCGCGACGGGCCGCCCGGGCCGCCGCCAGCAGGAGTTCGGCCTTGAGGGTGGACTGGCCGCCGATCCCGTCGAGCACGGCGATCGCCGCGTCCGCCTCGGCCAGCGCCTCCGGCGCGAGACCGGCCGCCATCAGCACCTCGCAGCGCCGGATGTAGAGCATGAACGAGGGCGTGCCGAGCTTGGCATACCGGTCCCCGGCCTCGTCGAACAGCCGCAGCGCCGCCGGGATGTCGCCGGACCGGAACGCGGCGAGCCCCCGGCTCTCCACTCCGTCCGCCTTGTCGTGCTCCTGGCCCGTGGTGTCGAACAGCGACTCGGCCGCCGCGAAGTCCGCCTCGGCCCGCTCCACCGCACCGACCGCCAGGTGCACGGTCGCGCGCAGCGTCAGCGCCCGCGCCGTCCAGATCACGTCGTCCATCTGTCGCAGCACGGGAATCGCCCGGCGTACGTCCTCCAGCGACTCCCGGTGCCGGCCGAGCACCCATGAGGCGTAGGCGCGCCGGAACAGCACCCGCGCGCGGGTGTGCCCGCTGCTCACCCTGACACCCCGCTCCAGCGCGTCCAGGCCCTGCCGGGTGCGTCCCGCGGTCACCAGCGCCACGCCGAGCGCGGCCAGCGCATCGCCCTCCCGGTCGGTCGACTCGGCGCGTACGGCGAGGTCGCGGGCGCGGCGCAGATGGTGCAGCGCGAGCTTCATGTCGCCCCAGTCGCGCTGCCAGATGCCGATCACCTGGTGGGCCACGGAGGCGTGCAGCGGTGAGGGAGCGGAGCCGAGTACTTCCTCTGCCCTCGCCACCGCCTGCTTGGGCGCGGCGAACACCATGGGCAGCAGTTCGAGAACCGATTCGCTTCCCGCTGTCACTCAACGGATGGTAGTGCTCCGGGTCGGGTGCCACACAGGTTTGGCGCTGTATCAATCGCCGGCCCCGAGACTCTGACTGACGACCGTCGCTCAAGTGGGAGGACACGCCATGGCACCTCAGCGATTCCCGGAGCAGTTCGACCAGATCCAACGCTCGATGCCCGACGTCCCCCTCGCGATGGGACCGGACGACGCGGCCGAGTTCATCTACGAGAAGGGTGTGGTCCTCGCCCGGGACGGTGAGGAGGCGGCGCTCGTCGAGCGCACCGTGCGCGACCACTTCGACGCGGCCACGGGCCTCAACGGCGCCCAGGTCCGCCGCGCCGGTCCGGAGACCAACCGCTCGGGCATCACCCGCATCCAGGTCGGCGACCCCGGCCACGGCGACCGGCGCGCCGACCGGGCCGTCGCGAACGCCCTGCGCGCCATGCGCGAACCAGAAGGGCGCGCCGGACGCCGGCTGGTCAGCCGCAACCACGTGGTGTCCATCGCGGTCAACTCCTGCCCCGGCGACGAGCCGGTGCCCGCCCCGCTCACCGGCGGCACCAACCCGGCCCCCGCGGAGGCCGGTCACGACGCCGGCACCGCCGTGGGCGTCCTCGTCATCGACAACGGCCTCACCCACGACCACACGCTGGTCCCGCTGCTCTCGCACGTGCAGGGCGACCTGCACGGCACCGAAACCGACGACCAGGGCAACCTCAAGATCTACGTCGGGCACGGCACGTTCATCGCGGGCATCATCGCGGCCGTGGCGCCCAACACGAACATCACCGTGCGCAACACCCTCAACGACGCCGGCGCGATCCTCGAATCCGACTTCGGCGAGGCCCTGTTCGCCGCCGTCGACCGGGACGGCTGGCCCGACATCATCAGCCTCTCCGCCGGCACCTCCAACGGGCGCACCGACGGTCTGCTCGGCGTGGACGCCTTCATGCGAGAACTGCGCCGGCAGCGCACCCTGTTGGTCGCCGCGGCCGGCAACAACGCCAGCGCGACGCCCTTCTGGCCCGCCGCCTACGCGTCGCTGCCCGACTACGCCGACAGCGTCCTGTCGATCGGCGCCCTGCGCACCGACGGCGACCACGGCGCCTGTTTCAGCAACCACGGTTCCTGGGTCAACGCCTACGCCCCCGGCGAGCGCCTCACCAGCACCCTCACCGGCTTCGACGCGCCGATCCCGTACGTGTACCAGCACTCCACCTACGACGCCTGCCGCTTCAACTTCACCTACCTCTGCACCTGCCAGCACCCCCGCCACACCGGTGTGCTGAGCGACGACGGCACCTCGGCCAAGCCGGACCAGGTGATGTTCGACGGGTACGCGCACTGGAGCGGCACCTCCTTCGCCACCCCGGCCGCGGCCGCCCTGGTCGCGGCCCACATGACCGCCCACAAGGAGACCGACCCGCGGGCCGCGCGGGGGCAACTGCTCGCCGCCAACACCGAGTTCGCGGAGGTGCGCGGGGCGCACGTACCGGCGCTCATTCCGCCCACCTGGCGCCAGGGGACGGTCGTACAGCTCTCTCCTGGGGCATGAGGGCCGAACTCGCCCCCTCCACGGCGTACGATGACTTGCCGTACACGAGGGGTGGGGACGTGGACCGAGCAGATGTCGGCGCGTTGGTCCGGTCCGCCGTCGACGGCGACGCGGCGGCCTGGAAGGCGCTCGTGGAAGGGCTGAGCCCACTGGTGTGGTCCGTGGTGCGCGCGCACCGGCTGAGCGACGCCGACGCGCACGAGGTCTACCAGACGGTGTGGTTCCGTTTCGCCCAGCACCTGGGCCGCATCCGTGAACCGCAGAAGGCGGGTTCATGGCTGGCCAGCACCGCGCGCCACGAGTGCCTGAAGGTGCTCAAGAGCTTAAGGCGGCTGACGCCCACCGACGATCCGCAGCTGCTCGACCGGGTCAGCGAGGACCGTACGCCGGAGCAGTCACTCCTCGACTCCGAGGAGGCGGCCGTGGAGAGCGAGCGCGTCCGGCGTCTGTGGCAGGAGTTCGAGGAACTCGGCGAGCGGTGCAGGCAGTTGCTGCGCATCCTGATGGCGTCGCCGCCGCCGAGCTACCAGGAGGTGTCCGCCGCGCTGGGTATCGCGGTGGGCAGCATCGGACCGCTGCGCCAGCGCTGTCTGCGCCGGCTGCGGGCCCGACTCGGAGGCACGGGGGGCGGTATGAGGGACGAGATGGACGACGACGAGACGTTCGACGAGGCATACGACGGTCAGGACGCCGACGCGGACCTGCTGGAGGAGGAGCTCCGCCGGGCCGCCGGCATCCTCGACCCGGTACCGGCCCAGCTGCGGCAGATCGCCGTGGAGGCCTACGCCTTACATGACCTCGACGCCCGGATCGCCGAGCTGACCTTCGACTCGGTGGTGGACGCGATCCCCGTCAGGGGAGCCACGGACGTGCCGCGGATGCTGACCTTCCGCGCGGGTGAGGTCACCGTGGACGTGGAGGTCACGGGGGACGGCCTGATGGGGCAGGTGCTGCCGCCCCAGCAGGCGTCGGTCGAGGTGCTCAGCGGGCCGCAGACCGGGGCCCCGCTGACCACCGACGACATGGGGCGCTTCACGTACGCCGATTCCCCCGCCGGTCCCTTCGCGCTGCGGCTGCGCACCGGCAGGGAGGCGATCGTCACCGACTGGCTGACGGTCTGAGCCGTGCCCGTCGCCCGGGTCAGTCCCAGGTGACGGGCAGGGACTGCGGCCCGCGGATCATCGTCTTCCGGCGCCAGGCCACCTGGTCGGCCGGGACCGCGAGCCGCAGCCCCGGCAGCCGGTCCAGGAGCGTGCCGACCATGAGCTCGATCTGGAGCCGCGCCAGCACCGCGCCCGTGCAGTAGTGCGGGCCGTTGCCGAAGGACAGGTGCGGGTTGGGATCCCGGTCGAGGTCGATGCGGTCCGGGTCGGGGAAGACGTCCGGATCACGGTTGGCGGCCAGATAGGAGACGTACACCGGGTCGCCCGCGCGGATCAGCTGCCCGCCCACCTCGACGTCCTCCAGGGCGATCCGGGCGAGCCCGACCGCGGTGCGGTGCGGGATGTAGCGCATCAGTTCGTCGAGGGCGGTCGCCCGCGCCTCGGGCTGGTGCCGCATGCGTTCCATCAGCTCGGGGCGCGTCAGCAGCAGGTACAGCGTCTGGCCGCAGTTGTGGGTGACCGCCTCACCGCCGATCTGCAGGGGCGCGGCCAGGCCGACCGCTTCCCTCTCGCTGATCTCGCCGCGCCGCAGGGCCGCGCCGATCAGCGAGTACACGTCGTCGCCGTGGCTGTGGGCGCGGGCCCGGACGGTGTCCGCGATCCAGCCGAACATGCCCTTCTTGGCCTCGGCGGAGGCCTCGGCCCCGCCCTTGGTGGAGACGATCTGCGCCGCCCAGGCGTGCATCCGGGGCCGGTCGGCGGCGGGTACCCCCATGACCTCGCAGATCAGGGTCACCGGGAAGGGTTCGAGGACCCGCTCGACGAGATCGGCGGGCGGACCGTCCCGTACGATCCCCGCGACCAGCGGGTCGAGGAGTTCCTGCGCGCGGGGCCGCAGCCGCTTCATCGCAGCGACCGTGAACGCGCCGGCCACGGCCTTGCGCAGCCGGTTGTGGTCGGGCTGGTCGGCCCAGGCGGGGGAGCCCGGTTGCGGGGCGAAGTGCGGGGCGAGCCGGGTGACTTGGCGGTCCATGCCGGCGGTACGGCTGAACCGCGGATCGTTGGTGATCCGCCGGACGTCCTCGTAGCGGGTGGCGAGCCACGCCCACCCCTCTCCGAACGGCAGCCGGATCCGGGTCAGCGGCCCCTCCCGCATCAGCTCCGCCAGCACCGGGTCGAACTCCGTCCCGGCCAGGTCGAGGGCGGGCCAGTCCCGTACGGGAGGGCCGGTGAGCGTGGTGGTCTCCTCGGTCATGCCTTCCACCCTCACCGCGGTGCGGCCGGGTGTCGCGCGGGAGTGCTCCAGCCGGAGGTCGGCGGGAGGCCGGCGGGACACGGCAGCCGGAGGCCGGCGGGAGGTCAGCGGGACACGGCGTCGACGAGCGCCGCGAGCGCCGAGGCGAGCCGCTCCAGCCCGGGACCGGCGGGCCCGCCCGGCTCGGTCATGTACGTGTCCCGCCGGATCTCCACCATCAGCGCGGAGACCCGCGGATCACGTCCGTGGAACTCGAGCGGCACGTACGTCCCGCTGAACGGGCTGTCCAGCCCCACATCCCCGAACGCCGCACGCGCGGCGGCGACCAGTTCGGGCGGCGTGTGGAAGGGATCGGTGCCGAGACAGACGGGGGGCCTCGGACCGTCGCCGTGCAGCTCGTAGGGCAGGGCCGCGCTCGGATAGGAGTGCACGTCGACGATCACGGCCCGCCCCGCCGCGGCCAGCCGCTCGGCCACGGCCTCGCTCATCGCCCGCGCGTACGGCCGGAAGTACCGCGCGAGCAGCGGCTCGGGGTCGGTGTCCGCTGGCCGCAGCACGTTCCGGTCGGTGGTCCGCGTGTACACGGCGCCCATTCCGACGGCGAGCATCTCCTCCCGCTCGTCCGGGAACCGCTCGGGATCGACGACCAGCCGCGCCAGCCGATTCACGAACCGCCACGGCGTCACCCCCGACAGCCCGGCCGCCCGCTCGGCCAGCTCCGCGGTGTGCGCGTCCACGATGTGGTCCAACTCCCGCTCCAGCGCGGAGTCGTCCAGGACGATCCCGGCCCGCACGTCCGCCGGGATGCGGCGGGCGGAGTGGGGGACGTGCAGGATCACGGGGGAGCGGGCCGCGCCGGTCAGGAGGTCGAAGGGCGGTGCGGCGAAGGACATGCGGCTGCTCCAGGGGCGTCGCGGAGGGTGCGGGACACGATCACACCATGCTCGGCGAGGAGGCGCTGACGCACTGGACCTGGACGTCCAGGAGGGAGTGCCGACATTCGTGGGTGGGGACGGTGTCGACGAGGACCTGATAGGTGACCGTCGTCCCGGATCCGAGGCGCCCGGGGCCTATGCGCAGTTCGGCGTCGCGCACCCGGGCCGGGGGCGCCTGGGCGTCGCTGGGCTCGGACGCGGTCTTCGTCAGCTTCGCGTACGGCACGGCGAGCCGGATGCGGAACGGCTCGCCGCGGTCGAAGGCGCTGCTGGCTATGTCCCGCCGCCCGGGGTTGGTGAGCGTCACCGTGACCATGTGCGGGTCGGCCAGCGGGGTGCCGTTGTGGCTGATGACCAGGCTCCCGTCGTGGACACCGGGGACCAGCGGGGCGCAGGTGACCGTGTAGGTGAGCCGGCGCCGGGGATGTGCCACGTGCAGGACGGCCCAGATCCCCAACCAGCCCACGACGACGGTGGCGACGACCCCGGCCGCGGCCACCACGGTGTCCGCCGCGTAGAACGAGTCGGACGCGGTGGTCTGAGTGGTCAAGACGTCGTACACGGGCAGCCCCCCTGGCCGGTCGGTCGGTCAGCTTCGGTGCGGGCGGTCGTCGCCGGCCGCTCGGAGGAACGCGCGCCACCCCTGTGGCGTGAAGGCCAGTACCGGCAGACCGGTGTCCTTGGAGTCCCGGACCGTGACCGCCCCCTCGATGAGGGCGACCTCGACGCACGCTCCGTTGCCCGCGCTGTAGCTGCTCCTGTGCCATATGGCGTGCGGGTTCATGAGTCCTGCATCTCCCTTGTGATCTGTTCCAGGAGGACGGCCGCTTCCTGCGGGTCCGGAGCCGCGGCCCGGAGCAGGTCGAAGGTCTGGATGAAGGAGCGGACGTCGCGTTCCTTCTCCAGATAGACGTTGCCTGCCATGGAGTTGACGTAGACGACGGTGGGTGTGTGGGGCTCGAACTCGAGGAGCGAGAAGGCGCCGGACAGGGCCGCGTGGGCGCCCTTCGACGTCGGCATGATCTGGAGGGTGACGTTCGGCAGGGCGGTGACCTCCGCGAGATGCCGCAGCTGTGCGGTCATGACCTCCTTGCCGCCGACCGGTCGGCGCAGTGCGCTCTCCTCCATCACCACCCACAGCTCCAGCGGGTCGGGCTGCCGGGTGAGGAGGGCCTGGCGCTCCTTGCGGAAGCGCACCAACTGGTCCGTCTCGTCGGGCCGGTTGGGCTGGAACGCGGCGATCACCGCGTGGGCGTAGTCCTCGGTCTGGAGCAGGCCGTGCACCACCATCGACTCGTACGACCTCAGGACGCGGGCGTCGGCCTCCAGGCCCGCGTAGGTGGCCATGCCCGAGGGCAGCACGTCGCCGTAGTGGGCCCACCAGCCCTGCTGCTGCGCGTCCTTGTGGATCTGCATCACGGTCTCGATGCGCTGCGGGTCGGCGATCCCGTACCACTCCAGCAGGTCGCGCACGTCCCGGGCCTTGATCGGGGCCTGTCCCGTCTCCACCCGGCTGATCTTCGACATCGAGCACTCCAGGTGGGTGGCGGCATCCTCGATCCGCCTGCCCGCCTGCTCCCGCAATCGCCGCAGCTCCGCGCCGAGTTGACGCCGTCGTACCGTGGGCCCCCCTGCCGTGGCCATCGCCTCACCCCTCGCAATCGGCGCCGCGGAGCATTGCTCGACGCAATTGTGCCCCGCACTCAACCTACCTGTACCCGCGAGGAGTTGAGTCGAGACATTTGGTCCACGCAATTGCGTCCCGGAAGTCTCTTTGCCGTACGGACGGGCCCCCGCGGACACACGTCCGCCCCGGCCGGGCAGGTGCCGACCGGGGCGGACGTCGTTCGACCGGGGCCGCGTCAGCTCAGCGACGCCAGCGTCTCGTTCCACGTGGTGGACGGGCGCATGACCGCCGCGGCCTTCGCCGGGTCGGGCTGGTAGTAGCCGCCGATGTCGGCCGGCTTGCCCTGGACGGCGTTCAGCTCGTCGACGATCTTCTGCTCATTGGCGGAGAGCGCCTCCGCCAGCGGGGCGAAGGCCTTCGCCAGGTCCGCGTCGTCCGTCTGGGCCGCCAGCTCCTGCGCCCAGTACAGGGACAGGTAGAAGTGGCTGCCGCGGTTGTCGATGCCGCCGACGCGACGGGTCGGGGACTTGTCCTCGTTGAGGAAGGTCGCCGTGGCGCGGTCCAGGGTGTCGGCGAGGACCTTGGCCTTGGGGTTGTTCGTGGCCGTCGCGTACTGCTCCAGGGACGGGACCAGCGCGAAGAACTCACCGAGGGAGTCCCAGCGCAGGTAGTTCTCCTTGACCAGCTGCTGGACGTGCTTCGGCGCGGAGCCGCCGGCGCCCGTCTCGAACAGGCCGCCGCCCGCCATCAGCGGGACGACCGACAGCATCTTGGCGCTGGTGCCCAGCTCCAGGATCGGGAAGAGGTCGGTCAGGTAGTCGCGGAGCACGTTGCCGGTGACGGAGATGGTGTTCTCGCCGCGGCGGATGCGCTCGACCGAGAGCTTGGTGGCCTCGACCGGGGCGAGGATGCGGATGTCCAGGCCCTCGGTGTCGTGCTCCGGCAGGTACGCGTTGACCTTGGCGATCAGGTTGGCGTCGTGCGCGCGGGTCTCGTCCAGCCAGAACACGGCCGGGTCGCCGGTGGCGCGGGCGCGCGTGACGGCCAGCTTCACCCAGTCCTTGATCGGCGCGTCCTTGGTCTGGCAGGCGCGGAAGATGTCGCCCTCGGCGACCGGCTGCTCGATGAGGACGTTGCCGGCCTGGTCGACCAGACGGACCGTGCCGGCCGCCTTGATCTCGAAGGTCTTGTCGTGGGAGCCGTACTCCTCGGCCTTCTGCGCCATGAGGCCGACGTTCGGGACGGAGCCCATGGTCGACGGGTCGTAGGCGCCGTTGGCGCGGCAGTCCTCGATCACGGCCTGGTAGACACCGGCGTACGAGGAGTCCGGGAGCACCGCGAGGGTGTCGGCCTCCTGGCCGTCCGGGCCCCACATGTGGCCGGAGGTGCGGATCATGGCCGGCATCGAGGCGTCGACGATGACGTCGGACGGCACGTGCAGGTTGGTGATGCCCTTGTCGGAGTCGACCATCGCCAGGGCCGGGCCCTCGGCGAGCTCGGCGTCGAAGGAGGCCTTGATCTCCTCGCCGAAGTGCGGGAGCGTCTCCAGGCCCTTGAAGATGCCGCCCAGACCGTCGTTCGGGGACAGACCGGCGCCGGCGAGGACCTCGCCGTACTTCGCGAACGTCTTCGGGAAGAACGCGCGCACCACGTGGCCGAAGATGATCGGGTCGGAGACCTTCATCATCGTGGCCTTCAGGTGCACGGAGAACAGCACGCCCTGGGCCTTGGCCTCGGCGATCTGCGCGGTGAGGAACTCGCGCAGCGCGGCCACGTGCAGCACGGACGCGTCGACGACCTCGCCCTCCAGGACCGGTACGGACTCGCGCAGCACCGTGGTGGCGCCGTCCTCGGCGACCAGCTCGATCTTCAGCGAGCCGGCCTCGGAGATCACGACGGACTTCTCGGTGGAGCGGAAGTCGTTCTGCCCCATGGTGGCGACGTTGGTCTTGGAGTCCGCGGACCAGGCGCCCATGCGGTGCGGGTGGGTCTTGGCGTAGTTCTTGACCGAGGCGGGGGCGCGGCGGTCGGAGTTGCCCTCACGCAGGACCGGGTTCACGGCGGAGCCCTTGACCTTGTCGTAGCGGGCCTGGATGTCCCGCTCCTCGTCGGTCTTCGGGTCGTCCGGGTAGGCCGGCAGCGCGTAGCCCTGCGCCTGCAGCTCGGCGATCGCGGCCTTGAGCTGCGGGATCGAGGCCGAGATGTTCGGCAGCTTGATGATGTTGGCCTCGGGCGTCTTCGCCAGCTCGCCCAGCTCGTGCAGGGCGTCCGGGATGCGCTGGTCCTCGGTCAGGTACTCCGGGAACACCGCGATGATGCGGCCGGCCAGCGAGATGTCCCGCGTCTCCACGGCGACACCCGCCTGCGAGGCGTACGCCTGGACCACCGGCAGGAAGGAATACGTCGCCAGGGCCGGGGCCTCGTCAGTGTGCGTATAGATGATGGTCGAGTCAGTCACCGGGTGCTCCGCTCCACGTCTGCAACATTGCTCGACATCAAGATATCTCGTGACCGAGCCCGGCTCGACAGGGGTCCTCGCACGCACGGTCGGATTTCGGGTGCCCACTCATGCAACCCGCGCACCCGATCTTGGAGTGAAGGAAGGTGATCACACTCATCCGACGGCCGGAACCGACCACCCCGGCCGCCCGAGCGAAAGCGGACCATGAGATATCGCACCAGAGTGACGGCACCCGCCGCGCTGATCGGCACCGCCGCGGCCCTGACCATCGGGGGAGCCCCGGCGCAGGCCGCGGCCAGGAGCGGCGTGGCGGGCCCGGAGACCCTGGGGGACCCCGTCTACCCCGACCTCGGCAACGACGGCTACCGCGTGTCGGCCTACCACCTGGACCTCGCCTACGACGCCACGACCAGGCTCGTCGACGCCACCGTCACCCTGACGATCACCACCACCGAGGCCCTGACCCGCTTCTCGCTGGACGCGCTCGGCCTGGACATACGCACGGTGACGGTCGGCGGCCGGGACGCCGCCTTCGAGCAGGCGGGAGAGAAGCTGCGGATCACCCCCGCCCGCTGTCTCCCCGCCGGGTGCCGGGCGACGGTCACCGTGACGTACTCCGCGGACCCGCGCCGCACCCTCGCGCACACCGCCTGGGTGCCCACCCCGGACGGCTTCGCGGTCTGCCCGCAGCCGAACTCGGCGCACACCGTCTTCCCGTGCAACGACCACCCGGCGGACAAGGCGGACCTCACCGTCCGCATCACCGTCCCGGCCGGTCTGAAGGGAGTCGCGAGCGGCAGCCTGACCGGCACCGAGGACCTCGGCGACGGCCGGACCGCGTACACCTACCGCTCCCGCGAACCCATCGCCACCGAACTCGTGCAGATCACGGTCGGCGACTACGTGGTCAAGGACCGCCAGGGCCCGAACGGCCTGCCCCTGCGGGACGTCGTCCCCGTCGCCCGCGCCGAGGCCCTGGAGCCCGCGCTCGCCCTCACCCCGAACCTGGTGAGCTGGCTCGAGCAGCGGCTCGGCGCCTATCCCTTCGAGACGTACGGCCTGCTGCCGTGCAACAACGACTCCTCGACGGCCTTCGACTTCACGGGCCTGGAGACCCAGACCCTGACCCTCTACAAGCCGAACTACCTGCTCCAGGCCGAGCCGAAGATCGGCTCGCACATGATGCACGAACTGGTCCACTCCTACTTCGGCAACAGCGTCAGCCCCGCCACCTGGGCCGACCTGTGGCTCAACGAGGGCCACGCCGACTTCTACGGGCTGCTCTACCGCTACGAGCGCGGCTGGGCCGACTCGCTGGGCCTGACCACCATGGAAGCCCGGATGAAGGACACCTACGCCAAGGGCGACCTGTGGCGTCGGAGCTCCGGCCCGGTCGCCGCCCCGAACGCGGCCAACCTCTTCGACAGCCAGCGCTACCTCGGCGGCGTCCTCGTCCTGTACGCCCTGCGCCAGCAGGTCGGCGAGCCGGTCTTCGCCTCGATCGAGAGCACCTTCCTCGACCGCTTCCGCAACTCCTCGGCGTCGACCGCCGACTACATCGCCGTCGCCTCCGAGATCTCCGGCCAGGACCAGTCCGGCTTCCTGCGGGACTGGCTCTACGGCACGAAGACCCCGCGCATGCCCGGCCACCCGGACTGGACGGTGACGCCGGTGAGTTCGTCGCTGCGGCAGCCGCAGAACCGGCCGAGCGGGCATCACGACAACTCGGCGACCCTGTGACGCGCGGCTAGCGGTCCGGGGCGGACCGGTCCCCGGGACCGGTCCGCCCCGCACCCTACGGAGTCACCTCGATGTGCGCGTCGCGCTGCTGCGGGATCGTCACCGACCCCTGCTGGAGGGCCACCGTCCGTGCGGGCGCCGGGATGCGGATGCCCTCCTGGCGGTAGCGCTTGTGGAGCTGCTTGATGAACTCGTGCTTGATGCGGAACTGGTCGCTGAACTCACCGACGCCGAGGATCACGGTGAAGCCGATCCGGGAGTCGCCGAAGGTGTGGAAGCGGACCAGCGGTTCGTGTTCCGGGACGGCGCCCTCTACCTGCGTCATCACCTCGGTGACGACCTCGCAGGTGACCCGCTCGACCTGCTCCAGGTCACTGTCGTAGGCGACACCTACCTGGACGAGGATCGTCAACTGCTGCTCGGGACGCATGAAGTTGGTCATGTTCGACTTGGCGAGCTCGCCGTTGGGGATGACGATCAGGTTGTTGGAGAGGGCGCGCACGGTCGTCTGACGCCAGTTGATGTCCTCGACATAGCCCTCCTCTCCGCTGCTCAGCCGGATGTAGTCGCCGGGCTGGACGGTCTTGGAGGCGAGGATGTGGATGCCCGCGAAGAGGTTGGCGAGGGTGTCCTGGAGGGCGAGGGCGACCGCGAGACCGCCGACACCGAGGGCGGTGAGCAGCGGCGCTATCGAGATGCCCAGCGTCTGGAGCACCACCAGGAAGCCGATGGCCAGGACCAGGACCCGGGTGATGTTCACGAAGATCGTGGCCGAGCCCGCCACCCCGGAGCGGGACTGGGTGACCGTCCGCACCAGACCGGCCACCAGCCGGGCCGCCGCGACCGTGACCACGAAGATCATCAGCACGGTCAGCACGTTGTTGGTGTTGCGCTGGAACCCCGACCGCAGCGGCAGCGCCGCCGCCGCGACGGCGATCCCGCCCACGATCGCACCCCAGGGCACCACCGTCCGCAGCGCCGCCACGATGACGTCGTCACCGGTCCACTTCGTGCGGTCCGCGTGCTTGCCGAGCCACTTGAGCACCATGCGCAGCAGGAACGCCGCCACCAAGCCCGCGACCACGGGGATTCCGGCGACGACCAGGTCGTCCATGGTGAGATCCCGTTGAAATGCCGTCACGTTGCCACCTGTTCGAGTTGCTGGATGTGCGCTCGCGCCGACCGCGCGGGTCGTGGGGTCGGCGCGACCGCTCATCCTGCCGTATCGGGCACAGGAGTTCGTAGCCGGTCGGGGGCCGGACGGCGGGGTTTCAGACGATGCCTTCGGCGAGTTCGGCCTGTTCCTGGTCGGAGTAGGCGGCGGCGGTGGTGGGGGTTCCGTACGTACGACGGGCGGCGTACCACCACACCGTGGCCAGGATCAGTACGACGGCCAGGGCGACGGACGCGTAGTTCATCGTGTCGACCGTCACCGGCGAGGACTGCGGCAGGCAGAACAGGACCGTCACGAACGCCACCCACGTCACGGCCGTCCAGCCGATCGGCCTGCTCCACCGGCCGAGGTTCCACGGACCCGGCTGAAAACGGTCCCCGGCGCGCAGCCGCAGCAGCACGGGAATGGCGTACGCCGGGGTGATGCCGATGACGTTGATGGCGGTCACCGCGCCGTACGCCGTCGCCGAGTACAGGGAGGGCAGCGCGAGCAGACCCGCGACCACCACCGACAGCCACACCGCCGCGACCGGCGTCTGGGTGCGGGCGCTGACCTTGCGCCACAGCTCGGAGCCCGGCAGCGCGCCGTCCCGGCTGAACGCGAACACCATGCGGCTGGCGGCGGCCACTTCGGCGTTGCCGCAGAACAGCTGGGCGACGATCACCACGACGAGCAGCGCGCTCGCCCCGTCGGTGCCGAGGCCGTCGAGCAGGATCTGCGCGGGCGGCACCCCGGTGTCGGTGGCCCGGGTGGCGTCGTAGTCCTGGATGGCGAAGGTCAGTCCCGTCAGCAGCACGAAACCGGCGATCCAGGAGACCCAGATGGAGCGCACGATGCCGCGCGCGGCCGAGACGGACGCGTTGGAGGTCTCCTCGGACAGATGGGCCGAGGCGTCGTAGCCGGAGAAGGTGTACTGGGCGAGGAGCAGGCCGATCGCCGCCACGTACAGGGGACTTGACCAGCCGGTGTCGTTGACGAACTCGGTGAACACGAAGGACGGCGACTGGTGGTGGTCGGGCACGATCGCCAGCGCGCCGACGATCAGGGCGACACCGGCCAGGTGCCACCAGACGCTGACGGAGTTGAGCAGGCTGACGAGGCGGACCCCGAACAGGTTCAGCACGGCGTGCAGCAGCAGGATCGCCACGAAGATCAGCATCGTCTTCTCCGGTGTCGGCTCGAAGCCCCACTGGAGGTTCATGAACGCCCCGGTGAACAGGGCCGCGCCGTAATCGATTCCGGCGATCGCGCCCAGCAGGCCCAGCAGATTGAGCCAGCCGGTGTACCAGCCCCAGCGGCGCCCGCCGAGCCGGTCGGCCATGTAGTACAGGGCGCCCGAGGTCGGATAGGCGCTGGTGACCTCCGCGAGCGCGAGGCCCACGCACAGCACGAACAGGCCGACGCCCGCCCAGCCCCACAGCATCACCGCGGGGCCGCCCGCGCCGAGGCCGAAGCCGTACAGGGTCATGCAGCCGGACAGGATCGAGATCACCGAGAAGCTGATCGCGAAGTTGCCGAAGCCGCCCATGCGGCGGGCGAGGACCGGCCGGTAGCCGAGTTCCCTCAGGCGTTGTTCCTCGTCGTGCGGTTTCGACGGACCGTGGCTGGTACGGGACATGCGGAAACCTCCGGAAGAGAACGGGGTGGTGGGGGGTTACGCGGGGCGGCAGCGCGCCCGGGCCTGGAGAAAGACCTCCAGGGCCTGCCCGCGGTCGCCGGGTGCGGGGCTGCGGTACGCCCAGGGCACGGGCGTCCAGTACGGGCCGAGCGCGTCGAACACCCGGGCCGCCTCCGGGAACTGCAGCGCGCCCCACAGGGCGTGCGCGAGATGGTTCAGGTCCAGCGGGGAGCGTTCGGCGGGGAAGGTCTGCTCGAACCAGGCGTACCGCGCCCGCTGTGCCTCCCGGGTGGCGTCCTCGGCGACCCAGTGCAGGTCGAGCGCGGCGTCGCGGCCGCCGGAGCGCCGGTAGCGTTCGACCCGGACGTACAGCGGCAGGACGTGCAGCGCCGAGCCCGGCGGCGCGGTGTCGGCGGCCCAGTGGGCGTAGCCGACCGCCTCCGCGAGCCGGCCCGAGGTGCCGTGCTCGTAGAGGAACTGGAGCATCCGGTGGTGGGCCTCGCGGTTGTACGGGTCCCGCTTGTCGGCCTCCGCCAGCAGGCCCCAGGGCCCCGGCGGCAGCATCGGCCCGGGCGGCGCCACCCGGTGCTCCTCCCAGCGCCGCTCCCGGTCGAGCCGGGCCAGCGCCAGCAGACACACCCACGGGACCGGGTCCTGGGGTGCCGCCTGGGTCGCCGTGTGGCTCGCCTGCCAGGCCTCCCGCCACAGGTCGAGGGTGCGGGCGTGCTGCTCGCGGTGGGCGCGCAGTGCCCGCTCGACGGCGACCCTGGCGTGCATGACCGTGCCCGGGACGCTGTGCGGTTCCTCCGCCAGCCAGGTCCGCACCACGTCGGTGCCCGCGGCGGCCGCGGCGAGGACCTGGGTGCGTTGCGTCCACTGCCACCAGGACGTCGTCTCGCCGAGCAGCCGGCGCATCGACATCCAGCGTCCGGTGCGCACCTCCTGGAGGGTGGCCCGCAGGGCGGTGTCCTGGCCCGCGGGGTCGTAGACGGGGCGTGCTCCTTCTCTGGCCATCAGCCGTCCGTCCCGTTCGGCGGGCGGGGCGGGACGGCAGGGTGGAGTAACAACAGCCCTCCTCCGGGCGGCGGTCGAGGAGCTCGTGCCGGTCGGCGGCCACTATAGAGGGGGAGGTTCCGCAGCTCCTTCGATTTCCCGATCTCTTCCAACTCCGTTGACATGAAAGGAAGTTGAAAGATCTGGTGGTTGAAGATTCACCGACGGTCAGGGTCGCTTGACGCGGTGCGGCGGGCGGCGGCAGGCTGGCGCCGTGGTGATCGCCGAGGAAGGGGCCCGATGACCGGTCCGGTGCTGTCCGTCGACCAGGGCACGTCCGGCACCAAGGCGCTCGTCGTCTGCCCCGAACGCGGAGTGATCGGCGCCGGGTTCGCCGAGGTGCGCCCGCGGCACCTGCCCGGCGGTCTCGTCGAGGTCGACCCCGAGGAGCTGTACGCGTCCGTCGTCGAGGCGGGCCGCCGCGCCCTCGCCGAGGCCCGGGAACCCGTGGTGGCGCTCGGCCTGGCCAACCAGGGCGAGACCGTGCTCGCCTGGGACCCCGCCACCGGCCGCCCGCTCACCACGGCCCTCGTCTGGCAGGACCGCCGCGCCGAGAGCGTCTGCGAGGAACTCGCCCCGCACGCCGAGGAGTTGCGCGCACTGACCGGCCTGCCGCTCGACCCGTACTTCGCCGCACCCAAGATGGCGTGGATCCGCCGCCACCTCACCCGCGAGGGCGTCGTCACCACCACCGACGCCTGGCTCGTCCACCGCCTCACCGGCGCCTATGTCACCGACGCGGCGACCGCGAGCCGCACCCAGCTCCTCGACCTCGACCGCACGCAGTGGTCACCCCGCGCCCTCGACCTGTACGGACTCGCCGGCGAACGCCTGCCGAGGATCGTCGGCAACGCTCAACCGGTGGGAACCACAGCGGAGTTCGGCCCCGAGATCCCCCTCACCGGACTCGCCGTGGACCAGCAGGCGGCGCTCCTCGCCCAACGCGTCACCGCACCCGGCGGCGCCAAATGCACCTACGGCACCGGCGCGTTCCTGCTCGCCCACACCGGCGACACCCCGAGGCGCGGCAGTTCGGGACTGGTCAGCTGCGTCGCCTGGACCCTCGACGGCCGGACCAGCTACTGCCTCGACGGTCAGGTGTACACGGCCGCGTCCGCCGTGCAATGGCTTGCCGAGCTTGGGGTGATCAAGGGCGCGGCGGACCTCGACGTGGTGGGCGGCTCCGTGTCCGGCACCGGCGGAGTCACCTTCGTGCCCGCGCTGGCCGGACTCGCCGCCCCCTGGTGGCGTGGTGACCTGCGCGGTTCGCTCACCGGGCTCGGCCTCGACACGACCGCCGGCCATCTGGTGCGGGCGCTGTGCGAGGGGATCGCCGCGCAGGTCGCCGAGCTCGTGGACGCCCTGGAGTCCCCGCTGGAGACCCTGCGCGTCGACGGCGGCCTGACCCGCTCCGCCCTGCTCATGCAGACCCAGGCCGACCTGCTGCAACGCCCCGTCGAGGTGTCCGCCCTGCCCGACGCCACCGCCCTCGGTGCCGCCGCCCTGGCCAGGCTCGGCGCGGAGCCGGGCCAGAAGGTCACGGAGGTCCTTCCGGACCGGCAGCCGTCCGTCGTCCACGAACCCCGGATCACCGCCGACGAGGCCGCCGACCGCCGCGCCCGCTTCCGCGCCGAGGTCAGCGCCCTCCTCGACCGGACCCCCGCATGACGGTCACCACCCACGGCCCCCTCCCCGGCACGCCGTACGACGTGGTCGTCATCGGTGCCGGAGTCGTCGGCAGTGCCATCGCCCGCGAACTGGCCCGCCGTCCCCGGCTGCGCACAGCGGTCGTCGAGGCGCAGGACGACGTCGGGCAAGGCAGCTCCAAGGCCAACACCGCCATCCTCCACACCGGCTTCGACGCGGTCCCCGGCTCCCTGGAGGCCCGCCTCGTCCGCGACGGCTCCCGCCGGCTCGCCGAGTACGCCGCCGAGTCGGGCATCCCCGTCGAACCCGTCGGCGCCCTGCTCGTCGCCTGGGACGAGGAGCAACTCGCCGCGCTGCCCCGTCTCGCGGAGAAGGCCGAGCGCAACGACCACAAGGAGACCCGCCTGCTGGGACGGGCCGAACTGTACGACCGCGAGCCACATCTCGGCCCCGGCGCGCTCGGCGCCCTCCACGTCCCCGGCGAGAGCATCATCTGTCCCTGGACGACGACCCTGGCGTACGCCACCCAGGCCGTCCGGCACGGCGTGGACCTGCACCTCAACTGCCGTGTGCGGAAGGTGAGTCAGGGAGTACTGTCGACCGACCGGGGAGACCTGCGCACCCGCTGGACCATCAACGCGGCCGGCCTCCACGCCGACACCCTCGACCGCGACCTCGGCCACCACGACTTCACCGTCACCCCGCGCCGCGGACAGCTCGTCGTCTTCGACAAGTTCGCCCGCGCCCTCGTCCGGCACATCCTGCTGCCCGTCCCGACCGCACTCGGCAAGGGCGTCCTGGTCGCGCCCACGGTGTACGGCAACGTCCTGCTCGGCCCCACCGCCGAGGACCTCGACGACAAGCGGGCCACGCAGTCGACCGCCGACGGTCTGACGCGCCTGCGCGAGCAGGGCCGCCGCATCCTGCCCGAGCTCCTTGACGAAGAGGTCACCGCCGTATACGCCGGCCTGCGCGCCGCCACCGAGTACGACGACTACCGCATCACGGCCCACCCGGAGCAGGCGTACCTCACGGTGGGCGGCATCCGCTCGACCGGGCTGACGGCGTCGCTCGCCATCGCCGAGTACGTGATCGGGCAACTGGACCACAATGGGGTGGAGTTGGGGCCGTCGCGCCGACTGGAACCGGTCCGCATGCCCAACCTGGGCGAGGCGTTCCCGCGCCCGTACCAACGTCCCGACCTGATCGCCGCCGACCCGGAGTACGGCACCCTCGTCTGCCACTGCGAGCGCGTGTCGCGGGGCGAGATCCGTGACGCCCTCACGAGTGCGATCCCGCCGGGCAGCCTGGACGGGCTGCGGCGCCGGACCAGGGCGCGGGGCGGGCGTTGCCAGGGGTTCTACTGCGGGGCGGCCGTGCGGCAGCTGTTCGAGGAGGCCCGCGGATGACACGACAGGTCGACGTCCTCGTCGTCGGCGCGGGCCCCGCCGGGCTCACCGCCGCCGCCCGTCTCGCCGCCTCCGGCGCCGGGCGGGTGGAGGTGCTGGACCGGGAGCAGCGGGCCGGGGGAGTGCCGCGGCACTGCGCGCACGGCGGCTTCGGCTCCTGGCGGCGCCCCCTGACCGGCCCGGCGTACGCCCGCCGGCTCGTCGAGACCGCAATGAGCGCCGGTGCGGTCGTACGGACCGGCGTGACCGCCCTCGACTGGGCCGGCCCCCTCGCGCTGAACACCGTCGGCCCGGGCGGGCCGGAGAGGATCGAGGCCCGCGTGATCCTTCTCGCCACCGGCGCCCGCGAACGCCCCCGCGCCGCCCGCCTGGTGCCGGGGACCCGTCCCGCCGGCGTCTACACCACCGGTGAACTCCAGCAGGCGGTGCATCTGTTCGGGCAGCGGATCGGCACCCGTGCGGTGATCGTCGGCGCGGAGCCGGTGTCGTACCGGGCCGCCGACACCGTACGGGCGTCGGGAGCGGAGGTCGTCGCGCTGGTCACCGAGGCCGAGCGCGCTCAGGTGTCGCGCGTCCGCACCCAGGACGCCCGCCTCCGACGCGGGGTTCCCCTCCTCACCGGGGCCGGCGTCGCCGAACTCCTCGGCCACGGCCGCCTGTCGGGCGTCCGCGTCCGGCACCGGGACGGTCGTACGGCCGAACTCGCCTGTGACACCGTCGTGTTCACCGGCGGCTTCGTGCCCGAGAACGAGTTGGCGCGGCGGGGCGGGCTGAGGCTCGTCGCCGACGCCGGAGCGACGTCACTCCCCGGGGTGTTCGCCGCCGGAGGCCTGACACACCCGGGGCAGAGCGCGGCCGGAGCCGCCCGCTCGGGTGCCCGGGCCGCCGCCGCGGCCCTGCGCCCTCCAGGGGCCCAGGCTGCCGCTGCGGTCGTGGGTTCGTGATGGGCCGTCGCCGTCCTCCGTCACCGGGTTGCCGCCCGCTCGGTGCCGAGGGCCTTGAGGTGGTCGGCGCCCGCGCAGAACGTGCCGCCCTCGCCCCACAGCACCGCCACCCGAGCCTCCTCGTCCGCCTCAACTCCCGGAAGGCGGCGACGGGCCCGACCGGGGCTACTTCTCCCAGGACGCCGGCAGTTCGGTGATCTCCAGCTCGGAGAAGACCAGGTCGAGGTCGTGCACCTGCGTCTCGATGCGGACCGTGTGGAGGTCGATCCCCAGCTCATCGGCCCATCGCCGCGCGGCGTCCGACTCGGGCAGCACCCGCGCTCTCTCCAGATTGGCCCACTTCACACCCCAGACCCAGCCGTCGAGGCCGTCGGCCGTCGCGTGGTCGATGAGACGGTCGTCCAGCGACTTCTGCCACACCCGAGGGACGAGGGACGTCTCGCAGCGCGCCGCCACGCAGTACCGGAACAGATAGCGCAGGTGGGCCGGGGGAATGCTCGTGGTCGGATCGGCGGTCATGTAGACGACGACTTCGTAGTCCCGCAGGTAGTCGGTGAAGCCGTGGTGCACGACAGCGCCGTCCTCGATCTGGTCGAGGGCCTCGGAGAGAGCGGTGATGTCCATGCGGCCGTTGTACCGCAGACGATCTTCGAGCGCGGTAGATCAGATGATCTTCAGCCGCACGAGGGCCCCCAGCGTCAACGCCCCCGGCAGCAGCGGCAGCCACACGGTGATGATCCGGTAGGCCAGCACCACCGCCGTCGCCACCGCCGCCGGTCCGCCCGCCGCCACCAGCGCCACCACCAGCGCCGCCTCCACCGAGCCCAGTCCGCCCGGTGTCGGCACCAGGGCGACCGCGACCGTCGCCGCCAGGTACGCCACCGCCATGTGCAGCGGCGGCACCGGCAGCCCCAGGGCCTGTCCCACCGCGGCCAGCCCCGCCGCCTGGAGCGCGGGAAAGGCCAGCGACCCGCCCCACAGCGCCAGCGCCCTGGACGGCCGGGTGTGCACCTCGCGCAGCTCTCCCAGCGCCGTGCGCAGGAACGCCGTCACGGCCGCCCGCACCCGGCGTACGAGAACGAGCACCCCGGCCGCCACCAGCAGCACCGCCCCCAGCGCGGGCAGCAGTGCGCCGACCGCCTCCTCGGGAAGCAGCGAACCGAGACTCAGCGCGTCGGGGAACATCAGCAGCAGCGCGGCCAGCAGCCCCAGCCGGCCGACCGACTCCGCGAGCAGATACAGCGCGAGGGCGGCGGAGGAGCGGGCGAGCGGCACCCCGCACACGGTCATGAACCGCAGGTTGACCGCGCTCGCGCCGAGCCCCGTCGGCAGCAGATGGTTGGCGGCGCCGGCCGCGAACTGCGTGGCGAGCAGCCGCCGCCCGGGCAGCCGCTCCACCACCGCGCCCTGCCGGGTACAGGCCGCGGCGACCCACGTCAGACAGGTGGCGCAGACCGCGACCAGCAGCCACGGCCACTCGGCGGACCGCAGATGACCGAAGCCCTCGGCGAGCACCGAGCGGTGCCGCACGGCGACCACGGAGACGAGCAGCAGCGGCAGCAGGCACAGGATCTGCCGGACCCTGCGGCCGGGAAGCGGGAGGGGGACGCGGCGGGGGCTCACGTCCTCAGAGGTTTTCCCCGCCGCACCAACTGCGGGTTGCGGCAGGGGGGACGGGGCATTGCTGACGGTCATCGGATCCTTCGGGGAGGGGGACGCGGCGGGGGAGGGGGACGTACGGTGAGCGGACGTACGGTGAGCGATTCTTCCGGGGCGGTGTGTGATTCTTCCGGGAACGTTGACCTCAACAACGCTTGAGGTCCTACGTTCGCTCCCATGAGCATGGAAACCACAGCCTGGACACAGCTGCACAGCGTGATGAACGCGCAGACGGAGACCCGCCCCTTCGCCCGCGCGACGCTGCGCCGCATCGGCGCGTTCGCCCGCCCGCACCGCACCCGCATCGCCCAGTTCGTGGTGCTCGGGGTGGCCACCGCGCTGCTCGCCGTCGCCACCCCGGTCCTCGCCGGCCATGTCGTGGACGCGATCGTGACGGGCGACGACGAGGGCACGGTCGTCCGGCTCGCCCTGCTCATCGCGCTCATCGCGGTCGCCGAAGCGGCCCTGGGCATCCTCGGACGGCGGCTGTCGGCCACGCTCGGGGAGGGACTCATCCTCGATCTGCGGACGGCTGTGTTCGATCATGTGCAGCGCATGCCGGTCGCGTTCTTCACACGGACACGTACGGGAGCACTGGTCTCCCGACTCAACAACGACGTCATCGGTGCGCAGCGGGCGTTCAGCAACACCCTCTCCGGAGTGGTCAGCAACCTGGTGACCCTGCTGCTGACGCTCGCCGTCATGCTCACCCTGTCCTGGCAGATCACCCTGCTCGCGCTCGCCCTGCTGCCGGTCTTCGTGATCCCGGCCCGCCGCATGGGAAGCCGGATGGCCCGCATGCAGCGTGAGGCGGCCGCCCTGAACGCGGCGATGGGCACCCGCATGACCGAGCGCTTCTCCGCGCCCGGCGCCACCCTGGTCAAGCTGTTCGGCCGCCCGGAGCAGGAATCCGAGGAGTTCGCGGCCCGCGCGCGGCGGGTGGCGGACATCGGCGTGCGCACGGCGACCGCCCAGTCCGTCTTCATCACCGCCCTCACCCTGGTCTCCGCCCTGGCCCTCGCGCTCGTCTACGGCCTCGGCGGCTGGTTCGCCCTGCGCGGCACCCTGGAACCGGGCGCGGTCGTCTCCCTCGCCCTGCTGCTGACCCGGCTCTACGCCCCGCTCACCGCCCTCGCCGGTGCCCGCGTCGAGGTGATGAGCGCGCTGGTCAGTTTCGAGCGGGTCTTCGAGGTGCTGGACCTGAAGCCGCTCATCGAGGAGAAGGAGGACGCCCGCGAGGTCGGTGAGGGGCCGGTCGCGGTCGAGTTCGACGCCGTCCGCTTCGGCTACCCGTCCGCCGACAAGGTCTCGCTGGCCTCCCTGGAGGAGGTCGCCTCCCTCGACACCCGCGGGGGTGAAGAGGTCCTCAAGGGCATCTCCTTCCGCGCCGAACCCGGCCAGACCGTGGCCCTCGTCGGCTCCTCCGGCGCCGGCAAGTCGACCATCGCGCAGCTGCTGCCGCGCCTGTACGACGTCGACGAGGGCGCCGTGCGCGTGGGCGAGGAGGACATCCGCGACCTGACCGCCCGCTCCCTGCGCGAGACCATCGGCATGGTCACCCAGGACGGCCACCTCTTCCACGACACGGTCCGCGCCAACCTGCTGCTGGCCCGCCCCACCGCGACCGAGGACGAGCTGTGGGACGCCCTGCGCCGCTCCCGCCTCGACGATCTCGTACGGTCCCTGCCCGACGGCCTCGACACCGTGGTCGGCGAACGCGGCTACCGGCTCTCCGGCGGCGAACGCCAACGCATGACCATCGCCCGGCTGCTGCTGGCCCGCCAGCGCGTCGTCATCCTCGACGAGGCCACCGCCCACCTCGACAACACCTCGGAGGCGGCGGTGCAGGAGGCGCTGACGGAGGCGCTGGAGGGCAGGACCGCGATCGTCATCGCCCACCGGCTCTCCACGATCCGCGCGGCCGACCAGATCCTCGTCGTCGAGGCCGGACAGATCGTCGAACGCGGCACGCACGACGAGCTGCTGGCGGCCGGCGGACGCTACGCCGAACTGCACCGCACCCAGTTCGAGGAACGGGATCCGGCCAAGGTCGGCCGTGACATCGATCAGAAGGACACAAAGCTCGACAGCATCATTGCCACCATCTGACACAGAACCTAGTGTGCGTTCGGTTTCCCAACATCACCGAACAGGATCTGACGCTCCCTCAAAGCCGCACGGTCACCCGGCCGTAGTGAGGAAGGCAACGGTCATGTCGCACACTTCCGAGTCCCCCACCCGGACGCCCGTCAGCCGCCGCCGGCTCCTGGAGGGCGGGGCCGCCCTCGCCGGCGCCCTGGCCCTCCCCTCCTGGACCGCCGGCACGGCCCGTGCCGCCGCCGAGTCCCCCGAGTGGAACGGCCGCGTCGACGTCTTCCGGCTCGGCACCCAGCCGCCCCACAGCACCCTCATGCCGTACGCGACCCTCGGCCAGGCCCTCGCGGCCGACCGCACGGACTCGCCCTACCGGCTGAGCCTCGACGGCCGGTGGAAGTTCGCCCACGCCGAGCGCCCCGACGACCGTGACCCCGACTTCTTCGCCACCGACCTCGACGACAGCGACTGGGACACCATCCCCGTCCCGTCCGTCTGGCAGAAGCACGGTTACGACCGCCCGATCTACGTCAACATCACCTACCCCTACTGGGGCCCCAACGGCCTGGGCGAGGAGCCGCAGCCGCCCGCAGCCCCGACCCGCTACAACCCCGTCGGGCAGTACCGCAGGACCTTCACCGTGCCCCGCGGCTGGTCCGGGCGGCGCACCTTCCTGCACTTCGAGGGCGTGAAGTCGGCGCACTACGTGTGGATCAACGGTGCACTCGTCGGCTACCACGAGGACTCCTTCACCCCAGCCGAGTACGACATCACCGACCATCTCAGGCCCGGCACCAACCAGATCGCCGTCGAGGTCTACCGCTACTCCGACGGCGACTGGCTGGAGGACCAGGACATGATCCGGCTGAGCGGCATCTTCCGCTCGGTCCACCTCTACTCCACCCCGGCCGTGCACCTGCGCGACTTCAAGCTGGACACCCCGCTCGGCGACGACTTCGCCTCCGCGCAGCTGTCGGTGACGGCGAGCGTCCGCGCCTACGCGGCGGGCCACGCCGGTGCGTACACCGTCGAGACCCAGCTGTACGACGCCGACGGCCACCCCGTCTGGTCCCGCCCGCTCCAGCAGTCCGCCGACGTGCGGACGGTCGGCGAGGACACGACCGTACGGACGGCGAGAGCCGTGCCCGAGCCGCGGCTCTGGTCGGCCGAACACCCGTACCTGTACACGGCGGTGCTGCGGCTGCGCGACCCGTCGGGCAAGGTCACCGAGACGCTCTCCCACCGGGTGGGACTGCGCGAGTTCGCGCTCAAGGACGGCCTGATGCGCATCAACGGCCGGCCGGTGTCCTTCCGCGGCACCAACCGCCACGAGATGCACCCCGACCGAGGCACCGCCCTCACCCGCGCCGACATGATCCGGGACATCGAGATCATCAAGCGGATGAACATGAACTCGGTCCGTACCTCGCACTACCCCAACAACCCGCAGTGGTACGAACTAGCCGACGAGTACGGCCTCTACCTCGTCGACGAGACCAACCTGGAGACCCACGGCATCCGCGGCGAGTACCCCGGCAACCACGCCGACTGGTCCGCCGCCTGCGTCGCCCGCGCCCAGAACATGGTCCACCGCGACAAGAACCACGCCTCCGTCGTCATCTGGTCCCTCGGCAACGAGGCGGGCGCCGGCAGCACGTTCACCGCCATGCACGACTGGATCAAGTCCTACGACACCACCCGCGTCGTGCAGTACGAGGGCGACGACCGCCCGGGCGTCAGCGACATCCGCTCCGAGATGTACGAGAGCCCCGCCCGCGTCGAGGACCGCGCCAAGGACACCACCGACACCCGGCCGTACGTCATGATCGAGTACTGCCACGCGATGGGGAACTCCAACGGCAACTTCAAGAAGTACTGGGACGTGATCCGCGCCCACGACGTCCTCCAGGGCGGCTGGATCTGGGACTTCGTGGACCAGTCCCTGAACTGGCCGACGCCCGTGCGACAGCGGTTCACGGAGGAGGGGCCCGGCGGGATACGGGGCGAACTCATCGCGCCCAGCGGCTCGTTCGACCGGGCGAGGGGCGTCTCGGGCGGCACGGTCTTCGCCCGCGACGACCGCCTCGACCTCACCGGCTCCCTCACCCTGGAAGCCTGGATCACCCCGCACGTCCTCGGCTACCACCAGCCGATCATCGCCAAGGGCGACACCCAGTACGCCCTGAAGCAGAGCGACGGAAACCTGGAGTTCTTCATCTACGGCGGCGGCCAGTGGGTATCCACCAGTTGGGCCCTACCGGGCGACTGGACGGGCAGCGAACACCACGTCGCCGGAGTCTTCGACGCGGAGGCCGGCACCCTGACCCTGTCCGTCGACGGCACGGTCCGGGCCACCCGCACGACCACGCGGCGGCCCAGCAGCAACACCGCGCCGCTCGCCCTCGCCACCGACGTCGACAACATCACCCGCGAGTTCAGCGGCACCATCCGCAAGGCGCGGGTCTACGCCCGGGCCCTGAGCGCCGCCGAGCTGGCCTCCGGCAGCCGGGGCCCCGGTGACGAGGGCGTCCGGTTCTGGTTCGACGCGGCGAGCGTCGGTCGCACGGCACAACGCCCCCGCGAAAAGACCTTCCTGGCGTACGGCGGCGACTGGGGCGACAACCCCAACGACGGCAACTTCGTCGCCGACGGCATCATCACCGCCGACCGCGGCCACACCGGCAAAGCGGCGGAGATCAAACGGATCTACCAGGCGATCAACGCCACGGGCGACGCGGACGCGGTGACTCTGACGAACGAGTACCTGTTCACCAACCTCCGGGAATTCGACGGACGTTGGACGCTGGTGGCCGACGGGAAGCCGGTCCGGCACGGCAGGCTGAGCCGCGACCAGCTGGACGTGGCACCCCTGTCCAGCAAGACGATCACCGTCCCCGTACGGCTGCCGGCCGACCCGGCGCCCGGCACGGAGTACTTCCTGGAGCTGTCCTTCACCACCAAGGAACGCACACCATGGGCCGGGCCGGGCTTCGAGGTGGCCAAGGCCCAACTCCTGCTGGACGCGGGCAGCCCCGCCGTCACACCGCTGCCCTTGGACGAGGTGCCGCCCCTGACCTACGACGACGGCCCGACACAAGTCACCGTCACCGGCACGGACTTCACCGTCACCATCGACAAGAAGACCGGCGTCATCACGTCGTACGAGGCCCACGGCAGCCGGCTCATCGCCACCGGTCCCGTCCCCAACTTCTGGCGGGCGCCCACCGACAACGACCACGGCAACGGCCAGCACACCCGCAACCAGACGTGGCGCGACGCGGGCGCCCGCCGCAAGGTCACCGACGTCACCGTGAGTGCCGTACGGGACAGGGCGGTCAGGATCGAGGTCGGCGGCACGCTCCCCACGACCACGGAGTCGACATACACCACCGCCTACACGGTCTTCGGCAACGGCGAGATCAAGGTCGACAACACGCTGCACCCGGGGGTGAGTTCACTGCCGTACATCCCGGAGGTGGGCACCCTCCTGTTCCTCCCCGGCCGTCTGGACCACATCCACTACTACGGCCGGGGCCCCGAGGAGAACCACTGGGACCGCAACGACGGCACCGACGTCGGCCTCTACTCCGGCTCGGTCGCCGAGCAGTGGACCTCCTACATCCGGCCGCAGGAGAACGGCAACAGGACCGATGTCCGCTGGGCCGCCCTCACCGGCCGGGGCGGCACCGGCCTGCTGGTGAGCGGCGAGCCGCTGCTGGAGGTCAACGCCTCCCGCTTCACCCCGGAGGACCTCTCGGTCGGCGCCCGCCACGACTACCAGCTCACCCCGCGCCAGGAGGTCGTCCTGCGCGTGAATCACCGACAGATGGGCGTCGGCGGCGACAACAGCTGGGGCGCGCACACGCACGACGAGTACAAGCTGTTCGCCGACCGGGACTACACCTACACCTACCGGCTGCGCCCGATCACGGACGTCACCGCGGCGACGCAGCTGTCCCGGCGGCCGACGGCGGCGGAGTGACGTCGGCCCTGATCAGGCCCTGTTCACGCAGTGCCGCCCAGAGGCCGTCGGGGACGGTCCTAGCGTGCAGTTCGACGTTGCGCCGGACCTGTTCCGCGGTCCGCATGCCCAGGGTGACGTTGACGACGGCGGGGTGGGCGAAGGGGAAGGCGATGGCGGCGGCCGGCAGCGTGGTGCCGTGCCGTTCGCAGACCTCGGCGATGGCCCGGGCGCGGTTCACCAGGGCTGGGGGTGCCTCCTGGTAGTCGTACTTCATGCCTTCGGCGGGCCGGTCCTTGGAGAGCAGGCCGGAGTTGAAGACGCCGACGGCGACGACGCTCTTGCCGTGGGCCTGTGCGGCGGGCAGGACGTCGTCGAGGGCGGACTGGTCGAGCAGGGTGTAGCGGCCGGCGAGCATGACCACGTCGGCGGCGGTCTCGCGCAGGAAGCGGGCGAGCATGGCGGACTGGTTCATGCCGGCGCCGATCGCGCCGATCACGCCCTGGTCGCGCAGGTCGGCCAGGGTGGGCATGGCCTCGTCGGCGGCCTGCTGCCAGTGGTCGTCGGGGTCGTGGAGGTAGACGACGTCGATGCGGTCCAGGCCGGTGCGCTCCAGCGTGGCCTCCAGGGAGCGCAGTACGCCGTCGCGGCTGAAGTCCCATTGCCGGCGCAGGTCGTCGCGGACGACGAAGCCCTGGTCGTCGACGCCGGTCGGGTGTTCGTTGGGGACCAGGAGGCGGCCCACCTTGGAGGAGATGACGTACTGGTCGCGGGGGCGGTCGCGCAGGGCGGCGCCGAGCCGGCGTTCGGAGAGGCCCAGGCCGTAGTGCGGCGCGGTGTCGAAGTAGCGGACGCCCGCGTCCCAGGCGGCGTCGACGGCGTCCGCCGCGGCCTGCGGCTCGGTCACCCGGTAGAGGTTGCCGATCACCGCGGCGCCGAACCCGAGTTCGGTGAGTTCGACGGGGGTGTGAGGGATCTTCCGGCGGTGCAAGGGGTGCTCCTGAGGGTCGTTCAGCGTCGTACGTGGGCCGAGCCGCCGGCGATGAGCGCCTCGACCTCCGCGAGGGTGGCCATCGAGACATCACCGGGGGTCGTCATGGCCAGGGCGCCGTGGGCCGTGCCGTAGGCGAGCGCGCGTTCCAGGGAGTGACCGGCGAGCAGGCCGTGGATCAGCCCGGCGGCAAAGGCGTCGCCGGAGCCGATGCGGTCCAGGACGTGCAGGCCGGGCATGTGCGGTCCGGTCACGTATCCGGTCTCGGCGGACCAGGCCGCCGAGGTCCAGTCGTTCACACCCGCCGAGGGCACCTCGCGCAGGGTGGTCGCGAGCACCCGCGCATCGGGCACCAGGTCGGTCACGGCGACGAGAGCCTCCGGCACCTCGTCGGCCGTGAACCGCACGGCGCCCGGGTGGCCGCCCGCCAGGCCGAGGGCGCCCACGATGACGTCGGCGTGCCGGGCGAGCCGCAGGTCGACCTCGCGGGCGCGTTGCGGTCCGCCGCGGTCGGCCCAGAGGCTGGGGCGGTAGTTGGGGTCGTAGGAGACGGTGACGCCGTGCCGGCGCGCGGCCGCCATGGCCTCGTCGGCGACGTCGACGGTGGTGTCCGACAGGGCGGCGAAGATGCCGCCGGTGTGAAACCAGCGCACCCCGGCCGAGAACACCGTGTCCCAGTCGATGTCGCCCTTGCGGAGTTGGGAGACGGCGGTGTGGGCGCGGTCGCTGACGCCGAGCGCGCCGCGGATGCCGTAGCCGCGCTCGACGAAGTTGAGGCCGTTGCGGGCGGTGCGGCCGATGCCGTCGTCGGGCACCCAGCAGATCAGCGAGGTGTCGACGCCGCCCTGGAGCATCAGGTCCTCGACGAGACGGCCCACCGCGTTGTCCGCCAGCGCGGTCACGACGGCGGTGCGCAGTCCGAAGCAGCGCCGCAGCCCGCGCACGACGTTGTACTCGCCGCCGCCCTCCCACACCTGGAAACTGCGGGCGGTGCGGATGCGGCCCTCACCGGGATCGAAGCGCAGCATGACCTCGCCCAGGGCGATCACGTCGGTCATGGCGTGCTCCTTTCGACCGCGTCAGCGGTCAGCCGGCGGATCTCGGCGAAGTCACCGCTCTTGAGAAGAGCGGGGGTGGCCATCCAGCTGCCGCCGACCGCGAGTACGGAAGGCTCCGCGAGATAGCCGGGCAGCGCGGCGGCGTCGATCCCGCCGGTCGGCATGAACCGCAGCCCGGGGAAGGGCGCCGCCAGCGCCCGCAGCATCGCCCGGCCACCGAGCGGTTCGGCGGGGAAGAGCTTCACGGCGTCAAGCCCGACCCGCAGGGCGTACATCACCTCGGTCGCGGTGGCGACGCCCGGCACCACCGGCACACCCCACTCCTGGCACCACGCGATGACTTCGTGATCCAGTCCGGGGGAAACGACGAAGCGCGCTCCCGCCGCCACGGCCCGCTCCGCCTGCTCGACGGTGAGCACCGTCCCCGCGCCGACGACCAGGTCGCCCCGGGCGGCCATCGCCTTCACGACCTCCTCGGCGCCCGGGGTGCGGAAGGTGACCTCCGCACAGCGGGCACCGCCCGCGGCCAGGGCGTGGGCCAGCGGAACGGCCATGGCGGCATCGGGCACGGTCAGGACCGGCACGATCCGCGCCTCGGTGAGCAGGCCGGCGAGGTCGGCGTTCATCGGGCCAGCCATCCGCCGTCGACGGGCAGGGTGACGCCGTGGACGTAGGCGGCCGCGTCGGAGGCGAGGAAGACGGTGGCGCCCGCGAGGTCGTCGGCGCTGCCCCAGCGGCCGGCCGGGATACGCTCCAGGATCGCCTTGCTGCGTACCGGGTCGTCTTGCAGGGCCTGGGTGTTGTCGGTGGCGATGTAGCCGGGCGCGATGGCGTTGACGTTCACCCCGTGCGGGGCCCACTCGTTGGCCAGCGCCTTGGTCAGACCGGCGATACCGTGCTTGGCGGCGGTGTAACCGGGCACCGTGATGCCGCCCTGGAAACTGAGCAGCGAGGCGGTGAAGACGACCTTGCCCTGGCCGCGGGCCACCATCGCCGCGCCGACCGCCCGGGTCAGCGCGAACTGCGCGCTGAGGTTGACCTGGAGGACCAACTCCCAGTCCGCGTCGGTGTGTTCGCCCGCCGGGGCGCGGCGGATGGTGCCCGCGTTGTTGATGAGGATGTCCACCGGCCGTTCCCGGCCCGCCAGGTCCGCGCCCAGTTCCCGCACCGCGGCGGGGTCGGCGAAGTCGGTGCGGATCGCCTCGAACGTACGGCCCGCGGCGTTCACGTCTTTTTCCACGGCGCTGCCGGAGGCCTCCAGGGAGGCGCTGACTCCGATGATGTCCGCGCCGGCCTCGGCGAGCGCGCGGGCCATGGCCCGCCCGATGCCGCGCCGGGCGCCGGTGACCACGGCCAGCTTGCCGGTGAGGTCGAAGGCGTTCATACGGCGGCCTCCTGGGCCTCGTCGGTGCAGTCCACCAGGATCTTCATCACGTCACCGCCGCCCTCCAGCGCCTCGAACGCGGCCGGGGCCTGGGTGAGCGGGACGACCTTGCTGATCAGCCGGTCGGCCGGAACCGTGCCCTCGGCGACCAGGGCGACGGCCTTCTCGAAGTCGCAGCGGTCGTACAACCGGGCGCCGACGAGGGTCAGTTCGCGCCAGAAGAAGCGGTGCAGGTTGATCTCACGCGGCTTCGGGTGGATCGCGACCAGACACAGCCGGCCCCGCACCCCGAGCACATCGACGGCGGTGTCCACGCCGCCCTGCGCGCCGGACACCTCGAAGGCGACGTCCGCACCCGCATCCCCGCTCCACTCCCCGACCAGGTCGGCCACGTGGTCGGTGGCCGGGTCCCACACAACAAGCCCCAACTCCTCGGCGAGCAGCCGCCGGTGGGCGCTGAGCTCCACCACCCGCACATCCCCGCCGGCGGCCTGGGCCACCAGCGCGATCAGGACACCGACCGGCCCGCCGCCGACCACGACAACCTTCTCACCGGCGGCGACCTGCGCCCGGCCCACGTCGTGCACGGCGACCGCGGTGGGCTCCACCAGCGCGGCCCGGTCCAGGGGCAGGGTGTCGGGCAGGCGGATGAGGGTGGTGGCGGGCACGGTCCAGCGCTGCTGCATCGCGCCGGGGGAGTCGATGCCGATGAAGTCCAGGTGCTGGCAGATGTGCTGGTGGCCCGCGCGGCAGGCCGGGCAGGTGTCGTCCCAGCGCAGCGGCATCACGGTGACCGCGTCCCCGGGCGCCCAGCCCTCGACGCCCGGGCCGACACGGACGACCCGCCCGGCCATCTCATGCCCCAGGACGGCCGGTGCGGCGACCCGGGCATCCATGTCGCCGTGGAAGATGTGCAGGTCGGTGCCGCAGATACCGACGTAGGCGGGGGCCAGTTCCACCTCGCCGGGACCCGGCGGTGTGCTGGGAGCCGGAGCCGTGTCGAGAGTGCGGGCGGACAAGTAGCGGGCGGCAAGTGTCATCGTGTCGTCAGGGTCCCTTCAGCGCGGACGCCGATGGTCAGCAGCAGGTTGGCGTAGGTACGGGTGTCGGCGGTGACGATCGCCAGCGCCAGGTCGGGCGAGCGTGCGGCGTCGTAGAACGCGAAGCGGTCGAGCGTGTCGACCGGGACCGGGGCCAGCCTCTTGCGGTAGTCGGCGATGGCCGGTGGCTCTGGTTCGCCCTCGGGCGGCACCATCACCTGGGCCGACTCGACCGGCAGGGCGCGCAGCAGGACGTCGAGCACGGTGGTGACGTCGAGCAGGCCGGGGGCGAGGTTGAGGTGGACGGTTCTGGCGCGCTCGCCGGTGGCGGTGCTCGCCGGGTAGTGGCCGTCGGCGAGCAGCACACGGGCGCCGTGGCCGGCTCCGGCCAGGGATTCGAGGATGCCGGGGTGCAGCAGTTCGGTCAGGAGCACAGCGTCCCGTCCTTCATCGGAGCAGGGGCAGGGGTCAGGTGGTAGAAGGCGGTCGCGGTGCCGGCGAGCACTGCCTGGGTCTCTGGGCCGGAGCAGCCGTCCAGGAGTTCCTCGACGGTGGCGGCCCAGCGGTTCCAGCCGCCCGCGAGGTTGGCGACCGGCCAGTCGGAGCCGAACATCAGCCGGTCCGGGCCGAAGGCGGAGAGCAGGACCTCCCACACCGGGCGGATGTCGTCGACGGTCCACTTCTCGTGGTCGGCCTCGGTGACCAGTCCCGACACCTTGCAGTGGACGCGGGGATGGCGGGCCAGCGTCCGCACCTGCTGTTCCCAGTCGGCCAGTTCCCCCCGTGCGATGGGCGGCTTGCCCGCGTGGTCCAGGACCAGCGGCAGCTCGGGGAACCGCTCCGCGAGCCGGATCGCCTGGGGAAGCTGGTGGCTGCGGACCAGCACGTCGTATCCGAGCCCGCGCTCCCCCACCGCTCGCAACCCCCGCTCGACATCCGACCGTTGCAGCCACCGGGGGTCGGACTCGCCCTGCACGACGTGTCGTACGGCCCGCAGGTACCGGCCCTGGGGACCTGTGCGCAGGTCGTCCAGTACGTCGCCGGCCGCGGGTGACGTCAGGTCCACCCAGCCGACGACGGCGCCTATCAGCGGATCGCTGTCGGCCAGGGCGAGGAGGTCGCGGGTCTCGGGCACGGAGGCGATGCACTGCACGACCACCGTGCTCGTCAGCCGGCGTCCGGCGATCGGCCGGGTGGCGGCCGAGCGCAGGGCGTGGGATCCGAAGCTGCGGCGGATCGGCTCGTTCCCCGGTTCGTCCAGCCAGGGTTGCGGCCGGACGTCCAGGTCCCACACATGGCGGTGGGCGTCGACGAGGGCCTGGGCGTCAGACACGCGCGCTCCAGACCGGGCCGTCGGGGTAGGCGTACTCCTTCAGGGACTCGGGGTGCATCTGTGCGCTCAGCCCGGGCAGGGTCGGCGCCAGGTAGTGGCCGTCTGCGATGCGGACCGGGTCGACGAAGTGCTCGTGCAGATGGTCGACGTACTCGATGACGCGGTCCTCGGTGGTGCCGGAGACGGCGACGTAGTCGAACATCGACAGGTGCTGCACCATCTCGCACAGGCCGACTCCGCCCGCGTGCGGGCAGACCGGGATGCCGAACTTCGCGGCGAGGAGCAGGATCGCGATGTTCTCGTTGACGCCGCCGACGCGGGCGGAGTCGATCTGCACGATGTCCACCGCGCCGGCCTGGAGAAGCTGCTTGAACACGACCCGGTTGGCGATGTGCTCGCCGGTGGCGACCTTGATCGGGCTGACGGCCTTGCGGACGGCGGCGTGGCCGAGGATGTCGTCGGGCGAGGTGGGCTCCTCGATCCAGTACGGGTCGTAGGGGGCCAGGGCACGCATCCAGTCGATGGCGGGCTGGACGTCCCATCTCTGGTTGGCGTCCACCGCGATGCGGATGCCCGCGCCGACCGTCTCGCGGGCGGTACGCATGCGCCGTACGTCGTCCTCCAGGTCGGCGCGACCTTCAGCTTGATCTGGGTGAAGCCGTCGGCGACGGCCTCCCGGGCCAGGCGGGCCAGCTTCTCGTCGGAGTAGCCGAGCCAGCCCGGGGTGGTGGTGTAGGCGGGGTAGCCGCGCTCCAGCAGCCGCGCGATCCTCTCCTCGCGGCCGGGTTCGGCGCGGCGCAGGATCTCCAGGGCCTCCTCGGGGGTGAGCGCGTCGGACAGCCAGCGGAAGTCGACCTGGGCGACCAGGTCTTCGGGTGACATCTCGCCGAGGAAGCGCCAGACCGGCTGGCCGGCCCGCTTGGCGGCCAGGTCCCAGGCGGCGTTGACGACCGCGCCGGTGGCCATGTGGATGGCGCCCTTCTCCGGCCCCAGCCAGCGCAGTTGGGGATCGTGGACGAGGGAGCGGGAGAAGGCTCCGAGATCGCCGCAGACCTCCTCGACCGACAGGCCCACCACGTGCGGGGCGAGGGCCGCGATGGCGGCGGCCTGGACATCGTTGCCGCGTCCGGTGGTGAAGGCCAGGGCGTGGCCCTCCAGTCCGTCACCGGCGTCGGTGCGCAGGACGACGTAGGCGGCGGAGTAGTCGGGTTCGGGGTTCATCGCGTCCGACCCGTCCAGGTGCTCGGACGTCGGGAAACGCACGTCCAGCACGTCCAGAGCGGTGATGCGGGCGGATGAGGGCACGGTGGAGGACATGGGCGGCAACTCCTGTGAGGGGCAAGGGAGAATCGGTCCCCTTGCGACGAGACGTGAACGCGGCGGAGGTCGCGGCCGGCGGCGGCCGCCCGGGTCGACTCCTGGACCTTGCCGCCGGTGATGCGGGAGATGGCGAGGGCGACCAGGATGATCAGGCCGTTGAGGGCGCCGATCCACTGAGCAGGAACGCCGCCCAGGGTCAGCACGTTCTGGATCATGAAGAGCAGCAGGATTCCGCAGAACGCGCCGAACATGGTGCCTTTACCGCCGTTGAGGCTGATCCCGCCGATGACGGCGGCGGCGAAGACGGTGAAGATGTAGCCGTTGCCCTGCGCCGAGGCGACGGAGGCCAGCCGTCCGGAGAGCAGCAGTCCGGCGAGGGCGGCGAGCACGCTGCCGGTGACGATGACGATCCACAGCACCCGGTCGGTGCGGATGCCGGCGGCCTTCGCCGCGTCGACGTTGCCGCCGATGGCATACAGCGAGCGTCCGAAGCTGCTCCAGCCGAGGACCACGATCGCGACGGCGAACAGCGCCAGGCAGATCCAGATCGAGGCGGGCATGCCGAGCCACTGCGCGGTGCCGAGGTAGAGCATCGACTCCGGCAGCTGGAAGAAGGTCTGCCCGCCGGAGATGCCGGTGAGGACGCCGCGCAGGACGATCAGCATGCCGAGGGTGACGATGAACCCGTTGAGGCCGAAGCGGATGATGAGCAGGGAGTTGATCACACCGACGAGCGCGCCCACGGCGAGGGTGACGGGAACGGCCCAGGCGCCGGGGAGCAGTCCGAGGCCATGGGTCGCGCCGGTGGGCACCACCAGCCAGGCCGCGACACCGGGCGCGAGGCCCATGGTGGACTCCAGCGACAGGTCCATCTTCTTGACGATGAGGACCATCGTCTGGGCGAGGACCAGCAGGGCCATCTCGGACATGGTCTGCAGGACGTTGATGAGGTTGTCGGTCTGCAGGAAGACCGGGTTGACGATCTGGCCGACGATCGCGATGACGACGATCGCGGGGACGAGGGCGAGGTCGCGCAGCCGGGCCAGGGGGATCCGGCCGCCGAGCAGTGCGGTGCGCTTGGGCTTGGGTTCAACGGCCTTGGCGGCTGCGTCCGCGAGGGCGGTTTCAGGCATCGAGGTCCACTCCTTCCATCGCGGCCACGAGTTCGTGGTCGTGCCAGCCGCGGGCTATCTCTGAGGTCACCCGGCCCTGGAACATCACCAGGACCCGGTCGCACATGCGCAGGTCGTCGAGTTCGTCGGAGGCGATGAGCACTCCGGTGCCGGACGCTGCGGTCTCCTCGACCTTGCCGAGGAGGAACTCCTTGGAACGCACGTCCACGCCCGCGGTCGGGTTGATCAGCACCAGCAGACGCGGATCGTCCGCCAGGGCGCGGGCCATGACCACCTTCTGCTGGTTGCCGCCCGAGAGCGCGGAGACGGGCAGCTCGGGTCCCGGCGTCTTGATCGCCAGCTTCTCGATCATGGTTGCGGCGAGCCGGTCCCGGCGGTCACGGCTGAGGAAGCCGTTCTTGCCGAGCCGGTGAGGAACGGACAGCGTGGCGTTGTCCGCGATCGACATGTCGGGCACGAAGCCCTGATGGTGCCGGTCCTGCGGGACGAATCCGACGCCGGCTGCGAGCGCGGCGGGCACACTGCCCGGCCGGGGGCGCCGCCCGGCGATCTCCACCTCGCCGGCCTGGGCCGCCCGCAGGCCCACGACGGTCTCGGCGACCTCGGTGCGCCCGCTGCCGGCGGCGCCCGCGAGTCCGACGATCTCCCCGGCGCCCACCTCGAAGGTGACGTCACCGTAGGCGTCGTCACTGCCCAGTGCCTGCACGGACAGTGCGGGCTCGGCGGTGCGGTCGAGGGTGCTCGGCCGCGCCTGCAGCCGGTCGATCGCCGCTTCGCCGGTCATGGCGGCGACCAGCTCGGTGCGGGGTAGCTCCGCGACCGGCGCGGTCACGATGTGCCGGGCGTCCCGGAACACGGTCACCATGTCGCAGATGTCGTAGACCTCCTGGAGATGGTGGCTGATGAACAGGAAGGTCACGCCCTGGCGTTGCAGATCGCGGATCCGGTCGAAGAGCCGGCTGATGGCCGCACCGTCGAGCTGCGCGGTCGGCTCGTCGAGGATGATGAACCGGGCCCCGAAGGACAGGGCCCGCGCGATCTCGACGAACTGCCGCTGCTCCACGCTCAGTTCCCGGCCGGGGTGTTCGGGTCGACGTCCACCGACCACGTCGACAGCAGCTCCTGCGCCTGTCGGCGCACACCCTGCCAGCTGATCAGCCGGTTGGCGCCGTGGTGGTGCCGGTTCAGAAAGAGGTTCTCGGCGACGGTCAGCGTGGGGATGATCGTCGACTTCTGGTAGACGCAGGCCACGCGCCGGCGCCAGGCGTCGCGGTCCGAGAGGCGTGGTGCCGCCTCGCCGCCGAAGGTCACCGTGCCCTCGTCGGGGGCCTGAAGGCCGGTGAGGACCGACACCAGGGTCGACTTCCCGGCACCGTTGCGGCCGACCAGCGCATGCGTCTCGCCGGGCCTGATGGTGATCCGGGCACCGTTGAGGGCCACCGTCGGACCGAATCGTTTGACTATGCCCGTCGCCTCGACGACGGGCGGGGCTGCGGGGGCCGCCCGTCGTCCGCCGGGGCGGGCGCGGGGGTCACTGCTCGCTCCCCGTCGCTCATCTCAACCGCCTTGTTCTCGTGAGCCGTTGGTTCCGGAGGAGGAATCAGCCGAGGTTGTTGCCCCACAGCGACTTGTCATCGCTCTTGACGCTGGCCACGCCGCCGTAGGTGCCGCCGTCCGCGGTGACCAGCGGGGCGGAGAGCTGGTCCTCCAGCAGACCCTCGCGGACCTGGATGATGGTGCTGTCGTGGTCGGTCTTGCCGGGCTTGAACGTCTTCCCCTCGATCGCCGCCTTCAGGTAGTACAGGGCGTACTTGGCGTACAGGTCGGCCGGCTGGGAGACGGTGGCGTCGATCTTGCCCGCGGCGATGTCCTTGAGTTCCTCGGGGATGCCGTCGTTGGAGACGACGAACACGTGCTTCTTGTCCTTCGGGTCGACCAGCAGGCCCTTCTGCTTGAGGACCTGGAGCGTTCCGGACAGGGCGAAGCTGGACTGCATGTAGACGCCCTTGATGTCCGGGTGGGCGGTCAGGTCGGTCTGGAGCTTCTGCGCGGCGACGGCGCCGTCCCAGTTGGTGGCCTCGCCGAACACCTTGATGCCGGGGTAGTTCTTCTTCATGCAGTCGTTGAACGCCTCGGTGCGGTCACGGCCGTTGATGGAGTCCAGGCCGCCCTGGAGCATGACGACCTTGCCCTTGCCGCCCAGCTTGGTGCCGAGGTACTGGCAGGCCTTCTCGCCGTAGGCGCGGTTGTCGGCGCGCACCACCATGAACACGTTGCCGCTGTCCGGGCGGGTGTCGACGGTGACGACCGGGATCTTCTTCGCCTCCAGCTGCGCCAGCGTCGGCGCGATGGCGGCGGTGTCCTGCGGGGCCATCGCGACGCCCTTGACGCCCTGGCTGATGAACGTCTGCGCGTTGGCGGTGAGCTTGGCGACGTCGTTCTGGGAGTTCGTGGTCTTCAGGTCCAGGCCGAGTTCCTTGGCGTTCTCCGGCGTGTACTTGATGTACGAGTTCCAGAAGTCGGTGTCGGAACGCGGGTAGTCGACGCCCACGAGCGGCTTGCCGCTCGACGAGTCGGTGGTGCCGGAGCCGCTGCCGCAGGCGCTGAGCAGCGTCAGTGCGCAGACGACGGAGGCGGTGGAGCCGAGTGCGGTTCTCAGTCTCATGGGGATTTCCTCGCGCTGGTCCCGGAGCGGGGTTGTTACGCCGATGCGACGGTTACGTGTCGTCGGCGGAGAGATGGGATGTTTATAGGGCGGGAGGCGTGAGGTTGTCTAGGGGGTGCGGCAAAAGTGCTGGAGATGGCCCTCCTGGGCAGTAGATCCATCCCATCAATGATGCGCACTCGTGATGGACTGACGGGTTGCCCGGGGACCGCCCATGTGGTGCCACACCCTTCGTCGAGCCCCTAGACATTCCATGTTTGGCCCCACGGCAATGCGCTGATAGCCCTTGTTTATGGACAAAAGGTGCTGGAGATAAGGGTTTTCATCCCTGCACGCCCGTTGACATCAGCGCGTCACATGGTCGAACTTCATGCGTAACCTCCGACGCCCCGCAACCGTCGGTGTCCCGCGTCTCCCCCGTCCCCTTGCTCCTACCTCAGGGATGTCCTCATGTCGCGTTCCCTCAACAGACGCCAGTTCCTGTCCGCCGCCACCGGTGTGGCGGCGGCGGCCGTGGCCGGCGGCGGCCTGGGCGCCGGCGTCGCCCAGGCGGCACCGAGCACGTACACACCGGACTGGAACTCGGTCGACCAGCACCCGCCGGCCCCGGAGTGGTTCCAGGACGCGAAGTTCGGGATCTACTTCCACTGGGGCGTCTTCAGCGTTCCCGCCTTCGGCAACGAGTGGTATCCGCGGTCCATGTATCACGCCGGCGACAGCGTGAACCAGCACCACATCGCGACCTACGGCCAGCCCTCCGCATGGCCCTACCACAACTTCATCAACGGGGCGAACGACCTGCAGGGCAACTTCGTCAAGTTCGCGCCGAAGCTGAAGTCGGCCGGCGGGAACTTCGACCCCAACGAATGGGCACAGCTGTTCCTCGACGCCGGCGCCAGGTTCGCCGGCCCGGTCGCCGAGCACCACGACGGCTTCTCCATGTGGGACAGCCAGGTCAACGAGTGGAACTCGGTCAAGAAGGGCCCCGGCCTCGACCTGCTGCAGTTGTTCACCACAGCCATCCGGGCCAAGGGCCTGAAGCTGCTGGTGGCCATGCACCACGCGTACCACTACAACGGCTTCTACGAGTTCGCCCCCGCGCAGACCGACCCCAGCCTCAAGAAGCTGTACGGGCAGCTGGGTGCGACCGCGGAGAACCAGCTCTGGTACGACAAGCTCAAGGAAGTCGTCGACCGCGCCCAGCCGGACATCCTGTGGCAGGACTTCAAGCTGGACGCCGTCGACGAGACGCAGCGCCTGAAGTTCCTGTCCTACTACTACAACCAGGCCAACTCCTGGGGCAAAGAGGTGGTCGCCACCTACAAGGACGGGTTCAACGGCAAGGGCGAGGTCTTCGACTACGAGCGCGGCGGCCCGGGCGACCTCACCAGCCCGTACTGGCTGACCGACGACAGCATCTCCAGCTCCAGCTGGTGCTACACACAGGGCATCGGCTACTACAGCAGCCAGCAGATGCTGCACTCGTTCCTCGACCGGGTCAGCAAGAACGGCAACGTGCTGCTGAACATCGCGCCGATGGCCGACGGCACCATCCCCCAGGCGCAGAAGGACATCCTGCTCGCCATGGGCGACTACCTGAAGCGCTTCGGCGAGTCGGTGTACTCGACCCGCGCCTGGACCGTGTACGGCGAGGGCCCGACGAAGATGGGCGGCGGCGCCTTCACCAGTCCGACGGCCGGCACCGCGCAGGACATCCGCTTCACCCGCAACAAGGCCGGCAACGTCCTGTACGCCACCGTCCTGGGCTGGCCCGGCAGCTCGGTGACGATCAAGACGCTCCGCTCGGACCGCATCAACCTCTCCTCGCTGACCTCGGTGAAGCTGCTCGGCTCCACCTCCGGCACCTACATCGACCTGCCCACGCCCACGCAGAACTCCTCCGGCCTCACGGTCACCCTGCCGTCCTCGGCGCCGTACAGCGCGGGCGCCTATGTCCTGAAGCTGGCCTTCTCGGGCGCCATCCCGACGCTGTCGCCGCTCGCCGGCGCGACCGCCTTCACGGACGTCAACTACACCGGCGGCTCGGCCCCGTTGTCCGTCGGCGACTACACCGCGGCCGACCTGAGCGCGGCCGGCCTGGGCACCCGCACCATCTCCAGCCTGCGCCCGGCCCCCGGCTACCAGGTGGTCGGCTACTCCGGCGACAACTTCACCGGCACCGCCTGGACCTTCACCGCCGACAACCCCGACCTCAGGGTCACCGGCAACAACGACCAGATCACTTCGCTGAGGGTCCAGTTCAACCCGGCGACGTACTTCCGGATCACCAACGTCACCGACGGACTCGCCCTGGACAGCGGCGGCAACGTCGCCTCCGGATCCAACCTCAAGCAGTGGAGCTGGGACTCCAGCAACAACCTCCAGTGGCAGGCGGTCGACGTGGGCGGCGGCTACTACAAGCTGGTCAACCGCACCAACGGCATGGTCGCCGACGGCTGGGGCAGCACCGCCGACGGCTCCCCGGCCCAGCAGGCCGCCTGGAACGGCGGCACCAACCAGCAGTGGAAGATCACCCCCCGGGGCGGCAACACCTACACCATCGCCAACCGCACCACCGGCCTGGTCCTCGACGGCGGCGGCAACGTCTCCTCGGGCTCCGTCACCAAGCAGTGGACCAACGGCAGCAGCACCAACCTGCAGTGGACCTTCTCGGCGCTGTGACGCCCGTGCCGTCCTGACAACCGCGGCGGGCACGCCCTCGGCCTGCCCGCCGCCTTCACCCCCTGCATCCAAGCCATCCGACCGGGAGTACACCCATGTCGTCAGAGAGAAGACTGTCCCGCCGTACCCTGCTGGGCGCCGCGGGCGCCGCCGTGGCCGCGAGCGCGCTGCCCGTGGTGCCGGCTTCTCCCGCCTGCTCGACGAGGCCGCCGCCGCAGACCTGCAGACCAACCTCAGCAAGCTGGTCGACATGCGGTTCGGCATGTTCAACCACTTCAACCTGGGCACGTTCACCAACCAGGAGTGGGCCGAACCGAACCAGAATCCCGCTCTGTTCGCCCCCACGGCCGTGGACTGTGCCCAGTGGGCCGACGCCGCCGCGGCGGCGAAGATGAGCTACGGCATCCTGACGACCAAGCACCACGACGGCTTCGCCCTGTGGCCGAGCGCCTACGGCACCCAGAACGTCGCCAACAGCTCCTACAAGCACGACGTGGTGAAGGCGTACTGCGACGCCTTCCGGGCCAAGGGACTGAGGGTCGGGCTCTACTACTCGATATGGGACCGCACCTTCGGTGTCGAGGCGTGGGAGAGCCGGCACAAGGTGTCCGGGCTCGACACCACGGATGCCATCCAGCCCTCCGACATGACCTTCATCCTGGGCCAGATCACCGAACTGCTCACCAACTACGGCACCATCGACCTCTTCATCACCGACGGCTACGCATGGCAGATGGGCCAGCAGGCCGTCTCCTACCAGCGGATCCGCGAGCACGTGAAGTCGCTCCAGCCGGACATCGTCATGATCGACCACGGTGCGCTGTCGGTGCCGTTCCTCGGTGACGCGATCTACTTCGAGGAGCCGTTGGGCGTCAGCGCGCCCGCCGGAAACACCTACGCCGCCACGCAGGGGCAGACCATCAGCAACGGCTGGTTCTGGCATCCGGCCACACCGACCGAGAGCCTGATGAGCAAGGACGCGATCCTCTCCCATCTGGCGGACCTGGAACCGAAGTACACCTCCTTCATCCTCAACTGCCCGCCGAACCGCAACGGCAGGCTCGACACCAACATCGTCAACCGGCTCGCCGAGGTCGGCGCGGCCTGGAGCCCCGACACCTCACGCCCGCCGCTGCCGACGCAGATCCTGCGCGCCGAGCACCCCGTCACACCGGTCAACGCCTACGCGACCGCGTTCCGCACCGGCGAGGGGCCGCTGAACGCCATCGACGGACTGAGCGACCGGAACTACGAGACCTGCTGGTCGACCTGGGGCCTGTCCCCGGCCCTGCCCCACGCGCTCACGATCGACCTGGGCGGGGTGTGGAGCAACGTCTCCACCCTTGAGTACCTGCCCAAGCAGTGGAACCGCACCAACACCACCGACGGCGACATCACGTCGTACACCATCTCCACCAGCACCGACGGCACCAACTTCACCCAGGTCGCCACCGGCACCTGGGCCGGGGACCGCGCCACCAAGGTGGCCGAATGGCCCGCACGGAACGTGGGCTTCGTACGCATCCAGGCCAACACGGCCACCGGCGGCTACGCCAACATCGGCGGCATCCACATCGGCGGCCGCACCGCCAAGCCGGCCCTGGTCTCGAAGGTCCTGCCAGGTGACGGCACGGTCTACCGCATCGTCAACCGCAAGAGCGGCAAGGTCGTCGACGTGTTCAACTTCGGCACCGCCAACGGCACCAACATCCAGCAGTGGCCGTGGCTGAACAACACCGCCCAGAAGTGGACCTTCGCCTCCACCGGCGACGGCTACTACGAGATCAAGAACGTGAACAGCGGCAAGCTGATGGAGGTGGCCGGACTGTCGCGGGTGGACGGCGGGAACGTCGCCATCTACGCGGACAGCAACGTGCCCCAGCAGCACTGGGCGGTCACGCCCACCGGCGACGGCTACTACTACCTCACCAACCGGTTCAGCGGTCTGTCGCTCAACGTCGACGCGGGCTCGACCGCCGACGGGGCCAACGTCAACCAGTTCACCTACACCCGCGCCCCCGAGCAGCAGTGGCAGATCATCGCCCTCTGACACCCCCGACGACGGGCGAGGCCTTCACCGGCAACCGCGGTCGGTGAAGGCCCGCCCACCCGGCGAGAGCCAACGGTCAGCGTGTGTCGTGGGCGGCTCGGACCAGGGCGTCGAACAGTCCCTGCTGGGCGGGGTCCTCGTGGGCGGTGTCCTCGGGGTGCCACTGGACGGCGGTGAACCATCCGTGCACTCCGGGGAGTTCGAGCCCCTCCACGGTGCCGTCGGCCGCGCGTGCGCTGACCGCGAGTCCCACGCCGGCCCGGTGAACGCGCTGGTGGTGGTAGCAGGACGCCTCGACCTTCTGCGCGCCGGTGGCCTGCTCCAGCAAGGTGCCGCGCTGGACCGCCACGGGGTGGACGACATGCCGGTGCTCGCGTTCCGGGCCGCCCATGTCCTGCTCCAGGGTGCCGCCCAGGGCGACGTTGACGACCTGGAGTCCTCGGCAGACCGCCAGCAGCGGCAGGCCCAGGTCGAGGGCCGTGCGGGCGACTTCGAGGTCGAAGTCGTCCTGCACGTCGTCCACGTCGTAGACGGTGTCATGGGTGTCGGTGGCGCCGTAGCGGTGCGGGGCGAGGTCGCCGCCGCCGGGGAGGAGGACGCCGTCGAAGCGGGCGAGGCGTTCGGGGACGTCCGCGCTCGCGGGGTGCATGCTCGCCGGTTCGCCGCCCGCCCGCCACACCGCCTCGATCAGTGCGCGGGCGTTGACCTCGGCGGCGTAGCGCAGTGCGGAGGTCGTCGCGGAGAAGCGGGCGGGAATCGCGATCAGGGGTCGGGTCACAGCTGGATCCAGGTGGTCTTCAGTTCGGTGTACTTCTCGATGGCGTGGGCGGACTTGTCGCGGCCGTTGCCGGACTGCTTCATGCCGCCGAAGGGCACGGTCAGGTCGCCCTCCTCGTAGCAGTTGACCCAGACGGTGCCGGCCCTGAGCGCGCGGGAGACCTGGTGGGCGGTGGACAGGTCGGAGGTCCACAGGCCCGCGGCGAGGCCGTACTCGGTGTCGTTGGCCAGCCGGACCGCCTCGTCGAGGTCGTCGAAGGTGAGCACGGACAGGACGGGGCCGAAGATCTCCTCGCGGGCCAGTCGCATGCCGGGGCGCACGTGGTCGAAGACGGTGGGCCGGAGGAAGCTGCCGCCGGTCTCGGCCTGGGTGCGGCCGCCGCCGACGCGCAGGCGGGCGCCCTCCTCGAGGCCGGTCCCGATGTGGCCGAGGACCCGTTCGAGGTGGCTCTCTCCGGCCATCGCGCCCATCTCGGTCGCCGGGTCGAGCGGGTCCCCGACGACCAGTTCCCGGGCCCGCGCCACGATCGCGTCGGTGACCTGTTCGGCGACGGAGGAGTGCACCAGCAGCCGGGAGGGCGCGGTGCACATCTCGCCCTGGTTGAAGAAGATGCCCCAGGCGGCGGTGGCGGCGGCCTTCTCCAGGTCGGGCGCGTCCGGGAAGATGATGTTGGGGGACTTGCCGCCGAGTTCGAGCCAGACCCGCTTGAGGTTGGAGTCGGCCGCGTAGTGCAGGAAGTGACGGCCCACGGCGGTCGAGCCGGTGAAGGCCAGGACGTCGACGTCGGGGTGGAAGACCGAGAGCGCGCCCGGCGACGGGGCCCTTGCCGCCCACCACGTTGAGCACACCGGGCGGCAGGCCGGCCTCGGTGGCGAGCCGGCCGAGCAGCAGAGCCGAGAGCGGGGAGTTCTCCGACGGCTTCAGCACGACGGTGCAGCCCGCCGCGAGAGCCGGCGCCACCTTCCAACCGGCCAGCGTCAGGGGGAAGTTCCAGGGCACCACCGCACCCACGACACCGGCCGGCTCCCGGGTGACCAGTGCCAGGGCATCGGGCGCGGTGTGGGGCGATTCGTCGGTGAGTTTGTCGGCCAGCTGCCCGTACCAGCGGAACGTGTTGATGACGGCGCGCAGCTCGATGCCGTGCGCGTCCGTGACGGGCTTGCCCATCTCCAGGCTGACGGTCAGCGCCAGTTCCTCGCGGTGCTCTTCGAGCAGGTCGGCGACGCGCAGCAGGATCCGGCCGCGGTCGGCCGGCGCGAGGCGGGGCCAGGGGCCGGAGTCGAAGGCCCGGCGGGCGGCGGCGACGGCCGCGTCCACCTCTTGCGTGCCCCCGTCGGCGACCTGGGTCAGCACCTGGCCGTCGCGGGGCGAGACGGCGGCGAAGGTCGCCCCTCCCCCCGCCCTCGTCCACGCCGTCGATGTGATGCGCGCCGGCCAGGTCCAGAGCCTTGGCCCGGCGCAGCCATTCCTCGTGGGTGATGTCCAGCATGCAGAACCTCCGAATAGTTTATTTGATTCCAAACGATATGCTGGGGGCTCAGCCGTCACAAGCGTTCACGGATCGATCCCACGAGTCCGTGGACCCCCGGGAGGGAGCCCACCGTGCGCGCACTCGTCATCCAGCACGACCACGTGACCGACCCCGGCCCCGTCGGGGCCCGGCTCGTAGAGCGCGGATACGACCTGCACGTCGTGACCGTCGTACCCGAACACCGCCACCACGCGCCGGACGTCGCCTTCGACTTCCCGGCGGCCGACGGCTGGGACCTGATCGTGTCGCTCGGCGCGCCCTGGTCGGTGTACGACGAGAGCGCCGTGGGCTCCTGGATCGGCGGCGAGCTGGCGCTGTTGCGCAAGGCCCACCACCTCGGTGTCCCGGTGCTCGGCGTCTGTTTCGGCGCGCAGGCGCTGACCACCGCGCTCGGCGGCTCGGTCGAGGCGTCGCCGCGCCCGGAGATCGGCTGGGTCCGGGTCGACACCGACGATCCCCGACTGATCGGCCCGGGCCCGTGGTTCCAGTGGCACTACGACCGCTGCCTCCTGCCGCCCGGGGCCGAGGAGGTGGCCCGTACCTCCGTGTGCACCCAGGCGTTCCGGCTCGGGCGCAGCCTGGGGGTGCAGTTCCATCCGGAGATCACGCCCGCCACCGTGCGCCGGTACCTGGAGCTCGGCGGCGCCGCGCAGTGCCTGCGGCACGGCGTGGATCCCGGGCAGTTGCTCACCCGGACGACGGAGCTGGCGGCGACGGCCCGTGCGAACGCCCGCCGCCTCGTCGACGGATTCCTCGACCAGGTGGCGGGCACGGCCGGCTGACCGTCATGGTGGCCGATCCGGCTGGAAGCCCGGACCGGCCACCCCGCGCGAAGCAGCGTCCTCAGACCTGGTCCGTCGCCCGGTCACGCGTCACGCGGGCGGTGACGACGCCGAGGATCAGGACCAGCGGAACGGCGAGTTCGAGCCAGGCCGCCGTGGTCGAGTCGCCGCCGATGAGGGTCGTGAAGTTGGCCAGGATCAGCCAGATCGCACCGGCGATGCCGAGCGCGCCCAGGATGGGGGCGATCAGAGTGTTCCAGGGGCGGGTGTCCAGCCGCTCGCGCCGGAAGAACACCACCACGGACACGGAGGTCAGCAAGTACAGGAGCATGATCCCCAGCACGGCCACTCCGCTGAACCACGAGAAGAGGGTCAGCACCGGGTCCTTGCCCAGCAGCGCGAAGGGCATGACGAGCAGCAGCGAGAGCACGGTCTGCACGCTGCCGGCCGCCCACGGGGCGTGACGCCGGTTGGTCGCGGTCAGCCCGTGGGGCAGCAGGCCGTCGCGGCCGAGGGAGAAGAGGTAGCGGTTGGCGGAGTTGTGGAAGGCCAGGAGGCCGGCGAAGAGGGAGGTCGCCAGGAGGATCGGCAGGACGTCGCCCACCCATGCGCCGAACTGCGCGGTGATCGGTCCGAAGACCCATGCCGTGGCGTCACCGTTCGCCAGCGCCTTGCCGGCCTCACCGGTGGCGCGGGAGGCGCCGTGGGCGGAGACCAGCATCCACGAGGTGAAGGCGAAGAAGCCGGTGATCACGGCGACGGAGAGGTACGTGGCCCGGGGCACTGTCCTGCGCGGCTCGCGCGCCTCCTCGCCGTAGATGGCGGTGGCCTCGAAGCCGAACATCGACGCGACGGCGAACATCAGGGCGACGCCGGGAGCGCCCTGGAGCGCGGCGTGCGGCGAGAAGCTGTCGGCGAAGCCCAGCCCCTCGGGGCCGCCGCCCTTGAAGAGGGTGACCAGGGCGAAGACGAGCAGGATGCTGAACTCGGCCAGGACGAACACGGCCAGCACCTTGGCCCCCATCTCGATGCCGGCCGCACCGAGGATCTGGACGATCGCCATGGTGACCAGGACCCAGACCCACCACGGGGCGTTCAGACCGGTGTACTGCTCCACCAGGGCGCTGACGGTCGATCCGTACAGCCCGTACATGGCCGCCTGGACCGCGCAATAGGCGAAGAGCGCGACACCGGCGCTGCCGGATCCGGTCGGACGGCCGAGCCCCTTGCCGATGTACGTGTAGAAGGCGCCGGCGTCCACGACATGGCGCCCCATGGCGACGAAGCCCACGGAGAACAGCAGGATGACGATCCCGGCCCCGGCATAGGCGGCGGGCGCACCCGCGCCGTTGCCGATGGCGACGGCGATGGGCACGGCCCCGGCGATGCCGGTCAGGGGGGCCTGGGCGGAGAGGACGAAGAAGAGGATGCCCAGGACGCCGAGGGAGTTGGGCTTGAGTCGGCCAGCTGTGGGTTCGTCCTGCACGGTCTGGTTTCTCTGGACCGTTTGACTGTCCACGGGGATCACCTGCCAGGGAGCGGAGCGACGGAGGTTTGTTTTGGAGCCAAACGAGTTGCCTCATAGTGGAGGTGGAACTATCCACATGACAAGGGGTTGAGCGATGATTTTCCGCCGCCGCCCCGCTTCTTACACAGCCGTAACCGGCTCACTCGTGGACGGTGATGGCCTGCAGCGGGCAGACGTCCGCGGCTTCCTGGACCTCGTCGACGTTCGCCGCGTCCAGCTCCGCGGTGTACAGCTCGGTGGCCTCGTTCCGCAGGGACAGGCGTCCCTGCTCGTCCAGGGCGAAGAGTTCGGGGGCGGCGTAGACGCACTGGCCGTGGTCCTGGCACTTCTTGAGGTCGACTTCGACGCGCATGGTGACTCCTGGGTGTGGTGCCGTGCTGTGTGCTGAGCGGGAAAGGCCGGGGTGCGGTCAGCGCAGCCGGATCGGCAGATGGGCGATGCTGCGCAGGAACTCGGTGTGGGTGAAGACGGGCTCGCCCGCGAGTTCGATCGCGCTGAAGCGGTTGACCAGCGTCGTGAAGACGACGTCGGCCTGTGCGCGGGCGAGCACCTGTCCCGCGCAGCCGTGCTGGCCGGAGCCGAAGGCCAGGTGCTGGCTCGCGGCGGCCGGACGGGTGTGGTCGAAACGGTCCGGGTCGGGGAACGCCTCCGGGTCGCGGTTGGCGGAGCCGATGAGCAGGACGAGGACCTCGCCGGCGGGCACGGTCGTGTCGCCGATGACCGTTTCCTGGGTGGTGAGGCGCGAGACCATCTGCTCGGGGGTCTCGATGCGCAGCACCTCATTGATGAAGCCGGGCCGGATGTCCGGCTGGTCGCGGTAGATCCCGAGGTACTCGGGGTGTTCGGCCAGGTGCCGGATGCCTTGCACGATGAGGTGCTTGATGTCCAGGTGGCCGACGGCGAAGAAGAGCAGGATCGAGAAGACGACCTCGTTCTCGCTCATGTTCCCCGCGTCCCGCTCGGCGAGGAAGTGGTCGATCAGTCCGCCGCCGGGGTGGGCGCGCTTGTGGGCGACGAGGGCGCGGATGTGCTGCTCGTACCACTCGAAGGCTTCGCCGGTGACCCGCCAGTCGTCCTCGTCGGACCCGGGCCCGAGGCTGACACCGATGTCGTAGGTGGCCTTCTGGATCTCCAGCATCTTCGTGGGCTCGACGCCGAAGATGTGACAGATGGTCTCGAAGGTGGAGCGCAGGGCGAGGTCGTCCACCGCGTCGAGCGTGCCGCCCGCCTCGACCGCCTTGTCGAGTGCGGCGTCCACGGACGCCTGCATCACCTTGGACCAGTCCTCGACCGCCTTGGGTGTGAACCAGCGGTTGGTGATGCGGCGCAGCCGGGTGTGGTCGGGGGCGTCCTGGCCGAGCACCGTGTCGTGCAGCGGATCGGCCACGCCGAAATCGAGCTTGCGGACACTGAGGGTGGGGTTGCGGATCAGCTTCGCGACGTCCTCGTAGCGGGACACCACGTACAGGCCGACCGGATGCCGGTAGACGGGCGCCTCCGCACGGAGCCGGGCGTAGTACGGAGCGGGGTTCGCGCGGTAGGCCGGGTCGCGGAACGGGAGCAGCTCGGCTGCGGGAGCCTCGATGGTCATGGTGGTCTCCTAGGGATGCATGGCGGCCGCAGGGCGGTCCCTGCCATGCAGGCGAGAATTATCCATCTGGAAAGCTGCGTCAATGATTCCGGCACCCGTAACCAACTCTTTACTCGTACGGAATCAAACGAGATCAGGGCGCCGCACAGTGAAAGGCTCCGGACGCGGAACGTCCGGAGCCAGAGAACAAGCAGGTCAGAGGGGTCTTTCAGCCGTCCTCGGCGGTACGGTCGCCGGCAGCGTCTCCGTCGGCGTCGAGAAGCCGCAGCAAAGAGCGCAGCTCGTCCAGTGCGGCATCCGTTACGTCGGGCTCACCGAGGACGAGCTGGTGAAGTACGAGGCCGTCGAGCGCGGCGAAGACCAGCCGGGTCAGTGCCTTGTCCGCGCCGGCGGGCAGCATGCGGGTCAGTTCGCGCCGGGTGGCGTCGAAGTACTCGTCGTACAGTGCGCGGATCTGGGGCAGCAGCTCCGGGCGGCGGCGCGATTCCAGCAGCAGCTCGTACTGGAACGCCTGGAGGTCCGGATCCGCGGTGACCATCTCCGACAGCCCCGCCGAGAAGTCCGCGACCTTGCCGGTGCCCGGTTCGAGCGCGCTGGTGCTCAGCGAGGTGCGGATGGTGTGGGCGAGGGTCTCCTCGATCAGGGCATCGCGCGAACCGAAGTGGTGCACCACGAGGCCGTGCGTGACCCCGGCTTCCTCCGCGACGGCCCGGTAGGTGAGCCGGCGCAGGCCGCCCCGCGCCACCACACGCACGGCGGCGTTCAGCAGGGCCTCCCGGCCCTCGCCGTACTGCAGGCGCTTGCGTGAGGGCCGGCTCTTGGGGGCGTCGGTGGACTCGGTCATGGGGGCGACCCTACCTGGGCGGGCGGCCGCACCGGACGCCTCGGTCGGCGGGCCCGGTGCGGCGCCGTCTCATGGGCGTTTGTCAGCGCCTGGGCGGCCGGATGCCGCGGAACTCCCAGTCGCCGCCGAGCGCCGTGGACAGCACTTCCTCGGACTCGGTGGGCTGTGCACCGACGTCGGCACGGACGGGAGTCGGGCCGGTCACGATGCGGTTCGTCAGCCGGCCGAGCCCCTCCACCTCCACCTCCACCACGTCCCCCGGCTGGACGGGGCGGGAGTTGGCGGGGGTGCCGGACAGCAGCACGTCGCCCGGGTAGAGGGTGATGGTGCGGGCGATGTCGGCGACGAGGTAGTGCATGTCCCACTTCATCTCGTCGGTCGAACCGTCCTGCACGACCTCGCCGTTGACGTAGGTGCGCAGGCTCTTGCCGCGGAAGTCCCAGTCGGTGACCAGGCCGGGGCCGAGCGGGCAGAGGGTGTCCGAGCCCTTCACGCGGAGCATGGAACCGGCGTCGGTGTCACGGAAGTCGTGCAGGCCGTAGTCGTTGGCGATCGTGTAGCCGGCGATGTACTCCCCCGCCTCGGCAGGGGAGATGTTCCGCGCGGTCCGCCCGATGACGATGGCGACCTCTCCCTCGTAGTTGAGCCACTTGCAGCCCTCGGGACGGACGATGGCGCCCTGGTGCGAGTTGAGGGAGGAGGTCGGCTTGTGGAAGTACGTGGGAGTGTCGGGCAGGTCGATCTGGAACTCGTCGACGCGGCTGCGGTGGTTGAGGTGGACGGCGATCACCTTCGACGGCACGACCGGCGGCAGGTGCTGTGCGTCCTCGGTCTTGACGCGGCGGCCGTCACCGGCGACGAGTTCGTCGCCGTCGACGGTGACCTGGACGGCGGCGCCGTCGAGGAGGATGCGGCGGTATTCGGGCATGTTCCGGGCTCCTAGATACGACTGTGAGGGGTGCGCGGGGCGGGGGCTGCGGACGGGCCGGTGCCGGTCCAGCCGTCGGCCGGGCGGTCGAACCACAGGTGGACCTGACCGGTGCCGATGGAGTTCTCGTACTCGCCGTACTGGCGGGCCCTGGCGACGCACGCCTGTTCGCCGAGGGCGCCGGCCATCATCAGGTAGTGGAAGAACTTCGCCTCGGGCTTGTACTTCCAGAACTCCGGCATGGTGTCGAGGACCTTGTCGTGGCGGCCCTCCTTGAACCAGGCGATGCGCTCGTGGTCGGCCTCGCGCGCTTCCGGCGTGAAGATGTGGACGGGGTCGCTCGACTCGTGGTCGCGCAGTTCGCGCAGCGGCCAGAAGGTGTGGGAGAGCGCACCGGAGGCGATGAGCAGGACCCGGCGGCCGGGGGTGGCGGCGATGCCGTCGGCCAGGGCGCGGCCGAGGCGCAGGTGGTCCTCCATGTCGCCGGTCTGGCAGACGCCGATGGTCACCCACCGCTTGTCGGGAAGTCCCTCGCCGAGGAACTTCCAGAGGTTGATGGTGGCGTAGTAGATCGGCAGGTAGTCGTCCTCGATCGCGGTGATCCAGGTGCCGTGCTTGTCGGCGAACTTCTCGATGTTCGCGGCGAGTTCGGGGTCGCCTGGGAAGTCGTACGGCATACGGCACATCCCGCGCGGCAGCTCCTCGGAGGTGAAGAGGCCGGCCCTGCGCGCTTGCGCGGTGACGACGAACTCGACCGTCGTGGCCCAGTGGGAGTCCAGGACGACGACGGTGTCGTAGTCGTCGCGCTCGAAGACGTCCTTGCGGAGCTGGTGCAGGCCGGTGACGAGGGTGATCTCCTTGCCCTCGTTGAGCTCCAGCCGGGTCTCCTCGGGAAGCACGATGGTGGGGACGTGGGCGAGCAGGCCCGCCCCGACGATCTCACCCATGGTTCCTCCAACCGTGCGGCGCGGTCACGGTGTTCTTCACGTCGCAGTAGAAGTCGAAGCTCCAGGTGCCGCCTTCGCGGCCGACGCCGGAGTGGCGGGAGCCGCCGAAGGGCGCCTGGAGATCGCGGACGAAGAAGCAGTTGGTCCAGACGGTGCCCGCGACCAGCTGTGCGGTGACGCGTTCGGCGCGCTCCGGGTCACCGGTGGCGAGGGTGGCGGCCAGCCCGAAGCGGGTGTCGTTGGCGAGGCGGACGGCCTCGTCCTCGTCGGTGAAGGTCTGCAGGGTCAGGACCGGTCCGAAGACCTCCTCCTGCACGATCTCCGAGTCCTGGGCGACGTCGGTGAGGAGGGTCGGCGCGTAGTACTGACCGTCCTTTCGGTGACCGCCGATGACCGCGCGGGCCCCGGCCGCGATCGCCCGCCGCACGAACCCGTCGATCTTCTCCAGCTGGCGCGGGTGGATGTTGGGGCCGATGTCGGTGGCCTCGTCACGCGGGTCGCCCTGGGTGAGCTGCCCGGCCTTCGCCACGAAACGGCGGGTGAACTCCTCGGCGACCGACTCCTGGACGAGGAAGCGCGTCGCGGCCAGGCACACCTGCCCGGCGTTGTCGTACTGCTCCACCGCCAGGTCGACCGCGAGGTCCAGGTCGGCGTCGGCGAACACCAACAGGGGTGACTTGCCGCCGAGTTCGAGGCTGAGCGGGGTCAGGTTGGCGGCAGCCGAGGCCGAGATCCGCTTCGCCGTCGGCACCGAACCGGTGAAGCTGATGCGGCGCACGTCGGGGTGCGAGGTCAGGGCGTCACCGATCTCCGAGCCGTACCCCTGCACGACGTTCAGCACCCCGGCCGGCAGCCCGGCCTCGGCGGCGATGTCGGCCAGCAGGGACGCGGTCAGCGGGGTCCACTCTGCGGGCTTGAGGACGACCGTGTTGCCGGCGGCGAGAGCCGGGGCGACCTTCCACGTGGCCAGCATCAGGGGGGCGTTCCAGGGGGTGATCAGCACGGAGGGGCCCGCCGGGTCCCAGCTGACGTGGTTGGTGTGCCCGCGCGTCTCGAAGTCCTCGTGCTCCAGCTTCAGCAGCCAGTCCGCGAAGAAACGGAAGTTGTGGGCGACGCGGGGCATGACGCCCCGGCGGTGCGAGCGGAGCAGGGCGCCGTTGTCGGTGGTCTCGACGATGGCGAGCTCTTCCAGCCGCTTCTCTACGCCGTCGGCGATCGCGTGCAGGACACGGGCGCGTTCGGCGCGGGGGGTGGCGGCCCAGGCCGGGAAGGCGGCCTTCGCCGCGGCCACCGCGGCCGCGGCCTCCATCGCGGTCCCCCGGGAGATCTCCCCCAGGACGCTGCCGTCGATCGGCGAGACATCGGTGAACGTCTCGGTGGAGGCGACGCGCTCGCCGCCGATCCAGTGCCGGGTGTCGACGGCGACCCCGGCCACCGTGAGGGTGTGCTCGGTCATGTCCGGTCTCCAAGTCCTTTGGTGCGTAAGGGGGTTACTCGGCGCCGGACGTGCCGGACTCCAGCAGTCGGCCGCCGTCCCAGACGACGCCGACCTGCCGGTAGTAGGCGGCGATCGGCTCGCGGATCTCCAGGCGTGCCAGTTCCTCAGTGGGTGCTTCGAACAGCTCCAGCTCGGCGTCGCCGCGCCACGGCTGCCCGCCCTCGAAGGAGGCGGCGCCGGACTCGATCAGCTCGTCGAGCGCCAGGCCCTTGCCCTTCTCGATGGAGGGCAGCCAGCGGTGGTGGGCCATGGGGTGGGCGTTGACGAAGCCGTTGGTCTCGGACGGTTCGCGCAGGGTGACCACGGCCTGGGCCAGCCGCCGGTCGGCGGCCGCCAGGGTCGCGCCGAAACGAGCGCCGGCCTCGATGCACGGGGCGGGCCCGTACGGGTGCGGGCGGGTCTGGTGGATCGAGCCGAGCTTCTTCGGATAGCCCTGGTGCAGTCCGCGCGCGATGGCGAAGTCCTTGTCGACCCAGATGTACACGCAGCGGGTGTAGGTCTGCCCCCGGAACTTGCAGCGCACGACCGCGAACGCCTCCTTGTACTGGGCCAGTACGGGGTCCAGCAGCTCCTGGCCGGAACCCGAGCAGGACTGCCAGTCGGCCCAGATCAGCGCCACGGCGCCCGGGTCCTCGTCCGCCAACTCCAGCGGCTCGGGCAGCAGTTCGCGCACCCGCGCGGGATCCGTGCGGTACTCGACGGTCAGCAGGTCGCCGGAGTAGCGCCACGGCGGGGACGGGATCAGCGAGGAGGCACCGCTCGCCGTCTTGGGGTGGAAGTAACCACGGACAGTGGACATGAAGGGGTTCCTTACGCGGTGAGGGCGGGCTGCTTGAGCAACTGGGCGCGATAGCGGGCGGCGCCCATCGCGGCGGCCTGGCCGCCGAGCGCGACGACGCCGACGAGTTGACCTGCCGTGTGGTAGCCGACGAGGACGTCACCGTCGGGGTCGCCGTCCAGGATCCGGACGTCGTCCTTGCCGAGTACGGGCGCGCCGAAGGACTGCAGCCGGAAGTCGTGCTGGTCGCTCCAGAACGTCGGCAGCGGGGCGAAGGGCGCCAACTCCCCGTCTGTGCCAGTGAGATGGGCGACGAGGGCCTTCGCGGCGTGCTTGGCCGTGTCGGTGGGGATCGACCAGTGCTCGACCCGGCGGGGTACGCCGTCGTAGCGGGCGTTGGGGAAGCGGGCGACGTCGCCGACCGCGACGACCTCCGGCCGTCCTCCGACCCGCAGCCGCTCACAGGTGAGGACGCCGTCACTGAGGTCGAGGCCGTTGCCCTCCAGCCACTCGGTGTTGGCCACGGAGCCGACGGACTCCACGACCACGTCGGCGGGCAGCACGCTGCCGTCGCCCAGCACGACTCCGGTGACCCGGTCCTCGCCCTCGAAGCCGGAGACTCCGGTGCCGAGCGCGAAGCGCACCCCGCGTTCCTCGTGCCGCTTCAGCAGCGCGCGGCCGAGCAGTTCACCGAGCGGGCCGACCATGGGCAGGGGGAACGGATCGACGACGGTCACCTCGCGGACGCCGAGGCCCACGGCGGTGGCGGCGACCTCGCAGCCGATGAAGCCGGCGCCGACCACGACCACGCGGGCACCAGGGCGGGTCAGCTCGTCGCGCAGGCCCTGGGCGTCGGCCAGGGTGCGGACGGTGTGGCGGCCGGTGAGCGGTCCGGGGCAGCGCAGGCGCCGGGGCCGCATGCCGGTGGCGACGACCAGTCCGTCGTACGGGATCGCCGAGCCGTCGTCGAGTGCGACGACGCGCCGGTCGAGGTCGGCCGCGACGACCTTCGTGCCCAGCCGCCACTCCACGTCGGCGGCGGCCGCCTTCGGCGTGAAGGCGAGCGACTCGAAGGGGGCCTTGCCGGCCAGCACCTCCTTGGACAGCGGGGGCCGGTTGTAGGGCATGTGGGGCTCGTCGCCGATGACGGTGATCGTCCCGGTCCAGCCCGCGGCGCGCAGCTGTTCGGCGGCACGCAGGCCGCCCATGGAGCCGCCGGCGACGACGACCCGACCGCTCGTGGGCGCGGTCATGGCCGTCATCCCTCGATCCGGATGGCCTGCAGCGGACACACGTCGGCGGCCTCTTCGACCTCGTCGCGCAGCGCGTCGTCGGGGTCGGACACGTACACCAGGTGTCCTTCGTCGTCCATCGAGAAGACGTCGGGGGCGGCGAAGACGCACTGGCCGTGGTCCTGGCACTTGTTCATGTCGACGACGACCTTCATGGCGGTCCTCCTGAGGGGTGAGGCGTCGGAGCAAGGAAGAGAGGGGGGAAAAGACGGGCCCGGCCCGGGCCGAGCCGGGCCGTCGGCCAAAGGGGGCGAAATCCAGCGGATGCCGCACCCCTCACTCGTTTGGCTTCAAACAAGATAGGAAGCCTCCGGACCCTGGTCAATACCTGTCCAGATGGATAACTTTTTTCCACCAGCCCCTTGCGGGGCGGCAACCCTCTCCATATCGTTCGGGATCAAATGATTAGCCCGGGAGTGCCTCTCCGCCGCCCCGGCTCCCCCTCCTCCGCACCCCATCCCCCAGT
>MWJO01000079.1 GCA_002027195.1 Streptomyces sp. GKU 895 | reverse complement strand
CCGCCGCGACTCCGCTGATCTCGGCCGCGCTGTACGCGGAGGCGCCCGCGCACGAGCGGCGGGCCGCGCACGCCGCGCTGTCGAAGGCCGCCTCCGACCCCATCGAGCGGGCCCGGCATCTCGCCCTGGCCACCACCGGCACCGACCCGGACACCGCCGACAGCCTCGCCGAAGCGGCCTCGCTCGCCCGGGACCGCGGCGCCCCCTCGGTCGCCGCCTCCCTCGGCCTGCTCGCCGCCCGCCACACCCCCGCCGAGGGAAACCCCGACGCCCGGCGCCTCCAGGCCGCCGAGGACGCGATCACCGCCGGTGAGCTGGACCTCGCCCGGGACATCGCCCGGGACGTGCTGACCCGGGCGACCGTGCCCGCGGACCGGGTGCGGGCCTGGATCATCGTGATCGACACCGCGGGCCACGCCATGACCGAGGTCGACTCGGTCTTCCCGCAGGCTCTCGCCGACGCGGGCGACGACCCCCAGCTGCTGGCCCTGATCCACTACCAGCTGACCTGGCGGGCCGTGCTGGTGGACGGCGACTTCGACCGGGCCCGCGAGGAGGCCGCGCACTCGGCGGCGCTCGCCGCGCAGGCCGGCGACCGCTACAACGAGCTGATGGCGCTCGCCTTCCAGGCCCAGATCGAGACCCTCATGGGCCATCCCGACGCCCCCGCCACCATCAAGAAGGCCCTGAAGGAACCCCAGGACCCGAGGGTGTCGTGCCACCACAACGGCGCCGGCTACTCCCGGTTCCGCTGGCTGATCATGAGCGACCAGCTGGCCGAGGCCCGCGCGACCGTCACCGCGCTGCTGCGCGAGGTCCAGCGCACCGGGGCCGTCGAGAGCGAGGTGCACTTCCTGCGCGGGGTGGCCGAGACCGAACTGCGCTCCGGGCACTGCGGCCGCGCCCTCGACCTCGCCCGGGAGAGCCTGATGATGGCCCGGGACACCGGCATCGGCGAGGTCGCCTCCGCGGTCCTCACCTCGCTCGGCGAGGCCTCGGGCGGCGATGTGGAACGGGCACTGGAGCTGGCCCGGGAGGCCGTCGACCACGCCGAGGAGGACGGCGACCAGATGTACGTCTCCCGCGCGCTGACCGCCCTCGGCTACGCCCAGCTGGTCGCCGGGGACGCCGAGGGAGCCGTCCGCTCGCTGCGCCGGGTGCGCGAGCTGGAGCACGGGCTCGGCATCACCGACCCGGCCCGCGGCCGCTGGCAGGGGGATCTCGCCGAGGCCCTGGTCAGGACCGGCGAGCTGCGCGAGGCCCAGGACGTCATCGACGCACCCGGGAGCAGGCGCTGCGGCTCGGCCGGGAGAGCGTGCTCGCGGTGCTGGACCGCGCCGAGGGGCTGCTGCGCGCCGCGCGCGGGGAACACGAGGCGGCGCTCGCCCAGTTGACCTCGGTGCAGGACCGGCTCGCCAAACTCGGGTACGGCCTGGAGGAGGCCCGCACCGCCTTCGCACTGGCCCAGCTGCGCACCCGGCGCCCGGGGCCGACGTCGTACGACGAGGCGGCCCGGCTCTTCAGGCGCTGCCGGGCGCTGCCCTGGCTGCGGCAGGTCGACGCGGCGAGTGTCGTCCCGGCGGCCGAGCCGGAGCCGGCCGCCGTGCCCGCGCCGGTGTCCGACGCCCTCGAGGGGCTCGCGGCGATGGAGCGTCAGGTGGCCGCGCTCGTCATGGAGGGCGCGACCAACCGGGAGATCGCCGCCCGGCTGTTCATCAGCGTCAAGACGGTCGAGGCCACGCTGACCCGGGTCTACCGCAAGCTGGGGATCCGCTCGCGGGTGGACATCGTCCGACTGGCGGCGGGGCGCCGTACGAAGTGAGGGGTCGCGGGCTTTACTGACCCGGGTGGTGTCCGCCTGCGGCCGACCGAGGGTTTTCCCTGCCCAACTCCCCTAGGGGGTTCCCTCATTGGGAGGGGGAACTTCCCGGTTCTAGGTTATGAACGTGCCGCTCGCCGGGCATGCGGGGTCGGTCCCGCGACCCCGTGCTCAACCCACACCGCGCGTCCCCCCGGCGGCACCCCCACCGAGGAGACTCATGTTCGGGCTCAACCGCGCAAGAAGACCGCGGCCGTCGTGGCGGCCGCGCGGCCGCAGGCCCGCGCTCGGCGCCCCACCGCCGTAGCCGCTCCCCAGCCCATCGTCGGCGGTTCCACGACCACGACGACCTCGTACCCGTTCATGATGCAGATCACGGACGCCTCCCAGAACCAGTTCTGCGGCGGCACCCTGGTCTCCTCGACCAAGGTCGTCACGGCGGCCCACTGCATGGTCGGCGAGACGACGAGCAGCATCCGTGTCATCGGTGGCCGGACCTACCTCAACGGCACCAACGGCACGGTCAGCCGGGTCAGCAAGATCTGGATCAACCCCGGCTACACCGACGCCACCAACGGCGACGACGTGGCCGTCCTGACCCTCTCGACGGCGATGTCGTACACCCCGGCGTCGTACGTCTCCTCGTCCCAGACGAGTGTGTACGCGGCCGGCACCACCGCGCGCATCCTCGGCTGGGGCACCACCTCGGAGAACGGCAGCTCCTCCAACCAGCTGCGGACCGCGACCGTCCCGATCGTGTCCGACTCCAGCTGTGCGAGCTCCTACGGTTCGGACTACGTCAAGTCCGACATGGTTTGCGCCGGATACACATCCGGCGGCGTAGACACCTGCCAGGGCGACAGCGGCGGTCCCCTGCTCATCGGGGGCGTCCTGGCAGGGATCACTTCTTGGGGCGAGGGCTGCGCGGAGGCCGGGTACCCGGGTGTCTACACCCGGCTGACCACCTTCTCCAGCCTGGTGACCGCACAGGTCAACTCATAGGTCCCAGAAGTTCTCCTGAGCACCCCTCAGGTGATGTACCAGGGGGCGTTGCGGGCCTCCACGAGCGGCCCGCAGCGCCCCCTATCCATGTGTGCGCATTCGCAGTGCTCCGGCCTTCAGGCCGGGGGCGAAGCGAATCTGGCGGTCGCGACGCGGAGCGTCCCGGTGACGTTCCGGCGGAGCCGGACGCTGCTTCGTGATGGTGAAGGCTCGCTCACATGTTCCCGGTTACGGCATGGGTTCGACGTGCCTAGTGTGATCGTCATGCAGCTTCGGTACAGCTTTCGCCTGTACCCGGACGCCGCTCAGCAGGCCTCGCTGGCCAGGGCGTTCGGGTGCGCCCGGGTCGTGTTCAACGACGCGGTCCGCGCCCGTGAGGACGCCCGGACGGCCGGGCGGCCGTTCCCGACGGCCGGACAGCTGTCGAGGAAGCTGATCACCGAGGCGAAGCGGACGAAGGAGCGGTCCTGGCTGGGCGAGGTCTCCGCGGTGGTCCTCCAGCAGTCCCTGCGGGACGCCGAAACCGCGTACCGCAACTTCTTCGCCTCCCTCGGCGGCACCCGCAAAGGCCGGAAACTGGGCGCACCACGGTTCAAGTCCCGCAAGGATGCCCGGCAGTCGATCCGGTTCACCGCGAACGCCCGCTGGAGCATCACCGACCATGGCCGCCTGAACCTGCCGAAGATCGGCGCGGTCAAGGTGAAGTGGTCCCGCGCCCTGCCCACCACACCGTCTTCCGTGACCGTGATCAAGGACGCGGCGGGCAGATTCTTCGCCTCCTTCGTCATCGACACCAACCCCGACCCCGACGCCGCCCGGATGCCCGCAACCGAGAGCACCATCGGCATCGACCTGGGCCTGACGCACTTCGCCGTCCTCTCGGACGCACAAAAATTGACTCCCCACGCTTTCTGCGGCGTGCGGAGAAGAAGCTGAAGAAGGCCAACGGGAGCTGGCCCGCAAGCAGAAGGGATCCAAGAACCGGGCCAAGGCCCGCCTGAAAGTCGCCCGCGCCCACGCCAAGGTCGCCGATGCACGCCGTGAGTTCCTCCACCAGCTCTCCACCAGGCTGATCTCCGAGAACCAAGGGATCGCCGTGGAGGACCTGTCCGTGGCGGGGCTGGCGCGCACCAGGCTGGCCAAGTCCGTGCATGACGCGGGCTGGTCACAATTCATCGTCATGCTGACCTACAAGGCCGCCCGGTACAGCCGCACCCTGATCAAGATCAGCCGGTTCGAGCCGACCAGCCAGACCTGCTCCACTTGCGGCCACCGCGACGGGCCCAAACCCCTGAACGTGCGGGAATGGGAATGGACCTGTAGCGCCTGCGGCACCGTCCACGACCGGGACACCAATGCCGCGATCAACGTGAAGACAGCCGCCGGACTGGCGGTATCGGCCTGCGGAGCGCCGGTAAGACCAGGAGCGATCCCGGCACAGCGCGAAGAAACAGGAAGCCACGGATTCCCGACCGGTCGCCGTGCCGCCCAGCGGCACAGCGACCAGTCAAGGAAGGCCAGAATCCTCGGGCTTCAGCCCGAGGAGCAAGTCAATTGTCGGCGGTGAGCTTCCCCGCCGCTCCCCAGCTGTCGGTGGGCACCTCGTGGATCCAGACCTGGACGGTCTCGGCGGGGATCTTGTACGCGTCCACGAACGCGTCGGTGATCCGCTTGACGAGGTCCCGCTTGAGCCCGGTGTCGCGCGGGCCCTGCTGGACGGTGACGATCGGCATGACTGGACTCCCTTGAGCGGTGTGCCTGTTCGGTGACTCCAGTCCACCGCTTCCGGCGTCCGTGACCAAGAAGCAGCCCGCGACCGCAGCGATCAGTTCTCGTGATCGCCGCAGGCCAGCAGCAGGTCCTCCAGGTACGGCGTGGGCGCCGACGCCCGCACGGCCAGCCCCGTGGACAGGGCGAGCCCCGGCGCGCGGAACGGCACGAAGGCCACCCTCGGGGTGTGCAGCACGCGCGCGTGGGAGGCGTACACGACCGTCCACAGCGGGCGGGTGCCGATGGTGGCGAGGGTGTCCTGGAGGGAGCCGTTGACCGGTCCGGGCAGCGGCTCGAACCCGGCCTCGTGACAGGCGCCGACGACGAGGTCGACCAGGGCGGGGTTGCGGCGCCGTTCGGTGAGGGCCAGCGGCAGTCCGGCGAGGTCCCCGACGCCGATCTCGGGGCGGGCGGCGAGCGGATGCGCGGCGGGCAGCGCGGCCACCAGGGGGTCCGGCCACAGGGGCAGGACGCGTACACCGGGAACGGGTTCGACGGCTCGTACGAACGCGGCGTCGAGCCGGCCGCCGGCGACCTGTGCCAGCCGCTCGGATACGGGCAGGGACACCAGCTCGACCGGCACGTCCGGCGCCCGCCGGGTGAACGCGGCGAGGACCCGGCCCCAGGTGCTCGCCGAGCCCGGTGCTGGTGCCGAGCCTGAGGCCCGGCGGCGGGGCGACGGCCGCCCGGGCCCGCTCGGCGGCCGCCAGCACGGCCCCGTGCCTCGGGCAGCAGTCGCTCCCCCGGCCGCCGTCAGCCCGCACCCCGGCGGGGCGAGCGGTCGAACAGCTCGGCCCCCCAGCTCCCGCTCCAGCCGCCGGATCTGCTGACTGACCGCCGACTGCACGATGTGCAGCCGCTCGGCGGCCCGCCCGAAGTGCAGTTCCTCGGCGACGGTCACGAAGTAGCTGAGCTGGCGCAGTTCCATGAACGGGACTCTAGGAGGGGCGTACGACCGTCCCGAACCGGATGTCGTACGACGTCCCGGGGTGCATGGTCGCCAGCATCCGCGCCCCCTCCTCCGTGACCTCGTCCCGCTGGGCCTTGGTGAGCTTGCCGAAGGGCTCGATGACCAGGGACTCCTCCTCCAGCTTCCACACGCCCGCCAGGAAGCCGTCGACGAGGAAGGTGCAGTACACCATGTTGCCGACCCAGCTGCGGCCCCGGTACTCGGCCGGGATGACGCGGGTGCGGTCGGCGTGGGAGAGGAGGAGGTTGTCGAACTCGGGGAGGAAGCGGGGCGGGGCCGGGGTGTCGGCGGCGGGGCGCCGGGCGTCGGGGAGGTCGAAGAGCTCGACGCCGTGCTCGTCGCGGAAGGTCAGGAGCCGGGGGCGCAGGCGCTCGAAGGCCTCGCGCAGGCGGGTCAGGCCGGACCAGGTCTGCATGTCCTTGACGGAGGCGGGGCCGAAGGCGGCCAGGTAGCGCAGGACGGTGGCGTCCGGGGCGGGGACGGGTTCGGCGGGGCGGCCGAGCCAGTGCTCGGCGGTGGTGAGGGCCACCTGGCCGCTCCGCCCCCACAGTCCGCGCGGGGTGACCTGGACCAGGGGGAGCCGGCAGCGGGCGGCGATGGCGAGGGACTGCGGGTCGGCTTCGGGCCACTCGTCGAGCAGGGCCTCGCGCAGTTGCTTCATCGTGCGCGGCTCGGCCTCGACGAGGTCGCGGGCGACGGCGGCGAGCCGGTCCAGGTCGACGCCGACGAGGCCTTTGCGGAAGTTGGTGAGTTCGCGGTCGCGGGCGGCCTGGACGAGCGGGCGCAGGGTGAGGGCGTCGTCGGCGGTGTGGGTGTGGATGGTCGAGCGCATGGTGACGATCCGGACGACCGCGCGGTCGGCCATCAGCGCGGACAGCGCCTCGGGCCGGAAGCCGTCGAGGCGGGCGGCGAGCGCGTAGTACGGCGGCTTGACGTTCTGCGCCTGGAGGCCGAGCAGATGCTCCACGGCCGCCTGCGCCGTGAGGCCGGAGCGTGTCAGCAGCAACTGCCGGTCGAGGGTCGCGCGGTTGAGGGCGCGGGTGCCGAGCACGGGGGCCGTCTTCGCCGTCTTCGCCGTCTTCATCATGCTCCGCACGTTAGTCGCCGTTGCGGACACCTTCTGTCCGCAAGGCGCACCGAATCCGCGGCCACCCGCCCCCGCCGACGTCGTTTGCCCCGTATATCCTGCTCGGTGATCACGCAGCCGTGGACTCGACCTGAGAGGCAGCCGTGATGTCCGAGCGACGTGCCCGACCGAACGGGAAGGGCCGGGGCAGGTCCGCCTGGCTTCGGTCCCTGGCCGCGGCGGCCACCCCGCCGACACCGGAGCGGCGCCCGGCGCCCGAGGCGGAGCCGGCGCCCCCGGAGGCGGAACCGGCCAGCATCGTCCAGGCGGCCCTGTACCAGGACGGCGTGCGGGTGTCCTCCCCCGCGACCCTCGCCGAAACGTTCCGCGAGTTGCGCGAGCGGCGTTCCGGCATGGCGTGGATCGGTCTGGCCCGGCCCACCGAGGCCGAACTGCTCTCCCTGGCCGCCGAGTTCGACCTGCATCCGCTGGCGGTCGAGGACGCGATGGAGGCCCACCAGCGGCCCAAGCTGGAGCGCTACGGCGAGACGCTGTTCGTCGTGCTGCGGGCGGCCCGCTATCTGGACGCCCCCGAGGAGGTCGACTTCGGCGAGCTGCACGTCTTCGTCGGCGCCGACTTCGTGATCACCGTCCGGCACGGCGCCGCCCCGGACCTGTCGGCGGTCCGCAGCCGCATGGAGGCGACGCCGGACCTGCTGAAGCTGGGCCCGGAGGCGGTGCTGTACGCGATCCTGGACGCGGTGGTCGACGGCTACGCGCCGGTCGTCTCGGGCGTCCAGAACGACATCGACGAGATCGAGACGGAGGTCTTCCGCGGCGACCCGGAGGTCTCCCGCCGGATCTACGAACTCTCCCGCGAGATGGTCGAGTTCCAGCGCGCCACCCGCCCCCTGGTCGGCATGCTGCACGGTCTGATGGCCGGCTTCTCCAAGTACGGCACGGACGAGGAGCTGCAGCGCTATCTGCGGGACGTCGCCGACCACGTCACCCACACCAGCGAGCGCGTCGACGGCTTCCGCCAGGCCCTCACCGAGATCCTCACGGTGAACGCGACCCTGGTCACCCAGCAGCAGAACGCGGAGATGCGGGCGCTGGCGGAGGCGGGGTTCGAGCAGAACGAGGAGATCAAGAAGATCTCCAGCTGGGCCGCCATCCTCTTCGCCCCGACCCTCGTCGGGACGATCTACGGCATGAACTTCGTCCACATGCCCGAGCTGAAGTGGAGCTTCGGGTACCCCTTCGCGATCGGGCTGATGGGCGTGGTCTGTGTCAGCCTGTACGTGATCTTCAAACGGCGGGACTGGCTCTGAGACGAGGGGCCGGGCCCTCTGAATTCCGATGGTTTCCGATGTTTTCCGATGGTTTCGACGGAAGAGGAACGACCCATGGTCGAGCAGGACGAGCGATTCGATGTTGTCGTACTCGGCGCCGGGCCCGGCGGCTACGTCGCCGCCGTCCGCGCCGCCCAGCTGGGCAAGCGCGTCGCGGTCGTCGAGGAGAAGTACTGGGGCGGCGTCTGTCTGAACGTCGGCTGCATCCCCACCAAGGCCCTGCTGCGCAACGCCGAGCTGGCGCACCTGTTCACCCACGAGGCGAAGACCTTCGGCATCAAGGTGGACGGCCAGGTCTCCTTCGACTACGGCGAGGCCTACCGCCGCAGCCGCAAGGTCGCCGACGGCCGGGTCAAGGGCGTCCACTACCTGATGAAGAAGAACAAGATCACCGAGGTGAACGGCCGCGGCACCTTCGTCGACCCGCACACCCTCCAGGTCACCGACTACGACGGCAACACCCGCACCATCGGCTTCGAGCACTGCATCATCGCCACCGGCGCCACCCCCAGGCTGCTGCCCGGCACCAAGCGCAGCGCCCGCGTGGTCACCTTCGAGGAGCAGATCCTCGCCGAGGACCTCCCCCAGTCGATCGTCATCGCGGGGGCCGGCGCCATCGGCATCGAGTTCGCCTACGTCCTCCACAACTACGGCGTGAAGGTCACCATCGTCGAGTTCCTCGACCGCATGGCGCCCCTGGAGGACGCGGAGGTCTCCGCCGAACTCGCCCGCCAGTACCGCAAGCTGGGCATCGACGTCCTCACCTCCACCCGCGTCGACGCCATCGACGAGTCCGGCCCCCAGGTCCGCGTCACCGTCACCGCCAAGGACGGCTCGCAGAAGGTCCTGGAGGCCGACAAGGTCCTCCAGGCCATCGGCTTCGCGCCGAACGTCACCGGGTACGGCCTGGAGAACACCGGCGTGCAGGTCACCGAGCGCGGCGCGATCGACGTCGACGGCCGCTGCCGCACCTCGGTGCCGCACCTGTACGCCATCGGCGACGTGACCGCCAAGCTGATGCTCGCGCACACCGCCGAGGCCATGGGCATCATCGCCGCCGAGACCATCGCGGACGCCGAGACCATGGAGCTCGACTACGCGATGATCCCGCGGGCCACCTTCTGCCAGCCCCAGGTCGCGAGCTTCGGCTACACCGAGGCGCAGGCCCGCGAACTCGGCTACGACGTGAAGGTCGCCAAGTTCCCCTTCACCGCGAACGGCAAGTCCCACGGCCTCGGTGACACCACCGGGTTCGTGAAGCTGATCAGCGACGCCAGGTACGGCGAGTTGCTCGGCGGCCACCTCATCGGTCCGGACGTCACCGAGCTGCTGCCGGAGCTGACGCTGGCCCAGCAGTGGGACCTGACCGTGCACGAGGTCGCCCGCAACGTGCACGCCCACCCGACGCTCAGCGAGGCCGTCAAGGAGGCCGTGCACGGCCTGGCCGGTCACATGATCAACATGTGACGGCCGGCACCGGACGCGATGGGGCGGCCGGCGCCGGACGTCACATTGTCGACCGGCGCCGGACGTCACGCCGGCGCCGGCGCCGGCCCCACCAGCTCGGACAGCACGTCCTCCATCGTCACGAAGCCGAGGACGGCACCCGCCTGACCCGTCACGGCCGCCAGATGGCTGCCGTCGGCGCGCAGGGCGGTGAGGGTGTCGTCCAGCGGGGTGTCGATGCGGACCCGGGTGACCGGGTGCAGGGCGGTGCGCGGGAAGGGCCGGTCGCGGTCGGCGACGCCGAGCGTGTCCTTGATGTGCAGATAGCCGAGGAGCGTGCCCTGCGGGCCGGTGACCGGGAAGCGGGAGTAGCCCGCCTCGGCGGCCACCCGCTCGAGCCGTGCCGGGGTGACCGAGGCGTCGACGGTGCGCATCCGCCGGGCCGGGACGAGGATCTCGCCGACCGGGCGGGTGCCCAGCTCCAGGGCGTCGCGCAGCCGTTCGCCGTCGGCGGGCGAGAGGAGCCCCGCCTCGCGCGCGTCGACGACCATCCGGGCCAGCTGGTCGTCGGTGAAGACCGACTCCACCTCGTCCTTGGGCTCGACCCGCAGCAGCTTCAGCAGGGTGTTGGCGAAGGCGTTGACGCCGAACACCACCGGCCGCAGCACGCGGGTGAGCGCCACCAGCGGCGGGCCGAGCACCAGCGCGGTCGCCACGGGGGCGGCGAGCGCGATGTTCTTCGGCACCATCTCGCCGATCAGCATGTGCAGATACGTCGCCACGGCGAGCGCGATGACGAAGGCGATCGGGTGCACCAGGCCGTGCGGGATGTGCGCCGCCTCGAAGCCGGGCTCCAGCAGATGCGCGATGGCCGGTTCGGCGACCGCGCCGAGCACCAGCGAGGAGACGGTGATGCCCAGCTGGGCGGTCGCCATCATCGCGGAGAGGTGCTCCAGGCCCCACAGGGTCATCCGGGCCCGCTTGTCGCCCTCCTTGGCCCGCGGCTCGATCTGGCTGCGGCGCACGGAGATCAGGGCGAACTCGCCACCCACGAAGAACGCGTTGGTCAGCAGCGTCAGGGCGCCGATGACGAGTTGCAGGACGGTCATCGGGACTCCTCCCCCGCCTGGACCGGCACCCGGACGTGGGCCGGTGCGGTGATGCGGACACGGTCGGCGCGGTGGTGCTCGACGTCGAGGACGCCGAGCTCCCAGCCGTCGAGCGCGACGACGTCGCCCTTGACGGGGATGCGGGCGAGCCGGGTGGCGACGAGGCCTGCGACGGTCTCGTACGGACCCTCAGGAGCCGTGAGTCCTATCTCCTCCAGCTCGTCGATGCGGACGGAGCCGTCGGCCTCCCACGCCCCCGGTCCCGCGGGTGCCAGGTCGGGCACCTCGACGGGGTCGTGCTCGTCGCGGACCTCGCCGACGACCTCCTCGACGATGTCCTCCATCGTCGCGAGGCCCGCGGTGCCGCCGTACTCGTCGATGACCACGGCCATGGTGCGGGTGGTGCGCAGCCGCTCCAGCAGCCGGTCTGCGGGGAGGCTGTCCGGCACCAGCAGCGGTTCGGTGGCCAGTTCGGTGACCGGGGTGACGGCGCGCCTGCCGGGCTCCAGGGCCAGCACGTCACGGATGTGGACGGTGCCGATGACCTCGTCCAGGCTGTCGCGGTAGACCGGGAAACGGGACAGGCCGGTGGCGTACGTCAGGTTCGCCGCGTCGGCCGCCGTCGCGTGCGCCTCCAGGGCCTGGACGTCGACGCGCGGGGTCATCACGTTCTCGGCGGTCAGCTCGCCCAGGTGCAGGGTGCGCACGAACAGTTCCGCGGAGTCCGCCTCCAGGGCACCCTCGGCCGCCGAGTGCTCGGCCAGCGCGGCCAGTTCCTCGGGGGTGCGGGCGGAGGCCAGCTCCTCGGCGGGCTCCAGGCCGAGCCGGCGTACGGCACGGTTCGCGGTGTCGTTGAGATGGCGGATGAACGGGCCGAAGGCGGCCGTGAAGCCGCGCTGCGGTCCCGCCACCACCTTCGCGACCGCGAGCGGCCGGGAGATCGCCCAGTTCTTCGGGACCAGCTCGCCGATCACCATCAGCACGACCGTCGACAGGGCCACGCCCAGGACGGTCGCCACCGTCGGGGCGGCCCCGCCGAGGCCTGCGGCCTCCAGCGGGCCCCGCAGCAGCGCGGCCAGCGACGGTTCGGCGAGCATGCCGATCACCAGGGAGGTGACGGTGATCCCGAGCTGGGCGCCGGAGAGCTGGACGGTCAGCCGGCGTACGGCCTTCAGGGCGCTGTCGGCGCCGCGCTCGCCGGCCTCGACGGCCCGTTCGAGCTCACCGCGCTCGACGGTGGTCAGGGAGAACTCGGCCGCGACGAACACCGCGCAGGCCAAGGTCAGCAGGAGGGCCGCCAGGAGCAGCAGGACCTCGGTCACCGCGCCACCCCCGGTCCCTCTGACGGGCGGGAGTCGGCACGGCTGGTACTGGGAGGCTCACCCATCGCGGGCTCGTTTCTCCTTCTCGGATCGGTGGATCGGGGTGCGTCACTGCACCCCATGGTAAAGGGCACGCAAAGCACGCTGGTCAAGAGCAGAACGCTCGGGGCTCCCCGGTTGTTCCGGCGATCGGTGGTTTACGTCGCCCGGAGTCGGCAAGGCGGACAGGATGCCGCGCTCTGCCACCACACCCGAAACTCCAGTAAGACGAGCAACTCACCCCGTGGGTTCCACGACCGCGCCGGCAAAGCAGCCCCCGCGGCGGGACGCGTTCTTCGACAACGCCAAGTACCTGGCGATCGTGCTGGTGGCGATGGGGCACGCATGGGAGCCGCTGCGCTCCGACAGCCGGGCCGTCACCGCGCTCTACACGCTCGTCTACGCCTTCCACATGCCGGCGTTCATCATCATCTCCGGCTACTTCTCCCGGAGTTTCGACGCGAGCCCGGCGAAGATCAGGCGGCTCGTCACGGGTGTCGTGGTGCCGTACGTCGTCTTCGAGACGGCGTACACCCTCTTCACCCGCTGGTCCGACGGCGAACCGGACCGGGCGATCAGCCTGCTGGACCCGCTGTATCTGACCTGGTTCCTGGCCGCGCTGTTCATCTGGCGGCTGACCACGCCGATCTGGCGGGCGGTGCGGTGGCCGCTGCCGATCGCGCTGACCGTCGCGGCGCTCGCCACCCTCACCCCGTCCATCGGCAAGGACCTCGACCTCCAGCGCACGCTGCAGTTCCTGCCGTACTTCGTGCTCGGACTGTGCCTGCGCCCCGCGCACTTCAGCCTGGTGCGGCAGTGGCGGGTGCGGCTCGCGGCCGTGCCGGTCTTCCTGGCGGCGCTCGTGTTCGCCTACTGGTCCGTGCCGCGCATGGACTACGCCTGGTTCTTCCACAAGGACGCGGCCGAGGACTTCGCGGTCCCCGACTGGTACGGGCCGCTGATGACCCTGGCCCTGTTCGGCTGCTCCCTGGTCCTGGTCGCCTGCTTCCTGTCCTGGGTGCCAGGGCGCCGGACGTGGTTCACCGCGCTGGGCGCGGGCACGCTCTACGGCTATCTGCTGCACGGGTTCTTCGTCCAGGCCGCCAACCACTGGCACTGGTCCCACATCGGCTTCTTCCACGAACCGCTCGGCAAGGTCACCGTCTCGCTGATCGCCGGGGCGATCGTGACCGTGCTGTGCACGGCGCCGGTGCGGCGGGTCTTCCGGTGCGTGATGGAGCCGAGGATGGACTGGGCCTTCCGCGGCAAGGCCTAGTGCGGGTTCGAACGGGCACTCGGATGTCACCAACCAAGTGAGGGGTGACACACCGTCCATGGAGATTTCAGGCATCATCAGCGCGATCGTCATCGGCATCGTGATCGGTGTCCTCGGCCGGCTCGTCGTCCCGGGCCGCCAGCGCATCGGCATTCTGTGGACGATCCTCATCGGCATCGTCGCCGCGTTCATCGGAACCGGCATCGCCTCCGGCCTGGACGTCGCCGACACCAAGGGTGTCGACTGGGTCGAGTGGCTCATCCAGATCGCGCTCGCCGCCCTCGGCGTCGTCGCGGTCAGCAAGGTGAAGGTACGTCGTTGACGGGACCTGGGGCACGAGGGCCTGCCCGGCGGCACAGGCCCTCGTGCGCCAGGTCACATTCCGAGCGAGAACAAGGTCACAGCCTTGCACTCTGCTGGAACTTCGGTGATCTGCCCTAGCATCCGAGCATGACGGTCCTGCCTGACGACGGGCTCGCGCTGGCCGCCGAGTTCCCTGACGCGACACACGAAGAATGGCAACACCTGGTGGCCGGGGTGCTGCGCAAGTCGGGCAAGGAGGTCTCGGGTGCGGCGGCGGAGGATGCTCTCGCCACCGCGCTCGAGGACGGACTCGGTGCCCGCCCCCTGTACACCGCACGCGACGCCGCCCCCGATCCCGGTCTGCCGGGCTTCGCCCCGTTCGTCCGCGGCGGCCGGGCGCAGGGCAACACCGCCGGCGGGTGGGACGTGCGCCAGCGGCACGCGGCGGCGGACAACCAGGCCGTCCTGACCGACCTGGAGAACGGCGTCACCTCCGTGTGGCTGCCGCTCGGCGAGGGCAGCGGCGTCCAGGTGTCCGAGCTCGGCCGGGTGCTCGACGGCGTCTACCTCGACCTCGCGCCGGTCGTCCTGGACGCGGGCGCCGAGACCGAGGCCGCCGCGCGGGAGCTGCTGAAGCTGTACGAGGAGCGCGGCGTCGCCCCCGACGCGGCGCGCGGCAACCTGGGCGCCGACCCGCTGGGCTTCGAGGCCCGCACGGGACGGTCGTACGACCTCGCACCCGTGCTGAAGCTCGCCGAGCGTTACCCGAATCTGCGCGCCCTGACCGTGGACGCGCTGCCGTACCACGAGGCCGGCGGTTCGGCCGCGCAGGAGCTGGGCGCCTCGCTGGCGACCGGCGTCGCGTATCTGCGGGCGCTGACCGAGGCCGGGCTGAGCGCTGAACAGGCCTGCGCCCAGCTGGAGTTCCGGTACGCGGCGACCGCCGACCAGTTCCTGACCATCGCCAAGCTGCGCGCGGCGCGCCGGCTGTGGGCGCGGGTGGCCGAGGTGTGCGGGGTGCCGAAGGCGGGCGCCCAGGTGCAGCACGCGGTGACCTCGCCGGTGATGATGACGCGCCGCGACCCGTGGGTGAACATGCTGCGGACGACGATCGCGACGCTGGCGGCCGGTGCCGGTGGCGCCGACGCCGTGACGGTGCTCCCCTTCGACCAGGAGCTGGGGCTGCCGGACGCGTTCGCCCGTCGTATCGCCCGCAACACCTCCACGATCCTCATCGAGGAGTCCCACCTGGCCCGGGTCATCGACCCGGCGGGCGGCTCCTGGTACGTGGAGCGGCTGACCGACGAACTCGCCCACGCGGCCTGGGAGTTCTTCCGCACGATCGAGCGGGACGGCGGTCAGGCGGCCGTGCTGCGCTCGGGCCGGCTGCGCACCGACCTGGCGACGACGTGGGCGGAGCGCTCCAAGAAGCTCGCCAAGCGGCGCGAGCCGGTCACCGGCGTCAGCGAGTTCCCGCACCTGGCCGAGAAGCCGGTCGTCCGCGAGCCCGCCCCCGAGCCGCTGGCCGGCGGACTCCCCCGGGTGCGCCGCGACGAGGCGTACGAGGAACTGCGGGCCCGCTCCGACGCCCATCTGGCCGCCACCGGCAGCCGTCCCCGCGTCTATCTGGCCGCGCTCGGCCCGGCCGCCGCGCACACCGCGCGGCTGACGTTCGCCGCGAACCTGTTCCAGGCGGGCGGCATCGAGGCCGTCACCGAGGGCACGTTCGCGGGGAGCGGCGCCACCGAGGTGTGCCTGTGCTCCAGCGACGCGCTGTACGCGGAGCAGGCCGAGTCCGCGGCCCAGGAGCTGCGGGCGGCGGGTGCCACGCACATCTCCCTCGCCGGCCGCCCGGCGGAGTACGCGGGCGTGGACTCCTACGTCTTCGCCGGCTGCGACGCCGTCTCCGTACTGACCGACGCTCTCGACCGCTTGGGGGTCTCCCGATGACCGTCCCCGACTTCTCCGGGATCGATCTCGGAACCCCGGCCGCCACCGGCACCGCCGACGACTGGCAGGCGGCCGTCAAGAAGGCCGGTGACGGCGACGACCTGCTCTGGGAGACCCCGGAGGGCATCCCGGTCAAGCCGCTCTACACGGGGCAGGACCTGGAGGGCCTGGACTTCCTGGACACGCGTCCGGGCATGGCGCCGTATCTGCGCGGCCCGTACCCGACGATGTACGTCAACCAGCCCTGGACGATCCGCCAGTACGCGGGCTTCTCCACCGCCGAGGAGTCCAACGCCTTCTACCGCCGCAACCTCGCCGCCGGTCAGAAGGGCCTGTCGGTCGCCTTCGACCTGCCCACGCACCGGGGTTACGACAGCGACCACCCGCGCGTGACCGGTGACGTCGGCATGGCGGGCGTGGCCATCGACTCGATCTACGACATGCGGCAGCTCTTCGACGGGATCCCCCTCGACAAGATGACCGTGTCGATGACGATGAACGGCGCGGTGCTGCCGGTGCTGGCCCTCTACATCGTCGCCGCGGAGGAACAGGGCGTACCGCCCGAGAAGTTGGCCGGGACCATCCAGAACGACATCCTCAAGGAGTTCATGGTCCGCAACACCTACATCTATCCGCCGAAGCCGTCGATGCGGATCATCTCCGACATCTTCGCCTTCACCTCGCAGCGGATGCCGCGGTACAACTCCATCTCGATCTCCGGCTACCACATCCAGGAGGCGGGTGCGACGGCCGACCTGGAGCTGGCGTACACGCTCGCGGACGGTGTGGAGTACATCCGCGCGGGGCGTGAAGCGGGCCTGGACGTCGACGCGTTCGCGCCGCGGCTGTCGTTCTTCTGGGCGATCGGCATGAACTTCTTCATGGAGGTCGCCAAGCTGCGCGCGGCGCGCCTGCTGTGGGCGAAGCTGGTCAAGCAGTTCGACCCGAAGAACACCAAGTCCCTTTCCCTTCGCACCCATTCGCAGACCTCCGGCTGGTCGCTCACCGCGCAGGACGTCTTCAACAACGTCACCCGCACGTGTGTCGAGGCGATGGCGGCGACGCAGGGCCACACGCAGTCGCTGCACACCAACGCCCTCGACGAGGCGCTCGCGCTGCCCACCGACTTCTCCGCGCGCATCGCCCGCAACACCCAGCTGCTGCTCCAGCAGGAGTCGGGCACCACCCGGGTCATCGACCCGTGGGGCGGCAGCGCGTACGTCGAGAAGCTGACGTACGACCTCGCGCGCAAGGCCTGGCAGCACATCCAGGAGGTCGAGGCGGCGGGCGGCATGGCCAAGGCCATCGACGCCGGCATCCCGAAGCTGCGCATCGAGGAGGCCGCGGCCCGCACCCAGGCCCGCATCGACTCCGGACGGGCAGCCGGTGATCGGCGTCAACAAGTACCGGGTGGAGAACGACGAGGCGATCGAGGTCCTCAAGGTCGACAACTCCTCCGTGCGCGCCCAGCAGATCGAGAAGCTGCGCCGGCTGCGCGCCGAGCGCGACGAGCGGGCCTGCCAGGACGCGCTGGACGCGCTGACCCGCGCGGCGGGCGGCGAGGGCAACCTGCTGGAGCTGGCGGTGAACGCCGCCCGCGCCAAGGCGACCGTCGGTGAGATCTCCGACGCCCTGGAGAAGGTGTACGGCCGGCACGCGAGCCAGATCCGTACGATCACCGGCGTGTACCGCAACGAAGCAGGGGAGTCCCCGTCCGTGGACCGCACCCGCGCCCTGGTCGACGCCTTCGAGGAGGCGGAGGGCCGGCGCCCGCGCATCCTGGTCGCCAAGATGGGCCAGGACGGCCATGACCGCGGCCAGAAGGTCATCGCGACCGCGTTCGCCGACCTCGGCTTCGACGTCGACGTCGGCCCCCTGTTCCAGACCCCGGCCGAGGTGGCCCGGCAGGCCGTCGAGGCGGACGTGCACATCGTCGGGGTGTCGTCGCTGGCGGCCGGTCACCTCACCCTCGTACCGGCGCTCAAGGAGCAGCTGGCCGAGGAGGGGCGCGAGGACATCATGATCGTCGTCGGTGGGGTGATCCCGCCGCAGGACGTGCCCACACTCCTGGAGATGGGCGCGGCGGCCGTGTTCCCGCCCGGGACGGTGATCCCGGACGCGGCGTACGACCTGGTGCAGCGGCTGTCGTCGGACCTCGGGCACGAGCTGTGATCGATGTCGACGCGGATGTGAAGGGCGTGCTGTGATCGATGTCGACGCCTATGTGAAGGGCGTGCTCGACGGGAAGCGGGCGATCATCGCGCGCGCCATCACGCTCGTCGAGTCGACCCGCCCCCAACACCGGGTGCTGGCGCAGGAGTTGCTCACCGCGCTGCTCCCGCACAGCGGACGGTCGCGGCGGATCGGGATCAGCGGGGTGCCCGGCGTCGGCAAGTCCACCTTCATCGACGCCTTCGGCACCCTGCTGACGGGCCTCGGTCACCGGGTGGCGGTCCTCGCCGTGGACCCGTCCTCCACGCGGACCGGCGGTTCGATCCTCGGCGACAAGACCCGCATGGAGCGCCTGGCCGTCGACCCGGCGGCCTTCGTGCGCCCCTCCCCCACCGCCGGGACGCTGGGCGGTGTGGCCAAGGCGACCCGTGAGTCGATCGTGGTCATGGAGGCGGCGGGCTACGACGTGATCCTGGTGGAGACGGTCGGCGTCGGCCAGTCCGAGACCACGGTCGCCGGCATGGTCGACACCTTCCTGCTCCTCACCCTGGCCCGCACGGGCGACCAGCTCCAGGGCATCAAGAAGGGCGTCCTGGAGCTGGCCGACGTGATCGCCGTGAACAAGGCGGACGGCCCGCACGAGCGCGACGCCCGGGCCGCCGCCCGTGAACTGGCGGGCGCGCTGCGGCTGATGCACGGCCCGGACCCGGCCTGGACCCCGCCGGTGCTGAGTTGCAGCGCCCGTGAGTCGACGGGTCTGGACACGGTCTGGGAGCGGATCGAGCAGCACCGCACCCTGCTGGACTCCACGGGCCGCCTCACCGCCAAGCGCCGCGACCAGCAGATCGACTGGACCTGGAGCATGGTCCGCGACGAGCTCCTGGACCGTCTGCACGCCGACCCGGCGGTCCGTGCGCTCGCCCCCGATCTCGAACAGCAGGTCAGGGACGGGGAGTTGACGGCCACGCTGGCGGCAGAGCGCATCTTGAAGGCGTTCGGGGTCAAGAACCGCTGAAAGCCGGTTCCAAGGGTCACCGCGCCGGCAGTCGTACCCCCAATTCCTCCGCTGCCGCCCTCAGCACCGGCACCATCGCCACCATGTCGTCCATGCTGCGGCGGAAGGCGGGCGCCGCGGTGGACAGCGCCGCGAAGACGGTGCCGTCGGGCGACGACGGGTACGGCGACGGCGCGCAGGCCCGCGTGGTGCTCCTCGTCCGCCGTGGCGTAGCCGCGTCCGGCGGCGCGGGCGACCTCCTCGCGCAGGACGTCCCGGTCGGTGATGCTCCGGGGGCCGTGCGGGGTGAGCTCGACGCGGTCGAGGAGGTCCTCGCGGACGTCCTCCGAGGCGAAGGCCATGAGGACCTTGCCCATGGAGGTGCAGTGCAGCGGGCCGTGCCGGCCGGGGTCGCTGCGGACGCCGACCGGCAACGGGCCGTCGACGTAGTGCACGTAGAGATGGCGGGTGCCGTCGAGGACGGACATCAAGGTGGCCTCCTCGGTCTGCCGTGTCACGCGCTGCATCACGGGGAGGGCGGTGCCGGCGAATCCGTAGACCTGGCCCGCCTGCTGGCCGAGCTGGAAGAGCCGGAGGCCCGGCTTGTAGCGCTTGCCGGCGGTCTCGAACTCCACCAGGCCTTCCCGGCACAGGGAGTTGACCAGCCGGTGCGCGGTGCTGACGGCGACACCGCTGGCCCGGGCCAGTTCGGAGAGCGTGATGCCGTGCGGGTGCTCGCCGACCAGGACGAGCAGCCGGATCGCCCGGCCGACGACATCGGCGGGCACGTCACTGGTGGCACTCATACTCCGCAGATTACCATTGAGTGGATAAGTTTTTCATTGAATAGAAAAGTAGCGATGAGTCATCCTCTCTTCGACGTCACCGGCAAGGTGGCCCTGGTGACCGGTTCGAGCCGTGGCATCGGCCGGGCGCTGGCCACCGGGCTGCTGGAGGCGGGCTGCACGGTCGTCCTGAACGGCCGCGACGCCGTCGCCTTGGAGGCCGCCCGCAAGGAGCTCGCGGAGACCTTCGGCGGCCGGGTCCGGGCCGAGGCCTTCGACGTCACCGACTCCGCCGCGGTCACCGACGCCGTCGCCCGCATCGAGGACCGCGCCGGGCCGATCGAGATCCTGGTGAACAACACCGGCGCCCAGCGCCGAGCCCCGTTCCTGGACTTCACCGACGAGGACTGGCACGGCCTGCTGGACACCAACCTCACCAGCGCCTTCCTCGTCGGCCGCGAGGTCGCCCGGCGCATGGTGCCGCGCGGCCACGGCAAGATCGTCAACGTCTGCTCGTTGCAGAGCGAGGCGGTCCGCCCCGGCATCGCCCCCTACTCGGCCACCAAGGGCGGCCTGAAGATGCTCACCAAGGGCATGTGCGCCGACCTCGGCCCGCACGGCATCCAGGTCAACGGCATCGGCCCCGGCTACTTCGACACCGAGCTGACCTCCGCCCTGGTCGCCGACGAGGAGTTCAGCGCCTGGGTGCGCGGACGGACCCCCGCCGGCCGCTGGGGCAAGGTCGAGGACCTCGTCGCGCCCTGCTCTTCCTGTCCTCCCCCGCCTCCGACTTCGTCAACGGACAGCTCGTGTACGTCGACGGCGGCATGCTCTCCGTTCTGTAGGGGGTGTCTTCTGGATCAGGCCGGCTGCAAGGAACGGTGCGGACCGGCCAACCCGAGCGGGGTCTGGTGCGTGCAGCTGCAAGGCGGAGGAGGGCGGCGACGCGATGGGGGTCCCCCGCTCGAGCGAAGTCGAGAGTGGGGGAGTCGGCAACCGACGACAACGCGGCTGGGGGTCCCCCCACGCCTTTAGGGCAGTGGGGGAGTGCGTGCCAGACCCCGCGACGCCGGCCTGATCCAGAAGACACCCCCTAGCCCCGAGGAGTCCCCATGCACGCCTGTGTCGTCCACGGAGCCGGTGATCTCCGGGTCGAGGAACGGCCGTACGACGGTCCCGGTGCCGGTGAGGTCGCCGTCGCCGTCGCCCTCGGCGGGATCTGCGGCAGCGACCTGCACTACTACCACGGCCGGGTCGGCGACTTCGCCCTGCGCGAGCCCATGGTGCTGGGCCACGAGGTGGTCGGCCATGTCGCCGCCCTCGGCCCCGGCACCGACGGCCCGGCACCCGGCACACCCGTCGCCGTCCACCCCGCCACGCCCTGCGGCACCTGCCCCGAGTGCACCGGCGGCCGGCGCAACATCTGCGCCCGTACCCGGTATCTCGGCAGCGCCGCCCACACCCCGCATGTGCAGGGCGGGTTCGCGCAGACCATCACCGTGCCCGCCGAGCAGATCCGGGTGCTGCCGCCGGGCCTCGGGCTGCGGCGGGCCGTCCTCGCCGAGCCGCTGTCGGTGGCGCTGCACGCCGTCAACCGGGCGGGCGAGGTGCGCGGCCGGCGGGTCCTCGTCACCGGCGCGGGGCCGATCGGCTGCCTGGTCGTGGCCGCGCTGCGGCGGCGGGGCGCCGCCGAGGTCGTCGTCAGTGACCTCTTCGACGAGCCGCTGCGCATCGCGACGGCGGTCGGTGCCACGGCGACGGTACGGGCGGACCGGCCCGAAGGCCCGTCCTGGGCAGGTGACTTCGATCTCGCGATCGAGGCGTCCGGCGCCCCGGCGGGGCTGCGCACCTGTGTGGAACGCGTCCACCGCGGCGGGACCGTCGTCCTCCTCGGTCTGCTTCCGCCGGGCGAGATCGGGCTGTTGGGCAATGTCGTGGTCACCCGGGAACTCGAACTGCGGGGCGCCTTCCGCTTCGACACCGAGTTCGACGAGGCGCTCGCCCTGCTCGCCGAAGGCCTGCCGGTCGACCCGGTCGTCACGCACACCTTCCCGCTGGACCGGGCCGTCGCCGCGTTCGCCGCGGCCCAGGACCGCACGGTGGCCTCCAAGGTGCTGCTGGACCTGTCGGGCACCTGACCCGTCCGAACCCCCGCTCCCGTACGGGCAGTTGTCCCGGGTACGTTCGTCCACATGCGCATACGAGCGAGGGTCATCGGGGGCGGAATCGGCGGTACGGCAACGGCGTTGGCGCTGCACAAGGCGGGCGCCGACGTCGTCGTGCACGAGGCGCATCACGACTCGGCCGAGGACCTGGGGGCGTTCCTCACCCTGGCGAGCAACGGCATGCGGGCCCTCGCCCAGATCGACGCCGATGCCGCCGTCAGGACGGTCGGGTTCCCGCTGCGGGAGATGCGGGTGCTCGACGCGGCGGGCGAGGAGATGGGGCGGGGGCCGCTGGGCGAGGCCGACGATCCGCGCCTGCGGTTCCGGTGCGTGCGCCGCGGCGACCTCAACGCCGCGCTCCAGGCGGAGGCGGTACGCCGGGGCATCGACGTCCGGCACGGGGTGCGGCTGACCGCGGTCGAGGAGGGCCCGGACGGCGTCACCGCCCGCTTCTCCGACGGCACCAGTGCGACGGCCGACCTGCTCGTCGGCGCCGACGGCCTCCACTCCACCGTCCGGGAGACCATCGCCCCCGGCGTACGCCCGCAGTACGCCGGGCAGCGCGTCTTCTACGGTTACACCGCGCCGCCCGCCCACCGGGCGCCGCCGGGCAGATCACCATGGTGCGCGGCAGCCGGGCCGCTTTCGGGTACGCGGTGTCGCCCGACGGGGAGACGCACTGGTTCGCCCGCGTGGCAGACGTACCGCCCAAGGCGCCCGGTGGGTGGCGGGAGCCGCTGGTGGAACTGCTGCGCGCGGACAGCGGGCCCGCCGCGGACATCGTCGCGGCCACCCGCGACGACATCTTCGTCACCGACGCCACCGAGATACCCGTCGGCACCCCCTGGCGCTCCGCGCGGACCCTGCTCGTGGGCGACGCGGCCCACGCGGCGTCCCCCGCGACCGGACAGGGGGCGTCGATGGCGCTGGAGGACGCGGTCGTCCTCGCCAAGTCCCTGCGGGACGCCCCGGATCTCGACGCGGCGCTCACCCGCTACGAGGCGCTCCGCCGCCCGCGCGTGGAACACAACATCACCGTCAGTGGCACCCTCTCCCGGGGCGGCCGGCCCACCGGGGCGCCCCGCCCCGGCGAGGACGACCTCGTCCGCCTGCTCGACTGGGACAGCAAGTTGGCGGCCTGAGGGGGCGGCCGGTCAGATCCAGCCGTCCAGGGACTTCATGAAGCCGTCGAAGTCGTCACGGTGGATGGTGTGCCCCGCCCCGGTGACGGTGCGGACCTCGAAGCCGCTCGCCCGCAGCCGCGCCACGTCCTCGGCGCCCACCAGGAAGCTGGGGTCGGCGAGTTGGACGAGGGAGGGCACCAGCGGACGGTCGGGGACGAAGCCGGTGAGGGGGCGGCCGTCGAGGAAGTACGAGGTGTCCGCGTCCCAGTCGGCCAGCGTGGCCACCTCGACGTCGACGTCCTCGGGGTCCCAGCGCGGGTTGAGCTGCGCTATGTGCTCGCGGGTGACGTTCTTGCCGGACGCGAACACCTCGGGGTCCAGCGGCTGTTCGGGGTCCGGGGACGCCCAGGCCGGGTCGGAGTAGACCGCCCGCGAGGGGCGCAGCCGCTCCACCGCGAGGGACAGGGCGAGCCCGCCGAGGGAGTGGCCGACGACCACGTCGGCACCGGCCGGCAGGGTGTCGGCGAGGTCGTCCGCGAAGTGCCGCGGGGTGTACTCGCCGCGCGGGGAGCGGCCGTGGCCGCGCAGGTCGGCCGCGATCACCCGGTAACCGCGCTCCGCGAGGGCCGGGCCGACGCGGCGCCAGGTGCGGGAGTCGGACATGATGCCGTGGACGAGCAGGGCCGTCCGGTCGCCGGTGCCCCATTCACGGGTGTGGAGTCGCACGGATGTCCTTTCGCTCCGGTGGGTGTGCCGCAGTCAGTGTGCGGGTTTCTCCCAAACGGAGACATGCCGGCCGCTCTCATGGCCGAAGGGCTCCCGCGTCCACCCCTCCCACCGCTCCCGCAGCCGCAGCCCGGCGAGCCGCGCCATCAGGTCCAGTTCGGCCGGCCAGACGTAGCGGAAGGGGATCTCGAAGTATGTCGCGTGCCCGTCCGCGACCCTGACGTGGTGCGAACTCATCGCCTGGGTCGCCGTGTCGTAGGTGTCGAACCCCAGCCGCTGCGCGCCGACATGGAACGGTACGGCGTGCTGCCCGTGCGGCAGCTTCCGCAGTTCGGGGACCATGACCTCGACGACGAAGCAACCGCCGGGCGCCAGGTGGCCGGCGACGTTGCGGAAGCAGGCCACCTGGGCGTCCTGCGTCGTGAGGTTCATGATCGTGTTGAAGACGAGGTAGGCGACCGAGAAGGCGCCGTCGACCTTCGTCGTCGCGAAGTCGCCGATGGTGACGCCGATCGCGTCACCGCCCGGCTTGGCCCGCAGTCGGGCGACCATGGCCCGGGAGAGATCGATGCCGTGGACCGGGACACCGCGGGCCGCCAGCGGCAGCGCGACGCGTCCGGTGCCGATGCCGAGCTCAAGTGCCCTGCCGGAACCAGCCCGTTCGGCCAGGAAGTCGACGACCGGCCCTACGGCGTCCGGTGCGAACATGTCCGCGGTCGACTCGTCGTAGGTCGCCGCGATGGATTCGGGGAAGTGTCCGTCCTGATCGTCCACGCCCGGACGGTACCTCCCGGCCGGGCGGGGCCGCCCGTGGATTTTCTCCGATCGCCGCGCGTTCAGCGGCGGGAGCGGCGTACTTCCGGGCGGGGCGGGTTGATGAACTGGAGGGTGAGGGTGGCCGGGGGTTCGGCCAGGCCGGGGCCGCCGGCCGCCACCCAGTCCAGGACGTCGTCCGTGCAGGCGTCGTCGCCGGACCAGCCGATCCAGGTTGCCCGGCCGCCGCGCCGCCGGCCCTCTCCGGAGGGCTGGACGACCAGGACGTTGGCCTGGTCGCAGGGGCCGAGACAGTCGGTCGTACGGACCGCGAGCCGGCCATCGGACGCCGCGGCGGCGGCCCGCAACCGGTCCAGCTGCCACTGATGGTCGACCCCGGGATGCTTGCGCGCGTCACCGCAGCAGCAGCCGCGGCACAGGACGAGGGTGCACGGCCGGGCACCGGCGGCCCCGAACACGACCCGGCTTCTCGGCACGCTCACGCCATTCCCTCCCCACGACACCATCGACTTCAAGATCGTACGTACTCGTACGGGCCGCTCGGGACCGCGGGCTCCCGAAGGGGGCGAGCCGACGGCAGGTGTCTGTGGCGAAGAACGACGGCACGTCCGGCCTTCGCCGTTCTACGCGCAGGAGCCGGTCCGCAGGCATGACCGAAGGGACTATAAACCGCGAGTATAATCGCTGTGTATAGTCCCGGCATGCCATCTCTCACCAACCAGATGCACAAAACGGGGAACAGGTTCCGAGCGGCGCTGATGTCGGCGGCGGCAGCGTGTCTGGCGCTGTCGCTGACCGGCTGCGCGAAGGTCGACACGACCGCGCCCAGCGCCGCCCGGGCCGAAGGTGCGTCGGCCGCCGCGCAGGCCCGCTTCGGGGCCGTCGACTGCCGTCACACCAAGTGCATCGCGCTCACCTTCGACGCCGGCCCGAGCGAACACTCCGCGCGGCTCCTCGACATCCTCAAGGAGAAGCAGGTCCCGGCGACCTTCTTCCTCCTCGGCAAGCGGCACATCGAGAAGTACCCGGAGCTCGTCAAGCGCATGGCGGCCGAGGGTCACGAGGTGGCCAGCCACACCTGGGACCACAAGATCCTCACGCGGCTGGAGCCGGACGGGATACGCGCGGAACTCGAGCGCCCGAACGACGCGATCGAGCGCCTCACCGGCAAGAGGCCCACCCTCATGCGGCCGCCGCAGGGCCGCACGGACACCGACGTCCACGACATCTGCAAGGAGCTGGGGATGTCGGAGGTGCTGTGGACGGTCACCGCCAAGGACTACACCACGACCGACTCGGCCCTCATCCAGAAGCGAGTCCTCGCCCAGGCCTCCCGGGACGGGATCATCCTGCTGCACGACCTCTACGACGGGACGGTTCCGGCCGTGCCCGGGATCATCGACGCGCTGAAGGCACGGGGGTATGTGTTCGTGACGGTGCCGCAGCTGCTGGCGCCGGGGAAGGCGGAGCCGGGAAAGGTGTACCGCTGAGAGCAGGAGGGCTCAGAAGACGACGGTCCACCCTTCTCGGGCGGCCTGCTCCTTGGTGTACGAGACGCCGTGGACCTTCAGCGCCCTGTCGTCGAAGAGCGTGATCTCGCCGCCGTGGTTGCCGAGTCGGGCGTCGCCCCCGGCGAGCGGGACGAGAAGGCAGGCGCCCGCGGCGAGTGTCCCGGCGGGCACCGGGGACTTCTGCCCCAGCCGGTCGCCGATGCGCCACCCGGTGAGGTCGACGGGGTCGGGCGAGGCGTTGAGCAGCGTGACCGTCTCGGGCTCGGGAGCCGGGCCGGGCGGGTTGACGAGCGCGGCGACGATCCGCACGGGCAGGGTGCCCGGCTCCGGCCGGTTGCCGTCGACGTCGTCGAGGGGGTGCCCGGTGACGTCGTCGGTGTGCCAGGACTGGCTCTGGAAGGCGAGGAAGATGCCGACCCAGCGGTCCGGCGCGGGGAAGTGGATCAGGACTCCCCCGTCCTGCCACACCCCGTCGTCACCGCGGAAGCGGCCGCTGTTGCCCTGGTTCATGTGGATGTCGTGGATACCGTTGCCCGGCAGGAAGCCGAACACCTTGTCCTTGACACCCGGTTCGGGCCCGAAGCGCTCACCGAACAGATACACCCGGGCCTCGGGGTCGCGACGGCCCGCCGTACGTAGAGGTCGAGGAGGTCGCGAGGTCGTTGCCGTCGCCGGGGAGGTCCGGGGGCAGGGTGCGCATCTGCTCCGGCTCGAAGAGGTTGCCACGCACGAAGTCGAGGTTGGGCCCGCCGGGCCCGGGCGGCAAGGTGTTCCATCCACTGGCCAGTCCCGCGAGCCGGGCGGTGACGGGGTGCCGGAAGTCCTCGTCGACGAGGTAGAGCAGTTCGGAGGGACGCTCCTGGGACAGTACGTTGACGGCGGCGCGGTAGTGGACGCCCTGATCGTCGGTGAGATGGATCTGGTAGTGCGGAGTGTCGGTGGCACCCTCACGCAGGGTGTCGACGGCTTTGGTGATCAGTACGCCGTAGGCCTTCAGTGGCATGGCGATCAACTCCCCCTGGTGACGGGCGGAATGCCCGTCCGTGGGGGAAATCGTAGGGCGCGTGTGCGCCACCGAGTGGCGCGTTCCAGTCGACGTACGCCGGTCGGCCGACGGCGAGTGCACCAACCCTGTGAGCCCGTACTGAATACGCCGCTGAACTGCCCGGATTCCCTAAGATCGTTGCGTGGTCACCTTTCTCCTCGAACGCACGGCCCCGCTCCCCCTCCCCGAGGCCTGGCGCCGCCTCACGGAGTGGCCCCGCCATGGGGACGTGGTCCCGCTGACCCAGGTCACCGTCGAGACGCCGGGGCCGACGGACGTGGGCACGGTGTTCGTGGCGCGCACGGGGATGGGACCACTGGCTTTCGACGACCGTATGGAGGTCACGGAGTGGCGCCCGCCGACCGAAGAGACCGCCGGGTTCTGCCGGCTGGAGAAACGGGGGCGGGTCGTCACCGGATGGGCGGAGATCGAGGTGGCGGTGGGGCCGGGTGGGCGCAGCCGGGTGGTGTGGCGGGAGGAGTTGGGGTTCCGGTTTCTGCCGGGGGTGGTTGATCCGGTGACTCGGCGGGTGGCTCGGTATGTGTTCGGGCGGGCGGTGAACCGGCTGCTGAGGAAGCCCTGAGGCCCTCAGGCCACCGCCCCGATCCGCCCGGTCGGCGTCGAAGACGTCACGTCATGATGGATCGGCGTGTGCGCGCCGGTCAGTGACACCCCGCTCCCCCCACGCCGATTGGCGACGATCTCCGCCCCGATCGACAACGCCGTCTCCTCCGGCGTCCGTGCTCCGAGGTCCAGGCCGATCGGGGAGCGCAGGCGGGCCAGCTCCAGTTCCGTCACGCCGACCTCGCGCAGGCGTTCGTTGCGGTCCAGGTGGGTGCGGCGGGAGCCCATCGCGCCGACGTAGGCGACCGGCAGGCGCAGTGCCAGTTGGAGCAGGGGTATGTCGAACTTCGCGTCGTGGGTGAGGACGCACAGGACCGTGCGGGCGTCCACCGGCGTCCGCTCCAGGTACGTGTGCGGCCACTCCACGACGATCTCGTCCGCCTCCGGGAAGCGGGTCGGCGTCGCGAACACGGGGCGCGCGTCGCACACCGTGACGTGGTAGCCGAGGAACTTGCCGACCCGTACCAGCGCCGACGCGAAGTCGATCGCGCCGAAGACGATCATTCGGGGGGCCGGGACCGACGACTCCACCAAGACAGTGAGCGGTGCTCCGCAGCGTGAGCCCTGCTCTCCGATCTCCAGGGTGCCGGTCCGGCCGGCGTCCAGGAACGCGCCCGCCTCCGCCGCCACCGTGCGGTCCAGCTCGGGATGGGCGCCGTAACCGCCGTCGTAGGAGCCGTCGGGGCGGACCAGCAGCGCCCGGCCCAGCAACTCCTCCGGGCCTGACACGATGCGGGCCAGTGCCGCCGCCTCGCCCGTCGACGCGGCGGCCAGGCCCGCGGTGATCACCTGACGGACCGGGTCTCCCGCCCGTACCGGCGTCACCAGGATGTCGATGATGCCGCCGCAGGTCAGGCCGACCGCGAAGGCGTCGTCGTCGCTGTAGCCGAAGCGCTCCAGGACGGTCTCGCCGTCCTCCAGCGCCTGCCGGCACAGCTCGTACACCGCGCCCTCCACGCAACCGCCGGAGACCGATCCGATCGCCGTGCCGTCGGCGTCGACCGCGAGGGCCGCGCCGGGCTGGCGAGGGGCGCTGCCGCCGACAGCCACCACGGTGGCCACGGCGAAGTCGCGTCCCTGCTCGACCCACCGGTGCAGCTCTTCGGCGATGTCCAGCATCTCTCGGTCTCCTAACGGAAGTCGTGTACCGGGGGGCGGCTAGTGCACGCCCATCCAGCTCTCAATGGGATTGAGGGCGAAATAGACGAAGAAGATCACTGTCAGGGCCCACATGAACGCCCCGATCTCCCGCGCCTTGCCCTGGGCGACCTTGATGGCGACGTACGAGATGACGCCCGCCGCGACGCCCGCCGTGATCGAGTACGTGAACGGCATGATCACGACCGTGAGGAACACCGGGATCGCCGTCGCGCGGTCCGCCCAGTCCACGTGCCGGGCGTTCATCATCATCATCGCGCCGATGACCACCAGGGCCGCCGCCGCCACCTCGCCCGGCACGATCGCCGTCAGCGGGGTGAAGAACAGGCACGCCGCGAAGAACAGGCCGGTGACGACGGAGGACAGGCCCGTGCGGGCGCCCTCGCCCACTCCCGTCGCCGACTCCACGAACACCGTCTGGCCCGAGGCTCCCGCCACGCCGCCGATCGCGCCGCCGGCGCCGTCGATGAACAACGCCTTCGACAGGCCCGGCATCCGGCCCTGCTCGTCGGCCAGCTTGGCCTCCGTGCCGACGCCGATGATCGTCGCCATCGCGTCGAAGAAGCCCGCCAGGACCAGGGTGAAGACGATCATGCCGACCGTCATCGCGCCCACCTCGCCCCAGCCGCCGAACTCGACGTCACCGAAGATCGAGAAGTCCGGCATGGAGACCGCGCTGCCGTGGAGCGCGGGGGCGCCGCTCGCCCACTGCTCCGGGGCGATGACGTCGAGGGCGTTCAGGACGACGGCCAGGACCGTGCCGCCGACGATGCCGATCAGGATGGCGCCGGGGACGCCTCGGGCCTGGAGCATGAAGATCGCGAGGAGTGTGGCCGCGAAGAGGAGGACCGGCCAGCCTGCGAGTTCGCCCGCCGGGCCCAGGGTCACGGGGGTCGCCTTGCCCTGGTGGACGAAGCCGGCCTTGTAGAAGCCGATCAGGGCGACGAACAGACCGATGCCCATGGTGATCGCGTGCTTGAGGGCCAGCGGGATGGCGTTCATGATCATCTCGCGCAGGCCGGTGACGACCAGCAGCATGATGACGACGCCGTACATCACGCACATGCCCATGGCCTGCGGCCAGGTCATCTGCGGGGCGACCTGCGAGGACAGGACGCCGGAGACGGAGAGGCCGGCGGCGAGGGCGAGCGGCACCTTGCCGAAGAAACCCATCAGCAGCGTGGTGAAGGCCGCCGCGAACGCGGTCGCGGTGATGAGGGCCTTCTGGCCGAGCGTGTCCCCCGCCGCGTCCTTGCCGGACAGGATCAGGGGGTTGAGCAGGAGGATGTACGCCATCGCCATGAAGGTGGTGACGCCGCCGCGCACCTCACGCGCGACGGTCGATCCTCGCTGGGATATGTGAAAGTACCGGTCGAGCCAGGACCGTCCGGCCGGGACGCGGGTGCCTTCTCCCGCGTCGTCGGCAACGGTCTCCGGCTCCAGTGACTGCTGGGTCATGTGGGCCTACTCCCAAGGTTCACAGGGGCCCCCGCCAACCGCCTCTGCGGCTGCGGGATTTGGGAAGGTGCTTCGGCCGCACGACCCGGGGGACGGCCCGAGACGAACGAACAGAGGTACTACTGGGTCACGCTTGGTCACGCTTCAAGTGCCGCGAGCGGTGCGGGACTTGGTGCTCCGGGCGGCGCGGTGGAGGTTGTGACGTTCCCTGCGCCGCCCGGAGAGCTTCAACTGGCCGTTTACGCCGTGCCGGTGAGGTGTTCCGGGCGGACCGGCGTGCGGTTGAGCTCCAGCCCGGTCGCGTTCCGGATCGCCGCGAGGACGGCCGGGGTCGACGACAGGGTGGGGGCCTCGCCGATGCCACGGAGCCCGTACGGGGCGTGGTCGTCGGCGAGTTCGAGCACGTCGACGGGGATGGTCGGCGTGTCGAGGATGGTGGGGATCAGGTAGTCCGTGAAGGAGGGGTTCCTGACCTTGGCCGTCTTGGGGTCGACGATGATCTCCTCCATCACCGCGACGCCGAGGCCCTGGGTGGTGCCGCCCTGGATCTGGCCGACGACCGACAGCGGGTTGAGCGCCTTGCCGACGTCCTGGGCGCAGGCCAGTTCGATGACCTTGACCAGGCCGAGCTCGGTGTCCACCTCGACGACCGCGCGGTGCGCGGCGAAGGAGTACTGGACGTGGCCGAAGCCCTGGCCGGTCCGGAGGTCGAAGGCCTCGGTCGGGCGGTGCCGCCACTCGGCCTCCACCTCGACGGTCTCGCCCTCCAGCACCTCGGCCAGGTCCGCGAGGACCTCGCCGCCGTCGGTGACGACCTTGCCGCCCTCCAGGAGCAGCTCCGCCGTCGCCCAAGCGGGGTGGTACGAGCCGAACTTGCGGCGGCCGATCTCCAGGACCTTCTCGCGCACCAGCTCGCAGGAGTTCTTGACCGCGCCGCCGGTGACGTACGTCTGCCGGGAGGCCGAGGTCGAACCGGCGCTGCCCACCTGGGTGTCGGCCGGGTGGATGGTCACCTGCGCGACGCCCAGCTCGGTGCGGGCGATCTGCGCGTGGACGGTGACACCGCCCTGGCCGACCTCCGCCATCGCGGTGTGCACGGTGGCGACGGGCTCACCGCCGACGACCTCCATGCGGACCTTGGCGGTGGAGTAGTCGTCGAAACCCTCCGAGAAGCCGACGTTCTTGATGCCGACCGCGTAGCCGATGCCGCGGACGACGCCCTCGCCGTGCGTGGTGTTGGACAGGCCGCCGGGCAGCTGCCGTACGTCCGCGCCCTCGCTGGACTCCCACTGGCGCTCCGGAGGGAGCGGCATCGCCTTGACGCGGCGCAGGAGTTCGGCGACGGGGGCCGGCGAGTCGACGGGCTGGCCGGTCGGCATGATCGTGCCCTGTTCCATCGCGTTGAGCTGACGGAACGCGACCCGGTCCATGCCCACCTTGTCGGCGAGCTTGTCCATCTGGGCCTCGTAGGCGAAGCACGCCTGGACCGCACCGAAGCCGCGCATGGCGCCGCAGGGCGGGTTGTTGGTGTAGAGGGCGATGGCCTCGATGTCGACGTCGTCGACCACGTACGGGCCGATCGAGAGGGAGGAGGCGTTGCCGACGACCGCGGGGGACGCGGAGGCGTACGCGCCGCCGTCCAGGACGATCCGGCACTTGACGTGCGTCAACTTGCCCTCGGCGGTGGCCCCGTGCTCGTAGTAGAGCTTCGCCGGGTGGCGGTGGACGTGGCCGAAGAAGGACTCGAAGCGGTTGTAGACGATCTTGACCGGCTTGCCGGTGCGCAGCGCCAGCAGGCAGGCGTGGATCTGCATCGAGATGTCCTCGCGGCCGCCGAAGGCACCGCCGACGCCGGACAGCGTCATACGGACCTTGCTCTCGGGCAGGCCGAGGACCGGGGCGATCTGCTTGAGGTCGCTGTGCAGCCACTGGGTGGCGATGTAGAGGTGGACGCCGCCGTCCTCGTCCGGCACGGCGAGACCCGACTCGGGGCCGAGGAAGGCCTGGTCCTGCATGCCGAAGGTGTACTCGCCCTTGACGACGAAGTCGGCCTTCTTGGCGGCCTCTTCGGCGTTGCCGCGGACGATCGGCTGGCGGTGCACGATGTTGGGGTGCGGGACGTGACCGATGTGGTGGTCGTCGCGGTTCTCGTGGATGAGGATCGCGTCCGGCGCGGTCGCGGAGGCCTCGTCGGTGATGACGGGCAGCTCGCGGTAGTCGACCTTGATCTTGGCGGCGGCGCGGCGCGCGGTCTCCGGGTGGTCGGCGGCGACGATGGCCACCGGCTCGCCGTGGTGGCGTACCTTGCCGTGCGCGAGGACCGGGGTGTCCTGGATCTCCAGGCCGTAGTTCTTCACGTCCGTGGGCAGGTCGTCGTACGTCATGACGGCGTAGACGCCCGGCATGGCGAGGGCCTCGCTGGTGTCGATCGAGACGATCTCGGCGTGCGCGACCGTGGAGCGCAGGATCTGGCCCCAGAGCATGTCCTCGTGCCACATGTCGGAGGAGTACGCGAACTCGCCGGTGACCTTGAGGGTGCCGTCCGGGCGGAGCGTGGACTCGCCGATGCCGCCCTTGGTCTTCGAACCCTGGGTGATTTTGGTGGGAGCGCCGGTGGTGGGCATGCTCAGACCCCCTCGGACTGCCGGGCGGCCGCGAGGCGGACCGCGTCCATGATCTTCTCGTAGCCGGTGCAGCGGCACAGGTTGCCCGACAGCGCCTCGCGGATGTCCGCGTCGGTCGGGTTGGGGTTGCGCTCCAGCATCTCGTCGGCCGCGACCAGCAGACCGGGAGTGCAGAAGCCGCACTGCACGGCGCCGGCGTCGATGAACGCCTGCTGGATCGGGGCGAGTTCGGCACCCTCGCCGGTCTGCGAGTCCTGCCCCTTCGCCGCCCATTGCTTGGCCTCGTCGAGCGAGGTGCCGCAAGTGGAGCCGCAGGAGCGCTGCTTGGCGTAGTCCGCCAGCCCTTCGACGGTGACGACCTCGCGGCCTTCCACCTGGCCCGCCGCGACCAGACACGAACACACCGGCACTCCGTCCAGGCGGACCGTGCAGGAACCGCACTCGCCCTGCTCGCAGGCGTTCTTGGAGCCCGGCAGGCCGAGCCGCTCCCTGAGCACGTACAGAAGGGACTCGCCCTCCCAGACGTCGTCGGCCTCCTGCGGACGGCCGTTGACCGTGAAATTGACGCGCATTACGCGACTCCCTCCGTGTGAGCGGCGGTGCCGCGGTACGACTCCCAGGTCCAGGTCAGCGTGCGGCGGGCCATGATGCCGACCGCGTGGCGGCGGTAGCTCGCCGTGCCCCGGACGTCGTCGATCGGGTTGCAGGCGGCGGCGCACAGGTCCGCGAACTGCTTGGCGACCGACGGAGTGATGATCTTTCCGTTGTCCCAGAAGCCGCCCTCGTCGAGCGCCGCGTTCAGGAACTCCTCCGCGGCCTTCGCCCGGACCGGGGTGGGCGCCGCCGAGCCGATGCCGGTGCGGACCGTGCGGGTCTCGGGGTGCAGGGCCAGGCCGAAGGCGCAGACCGCGATGACCATGGCGTTGCGGGTGCCGACCTTCGAGTACTGCTGCGGTCCGTCGGCCTTCTTGATGTGCACCGCGCGGATCAGCTCGTCGGGCGCGAGCGCGTTGCGCTTCACTCCGGTGTAGAACTCGTCGATGGGGATCAGGCGCGAGCCGCGCACCGACTCCACCTCGACCTCCGCGCCGGCCGCGAGGAGCGCGGGGTGGGCGTCACCGGCCGGGGAGGCGGTGCCGAGGTTGCCGCCGACGCCTCCGCGGTTGCGGATCTGCGGGGAGGCGACCGTGTGCGAGGCCAGGGCGAGGCCCGGCAGCTCGGCACGGAGGTGCTCCATGATCCGGGTGTACGGGACGGAGGCGCCGAGCCGCACCGAGTCCTGGCCGACCTCCCACTCGGTCAGGTCGGTGACGCGGTTCAGGTCGAGCAGGTACTCGGGCCGCCGGTGGTCGAAGTTGATCTCGACCATCACATCGGTGCCGCCCGCAATGGGCACAGCGGTGGGGTGCTCAGCCTTGGCGGCGAGCGCCTCCTCCCAGCTGGCGGGGCGAAGGAAGTCCATGACCGGCTCTCTTCTTCGTCTTGTGGGTGGTACGGATTGAGCCAGATCGTGTGCGGCGGGCCCGGCTCGTTCATGTGTTGTTCACGCGGAGTGGGGCCAGTACACAGCGCCGTGCTCCGACGGGGTCAGTCACGGAAACTCTGAAGGAGTTGGCTGGTCGGGGCGGGCATCTTGTAGATTCGTATGAACGGAGGCCCTCAGTAACCTCCATGTTTTCCTGTGGAAACGCGCGACACACCGGGCGTGACCTGGGACACAGCCCGAGGGCCGGTGGGCGGAGCGCACCGGGCCCACCGGACAGGCGCCTCCCGCACAGGGGCCTCACAGTTCATCGTAGATTTCTAGACAAAGATCGGCGGCGACGAGAATGCGGCTGCGCGCACTGCTGGACACCGACGCGCTGGGCCTGCGGCTGCTCGGCGGCGAGGACGAGCTGGATCGCACCGTGCGCGGTGTGATGACCACGGACCTGCGGGACCCGAGCCGCTATCTGTCGGGCGTGAGCTGGTGCTCACGGGGCTGGCGTGGCGGAGGGACGCCGCGGACTCCGACGCTTTCGTGCGGATCCTCGTGCAGGCCGGGGTGGCGGCGCTGGCGGCGGGCGAGGCGGAGCTCGGCGATGTGCCGGACGACCTGGTGCTGGCGTGTGCGCGCAACCGGCTGCCGCTGTTCGCGGTGCACGAGTCGGTGGCGTTCGCGACGATCACCGAGCATGTCGTACGGCAGGTCAGCGGCGAGCGCGCCGGGGACCTGGCGGCCGTGGTGGACCGGCACCGCCGGATGATGACCTCGGGCCCGGCGGGCGGCGGCCCGGACGTGGTCCTGGACCTGCTGGGCTCCGACCTGGACCTGCGGGCCTGGGTGCTGTCGCCGACCGGGCGGCTGATCGCGGGCTCCAAGACCGCCGGCCCGGGGCTCCCGGCCGACGTCTGCGCGAAGCTCGCGGCGGAGCATCTGGCGGCAGCCCGCACGGGCCGGCGCGGACCGCACCGGCTGACGCTCGGCTCGACGACGTACTCCCTGTTCCCGGTCCGCAGCAGCGGCCGCTCCCCGCAGGCCTCGCGGGACGTGCGTGAGACGGTGCTGTCGGACTGGCTGCTGGCCGTCGAGGCGGACGCCGGTGACTGGCCCGAGGAGCGCCTGGACCTGCTCCAGGGCGTCACCCAGCTGATCGCGGTCGAACGGGACCGCAGGGACGCGGCCCGCACGGTGCGGCGGCGGCTCGCCCAGGAGGTCCTGGAGCTGGTCCAGACGGGCGCCGCGCCCGCCGACGATCGCCGCGCGCCTCCGTGTCGCCGCGCCCGTCCTGCTGCCCGGCCTCGGGGCGGCGCCGCACTGGCAGGTCGTGGTGGCCCGCGTCGAGTGGGACGGCGGGGACATCGAGGGCGGCGCGGTCGCCCAGTCGCTGCTTGAGGAGATCCTCGTCGACCCGCTGTCGCCCGGTCCCGAGCCGTCCGACCGGATCGCCGTGGCGCACACCGGGGAGGAGGCCATCGCGCTCGTCCCGCTCCCTGCGGTGTCGACGAGCACGACGGGTCCGAGACCGGTGTTCTCGCCGACGTGCTCCTTGAGTCCGTACGGGACCCGCTGGCCGCCGGTCTCGACGACGACGGGCGGGTCACGCTGGGCGTCAGCGCGGCCGTGCACTCCGCGGAGGGGCTGCGCGGCGCGCTGGAGGAGGCGCGGCACGCCCGCCGGGTGGCGGCCGCGCGGCCGGGCCGGGTGTGTGCGGCGGGCCACCAGGAACTCGCCTCGCACGTGCTGCTCCTGCCCTTCGTGCCGGACGACGTCCGCCGGGCGTTCACCGCCCGCCTCCTGGACCCGCTGCGCGACTACGACCGGCGGCACCGCGCGGAGCTGATCCCGACGCTGGAGGCGTTCCTCGACTGCGACGGCTCCTGGACCCGCTGCGCGACCCGTCTCCACCTGCACGTCAACACGCTGCGCTACCGGGTGGGGCGAATCGAGCAGTTGACGAGTCGTGACCTGTCCCGCCTGGAGGACAAGCTGGATTTCTTCCTGGCGCTGCGCATGAGCTGAAACCTCGGGCGTCCGGGTATCCCACGACTTTGTGAAATCCTTCACCCACCCTCTTGGCCGGGCCACGGGATTCGTGCTGAGATGCGGCCACCACTCAACAGCTCAATGGTGTGCCGGGGAGGGCGAGGTGGCGTATACCGCCATGTCTGGTAACGGAACGACCCCTGACGATCCACTCCAGACCGCGGTATGGCGGCTGCGCTCACGCGCCTGCTGGGCCGACGCGGCAGCGCTGCTCCAACCGGTGGGCGCGGACGCGGCGTTGCAGCGGGCCGCGCTGCTGGTCGAGCGGTGTCTCTACACTGAGCAGGGCTGGGAGGAGGCCGAGGACGCGCTGCGCACGGCCGAGGCGCTGGCCCACACCGACGACGAGCGGGGCGCCGCCGCTTGTGAACGAGGGCAACTTGCGTACGCGGCCACGCTGCACCAGGTCCGCGACCGGGCCGACGAGGCACGGGCCGCGCTCGGGCGGGCGGCGGCACTGATCCCTCCGGGGGGCGCCGGGACGGGCGTTGCTGGACTTCCGGCGCGGACTGCTCGCCGAGAACCTGGCCCGCTCACCGCAGGCCGCGCGGGCGGCGTACCGGCGGGCGCACGCGGGCGCGGCGGCCCACGCCGATCCCCTGCTCCTCTCCTTCACTTGGCGCCACCTCGCCGGACTGGCCCTGCGGGACGGGGAGTTGGCGGAGGCGCGGCACGGCTTCAGCGAATCGCTGCGCATCCGCGAGGAGTTGGGCTACCTGGTCGGCACCGCCCCGGCCCTGGCCTCACTGGCCGACGCGGAGGTGGAGCCGGAGGCGTCCCGGCTACGGGAGGAGGCGCGGCGGCTGTTCCGCCTGCTGGGCGGCGTACCGACGTGGCTGTCGCGGCAGTTGGCACCGCCGCCGGCCGCGACGGCTTGACCGGCTAGCTGCTGCGGATCCGGTCCACCAGCCTCTGGATCTCGTTGAGGACGGTGTCGCGGAGTTCCGGGTCGCGGGCGAGGACCACGACCACGACGATCACCACGAGGAGCGAGACGAGGCCTCCGCCACGGCCGCCGCGGTGTGGCATCGGGGTGTGCGCCGGCGGGCGGTGGTAGCCGTGCCGGACGTGCTGCTGGTGCGCCTGCCGGTGGGAGTTGACGGCTTGCTGATGTGCCTGCCGGGCTTGCTGACTGGCCTGTTGCGCCTGCTGCTGGGCCATGAAGGACGGGTCCACGGGGTCACCTCCGCTGTCGGCACCAGGCGTGCCGTCAGGGGAGGCCACGCGGGACGGGACAGGCGGGTTCCCGGCATCGCGGACCGTTGCGCGGAGCCGACAGTTCCGTGACCGCCGTCACAGGCTCAGGACGCTCCCGCGAAATGCTCCCCCACGAGTGACCGCACCACGTCCAGGTCCCCGGCGATCAACGCGTCCAGCAGGGCGGTGTGTTCGGCCGCGTCCGCGACCAGTTCCGCTCGGCCGCGGGAGGTGGGGGTGCCGGTCAGGGGCCACTGGGCGCGGCGGTGCAGGTCGTCGGCGATCTGGACCAGTTGTGCGTTGCCGGCGAGGGCGAGGACCGCGCGGTGGAAGGCGCGGTCCGACTCGGCGTACGTCGCCCGGCATCCCGTCGACGCCGCCCGCACCGTGGCCTCGGCGCCGGGCGCAGCTCCGCCCAGCGCTCGGCCGGCACCGTACGGGCCAGTCGCAGCATCACCGGCACCTCCACCAGGGCGCGTATCTCGGCGAGTTCGGCGAGCTCCCGCGCCCCCCGCTCCACGACCCGGAAGCCCCGGTTGGGCACGACCTCGACGGCGCCCTCCAGGGCGAGTTGCTGCATCGCCTCGCGGACCGGCGTCGCGGAGACCCCGAAGCGCTCGCCGAGGACGGGTGCCGAGTAGACCTCGCCCGGGGTCAGTTCGCCGGTCACCAGCGCGGTGCGCAGCGCGTCCAGGATCTGCCCGCGCACGGAGGCGCGCTGGACGACGGGCCGGGCGCGGTGCCCGGCGGGCGGCGCCGGCATCGGCTGCTCGGCGGGCGCAACCCGTGGCGCCGGCATCGGCTGTTCCGCGGGCAGAACCCTCGGCGCCGGCATCGGCGGTTCGGCGGGTGGGCGGCCGCCTCGGGCCTTCGGTACGGCGTCGGCGGCGCGGGTGCGCTCGACCTGCGGCTCCGGCAGCCCGCCCTGGGCGCGCGCCTGCCTGTCCCGGGCGGCGTCCACATCCGCCGCCCGCACCTGCGAGGGCACCCGCACCGGCCCGGTGATCCCGGTGCGCTCCGTCCCGGTGGAGCCCTGTGTGCCCTGATTCACAAGGAGCCTCCTCCGGACGTGTCGGTACTTGGGGTCATTACGGCGGGTTGTTACTCGCCCGTCAAGCACCTTAGGCGCAGAAGCCGACGGTTCAAAGCGTGACGACCTTGGGTAAGGTGAGGCTTACCTTCAGAGCGCCCGTGCGACACCGTCGCACCCCTGTCCTGGATTGGTGGCCCCGCATGACCGCTCCCGCCTCGGCCCTCACGGACGCCTACACCCGTCTGACCGAGGCCTTTCCGGGCATGACGGTGCGGGAGCTGGGGCCCGCGGAGACAGCGCCCCGGGGCGACGGCTGGGTCGGTGCCGACGCGCTCGCGGCGGGCGGGGCCGGACTGGAGTCCTTTCTGATGTGGGACGACGCACAGGTGCGGCGCGATCACGGACGGCCCGGCCGGCCGGACGTCGTCGCGAGCTTCGGACTGCACCGGTACGCCTGGCCCGCCTGCCTGCTGATCACGCTGCCCTGGTTCCTGCACCGCCGGGTGCCGCGCTTCCCCGTGGCGCAGGTGTCGTACGACCGCACCCGGGGCCCGATGGACTTCGCCGTGCGCACCGGCACCTTCGCCTGCCTGCCGGGCGATCCGGCCACGGCGCTGCCCGGCGCCCGGGTGGTCCCGGACGAGGAGGCGCTGCGCGCCGAGGTGCGGGACGCCGTCGCCGAGCACATGGAGCCGCTGCTCGCCGGGTTCGGGCCGCGGATGCGGCGGCGCGGGCGGGCACTGTGGGGCATGGTGACCGACGAGGTGGTGGAGGGGCTCTGGTACGTCGCCGGGCTGCTCGGCGAGCACGAGCAGCGGCGGGCCGAGCGCGAGCTGGAGCTGCTGCTGCCGGGCACGACCAAGCCGTACGTCGGCACCGCGGCCTTCCGCGAGTTGAGCGGACCGGACGGTGAGACGCTGCCCACCAGGGACCGGGTCAGCTGCTGCCTGTACTACACGCTCGCCCCGCAGGACACCTGCGCCACCTGCCCGCGCACCTGCGACGCCGACCGGGTCGTCAAGCTGCTGGCGGAAGCCGCCAGTTGACACCCCCCGGGGAGCGACCGCGTGCGCCGGTCCCGTAAGATCACCTTCGAACAGGACTCCCGGCGGGTTACAGGCGATTCACAATTTCCTCACCTGCCGCAGGAACTTTCCGTGGAACCACCCGTACGGGTAGTCTTATTCGAACTCAACTCCCGCCCCTCATGCGGCAGTTCGAGCAGAACGCCGCCCTGGGCAATCCCTTGCACCTCCTTGGCGGCCTCTTGCCCCGAAACCCCCTGAGGGCCGGTGGGATTGGGCCACTATGGCGGGCGTTACGCCCTATCCCAATGCAAGGGACCCCAGATGAGACTGACCGACATATCGCTGAACTGGCTGCTTCCGGGCGCCGTACTGCTCCTGGGCATGGTCGCGGCGATGGCGGTGCTGGCGCGGAGCAAGCGGTCCGGCGGGGAGCACGCGAAGGACGACTCCTGGGAGCGCAGCGAGGAGCGCCGGCGGCGCAAGGAGGCCATATACGGCACCGCCTCCTATGTCCTGCTGTTCTGCTGTGCGGCGGTCGCCGCCGCCCTCTCCTTCCACGGCCTGGTCGGCTTCGGCCAGCAGAACCTGAACCTGTCCGGCGGCTGGGAGTACCTGGTCCCGTTCGGCCTGGACGGCGCGGCGATGTTCTGCTCGGTGCTCGCGGTGCGCGAGGCCAGCCACGGTGACGCGGCGCTCGGCTCCCGGATACTCGTGTGGACGTTCGCGGGTGCCGCGGCCTGGTTCAACTGGGTGCACGCGCCCAGGGGCATGGGCCACGACGGCGCCCCGCAGTTCTTCTCCGGCATGTCCCTGTCCGCGGCCGTGCTCTTCGACCGCGCCCTGAAGCAGACCCGCCGGGCGGCGCTGCGCGAGCAGGGCCTGGTGCCCCGTCCGCTGCCGCAGATCCGCGTGGTCCGCTGGCTGCGGGCGCCCCGTGAGACGTACAAGGCCTGGTCGCTCATGCTGCTGGAGAACGTGCGCAGCCTCGACGAGGCGGTGGACGAGGTCCGTGAGGACAAGCGGCAGAAGGAGGAGAACCGGCTGCGCCGTCGCGAGGCGGACCGTCTGGAGCGGGCCCAGCTCAAGGCGATCAGCCGGGGGCACCGCGGGTTCATCGGTCGCGGTGGCGGCCGGCAGGTCGAGGCTCTGGAGCGGGGCGGCGGCGACGACCGAGCCACCGCGGAGCCTGCCATAGCGACGACGCCGGAACCCCTGCCCGTGCGCTCACGTCCGTCCCTTCAGCCGGTCCGTCAAAGTACTGAGCCGATCACCGTCGACCTCACCGCGGAGGACGACACCATGGCTCTGCCGCGGCTCGACTCCCTGGAGCGCAAGCTCAAGGACCTCGAGCAGCAGTTCGGCTAAGTCCCTCCGGGGACCACGCGAGGGGGGTACGGCCCGATGGCCGTACCCCCCTCGCGTTCGTCCGTCACGCGGCGCCCGCGTCGAGTTCGAACCACACCGCCTTCCCCACGCCGTGCGCCCGTACGCCCCACGCGTCGGCGAGGGACTGTACGAGGACCAGGCCCCGGCCGTGCGTACCGTCGTCGGCGTTCGGTACGTGCAGTCTGGGTCTGCGGGCCACGAAGTCCCGTACCTCCACCCGTAGTCCACGGGGTCCGACGGTGGCCGTCAGGACCGCGTCGTGGTCGGTGTGGACGAGCGCGTTGGTGACGAGCTCGCTGGTGAGCAGTTCCGCTATCTCCGATCGTCCGGGCCTCCCCCACTGCCGTAACAACTCGCGCAGCTGACGGCGTACTTCGGGCACCGCCCGCAGATCCGCCCGCCCGAGTCTGCGCCGTAGCGATACGGCCTGCGCCGGTTCGCCGGCGCTCGTGGCCCTGTCCTCCACCGTCTCCGCCGAGAAGGCCCCGATCGCCGTGGGACCGCCTCCTCGTGCCTGCCTCTTCATGACCCCCGCCCGCGTGCCGATGTCGGTTCCCCTCCTGCTCGAACACGTTCACGGGGATCCATGCCCCGTCGTTCACGGCGCAGTCATGTCGAATCGTCAATGACCAGGTGTTCGGCCATGGTTCTGGGGTGCGGGGCCGGGCGCGCGACCTCCGCCGCACCGCTCCTCGAACGTCCTTCGAGGCACCGTGCAGCGCGGCCGTACCGGCGGGTGGGCGG
>MWJO01000078.1 GCA_002027195.1 Streptomyces sp. GKU 895 | reverse complement strand
GGCCACAGCCTCCCCCCGCTACTCGCCGACCACCCCGCGTCCTAGCCCAGGCGGCAGCCCACCGCGCCCCCGACCGTCTCGCCCGGCACCTCGTCACCGTCGCCGATGCCGTGCTCATCCTCCTGCCCGACGTGCTGCCGCGCGGTGACGAGAAACCCTCGGCCGCCCACCGTGCCCGGCTCGCCCTCGCCGAAGCCGCCGGGACGGTGCTGGCCGGCGGCCTGTCCCTGCTCGGCATCGACGCACCCGACCACATCTAGAGAGCCAGCCACAGATCATGAGCCGTTCCGCCCACCCCGCCGGGCCCCGTCACGCCGATGTCCTCCCCGAGGGCCACTACTCCGCGCCGCCCGCCGACCTCAACACCCTCGACCCCAAGGTCTGGGCCCAGACGGTCACGCGCAACGAGGACGGCGTCCTCACCGTCGGCGGCATCACCGCCACCCGGCTCGCCGAGGAGCACGGCACCCCCGCCTACATCCTCGACGAGTCCGACTTCCGCGAGCGGGCCCGCGCCTGGCGAACCGCCTTCGGGGCCGACGCCGACGTCTTCTACGCCGGCAAGGCGTTCCTGTCGCGTGCCGTCGTGCGCTGGCTGCACGAAGAGGGGCTCAACCTCGACGTCTGCTCCGGCGGCGAGCTCGCCACCGCCCTCTCCGCCGGGATGCCCGCCGACCGCATCGCCTTCCACGGCAACAACAAGTCGACGGACGAGATCCGCCGGGCCATCGGCGCCGGTGTCGGGCGGATCGTTCTCGACTCCTTCCAGGAGATCGTGCGCGTCGCCCACGTCGCCGCCGAACTCGGCAAGCGGCAGCGCGTGCAGATCCGGATCACCGTCGGTGTCGAGGCACACACCCACGAGTTCATCGCCACCGCGCACGAGGACCAGAAGTTCGGCATTCCGCTGGCCGGAGGGCAGGCCGCGGAAGCCGTGCGGCGGGCGCTCCAGCTCGACTCGCTCGAACTCATCGGGATCCACAGCCACATCGGCTCGCAGATCTTCGACATGTCCGGCTTCGAGGTCGCCGCGCACCGGGTGGTCGGGCTGCTCAAGGACATCCGGGACGAGCACGGCGTCGAGCTGCCCGAGATCGACCTCGGCGGTGGGCTCGGTATCGCCTACACCAGCGAAGACGACCCGCGCGAGCCGCACGAGATCGCCAAGGCGCTCACCGAGATCGTGACGCGCGAGTGCGACGCCGCCAAGCTGCGCACACCCCGGATCTCCGTCGAGCCGGGGCGCGCCATCGTCGGGCCCACCGCGTTCACCCTCTACGAGGTCGGCACCATCAAGCCCCTCGACGGGCTGCGCACGTACGTCTCCGTCGACGGCGGGATGTCGGACAACATCCGCACCGCGCTCTACGACGCCGAGTACAGCGTCGTCCTGGTGTCCCGGACCTCCGACGCCGAGCCCATGCTCGCCCGCGTCGTCGGCAAGCACTGCGAGAGCGGGGACATCGTGGTCAAGGACGCGTTCCTGCCCGCCGACCTCGCGCCGGGCGACCTGATCGCCGTACCGGCGACGGGTGCGTACTGCCGATCCATGGCGAGCAACTACAACCACGTGCTGCGGCCGCCGGTCGTCGCCGTGCGCGACGGCGAGTCGCGGGTCATCGTCCGGCGCGAGACGGAGGAGGACCTTCTGCGTCTCGACGTCGGGTGAGCCCGAAAAACCACGGGGTGGAAGATCTCCTGTCTTCCACCCCCGTACAAATGAAATAGATGTCTCACGATCCGGACGAAGGGTAGAAACTCCCGTCCGGTGAGTGAGACTGGTCCAACCGTAGACGGTATGAGGAAACGAGGTCGGATGATGCGTACGCGTCCGCTGAAGGTGGCGCTGCTGGGCTGTGGAGTGGTCGGCTCAGAGGTGGCGCGCATCATGACGACGCACGCCGACGACCTCGCCGCGCGCATCGGCGCCCCCGTCGAGCTGGCGGGTGTCGCGGTACGACGTCCGTCCAAGGTCCGCGAGGGCATCGACCCGGCCCTCGTCACCACCGACGCCACCGCCCTCGTCAAACGCGGGGACATCGACGTCATCGTCGAGGTCATCGGCGGCATCGAGCCCGCCCGCACCCTCATCACCACCGCCTTCGAGCACGGCGCCTCGGTCGTCTCCGCCAACAAGGCCCTCCTCGCCCAGGACGGCGCCGCCCTCCACAAGGCCGCCGAGGACCACGACGCCGACCTCTACTACGAGGCCGCCGTCGCCGGCGCCATCCCGCTGATCCGCCCGCTGCGCGAGTCCCTCGCCGGCGACAAGGTCAACCGGGTGCTGGGGATCGTCAACGGCACGACCAACTTCATCCTCGACAAGATGGACTCCACGGGGGCCGGCTACCAGGAGGCCCTCGACGAGGCCACCGCCCTCGGGTACGCGGAGGCCGACCCGACCGCCGACGTCGAGGGTTTCGACGCCGCCGCCAAGGCCGCCATCCTTGCCGGTATCGCCTTCCACACGCGCGTGCGCCTCGACGACGTCTACCGCGAGGGCATGACCGAGGTCACCGCCGCCGACTTCGCCTCCGCGAAGAACATGGGCTGCACCATCAAGCTGCTCGCCATCTGCGAGCGCGCCGAGGACGGGGGCTCGGTGACGGCTCGCGTGCATCCGGCCATGATTCCGCTCACCCACCCGCTCGCCTCCGTGCGCGGCGCGTACAACGCCGTGTTCGTGGAGTCCGACGCGGCCGGGCAGCTCATGTTCTACGGTCCCGGCGCCGGCGGCGCCCCGACCGCCTCCGCAGTCCTCGGCGACCTCGTCGCCGTCTGCCGCAACCGGCTCAACGGCGCGACCGGTCCCGGCGAGTCCGCGTACGCGGCCCTTCCCGTCTCGGGCATGGGCGAGGTCGTCACGCGGTACCACATCAGCCTCGACGTGGCGGACAAACCGGGTGTTCTCGCCCAGGTGGCCACCGTGTTCGCCGAGCACGGCGTGTCCATCGATACGGTTCGCCAGACGGGCAAGGACGGCGAGGCCTCCCTCGTCGTCGTCACCCACCGGGCCTCCGACGCCTCCCTGTCCGGGACCGTCGAGGCGCTGCGCAAGCTCGACACCGTGCGCGGTGTCGCCAGCATCATGCGGGTTGAAGGAGAGTAACCAGCAATGACCCACCAGTGGCGCGGAATCATCGAGGAGTACCGGGACCGGCTGCCCGTCTCCGACAGCACCCCGGTCGTGACGCTCCGCGAGGGCGGCACGCCCCTCGTGCCCGCGCAGGTGCTCTCCGAGCGCACGGGCTGCGAGGTCCACCTCAAGGTCGAGGGCGCGAACCCGACGGGCTCCTTCAAGGACCGCGGCATGACCATGGCCATCACGCGGGCCAAGGAGGAGGGCGCCAAGGCGGTCATCTGCGCCTCCACCGGCAACACCTCCGCCTCCGCCGCCGCCTACGCGGTGCGCGCGGGCATGGTCTCCGCCGTGCTCGTGCCGCAGGGCAAGATCGCGCTCGGCAAGATGGGCCAGGCCCTCGTGCACGGCGCCAAGATCCTCCAGGTCGACGGCAACTTCGACGACTGCCTCACCCTCGCCCGCTCGCTCAGCGACAACTACCCCGTGGCGCTGGTCAATTCGGTCAACCCGGTGCGTATCGAGGGCCAGAAGACCGCCGCCTTCGAGATCGTGGACATGCTCGGCGACGCCCCCGACCTCCACGTCCTGCCGGTCGGCAACGCGGGCAACATCACCGCGTACTGGAAGGGGTACAAGGAGTACGCCGCCGACGGCATCGCCGCCAAGACCCCCCGCATGTGGGGCTTCCAGGCCTCCGGCAGCGCCCCGATCGTGCGCGGCGAGGTCGTCAAGGACCCGTCGACGATCGCCACCGCCATCCGCATCGGCAACCCGGCGTCCTGGCAGTACGCGCTCGCCGCGCGCGACGAGTCCGGCGGTCTCATCGACGAGGTGACGGACCGTGAGATCCTGCGCGCCTACCGTCTGTTGGCCGCGCAGGAGGGCGTCTTCGTCGAGCCCGCCTCGGCCGCGTCCGTGGCTGGTCTGCTCAAGGCCGCCGAGCAGGGCCTGGTCGACCCGGGGCAGACCATCGTCTGCACGGTCACCGGCAACGGCCTGAAGGACCCCGACTGGGCCGTCGCGGGCGCGCCGCAGCCCGTCACCGTCCCGGTCGACGCGGCGACGGCCGCCGAGCGCCTCGGACTGGCGTAAGACACCGGCGTAGAACCGGGGCGGACAACCGCCGCACGGCGGCATCCCCACAGGGGGTGCACAGGGGGCTTACGACACGCATCGTGCGCCTCCTGTGCGCCCTATGTCGCCACAGAACCTTCCTTCGATAGGCTGTACCGAACCCGCCCGCCGCATATGCCCGAGCGCATGGCCGGGAGCCGCGTCATCTCCGCGGCCCGCGGGGTCTCCACGTACGTATCGAATGTCTTCGACAATCACGCAGCTCAAGGAGAGTCATCGAGCGATGGCCGGTCCAGCGTTCCGCGCCGCCGCCGTCCGGGTGCGCGTCCCCGCCACCAGCGCCAACCTCGGCCCGGGCTTCGACGCCCTCGGCCTGTCGCTGGGGCTCTACGACGACGTCGTCGTCCGGGTGGCCGACTCAGGGCTGCACATCGACATCGCGGGTGAGGGCAGCGAGACCCTCCCGCGCGACGAGAAGCACCTGCTCGTACGGTCCCTGCGCACCGCCTTCGACCTGCTCGGCGGACAGCCGCGCGGCCTCGAGATCGTGTGCGCCAACCGCATCCCGCACGGCCGGGGCCTCGGCTCCTCCTCCGCCGCCATCTGCGCCGGCATCGTCGCCGCGCGTGCCGTGACCATAGGCGGCGAGTCCAAGCTCGACGACGCCGCGCTCCTGGAGCTGGCGACCGAGATCGAGGGCCACCCCGACAACGTCGCGCCGTGTCTGCTCGGCGGCTTCACCATCGCCTGGATGGAGGCCGGCGCCGCCCGGGCCATCAGGCTGGAGCCCGCCGATTCCATCGTTCCGGTGGTTTTCGTGCCCGGTAAGCCGGTTCTGACGGAGACCGCCCGCGGTCTCCTCCCGCGCACCGTGCCGCACGTCGACGCCGCCGCCAACGCGGGCCGCGCCGCCCTGCTCGTCGAGGCCCTCACCCGGAGCCCCGAGCTGCTGCTGCCCGCCACCGAGGACCGGCTCCACCAGGAATACCGGGCTCCGGCCATGCCGGAGAGTGCCGCGCTCGTGGAGCGCTTGAGGGCGGACGGAGTTCCGGCGGTGATTTCCGGCGCCGGACCCACGGTTCTCGCGCTGGTCGACGAGGCCAGCGCCGACAAGGTGGCCCACCTCGCGGGTGAGGGATGGGCCGCCAACCGGCTCGAACTGGATGCCCAGGGTGCGAGCGTGCTGCCGCTCGCACCCGCCGGTGACATCTGAATGCGTTCGGTTGCCGGATTTCGAGAGGGGGAATGTTTGTTGGATCCGGTAGTGTTAATCTCAAGTCTGCACCCGACCCCACCATGGCGAGGTGCTTCACGTCCCCGTCCGGGACAGACATTCTTCCGGGAGCCTCCCAAGCCGCACTGTGTTTCGTACGACGTACGCGGGCAGTACCTCGTACGCGAGCACTGAGCGACTTGCCGGGCACGCTCCGGAACCGGTGTGACCGAGCCGTGTGACACAGCCAGTCGGTGTCACTGCTCTGGGAAACGCCATCACCAGATTCCTCCGCCGCCCAGGCGGACCACCGCCCCGGCACGGTCCACAAGGATGGGACCGACGTCGGACAGCACAACCGGTCGCCGAGCCAGACAGGCCGACGTCCGCTCCAGGGAAGGACCCTTCGTGAGCGACACCACCGATCTGATGGGCGCACGTGTCGAGGAGACCGCTGCCGCGCCCGCCACGGACGCCTCCGCGCCTGCCACCGGTGCCGGCTCCCGGCGGCGCCGCGGTACCGGCCTCGAGGGCATGGTGCTGGCCGAGCTGCAGCAGGTCGCATCCGGCCTCGGCATCAGGGGCACCGCGCGCATGCGCAAGAGCCAGCTGATCGAGGTCATCAAGGAGGCGCAGGCCGGGGGAGGTGCCGCCGCCCCCAAGGCTGCGGCCGCCGCGGGCGACGCCACCGAGACCAAGCCCAAGCGCCGCGCCACCTCCAAGGCCCGCACCGGCGAGGCCGCCGAGAAGAAGGCGGACGCGAAGGCGGAGGCCCCCGCCGAGAAGGCCGTGGCCCAGCAGCAGATCGAGATCCCCGGCCAGCCGGCCTCCGACGACGCTCCCGTCGAGCGCCGCCGTCGCCGCGCGACCGCCGACGCCGGCAGCCCGGAGACGGTGACCGCCGAGGCGAAGAGCGAGCCGAAGGCCGAGACGCCCGCCCCGCAGGCGCAGGGCGAGGCCAAGGGCGACGCGGGTGACGCCGACGGCCGTCAGGGCCGTCGCGACCGCCGTGACCGCGGCGACCGTCAGGACCGCGACCGTGGCGGCCGTGACCGCGACCGCCGCGGCAAGGGCGACGACCAGCAGGGCGGCGGCCAGCGCGGCCAGCAGCAGGGTCAGCAGCAGGGCGGCGGCCGTCAGGACCGCAATGCCGGCCCGCAGGACGACGACGACTTCGAGGGCGGCCGCCGTGGCCGTCGCGGCCGCTACCGGGACCGTCGTGGCCGTCGTGGCCGTGACGAGATCGGCGCCGCCGAGCCGCAGCTCGCCGACGACGACGTCCTGATCCCCGTAGCGGGCATCCTGGACATCCTCGACAACTACGCCTTCATCCGTACGTCGGGCTACCTGCCGGGTCCCAACGACGTGTACGTCTCCCTCGCCCAGGTCCGCAAGAACGGCCTGCGCAAGGGTGACCACGTCACCGGCGCGGTCCGCCAGCCCAAGGAAGGCGAGCGGCGCGAGAAGTTCAACGCGCTGGTCCGCCTGGACTCCGTCAACGGCATGGCGCCCGAACACGGCCGCGGCCGCCCGGAGTTCAACAAGCTCACCCCGCTGTACCCGCAGGACCGCCTCCGCCTGGAGACGGACCCGGGTGTGCTCACGACCCGCATCATCGACCTCGTGTCGCCCATCGGTAAGGGCCAGCGTGGTCTGATCGTGGCCCCGCCGAAGACCGGCAAGACCATGATCATGCAGGCGATCGCCAACGCGATCACGCACAACAACCCCGAGTGCCACCTGATGGTCGTCCTGGTCGACGAGCGTCCGGAAGAGGTCACCGACATGCAGCGGTCGGTCAAGGGCGAGGTCATCTCCTCGACCTTCGACCGCCCGGCCGAGGACCACACCACGGTCGCCGAGCTCGCCATCGAGCGCGCCAAGCGCCTGGTGGAGCTGGGCCACGACGTGGTCGTGCTGCTCGACTCGATCACGCGTCTGGGCCGTGCGTACAACCTCGCCGCCCCGGCCTCCGGCCGCATCCTGTCCGGTGGTGTCGACTCGACCGCCCTGTACCCGCCGAAGCGCTTCTTCGGTGCGGCCCGCAACATCGAGGACGGCGGTTCGCTGACCATCCTCGCCACCGCCCTGGTGGACACCGGGTCCCGCATGGACGAGGTGATCTTCGAGGAGTTCAAGGGCACCGGCAACATGGAGCTCAAGCTCGACCGGAAGCTCGCCGACAAGCGCATCTTCCCGGCGGTGGACGTGGACGCGTCCGGTACCCGTAAGGAAGAGATCCTCCTCGGCAACGAGGAGCTGGCGGTCGTCTGGAAGCTGCGCCGTGTGCTGCACGCGCTCGACCAGCAGCAGGCCATCGAGCTGCTCCTCGACAAGATGAAGCAGACGAAGTCGAACGTCGAGTTCCTGATGCAGATCCAGAAGACCACGCCGACGCCCGGCAACGGCGACTGACGCACGTCTTCAGCGAAGGGCCACCCCTGTGACGGGGGTGGCCCTTTCTGGTCTGTGTGACCGGTGTACGATCGCGCCTTCGGTCATTGTTGCGACCGTTGAACTTCTGATCCCGAGGGGGGACTTGCGTGGGTACAGCCATGTCCGGGGGCGGACGGCACAGACGTCGGATGCGGATCGCCCTGCCCATCGGTGCGGCCGGTGTCGCCGCCGCCGTGGCCGCCGCGTTGATGAGCACGTCGGCCGGGGCGGCCACCGCCGCGTTCGACCCGACGCCCAAGACGCCCGCCATCAGCACGGTGTCGCAGGCCGAGCTCAAGGCCCGGGTCGCGGGGGGTCTGGCCGGCGGGGACATCGCGGGGCAGAAGACCTCCAAGTCGTCGCTGAGCTCCAGCACCGGCAGCAAGGTCGACCCGAAGATCATCGGTGGCAGCACCACCACGATCTCGTCGGCGCCCTGGATGGCCCAGCTCTTCTACCAGGACTCGACGAACGACGTGTACTTCTTCTGCGGCGGCACCGTCGTCTCGCCGACGAAGATCCTCACCGCCGCGCACTGCGTCAAGGGCTACAACTGGGCCAAGTACGGCGCGATCGTCACCGGCGCCACGAAGCTGCCCGACGACAGCGGCAACACCACCGGCGCGGTCGCCGGCGCGGTGCGCCAGTGGAGCCACCCGTCGTACAGCGCGCGGACCATCGACAACGACATCGCCGTCATCACCCTGGACCGGCCGACCAAGGCGACGCCGATCCGTATGACGACGTCCACGGACACCACCTCGTACAAGGCCGGCACCAGCGCGAAGCTCTACGGCTGGGGCCGTACCAGCTCCACCACGCAGGACGTCTCCGAGACCCTGAAGACGGCCACGCTGCCGATCCAGTCGGACGCCACCTGCGCCGGCTACTACGGCGCGGACTTCATCAAGGGCCACATGGTCTGCGCGGGCAACCCCGCCACCGGCAGCGACGCCGGCACGACGTCCGCCTGCAACGGTGACTCCGGCGGTCCGCTGATCGTCGACAACCGCATCGTCGGCGTCGTGTCGTGGGGCGTCACGGACTGCGTCGAGAAGGGCGCGTACAGCGTCTTCTCGAAGGTCAGCACCTACCTCGGGGCCGCGTACGCGCAGGTCGATGACGCCAACATGAGCTATGTGGACGCCAAGGCCGACCTGTTCGTCCGCAACAAGAGCACCGGCGTCGCCTACGAGAAGGACTCCAAGGGCACCTCGTTCGGCGCCCGGCAGGACCTCGGCGACTGGGGCGGGGTCAACCTCGTCCTGCAGAGCGACCTGAACCGGGACAGCGTCCAGGACTTCCTGTTCCGCCAGAGCTCCACCGGCGACGTCTACTGGCTGCGCTACGTGTGGTCCACCGACTCCTGGGCCGAGAAGAAGATCTTCGACAACTGGAAGTCCCGCACGCGGATCATCGCCCCCGGCGACCTGACCGGCGACTACAAGCCCGACCTGGTCTCCGTGGACTCCGCCGGCAAGGCCTGGCTCTACCCGGGCAACGGCGACGGCACCTTCGCCGCCCGCAAGCAGATCGGCACCGGCACCGGCTGGAACTCGTACAACATGGTGCGCGGCAAGGGCGACTTCAACGGTGACGGCAAGGCCGACCTGATCGCCCGCAACAAGAGCAACGGCGCCCTCTACCTCTACAAGGGCACCGGCAAGGCCTCGGCCCCGTTCGCCGCCCGCGTGAAGGTCCGCACCTGGAGCAACACCACGTACAACGCCTTCGACGCCGTCGGTGACGTCACCGGTGACGGCAAGGCCGACTTCCTGGCCCGTACGCCCGGCGGCACCCTGTACCTGTACAAGGGCACCGGCAAGGCCACGAGCGAGATCTTCGCCACAAGGATCTCGGTCGGTACCGATTTCAAGCAGTACGACATCTTCGGCTGAAATCGCAGGTGAGCGGGGTGCGCCCCGGCTCCTCGACTACGCACTGTGCCCACCCGTCCACCGGGTGGCACAGTGCGTTGTGCAACCCTTTCTCCGGTTTCCCCGTCTGACCAGGCGGAGCGACCATGGTGAGGTCCGGGTCGCGCGCGACCACGTCTGACCCTGAAAGCAGGGGGTAACCGACCGACGAGACGAGGAGTACATGACCGCCGAGAGCACGCCGGAGCCCGGCATACCGGGCGACTCCGGCACCACGGGCCCGCGCCACCGCGCCAAGGGCCGCCGCCGCAAGACCCGGGGCGGGCACAAGGGCCTGAAGATCGCGGCCTGGACCGCCGCGGGGATCGTCGTGCTGGGCGGCACCGGGGCCGGCTACCTGTACTTCAAGCTCAACGGCAACATCAAGAGCGTCGACATCGACCAGGCCCTCGGCACCGACCGGCCGACCAAGGTCGACAACGGCTCCGAGAACATCCTCGTCCTGGGTTCCGACACCCGCTCCGGCTCGAACAAGAAGCTCGGCGGCGGCGCCGACGACGGCAGTGCCCGCTCGGACACCGCGATGATCGTGCACGTCTACGAGGGCCACAAGAAGGCCAGCGTGGTCTCCATACCCCGGGACACCCTCGTCGACCGGCCCGAGTGCACCGACGCCGACGGAAACGTCCACGACGCCGCGTCGAACGCGATGTTCAACTCCGCGTACTCCACGGGCGGCGCCGCCTGCGCCGTGAAGACCGTCGAGTCGCTCACCGGCATCCGCATGGACCACTACCTGGAGGTCGACTTCTCCGGCTTCCAGAAGCTCATCGACGAGCTCGGCGGCGTCGACGTCACGACCACCAAGAACATCACCGACCGCGACAGCCACCTCAACCTCAAGGCCGGCACCCACACCCTCACCGGCAAGCAGGCCCTCGGCCTGGTCCGCACCCGGCACGGCGTCGGCGACGGCTCCGACCTCGGCCGCATCCAGCTCCAGCAGGCGTTCATCAAGGCGCTGATCAACCAGATCAAGGACGTCGACGTCTTCGGCAACCCGAAGAAGCTCTACGACCTCGCCAACACCGCCACCAAGGCCGTGACGACCGACTCCGACCTGGGGAACGTCAACAAGCTCATGTCCTTCGCCAACGGCCTCAAGGGCATCAGCTCCAAGAACATGACCATGGTCACCATGCCGGTCCAGTACGACCCGCAGAACGCCAACCGGGTGCTGGTGGACCAGGCCAAGGCCAAGGTCGTCTGGAAGGCGCTGAAGAACGACCGGGCGATCCCCAAGAGCGCCACCAAGGGCACGGCCACCGGTCAGGCGGAAGGCGTCGTCACCGCCTCGTAGGCGCGCCCCGGACGGCTGGGAATAGATCACGCCCACCCCCCGTTTTGGGGGATGCGGCCAGTCCTGGCAGACTGGTACGTCGGCCCCGGTTCACGCTCCCGCAGCCCGCGGTGGCGACCCGGTGCCCTCCCGAAACTAGGAGACACCTTGAAGCGCGACATCCACCCCGAGTACGTCGAGACGCAGGTCAGCTGCACCTGTGGCGCGTCGTTCACCACCCGTAGCACGATCGAGAGCGGCACCATCCGTGCCGAGGTCTGCTCCGAGTGCCACCCGTTCTACACGGGCAAGCAGAAGATCCTCGACACCGGTGGCCGTGTGGCCCGCTTCGAGGCCCGCTTCGGCAAGGCTGCTGCCAAGAAGTAGCGAGCCACCAGCGCCGGTCCACGGTCGCGCTCCTCGGAGCGCGCCGGGACCGGCGTTTTTGGTCGCCCGCCTTCCCCCGTCATTCGCAGTACAGGAGCCCCAAGATGTTCGAGGCCGTCGAGGAACTGGTCACGGAGCACGCCGACCTGGAGAAGAAGCTCGCCGACCCGTCGGTCTTCGCCGACCAGGCCAACGCGCGCAAGCTGAACAAGCGCTACGCCGAGCTCACCCCGATCGTCGCCACGTACCGCTCCTGGAAGCAGACGGGCGACGACATCGACACGGCGAAGGAACTCGCCGCCGACGACCCCGACTTCGCGGCCGAGGTCAAGGAGCTGGACAAGCAGCGCGAGGAACTCACCGAGAAGCTGCGCCTGCTGCTCGTGCCCCGGGACCCGTCCGACGACAAGGACGTCATCCTGGAGATCAAGGCCGGCGCCGGCGGCGACGAGTCGGCCCTGTTCGCCGGTGACCTCCTGCGCATGTACCTCCGCTACGCCGAGCGCGTCGGCTGGAAGACCGAGATCATCGACGCCACCGAGTCCGAGCTGGGCGGCTACAAGGACGTCCAGGTCGCCGTGAAGACCAAGGGCGGGAACGGGGCCACCGAACCCGGTCAGGGTGTCTGGGCCCGGCTGAAGTACGAGGGCGGCGTGCACCGCGTGCAGCGCGTCCCGGCGACCGAGTCCCAGGGCCGCATCCACACCTCCGCCGCCGGTGTGCTGGTCACGCCCGAGGCCGAGGAGGTCGACGTCGAGATCAACCCCAACGACCTCCGCATCGACGTCTACCGCTCCTCCGGGCCCGGCGGCCAGTCCGTCAACACGACCGACTCCGCCGTGCGCATCACGCACATTCCCACCGGAGTCGTCGCTTCCTGCCAGAACGAGAAGAGCCAGCTTCAGAACAAGGAGCAGGCCTTGCGTATCCTGCGCTCCAGGCTGCTCGCCGCGGCGCAGGAGGAGGCGGAGCGGGAAGCCGCCGACGCCCGCCGCAGCCAGGTCCGTACCGTCGACCGCTCCGAGAAGATCCGTACGTACAACTTCCCGGAGAACCGCATCTCGGACCACCGCGTCGGCTTCAAGGCGTACAACCTGGACCAGGTCCTGGACGGCGACCTCGACGCGGTGATCCAGGCCTGCGTCGACGCGGACTCGGCGGCGAAGCTGGCGGCCGCGTAAGAGGGACCTGTGCACGACCGAGTACGACACGGAGGACTTGCGTGCAGCAATCTTTTGGGGGGCGACCCCCGAAGCCCCGAAGTCTGCTGCTCGCTGAGGTAGCTCAAGCCACCCAGCGGCTGGCCGACGCCGGCGTGCCCTCGCCGCGCAACGACGCGGAGGAGCTCGCCGCGTTCGTGCACGGCGTGAAGAGGGGCGCGCTGCACTCCGTGAAGGACGCGGACTTCGACGCCCGGTACTGGGAGGTCATCGCCCGCCGTGAGCAGCGCGAGCCGCTGCAGCACATCACCGGGCTCGCCTACTTCCGGTACCTGGAGCTCCAGGTCGGCCCCGGCGTCTTCGTGCCCCGGCCCGAGACCGAGTCGGTGGTCGGGTGGGCGATAGACGCCGTCCGCGCGATGGACGTCGTCGAGCCCTGCATCGTCGATCTGTGCACCGGCTCCGGCGCCATCGCGCTCGCCCTCGCCCAGGAGGTCCCGCGCTCCCGCGTGCACGCCGTGGAGCTGTCCGAGGACGCCCTGCAGTGGACGCGCAAGAACGTGCAGGGGTCCAGGGTCGACCTGCGGCAGGGCAACGCCCTGGACGCCTTCCCGGACCTCGACGGCCAGGTCGACCTGGTCATCTCCAACCCGCCCTACATCCCGCTCACCGAATGGGAGTACGTCGCTCCCGAGGCGCGGGACTACGATCCCGAACTCGCCCTGTTCTCGGGCGAGGACGGCCTCGACCTCATCCGCGGTCTGGAGCGCACCGCACACCGGCTGCTGCGCCCGGGCGGCGTCGTCGTCATCGAGCACGCCGACACCCAGGGCGGCCAGGTGCCGTGGATCTTCACCGAGGAGCGGGGCTGGGCCGACGCGGCCGACCACCCCGACCTCAACAACCGCCCCCGGTTCGCCACGGCCCGCAAGGCACTGCCGTGAGTGCCGTGAAGACTTTCGACGAGAAGCACGTGTACGAGGAGGCCCGCTAGACATGGCACGGCGATACGACACCAACGACGCGACCGACCGCTCGACGGGTCTGCGCGAGGCCGCGTCCGCCGTCCGCCGTGGCGAGCTGGTGGTCCTCCCGACCGACACGGTGTACGGCATCGGCGCCGACGCGTTCTCCTCCGAGGCCGTCGTCGACCTGCTGGAGGCCAAGGGCCGGGGGCGCAACATGCCGACGCCCGTCCTCATCGGCTCCCCGAACACGCTGCACGGCCTGGTCACGGACTTCTCCGAGATGGCGTGGGAGCTGGTCGACGCGTTCTGGCCGGGCGCGCTGACGCTCGTCGCCAAGCACCAGCCGTCGTTGCAGTGGGACCTGGGCGACACCAGGGGCACGGTGGCGGTCCGTATGCCGCTGCACCCGGTGGCGATCGAGCTGCTGACCGAGGTGGGCCCGATGGCGGTCTCCTCGGCGAACCTCACCGGACATCCGGCGCCGGAGGACTGTGACGCCGCCCAGGGGATGCTCGGCGACTCGGTCTCCGTCTACCTCGACGGCGGTCCGACGCCCGGCAACGTCCCGTCCTCCATCGTCGACGTGACGCGCGAGGTGCCCGTCCTGCTCCGTGCGGGTGCGATCTCGGCGGAGGAGCTCAGGAAGGTCGTACCCGACCTCGAGGTGGCGAATTGACGGCCCCTGACGCGGGGCGTGGCATATGGGACATGGAAGAGACGCGGACCTTCACCGGCCTCCCGCGTGACACCTTCCGCATCCTCCACGTCAGCACCGGCAACGTGTGCCGCTCGCCGATCACCGAGCGGCTGACCCGCCATGCCCTGGCGAACCGGCTCGGCGACCCGCTGTGGGGCGGCCTGGTCGTGGAGAGCGCGGGCACCTGGGGCCACGAAGGGGCGCCCATGGAGGCCAACGCGGAGGCGGTCCTGGCCGACTTCGGCGCGGACGCCTCCGGCTTCACCGGCCGCGAGCTCCTCGACGAGCACGTCATCATGGCCGACCTGGTCCTGACCGCCACCCGCGACCACCGCGCCCAGGTCATCTCCATGGGCCACTCGGCGGGCCTGCGCACCTTCACCCTGAAGGAGTTCACCCGCCTGGTCCGCGCGATAGACCCGACCACGCTGCCGCCCCTGGAGGACGGCATGGTCGACCGCGCCCGCGCCCTGGTCCGCGCGGCGGCGGCTCTACGCGGGTGGCTCCTGGCCCCGACAGCGGAGGCGGACGAGGTCTACGACCCGTACGGGGCGCCCCTGACGTTCTTCCGGTCGATCGGGGACGAGATACATCAGGCGTTGGATCCGGTGGTGACGGCGTTGACGGGGGTGCCCGCGCGGGCGTAACAGCCGAGCACCCCGGGGGTGGCGGGCCTACATTGGTCGTACGTCATTGTCGACGCCCCGGAGTCAGCCATGTCGGTCACCCATGCGCCCGAGACCGCCGATGTCCTGCGGCGGCAGGATCCTGAGCTGGCCGAGATCCTGCTCGGCGAGCTCGCGCGGCAGTCGACGTCGTTGCAGCTCAGCGCCGCCGAGAACTTCTCCTCGCCCGCGGTGCTGGCCGCCCTGGGGTCGCCGCTCGCCAACAAGTACGCCGAGGGGTATCCAGGGGCTCGTCATCACGGTGGGTGCGAGATCGTCGATGTCGCCGAGCGGATCGCTGTCGATCGCGCGAAGGCGCTGTTCGGGGCCGCGCACGCCAACGTGCAGTCCCATTCCGGGTCGTCGGCGGTGCTGGCCGCCTATGCCGCCCTGTTGCGGCCCGGCGACACCGTCCTCGCCCTCGGGCTGCCGCACGGCGGGCATCTCACCCACGGGTCGCCCGCGAACTTCTCCGGGCGCTGGTTCGACTTCGTCGGGTACGGCGTCGACGCCGAGACCGGGCTCATCGACTACGAGCAGGTGCGGACGCTGGCCCGCAATCACCGCCCCAAGGCGATCGTGTGCGGCTCCATCGCCTACCCCCGCCACATGGACTACGCCTTCTTCCGCGAGGTCGCCGACGAGGTGGGCGCCTATCTGATCGCGGACGCCGCCCATCCCATCGGGCTCGTCGCCGGGGGAGCGGCGCCCAGTCCGGTGCCGTACGCCGATGTCGTGTGCGCGACGACGCACAAGGTGCTGCGCGGGCCCCGTGGCGGGATGATCCTGTGCGGCGAGGAGCTCGCCGAGCGGGTCGACCGGGCCGTCTTCCCGTTCACCCAGGGCGGCGCGCAGATGCACACCATCGCCGCCAAGGCCGTCGCGTTCGGGGAGGCGGCAACACCGGCGTTCGCGGCGTACGCCCATCAGGTGGTCGCCAATGCGAGGGTTCTCGCGGCCGGTCTCGCCGCCGAGAACCTCGTCGTCACCACCGGTGGCACGGACACCCACCTGCTCACCGTCGACCCCGCGCCGCTCGGCGTCGACGGACGGACCGCGCGCGGGCGGCTCGCGGCGGCCGGCATGGTCCTCGACTGCTGCGCGCTGCCGCACGGGGACGCCCGCGGACTGCGGCTGGGGACCGCCGCCGTGACCACGCAGGGGATGGGCGAGCAGGAGATGGCCGGCCTCGCCGCCCTGCTCGCGGGGGTGCTGCGCGGGGAGACCGACAGCCAGCAGGCTCGTGAAGAAGTGCGGGAGCTCGCGGGCAGATTTCCGCCGTATCCCGCCTGATCCGGGGTAGGCGCACCGTCGTCGGACCCGTCGTACGCCTGGTTTCGGCACGGGTGCACAGCCGCACGTGCAACCATCGTCGCTACCCGGAAGTCCCCAACCATATGCGTCCATCGCTAGGGTGTGGGGCTGAGATGGCCAGCGAGACCTGTGGGGAAGCCCGTGCGTGAATACCTGCTGACGCTCTGCATCACGGCCGCGGTGACGTATCTGCTGACAGGGCCGGTACGGAAGTTCGCGATCGTGGCCGGAGCGATGCCGGAGATCAGGGCCCGTGACGTGCACCGGGAACCGACTCCGCGGCTCGGCGGTATCGCCATGTTCTTCGGCCTGTGCGCCGGGCTCCTGGTCGCCGACCACCTCACCAACCTCAACGGGGTCTTCTCCCAGTCCAACGAGCCGCGCGCGCTGCTCTCCGGCGCCGCCCTGATCTGGCTGATCGGCGTCCTGGACGACAAGTTCGAGATCGACGCCCTGATCAAGCTGGGCGGCCAGATGATCGCCGCCGGCGTGATGGTCATGCAGGGTCTGACGATCCTGTGGCTGCCGGTGCCCGGCGCCGGCACCGTCGCGCTGACCCAGTGGCAGGGCACCCTGCTGACCGTGGCGCTGGTCGTCATCACCATCAACGCGGTCAACTTCGTCGACGGCCTGGACGGCCTGGCCTCCGGCATGGTCTGCATCGCCGCCGCCGCGTTCTTCATGTACGCCTACCGCATCTGGTACTCGTACGGCATCGAGGCCGCCGCCCCCGCGACGCTGTTCGCGGCCATCCTGATGGGCATGTGCCTGGGCTTCCTGCCGCACAACATGCACCCCGCGCGCATTTTCATGGGCGACTCGGGCTCGATGCTGATCGGGCTGGTCCTGGCCGCGGGCGCGATCTCCATCACGGGGCAGGTCGACCCGGACAGCCTGTTCGGCGGGTCCCAGCGCCAGACCGTGCACCACATGGTCCCGGTCTACATCCCGCTGCTGCTGCCGCTGACCATCATCGCGATCCCGGCCGCCGACCTGGTCCTCGCCATCGTGCGCCGCACCTGGCGCGGTCAGTCGCCGTTCGCCGCCGACCGCGGGCATCTGCACCACCGGCTGCTGGAGATCGGGCACTCGCACAGCAGGGCCGTCCTGATCATGTACTTCTGGTCGGCGCTGATCGCCTTCGGCGCGCTCGCCTACTCCGTGAACTCCGCGTCCATGTGGATCGTGCTCGGTGTGGTGATCCTCTCGGCGATCGGGCTGCTGTTGCTGCTGATGCCGCGCTTCACGCCGCGGGCCCCGATGTGGGCGCAGGCCTTCGTGCCGCCGCGTTATCGCCGTCGCCGCAAGGCGGTTGCGGAATCCGCGCCCGCCGTGGAGCCGACGGCTCCCGCGGTCGACGAGGAGGAGCGCACGCCGGTCGCCGTCGGGGTCTCCGGTGTCAATGGGGCGACCGCGATCGGCGCCCGTTCGCGTTTCCTGGACCGGCGGAAAGCCGGATCGTCGCGCTGACGCGGCAAGGTAAGAATCTGACTAGAGCATTGCCAAGTCGTGGGAGTGAGTTGGGGGTGCAAAGCGTCCCAATACCAGACATGTCGGCTGCGTTCTTGCACAGACGTGCACCATCACTCTCACGTGTGACAGCAAGCACACCAACCAGGTAAAGACCTCATCAAATAGTTTGTGATACGGTTCACGAGAACCCGGGATAGAGCCGAAGGACCGTAGTGCGACGGTCCATTGGTGTGAGGTCCCCTCTCGGCCCGGGACTACGCTCGTCCATGACGACACCCCTTCCCCCCGTTGAAAGCGGAGTTGCCGCCATGCCGTCCAACGACGTCCGGATCCTGGCCCAGGCTGCTGTGCCCACAGCTGCCGTCGGCGCGATTGCCGCCGTCGTCAGTGGTGTGGTCGCCGGCGGCAAAGGGGCGGTCGGGGCAGTCGTCGCGACGCTGATCGTGATCCTCTTCATGGGAATCGGTCTCTACGTTCTGCAGCGCACTGCCAAATCGCTTCCGCACCTGTTCCAGGCGATGGGCCTGATGCTCTACGCGGCTCAGATCCTGCTGCTGTTCGTGTTCCTCGCCGCTTTCAAGAACACGACGTTGTTCCACCCCAAGGCTTTCGCACTGACTCTCGTCGCCGGCACCCTCGCGTGGATCGCCGCGCAGACACGTGCGCACATGAAGTCCAAGATCCTTTACGTCGAACCCGATTCGGGTAACAAGCCCGAAAAATCGGGGCACTCGTCGTGAGGGGTAGGGGCGGGATAAAGGCGCACGAGAAGTCCTGCTATCGTCCGGTGCCAACTGCGGCATCGCGGGCGCGGGCATCTGAGCTGACGCCTGCTCAATCTCACTCGCGAGGCGAGATGCCCCCCAGCCGCCCCCACATCCGTAACACCAGTCCCGTGCCGAACCGCGGCCCTGCGCCGCGCCGACACAACGAGGTTGCCGTACCTATGCGCCACGATGAAGGAGCCCGCGGTGAGTGCTGACCCGACGCAGACGCTCGCTTTCGACACGAGCTGTCACCTGTTCGACGGGTGTGGCTTCCCGGCTCCGGGCCTGCACTCGTTCATGTTCGAGCCGCTCTGGGGCGACGCTGACGGCAACGGCGCGTACTTCAACAAGCCGATGCTGCTGGCCCTGCTGGGCTCCATCATCATCGTCGGCTTCTTCTGGTCCGCCTTCGCCAAGCCGAAGCTGGTCCCGGGCAAGCTCCAGATGGTCGCCGAGGCCGGCTACGACTTCGTACGCCGCGGCATCGTCTACGAGACGATCGGCAAGAAGGAGGGCGAGAAGTACGTCCCGCTCGCCGTCTCGCTGTTCTTCTTCATCTGGATCATGAACCTCTGGTCCATCATCCCGGTCGCTTCCTTCCCGGTGACGTCGATCATCGCGTACCCCGCCGTACTGGCCGCGATCGTCTACATCACCTGGGTCTCGCTCACCTTCAAGCGGCACGGCTTCGTGGGCGCCTTCAAGAACTTCACCGGCTACGACAAGTCGCTGGGCCCGGTGCTCCCGCTGGCCATGACCATCGAGTTCTTCTCGAACCTGATCGTCCGCCCCTTCACGCACGCGGTGCGACTCTTCGCGAACATGTTCGCCGGCCACACCCTGCTGCTGCTCTTCACGATCGCCAGCTGGTACATGCTCAACGGCATCGGCATCGCCTACTCCGCAGTGTCGTTCGTGATGGTCATCATCATGACCGCCTTCGAGCTCTTCATCCAGGCCGTTCAGGCGTACGTCTTCGTCCTCCTGACCTGCACCTTCATCCAGGGCGCGCTCGCCGAGCACCACTGAGCCGAGCCCTCGGTCACACCCCCAGAGACATCCGGTGGCCAACCCCCACCGGTCACGTAAAGAGAAGGAAGAACTGGCATGTCCCAGATGCTCGCTGCGGTCGACGGCAACCTCGGCTCCATCGGCTACGGCCTCGCGGCGATCGGCCCGGGCGTCGGCGTCGGCATCATCTTCGGTAACGGCACGCAGGCCCTCGCCCGCCAGCCCGAGGCCGCCGGTCTGATCCGCGCCAACCAGATCCTCGGCTTCGCCTTCTGTGAGGCGCTCGCCCTCATCGGTCTGGTCATGCCGTTCGTCTACTAAGACGAACCAAACGACCAGCCGTAATTAGACGAAAGGCACTGATGTGAACCACGCACTGGTTCAGCTGGCGGCCGAGGCGGAGAAGGAGAACCCCCTCATTCCGCCGTGGCCGGAGCTCGTCATCGGCCTGATCGCCTTCGTCATCGTCTTCGGCTTCCTCGCCAAGAAGCTCCTCCCGACCATCAACAAGGTTCTGGAAGAGCGGCGCGAGGCCATCGAGGGCGGTATCGAGAAGGCCGAGGCCGCACAGACCGAGGCCCAGAGCGTCCTTGAGCAGTACAAGGCACAGCTCGCCGAGGCCCGCCACGAGGCCGCGCGCCTGCGCCAGGAGGCGCAGGAGCAGGGCGCCACGCTCATCGCCGAGATGCGCGCGGAAGGCCAGCGGCAGCGTGAGGAGATCATCGCCGCCGGTCACGCGCAGATCGAGGCCGACCGCAAGGCCGCCTCGCAGGCGCTGCGCCAGGACGTCGGCAAGCTCGCCACCGACCTGGCCGGCAAGCTCGTCGGTGAGTCCCTCGAGGACCACGCCCGGCAGTCCCGCGTGATCGACCGCTTCCTCGACGAGCTCGAGGAGAAGGCCGAGGCCGCGCGATGAACGGAGCGAGCCGCGAGGCCCTGGCAGCCGCACGTGAGCGTCTCGACGCGCTGACGGACAACACGTCCGTGAACGCCGGCACGCTCGCCGACGAGCTGGCCGCCGTCACCGCGCTGCTCGACCGCGAGGTGTCGCTGCGTCGGGTCCTGACCGACCCGGCGCAGGCCGGCGAGGCCAAGGCCGAACTGGCCCAGCGTCTTCTCGGCGGCCAGGTCGGCGGCGAGGCCGCGGACCTGGTGTCCGGCATGGTGCGCTCCCGCTGGTCGCAGTCGCGCGACCTGGTGGACGCCCTGGAGGAGCTGGCAAACCTCGCCGACCTCACCGCCGCGCAGCGGGCCGGCGCGCTCGACGACGTGGAGGACGAGCTGTTCCGGTTCGGCCGGATCGTCTCCTCGAACACCGAGCTGCGGGCCGCGCTCACCGACCGCGCCGCGACCGGCTCGGCCAAGGGCGAGCTGCTGCGCAGCCTGCTCGGCGGCCGTGCCCACGCGACCACCGAGCGTCTGGTGACGCGTCTTGTGACCGCGCCGCGGGGACGTAGCCTGGAAGCGGGACTGGAGTCCCTGTCCAAGCTCGCCGCGGACCGTCGCAACCGGCTGGTCGCCGTCGTCACCTCGGCGGTCCCGCTGAGCGACACCCAGAAGCAGCGCCTGGGCGCCGCGCTCGGGAAGCTCTACGGCCACCAGGTCCACCTGAACATCGACGTGGACCCCGAGGTCCTCGGCGGTATCCGGGTGCAGGTCGGCGACGAGGTCATCAACGGCTCCATCGCGGACCGCATCGAGGACGCCGGCCGCCGCCTGGCGGGCTGAGCCCGCCGAGGCGGACTGAGCAGCAACTTCATAGCAGTACGTACTTACGACGGCCCTGGTTGGGCCGTACATGAAGAATCCTGGGGGTCGCCCCCAGACCCCCAAAGTGAAACTTCGGGCCCAACAAGGAGAGCAGGGAACCCAGATGGCGGAGCTCACGATCCGGCCGGAGGAGATCCGGGACGCGCTGGAGAACTTCGTCCAGTCGTACAAGCCGGACGCGGCCTCGCGCGAGGAGGTCGGTACGGTCACCCTTGCCGGCGACGGCATCGCGAAGGTCGAGGGTCTGCCCTCGGCCATGGCCAACGAACTGCTGAAGTTCGAGGACGGCACCCTCGGCCTCGCGCTCAACCTGGAAGAGCGCGAGATCGGCGCCATCGTCCTCGGTGAGTTCAGCGGCATCGAGGAGGGTCAGCCGGTCACGCGCACCGGCGAGGTCCTCTCCGTGGCCGTCGGCGAGGGCTACCTCGGCCGCGTCGTCGACCCGCTCGGCAACCCGATCGACGGCCTCGGCGAGATCGAGACGTCCGGTCGTCGTGCCCTCGAGCTGCAGGCCCCCACGGTCATGCAGCGCAAGTCGGTGCACGAGCCGATGGAGACCGGCTACAAGGCCGTCGACGCGATGACCCCGATCGGCCGTGGCCAGCGTCAGCTGATCATCGGTGACCGTCAGACCGGCAAGACCGCCCTGGCCGTCGACACGATCATCAACCAGCGCGACAACTGGCGCTCGGGCGACGTGAACAAGCAGGTCCGCTGCATCTACGTCGCCATCGGCCAGAAGGGCTCCACCATCGCGTCGGTCCGCCGCGCGCTGGAGGAGAACGGCGCGCTGGAGTACACGACCATCGTCGCCGCCCCCGCGTCCGACCCGGCCGGCTTCAAGTACCTGGCGCCGTACACCGGTTCGGCCATCGGTCAGCAGTGGATGTACGAGGGCAAGCACGTCCTCATCATCTTCGACGACCTGTCGAAGCAGGCCGACGCCTACCGCGCCGTGTCGCTGCTGCTGCGCCGCCCGCCGGGGCGTGAGGCCTACCCGGGTGACGTCTTCTACCTGCACTCCCGTCTGCTGGAGCGCTGCGCCAAGCTCTCCGACGACATGGGTGCCGGCTCGATGACCGGTCTGCCGATCGTCGAGACCAAGGCCAACGACGTCTCGGCGTTCATCCCGACCAACGTCATCTCCATCACCGACGGCCAGTGCTTCCTGGAGTCGGACCTGTTCAACGCCGGTCAGCGCCCCGCGCTGAACGTCGGTATCTCCGTCTCCCGAGTCGGTGGTTCCGCGCAGCACAAGGCGATGAAGCAGGTCTCCGGCCGTCTGCGCGTGGACCTCGCCCAGTTCCGTGAGCTGGAGGCGTTCGCCGCCTTCGGTTCCGACCTGGACGCCGCGTCGAAGGCGCAGCTGGAGCGCGGTCAGCGCATGGTCGAGCTGCTCAAGCAGGCTCAGTACCAGCCGATGTCCACCGAGGACCAGGTCGTCTCCGTCTGGGCCGGCACCACCGGCAAGATGGACGACGTCCCGGTCGCCGACATCCGCCGCTTCGAGAAGGAGCTCCTGGAGTACCTGCACCGCAAGGAGCAGGGCCTCATGACCTCCATCCGCGAGGGCGGCAAGCTGTCGGACGACACCCTCACCGCTGTTGCCGACGCGATCGCCGACTTCAAGAAGCAGTTCGAGACCTCGGACGGCAAGCTTCTCGGCGAGGACGCCCCGGCCGCCGCCAAGTGACGTAAGGAAGGGACCTGACTCATGGGAGCCCAGCTCCGGGTCTACAAGCGTCGCATCCGATCCGTCACCGCGACCAAGAAGATCACCAAGGCGATGGAGATGATCGCCGCCTCGCGCGTCGTCAAGGCGCAGCGCAAGGTGGCGGCCTCCACGCCGTACGCGCAGGAACTGACGCGTGCGGTCACGGCGGTCGGTACCGGCTCGAACACGAAGCACCCGCTGACCACGCAGGCCGAGACGGTCGTGCGGTCCGCGGTGCTGCTCCTGACGAGCGACCGTGGTCTCGCCGGCGCCTTCAACTCCAACGCCATCAAGGCCGCGGAGCAGCTGACCGCGCGTCTCGAGGCCGAGGGCAAGGAGGTCGACACGTACATCGTCGGCCGCCGCGGTCTGGCCCACTACAACTTCCGCGAGCGCAAGGTCGTGGAGTCGTGGTCGGGCTTCACCGACGAGCCCACGTACGCGGACGCCAAGAAGGTCGCGGGTCCGCTGATCGAGGCCATCGAGAAGGACACGGCCGAGGGTGGTGTGGACGAACTCCACATCGTCTTCACCGAGTTCGTCTCGATGATGACGCAGACGGCGCTCGACGACCGTCTGCTGCCGCTCAGCCTCGAAGAGGTCGCCAAGGAAGCCGCGCCCAAGGGCGAGATCCTTCCGCTGTACGACTTCGAGCCGTCGGCGGAGGACGTCCTCGACGCCCTGCTGCCGCGCTACGTCGAGAGCCGTATCTACAACGCGCTGCTCCAGTCGGCTGCCTCCAAGCACGCCGCCACGCGCCGCGCGATGAAGTCGGCCACCGACAACGCAGGAGAGCTCATCACCACGCTCTCCCGACTTGCCAACGCGGCCCGCCAGGCCGAAATCACCCAGGAAATCAGCGAGATCGTCGGTGGCTCCGCAGCCCTGGCCGACGCGACCGCGGGGAGTGACCGCTAATGACCACCACTGTTGAGACCGCGACGGCCACGGGCCGCGTCGCCCGGGTCATCGGCCCGGTCGTCGACGTGGAGTTCCCCGTCGACGCGATGCCCGACATCTACAACGCCCTTCACGTCGAGGTGGCCGACCCGGCCAAGGACGGCGAGAAGAAGACGCTGACCCTGGAGGTCGCCCAGCACCTGGGTGACGGCCTGGTCCGCACCATCTCCATGCAGCCCACCGACGGTCTGGTCCGCCAGGCCCCGGTCACCGACACCGGCGCCTCCATCACGGTCCCGGTCGGCGACTTCACCAAGGGCAAGGTGTTCAACACCCTCGGTGAGGTGCTGAACGTCGACGAGCAGTACACGGGTGAGCGCTGGGGCATCCACCGCAAGGCCCCGAACTTCGACGAGCTCGAGTCGAAGACCGAGATGTTCGAGACCGGCGTCAAGGTCATCGACCTTCTCACCCCGTACGTCAAGGGTGGAAAGATCGGTCTGTTCGGTGGTGCCGGCGTCGGCAAGACGGTGCTCATCCAGGAGATGATCTACCGCGTCGCCAACAACCACGACGGTGTCTCCGTGTTCGCCGGTGTCGGTGAGCGCACCCGTGAGGGCAACGACCTCATCGAGGAGATGTCCGACTCGGGCGTCATCGACAAGACCGCCCTTGTCTTCGGTCAGATGGACGAGCCCCCGGGCACCCGTCTGCGCGTGGCCCTCGCCGGTCTGACCATGGCGGAGTACTTCCGCGATGTGCAGAAGCAGGACGTGCTGTTCTTCATCGACAACATCTTCCGCTTCACCCAGGCCGGTTCCGAGGTGTCGACCCTGCTCGGCCGTATGCCCTCCGCGGTGGGCTACCAGCCGAACCTGGCCGACGAGATGGGTCTCCTCCAGGAGCGCATCACCTCGACCCGTGGTCACTCGATCACCTCGATGCAGGCGATCTACGTCCCCGCGGACGACCTGACCGACCCGGCCCCGGCCACCACCTTCGCCCACCTCGACGCGACGACGGTTCTGTCCCGTCCGATCTCCGAGAAGGGCATCTACCCGGCCGTGGACCCGCTGGACTCCACGTCCCGCATCCTGGACCCGCGCTACATCGCGCAGGACCACTACGACGCCGCCATGCGCGTCAAGACGGTCCTGCAGAAGTACAAGGACCTCCAGGACATCATCGCGATCCTCGGTATCGACGAGCTCGGCGAGGAGGACAAGCTCGTCGTCCACCGTGCCCGTCGCGTGGAGCGCTTCCTGTCCCAGAACACCCACGTCGCCAAGCAGTTCACCGGCGTCGACGGGTCGGACGTCCCGCTGGACGAGTCGATCGCGGCCTTCAACGCGATCATCGACGGCGAGTACGACCACTTCCCGGAGCAGGCGTTCTTCATGTGCGGTGGCATCGAGGACCTCAAGGCCAACGCCAAGGAGCTCGGCGTCTCCTGAGCCTCGCGCTCTGACGAGGGGGCGGGGTACGTCCCGCCCCCTCTTTCACGCCTACTAGACTTGTAACCAACACCCGGTGACCCCGCCGGGTGGTGACCCGAGGAGCCACCTTGGCTGCTGAGCTGCACGTCGCGCTGGTCGCGGCCGACCGAGAGGTCTGGTCCGGCGAGGCCACCCTGGTCGTCGCGCGCACCACGTCCGGCGACATCGGCGTCATGCCCGGTCACCAGCCGCTGCTCGGTGTGCTGGAGTCGGGCCCGGTGACCATCCGTACGAGTGATGGTGGAACGGTCGTCGCCGCGGTGCACGGCGGTTTCATCTCGTTCGCGGACAACAAGCTGTCGCTGCTGGCCGAGATCGCCGAGCTGTCGGACGAGATCGATGTCCAGCGCGCCGAGCGCGAGCTGGAGCGCGCGAAGGCGGAGGGTGACGCCGCCGCCGAGCGTCGCGCGGACGTACGCATCCGTGCGGCGGCGACGCGCTAGCCTGCGCGAGACCGTATGACGTCACTCAGCGCGGCTGGGACCGGAGAAATCCGGCCCCGGTCGCGGCTGAGGCGAATGTGGACGTTTTTTCCAATCCGTTACTGAGTAATCCGTTACCGAGTAGACGAGGAGGTCGGTGTCGATGGTCCTCGCTCTGACTGTGTGCGGAGTCGTGGTCGCCCTGGTGGTCCTTGGCCTGTTCGTCTTCGGTCTGCGCCGCAGACTCATCCAGCGCTCGGGCGGCACCTTCGACTGTTCCCTGCGCTGGGACGTCCCGGAGAAAACCGACACCAGTGGCAAGGGCTGGAGCTACGGCGTCGCCCGCTACAACGGCGACCGCATCGAGTGGTACCGCGTCTTCTCGTACGCCTACCGTCCGCGCCGCGTGCTGGAGCGCGCCGCGATCGAGGTCGCCGGCCGCCGGCTGCCCGAGGGCGAGGAGGAGCTGGCGCTCCTGTCGGACGCCGTCGTCCTCACCTGCCTCCACCGGGGCACGCGTCTGGAGCTCGCCATGAGCGAAGACGCGCTGACCGGTTTCCTCGCGTGGCTTGAGGCAGCCCCGCCCGGTCAGCGCGTCAATGTCGCGTGAGTACCGCTGCTAGCTGAGACCGCTGTTGATGGCGCTCACCAGCTCGCCGTTGGAGCTGTCTCCGCTGAACTCCCAGAAGAAGGCGCCGCCGAGGCCCTGGCTCTTGGCCCAGGTCATCTTGGTGCCGATGGTGGCGGGGGTGTCGTACGACCACCAGTTGCTGCCGCAGTAGGCGTACGCCGTGCCGCCGACGGTGCCGGTGGCGGGGCAGGACGTCTTGAGGACCTTGTAGTCCTCGATGCCCGCCTCGTAGGTGCCGGTCGCCGGGCTGGTGGCGGTGCCGCCGGGGGCGGCCTGGGTGACGCCGGTCCAGCCGCGGCCGTAGAAGCCGATGCCGAGCAGGAGCTTGTTCGACGGCACGCCCTTCGCCTTGAGCTTGGCGATCGCGTCGGCCGAGTTGAAGCCGGCCTTCGGGATGCCGGAGTACGAGGTGAGCGGGGAGTGCGGGGCGGTGGGGCCGGTCTTGTCCCAGGCGCCGAAGTAGTCGTACGTCATCACGTTGTACCAGTTGAGGTACGCGGAGGCGCCGCCGTAGTCGGCCGCGTCGATCTTGCCGCCGCTGGAGGCGTCCGCGGTGATCGCGGCGGTGACGAGGTAGTCGCTGCCGAACTCCGAACGCAGCGCCGCCACCAGGTTCTTGAAGGCCGCGGCACCGGAGGTGTCACAGGTCAGACCGCAGGCGTTCGGGTACTCCCAGTCGATGTCGATGCCGTCGAAGACGTCCGCCCAGCGCGGGTCCTCGATGACGGACTTGCAACTCGCGGCGAACGCGGCCGGGTTGGCGGCGGCCTGGGCGAAGCCGCCGGAGTAGGTCCAGCCGCCGAAGGAGTACAGCACCTTGATGTTCGGGTACTTGGCCTTCAGCTCACGCAGCTGGTTGAAGTTGCCGCGCAGCGGCTGGTCCCAGGTGTCGGCGACGCCGCTGACGGACTGGTCGGCGGTGTAGGCCTTGTCGTAGGCGGCGTAGGTGTCGTCGACGACGCACTTGCCGTCCTTGACGTTGCCGAACGCGTAGTTGATGTGGGTGATCTTCGAGGCGGAGCCCGAGGTCACCAGGTTCTTGACGTGGTAGTTGCGGCCGTAGACGCCCCACTCGGTGAAGTAGCCGAGCTTGACCTTGCCGCCGGTGCCGGGGTCCGGGTCGGTGGTGCCGCCGGTGGTCTTCACGGAGAGCGCGCCGCTGACCGGGCCGGTCTGGTCGGCGGTGTCACGGGCCTGGACGGTGTAGGAGTACGAGGTGCCGGCGGTGAGGCCGGTGTCGGTGTACGAGGTCGTCGTCACCGTCGCGACCTTGGTGCCGTTGCGCAGGACGTCGTAGTTCTTGACGCCCTTGTCGTCGGTGGCCGCGCTCCAGGTCAGCTTCACCGAGGTGTCGGTGACGCCCGACGCGGTCGGGGTGCCGGGGGCGCTGGGCGCGCTGTCGCTGGGGTTGGTGGTGCCGCCGTCACAACTGCCGCCGTTCAGCTTGCAGTTGGAGGGGGAGCCGGAGCCGGCGCCGTTGAAGCCGAAGGAGACGGAGGCGCCGGGGGCGAGGGTGCCGTTCCAGGACTTGTTCTTGGCGGTCCAGTGGGTGCCGGACGAGGTGACGTCGGCGTCCCAGGCGGAGGTGACCGAGGTGCCGGAGGGGTAGTCCCACTCCACGGTCCAGGAGCTGAGGGTGGTGTCGCCGGTGTTCTTGACGGTCCACTTACCTTCGAAGCCGCTGCCCCAGTCCTGGGTCTTGGCGAAGGTCGCGGTCGCGGAGGTCGCCGCCTCGGCGGGACTGGCCAGCCCGACCAGTCCGGCGAAGGGGAGCAACAGCGTCGCGAAGCCTGCTGCGGCTCTGTGTCTGAAGCGCATACCGCGCCTCCTTCTCGGGGATGGGGGCACGACTGAGCCTTCGTACCCACGGTGCCGCGAGAATAGAAAGGTCTGGACCACGGGTCAATAGGTCTGGACCACTCTCGTATGCAACCGCTCAGACACCCAACTCCTGCGCGAGTACGGCTGCTTGAACGCGGCTGCGCAGCTCCAGCTTGCCAAGGAGGCGGCTGACGTGCGTCTTCACCGTCGCCTCCGCCATGTCCAGGCGCCCCGCGATGTCCGCGTTGGACAGCCCTTCGCCCAGGCAGGACAGCACTTCGCGTTCACGGCGGGTGAGGCCGTCCAGGACGGCCGGGTCCGCGCTCGACTGCCGTACGGGCCTCGCCGCGAACTCGGCGATCAGGCGCCGTGTGACGGCCGGGGCCACGATGCCCTCGCCGCGGGCCACCGTACGGACCGCCTCGACGAGGTCCTTCGCCTCCGTGTTCTTCAGCAGGAACCCGGCCGCGCCCGCCCGCAGCGCCCCGAACACGTACTCGTCCAGGTCGAAGGTGGTCAGCACGAGGACGTCCGCGAGCCCCTCCTCCGTGACCTTCCGGGTCGCCGACACCCCGTCCAGGCGCGGCATCTGCACGTCCATCAGGACCAGGTCCGGCCGCAGCTCCCGGGCCAGTGCCACCGCCTCCTCCCCGTCGGCGGCCTCGCCGACCACCTCGACGTCGGGCGCGCTGCGCAGGATGAGGACGAGCCCGGCGCGTACGGCGGACTGGTCCTCGGCGACGAGCACACGGATCATGCGGGGTCTCCATCGGTGAGGGGGAGGGTGGCGCGGACCGCCCACAGGGTGCCCTCGGGTCCGGCCGGGGTGTCCTCAGGGCCGGCCTCGAAGGCGCCGCCCAGCAGGGCCACCCGCTCCCGCATACCGACCAGACCGGCTCCGGAACCGGGTGCGCGCGGCCCGTCCCGGTGGCCGTACGGGCTGGTCACGCGCACGTCGAGGGAGCCGTCGCGGCGGGCGAGGGTGACGGTGACGCGGCCGGGGCAGGCGTGCTTGAGCGCGTTGGTCAGGGACTCCTGGACGATCCGGTAGGCGGCCAGTTCGACGGGGGCGGGCACGGTCGTCCCCTGCTCGGCCTCCAGCGTGACGTCGAGGCCGTTGGTGCGGGCGTGCTCGACGAGGGCGCCGAGGCCGTCGAGGGTCGGGACCGCGGTCGGCTCCTCGTCGCCGTCGCGCAGGATGCCGATCAGCCGGCGCATCTCCGCCAGCCCCTTGACGCTGTTCTCGCGGATGACGCCGAGGGCCTCCGCGGAGGTCCTCGGATCGTCCAGGGACAGCGCCGCGGTGGAGTGGATCGCGATCGCGGAGAGGTGGTTGGCGACCATGTCGTGCAACTCCCGTGCCATCCGGGCGCGTTCGGCGGTGACGGCCTGGGTGCGGTCCATCTCCGCGAGCAGCGCGGTCTGTTCGGCACGCAGCCGGGCGGCTTCGGCGGCGTCACGGTGGTTGCGGACGATCCAGCCGGTGGCGGCGGGCCCGTACGCCACGACCCCGACGACCACGCCGATCAGGAGTGCCTCCGGCACCCGCCACACCGCGAACGGCACCAGCGTCGCGACGACCGTGAGCAGGCCGGTGACCCACTGGATGCGGCGGGCGGAGGCGAGCGGGCCGTACAGGACGGCCGCGTAGACGAGGTCGGTGAACATCAGCACCGACGCCAGGCTGCCCTGCGTCACCACGTCCGCGCAGATCGCGACCGTGCCGGTCAGCAGCGCCACCCGGGGCGCCGCCCGGCGCAGCAGCTCGCAGCCGGCCAGCACGGTGAGCGGCACCAGCACCGGCCAGGGACCGTCGAAGAGGGTGATCGGGTCACTGGACGGCCGGGTGGCCAGCCCGAAGAGCACCAGCACCAGACCCCCGAGCAGCCCGCCGCCCGCGATGTACACGTCGAAGCGGTGCGGGCGGGGGAGTCGTACGGCCATGTCCCCATGAAACACGGCCGCCGCGCGGCCCGCCTGATCCCCGGGGACGGTCCTGGACTGCATCTTTCGATGTACGGCGAGTTCGTCGCCGGCGACGACGAAAGCGGGGGACAGGGGCCCGAACCTGGAGACGAGGGAAGGGAGCGGATCCATGATCGTCGGACTGATCATCGCCTGCGAGGTGGCGTTCTGGGTGCTGCTGGCCGCCGGGCTGGCCTTCCGGTACCTGCTGAAGATGCCGCGCACCGGGCTTGCCCTGCTGCTGTGCGAGCCGCTGCTGGAGCTGGTCCTGTTCACGGTCACCGCGATCGACCTGCGGGGCGGCGCCGAACCCGACTGGAAACACGGCCTGGCCGCCGTCTACATCGGCTTCACCGTCGGGCTCGGCCACGCCACGATCCGCTGGGCCGACGCCCACGTCGCCCACCGCTTCGCGGGCGGTCCGCCGCCGGTGCGGCCGCCGAAGTACGGCACGCCCGCGCCGTCCACGAATGGAAGGTCGCGGGCCGCTGGGTGGTCGCCGCGGTGGTCGCCATGGTGCTGCTCCAGGCCGCGATCTGGTACGTCGGCGGCGCCGGCGAGACCGAGTCGCTCCGGGCGTGGCAGCAGCGCATGCTCTGGGTGATCGGCATCAACGTCGTCATCGCCGGCAGCTACACGCTGTTCCCCAAACGCGAGCGCTAACGCTCGCCGCCGGGCACCCACAGCACGTCCCCGACCTCCTTGTTGGCCGTACGGGCCAGGATGAACAGCAGGTCGGACAGGCGGTTGAGGTAGGTCGCGGTCAGCGGGTTCATGACCTCGCCGTGCACCTCCAGCGCCGCCCAGGTGGACCGCTCGGCCCGTCGTACGACCGTGCAGGCCTGGTGCAGCAGGGCCGCGCCCGGCGTGCCGCCCGGGAGGATGAACGACCGGAGCTTCTCCAACTGCTCGTTGAAGCGGTCGCAGTCGGCCTCCAGCTTGTCGATGTAGAACTGCTCGACGCGCAGCGGCGGGAACTCCGGGTTCTCGACGACGGGCGTGGACAGGTCGGCGCCGACGTCGAACAGGTCGTTCTGGACGCGCGTGAGGACCTTGACGACCTCGTCGGCGAGCCCGCCGAGCGCGATCGCCGTCCCGATCACCGCGTTCGCCTCGTTGGCGTCGGCGTACGCCGAGATCCGCAGGTCGGTCTTGGCGACCCTGCTCATGTCGCCGAGGGCGGTGGTGCCCTGGTCGCCGGTCCTGGTGTAGATGCGCGTCAGATTGACCATGCGACCAGCGTAGTTACGCTCCGGCCGTCCGGAACACGCGTGTGCCCACTGTCACGGCGAGCGCCGAGAAACCGAGGGCGACCAGGACGCCGTACGCCATGTGGGCCGTCGTGTACTCGCCGACGTACGCGTCGCGCATCGCGTCCACCAGATAGCGGAACGGCATGAAGTGCGAGAGGACGTCCAGCCAGGCCGGGCCGAGCGTCATCGGGAGCATCAGTCCGGACAGCAGCATCGACGGCATCGACACGGCGTTGATGAGCGGACCGAACTCCTGGGGTGTGCGGACGTTCATCGCCACCGCGTAGGACAGCGAGGCGAGCGAGACGGTGAGCAGCCCGACGAACGCGAAGCCGATCAGGATGCCGGCCAGCGGCGCCCGGAGTCCCATCACCAGCGCGGCCAGCACCAGCAGCACCGCCTGGAAGACGAAGACCGTCGCGTCCCGCAGCACCCGGCCGAGCAGCATCCCGAGCCGGCTGACGGGCGTGACCCGCATCCGGTCCACGATCCCCGCCCCCTTCTCCAGAATGATCATGAACCCGGCGAAGAGGGCTCCGAAGAGCCCGAGTTGCAGGAGCAGCCCCGGCACCAGGACCTGCCAGGAGCTGCCCTGCCCGCCGAGCGGCAGATCGGTCAGGAGAGGGCCGAAGAAGAGCAGATACAGCAGCGGCATGAGCACGCCGAAGAGCAGCGCGAAGCGGGACCGCAGCGACTGGCGCAGGTAGCGGCCGTAGATGAGCGCGGTGTCGTGGAGAAGCATGTCGCGGGTCCTATACGGCTACGGGGGCGGCGTCGGCCGGTGTGGCGCTGCGGCCGGTGATGGCGAGGAAGGTGTCCTGGAGGGTGGCGTCGATCGAGCCGCCGTACTCCAGCTTGAGCGCGCTCGGCGTGCCCTCGGCCACGACCACGCCCCGGTCGACGATCACCAGGCGGTCGGAGAGGGCGTCGGCCTCGTCGAGGTAGTGGGTGGTGAGGAAGACGGTCGTGCCGTGCTCGGCGCGCAGCCGCCGGATCAGGTCCCACAGGTCGGCGCGGCTGCCGGGGTCGAGGCCGGTGGTCGGCTCGTCGAGGAAGAGGACCTTCGGGCGGTGGGTGAGGGCCATCGCGATGTCCAGACGGCGGCGCTGGCCGCCGGACAGCTCCCCGCACTTGCGGTCGAGGAGCTCGGTCAGGCCGAGGTCGCGGGCCAGCTCCTCGGCGCGGTCGGCGGCCCGGGTCTTCGTCAGCCGGTAGAGGCGGCCCTGGGTGACCAGCTCCTCGCGGACGCTGATCTGCGGGTCGACGCCGCCGGACTGGGCGACGTATCCGCAGGCCCGGCGCACGCCGACCGGATCGGTGGCGAGGTCGTGGCCGGCGACGGTGGCGGTGCCGCCGGTCGGGGCGAGCAGGGTGGTGAGCATGCGCAGGGTGGTGGTCTTCCCGGCGCCGTTCGGGCCGAGGAAGCCGAGGATCTCGCCTTCGCGGACGGTCAGGTCGATGCCGCGCACGGCCGCCACGGGGCCGCGCTTGGTCTGGAAGGTACGGGCCAGTCCGGCCGTACTGATGACGGTCATGGCCCTAGAAAAACAGGGTCTCTTAAATTTTGCAATGGCCCCAAAGTTTCATAGAGCCCAGCGAAGCTAGGATGGGGACCATGGCAGAGGGGCTCAGGGAGCGGAAGAAGCGCGAGACGAGGCAGCGGATCTCGGACATCGCCACCGGACTGTTCCTGGAGCACGGCTTCGTGACCGTGACCATCGCGGAAGTGGCCGAGGCGGCCGACGTCTCCGTCAACACCGTCTACAACTACTTCCCCGCGAAGGAGGACCTCTTCTTCGACCGGTCCTCCGGCGTCGTCGAACAGCTCTCGCGCTGGGTGCGTGCCCGGAGCGCGGGAGAGTCCGCCGCCCGGGCCGTGCTGCGCGAGCTGCGCGCGGAGGTGGAGGCGGTCTCGCCGCGGGTCGGGCTCATGGCGGGCTACGACCGCTTCATGCGCTGCATCCAGGAGGCCCCGCCGCTGCGTTCCCGGCTGTGGAGCCTCCAGCAGGAGATCCACGACCACCTCGAAGCCACCTTGCGAGAGGAGACGGGCGCGGACGCCGCCGACCCGCTGCCGGGGCTGATCGCCGGTCAGATCTGCTGGGTCCACTCGGAGGTGTTCGTCCGTATCGGGCGAGACATGGTCGCAGGGCGCAATCCGGGCGAAGTGTCGCGTGAGGTGCTGGTGTACCTGGACGACATCGAGGAGCTGTTGAGCGAGAAGGTGCTCAACTACGCCGTACGAGACCCCTCGTGACGTCTGCCGGTGTGATGTCCGTCAGATGAGACGTGACGCGCATTACTTACCGGTCACACAGCCCCTCACGAGCGCTAGGGTCCGCCGAAGAGGCAACTTAAACAGTGGGTAAGGCGTTCAAAAGGGGAGTCGCAACAGTGGCACGGAAGCTTGCCGTCATCGGCGCCGGCTTGATGGGTTCCGGGATCGCCCAGGTCTCCGCGCAAGCGGGCTGGGACGTCGTCCTGCGGGACGTCACCGACGAGGCCCTGAAGCGTGGCACCGACGGCATCAAGGCCTCGTACGACAAGTTCGTGAGCAAGGGCAAGATGGAGGCGCACGACGCCGACGCCGCCCTCGGCCGGATCACCGCGACCACCGACCTGGACGCCGCCGCGGACGCCGACATCGTCGTCGAGGCCGTCTTCGAGAAGCTCGACGTCAAGCACGAGATCTTCCGCGCCCTGGACAAGATCGTGCGTGAGGACACCGTCCTCGCCTCCAACACCTCCGCCATCCCGATCACCAAGATCGCCGCGGCCACCGAGCACCCCGAGCGGGTCGTCGGCGTCCACTTCTTCTCGCCGGTGCCGATGATGCAGCTCGTCGAGCTGGTCCGCGGCTACAAGACGAGCGACGAAACCCTCGCCACCGCGCGGGAGTTCGCCGAGTCCACCGGCAAGACCTGCATCGTCGTGAACCGGGATGTGGCGGGGTTCGTGACCACCCGGCTCATCTCGGCGCTCGTCGTCGAGGCCACCAAGCTGTACGAGTCGGGCGTCGCCACCGCCGAGGACATCGACCTCGCCTGCAAGCTGGGCTTCGGGCACGCCATGGGCCCGCTCGCCACGGCCGACCTGACGGGCGTCGACATCCTGCTGCACGCCACCAGCAACATCTACACCGAGTCCCAGGACGAGAAGTTCGCTCCGCCGGAGCTGATGCGCCGGATGGTTGATGCCGGTGACATCGGACGCAAGAGCGGGCAGGGCTTCTACACGTACTGATCAACACCCGAATTCACATACGCCCCTCTGGTGTCACACCGACGGGTGAATTCGGTATCGGTTCGCTTACAGACGGCAACCTCTGACCGCCTCGCGCAGTCAGAGGTTGCATCACCGGACATCACATTCGCGGAGCACGAGACGCACCACGGGGAGCGCATATGTTCATCAGGGGCGACCACGTCGAGCTGGTCGTCGGGGGCCGCCTCGACGTCCGCAGCGCGGCGGACGCCCGTACGGTCCTGCACTCGGCCGTCGACGACGGAGTCGGCGATCTCGTGCTCGACCTGTCCGAGCTCGACTCCTGGGACGCCACCGGCCTCGGAGTGATCATGGGGGCCCATCGCAGGGCCGGCCGCTGCGGCCGCCGCCTGGTGCTGCGCGACGTACCGCCGCAGATGCAGCGCCTGCTGGTGGCCACCCGGCTGCACCGGATCCTGGCGATCGAGGGCGGCATCGGGGTGGAGTCGCTGCCCCGCGTGTGAACCCTTGTGCGCATGCGGTGTGGGCGTCCGGTGTTGCAATGGTGAAAGGCGCGTCGCGCACAATCCTCACGAGACTGTGACGTCTCGGACGGCGCGGTACCCCGGGCTGTCGTAGATACTGTGCGAAGGTTTAGGGTTCGGTCGCCCGCTGGAAGCACGTCCCTGAACGAGCGGGCCCGGACCAGAAGCGACAGCGCGGTGTGCAGCAGGCCGGAGGGGGCCTGGGTCCCGAAGGACCCACGACACACGAGACGCTTTTGGGGGGCTTGAACCTATGGACCCGAACACCCGGGGACCCGAGGAGTACGGCCACGACGGTGACGGCAACCCGTCGCGCCAGCGTCCGCCCCGGGACCCGCTCACACCCGGCGTCGGCCAGAGCACGCCCGCCCTGGCCCGCACGGTGCAGCTGGTCTCCGGTGACCACCTGCTCACGGTCAACCCCGTCGACGGCAGCGAGATAGAGCCCTGCCCGCCGGGCGAACGGCCCGCCCGGCCGCAGCTCAGCGCCACCGAACGCGCCGAGACCACCGCGCGGCGCCGCCGCCCGTCCGGCCCCACCCGCCCGGCTGCCGCTGCTGGACCGCCAGGACGAGCGTGAACGCCTCGTGCGGCTGCTCGCCCGCGGCCGCTCCGTCCGCCTCACCGGCCCCGCCGGATCGGGCCGCACCAGCCTGCTCGACGTCGTCGCCGAGGACTGCTCGGACCTCGCCCCCCGACGGCGTCGTCCGCCTGAACGGCTTCCACCGCAGCGCCGACGACCTCCTCCACGACCTCTTCTACGCCGTCTACGACGCACCCCTGCACCGGCCCGGACACGAGGACCTGCTCGCCCTCGTCCGGGAGATCGGCGCGGTCGTCGTCCTCGACGACGTCGAGTTCGGCGGCGCCGCGCTCGACGACCTGCTCGAGGCCACCCCCGAGTGCGCCTTCCTCGTCGCCGCGACCCCGGACGTGCCCGCGCCGTCCGCCGACTCGGCCCTCGAAGAGGTCTTCCTCGGCGGCCTGGACCGCGCCGGGGGAGTGGAGCTCCTGGAGCGTGCCGTCGGCCGCGTGCTCACCGAGGAGGAGGCCAACTGGGCCGGCGACCTCTGGTTCGAGTCCGAGGGGCTGCCGCTCAGGTTCGTCCAGGCCGGCGCCCTGCTCCGGCAGCGTGACGAACTGCGCGCCAGTGCCGAGGCCTTCGACGAGTTCGGCGTCTTCCAGGGCGCCCTGGTCGACGCCCCCTACGAGGGCGGCGACGGCCAGGACGTGCCGCTGCCCTCCCTCGCCGAGGGCGCCGCACCCGCCGCGCTGCTCGCCGGCCGGCTCAGCGAATCGGCGCGCGCCGCCCTGCGGTTCGCCGTGGCGCTCGGCGGCGAGGTGCCGCACCAGGCCCATCTGCCCGCCCTCGTCGGCGACACCCACGCCGACGCCGCGCTGGGCGAGCTGCTGAGCTCCGCGCTCATCACTCCGGTCGGCGCCCGCTACCGGCTCGCCGCCGGTGTGCAGACCCAGCTGGAGAGCGCCGGATACGGCGACGACATCGAAGGCCAGGCCCTGGCCGCGGCCCGGCACTACGCCTGGTGGGCCGGGCACCCCTCGGTCACGCCCGAGCGGGTGTGCGCCGAGTCCGACGCCGTGCTCGCCGCCCTCACCGTGCTGGTGCCGGTCGCGGAGCCGGCCGACGAGGGCGAGGAGAACGTCACCGTCCAGCTGGCCCGCACCGCCGCGCCCGCGTTCGCCGCCGGGCTGCACTGGAGCGCCTGGGAGCGCACCCTGCGCTTCGGCGCCGAGGCCGCCCGGGTCTCCGGCGAGGTGGGTGAACAGGCCTACTTCCACCATGAGTTGGGCATCCTCGCGCTCTGCGCCGACCAGCTGGACCGGGCCCGCGCCGAGCTGGAGGCCGCCATCGCGCTGCGCGGCGCCCTCGCCGACAAGCGCGGCACCGTCGCGGGCCGCCGTGCGCTCGCGCTGGTCTCCGACCGGTCCGGCCTGCCGCCGGCCATCACCGCGACCGCCGGCGAGGAGGTGCCCGACGCCCGCCACGAGGAGTCGCTGTCGCCGCCCGGCGGCATCCCGGCCTTCCCGCCGCTCCAGCCGCCGAACGACCCCTCGACCCTGGTCACCCACCGGGCCGTGGCCCCCGCCCCCGTGGTGCCCAACCGCAAGGCCCGCGGCGGCCTCAAGGGGCTCGCCCGGCGCAACCTCGTCGCGGCCGGCGCGGGCGCGCTCCTCGCGGCGGTGCTGGGCACGGTGGTGACGCTCGGGGCCACGTCGAACAACGACGCGAACAACCCGTCCGACAAGGTGGGCGTCAACCCGTCGGCCAGCCAGGGCATCGACGACGGCAGCCTCGGCGCCGACGTCCCGAAGAACGACGACGGCAAGGGCGACACCGGCACGGCCACCAGCCGTCCGACCGACCCGGGCCCGGACGGCACGTTCGGTACGTCGGACGACCCGACGCCGACGGAGAGCGCGCAGCCCTCCGACGACCCGAGCGGCACGAAGTCGCCCACCTCGAAGCCGTCGTCGCCGACGCCCAAGCCGCCGTCGACCTCGGCGTCCCCGACCAAGCCGCCGTCGACCTCGCCGACGCCGACGCCGAGCACGCCCTCGGGTTCGCCGACGCCGACGACGAGCCCGACACCGGAGCCGTCGGACACGCCGACCACGTCCGACTCCGCCAGCGGCCCGGCCTCCAGCGCGCCCGCCAGCGCCTCGGAGAGCGGCGGCGCCGGCACGCCGGCCTCGTCGGGTTCCGCGTCGGGCGCGGTCATCTGACGCGCGTGCGCCGGCAGTGAGGGCCGGTTCCTGTCAGGAACCCGGCCCTCGTCGTCGTAGAGCCTCGAAGGCGATCGCCGTCAGAACAGCCGCAGCTTGTCGTCCTCGATGCCGCGCAGGGCGTCGTAGTCGAGGACCGTGCAGCCGATGCCGCGGTCCGTGGCGAGGACGCGGGCCTGGGGCTTGATCTCCTGGGCGGCGAAGATGCCGCGGACCGGGGCGAGATGCGGGTCGCGGTTCAACAGCTCCAGGTAGCGGGTGAGTTGCTCGACGCCGTCGATCTCGCCGCGCCGCTTGATCTCGACCGCGACGGTCTGGCCGTCGGCGTCCCGGCACAGGATGTCGACCGGGCCGATGGCGGTCATGTACTCGCGGCGGATGAGCGTGTAGCCGTCGCCGAGGGTCTCGATGCGGTCGGCGAGGAGCTCCTGAAGGTGTGCTTCCACGCCGTCCTTGATCAGGCCCGGGTCGACGCCCAGTTCGTGCGAGGAGTCGTGGAGGATCTCCTCCATCGTGATGATCAGCTTCTCGCCGGCTTTGTTGATGACGGTCCAGACGCCCTCTTCGTCGCCCGCACCCTCCTTCAACGTGCAGGGCGGCGACATCCAGTTCAGGGGCTTGTAGGCCCGGTCGTCCGCGTGGATCGAGACGCTGCCGTCCGCCTTCACGAGGATCAGGCGGGGCGCGGACGGGAGGTGGGCGGTGAGCCGGCCCGCGTAGTCGACGGAGCACCGGGCAATGACGAGACGCATGGTGGGCAACGCTACTCGACGGCCCGCCGTCGAAGCGATTCGGCCCGTAGCACCCGGAACGACCCGTGTTCGTTTGTGGCCGATTGTGTGCCCATTGGGGGCCCTCTATGTACGCAATCTCCTGGTGCCGTCACGGTCCGTTGCCTACGGTAGTAAACGGGAGGTCGCGAGGCATGTACTCAGCGTGTTCGGCGTCGCGGACTCCCTCATCTGTCCGGCAACCCCTGTTGCTTGGGGGTGCGAGAGGAGAACCCATGTCGCTCGACGTCTCACCGGCCCTACTCGAGAAGGCCGAGCGAGGCGAGGTCGACGAAGCGGAATTCGTCGACTGCGTCCGGACCTCCCTGCCTTACGCATGGGAGATGATCAGCTCCCTGGTGGCCCAGCTGAAGGTCGACGGCGGCGCGTTCGCCGACAACCAGACGCCTCCGCCGGACGAGCAGGCACGCGGTCAGCTGCTGCGTGCGCTCGCGAGTGACGCGATACGCGGCGCGCTGCAACGGCACTTCGGGGTACGGCTGGCGTTCCAGAACTGCCACCGGGTGGCGGTGTTCCCGCTGGACGCCTCGGTGGACGAGACGCTGGCCCGCTTCACCTCGGTCCGCAGTCAACTGCTGAACCAGTCCCCGGAGTTCCGGGACTGCTGACGCAGCGAGCCGTTCGCTTGCCGCTCCGTACGCGGGAGGTGCATTCAGTACAGGGGCGGCAAGCTCTGCGCGGGGCCCACGGTCAGCCGAGGTGGGGGAGCACCTCGGCACCCAGCCGCCGTACGTTCTCCTCGGTGGCCGCGAGGTCTCCCGAGCCCTCGACGAGCAGGGCGAAGCGGGAGATGCCGGTCCGCTCGCTGGTGGCGGCGAGCCGGTCGGCGCACAGCCGGGGAGTGCCCACCGGGTGCAGCCCGCAGAGCAGTTCGGTGTACGCCACCGGGTCGCGCATCGAGCGATGGCGGCCGTCGACCGTCACATGGGCCTCCAGGCCCTGGCGCAGCCAGCCCGGCATCGCCTTCACCAACGCCTCCACGGCGTCCGTGCGCTTGTCCGCGATCTGGCAGACACCGGCCGAGACATGGGCCGCCTGCGCGATCTCGTCCGGCGAACGGCCCGCCGCACGCGCATGCCTGCGCCACAGGCCGACCATCTCCGCCTTCTCCTCGTCCCCGACATGCATCCCGAGCAGCATCGGCAACCCGCGCTCGGCCGCCAGCCGCACACTCGCCGGGGAGGTGCAGGCGACGATCACCTCGGGGCCGTCCGCCTCTGTCAGTGCCTCCGAGGGCCGCGGTACGACGGGGACCTCGCGGAAGCGGTAGCGCTCGCCGTCGGCCGAGACCGACGCGTCGCGCAGCCAGCGCACCAGCAGATCGAGTGATTCCGGGAACCCCTTCTCGTAGGCCGCGAGCCCCGACCCGAACACCTCCAGGTCGACCCACGGCCCGCCGCGCCCGACACCCAGCGAGAAGCGCCCGCCCGAGGTGAGGTGCAGCAGCGCGGCCTGCTCGCCCAGGGCCACCGGGTGGGCGGTGGGCAGCACGCTGACGGCGGTGCCGACGCGGAGCCGGCGGGTGCGGCCCAGCAGTAACGCGGCCAGGGTGATCGCCGACGGGCAGGTGCCGTACGGCACGAAGTGGTGCTCGGCCAGCCAGACCGAGTCCAGGCCCGCTTCCTCGGCGACCTCGGCCGAGCGGACCGCGCGGTGCAGCGCCTCCCCCTGGCCCTGCCCCGGGAACTGGGCCGCCAACACGAAACTTCCAACGCGCATGTGCTTTTCCTGCTTCCTTGGCTCCGACGCGGAGCTCCCCCACCCGGCATAACCGTCTGACACGTGCCGAGGACACGGCCTGGCGAAGAGATTTGCGGATTGTCTGCCGAATGCCGCGTCCGCGAGGGGGACTTGTGGGGGTTGGTGCTCTTCGCGTACCCCTGTCCGCGCCGCGTAGGCTGGACACGCCGTGCTTCCTGTATAGCCCCGAGAGGTGTTCCGTGTCCCCGCGTCGCAACCGACCCAAGGGTTCCGATTCCGGCCGGAGTGCCGAGGACGACCGGTCCGGCCGGTACGGCGGCTGGCAGTCCACGGAGAGCTGGCAGGGCGAGGAGTGGAACGTCCGCCATGTGGCGGGTGCGAGTTCCCAGGGCAAGTCCTACCGCTGCCCGGGCTGCGACCAGCTGATCCCGGACGGCGTCCCGCACGTGGTGGCCTGGCCGGACCACTCCGGGGTCGACGAGCGCCGGCACTGGCACAAGGCGTGCTGGAACGCGAAGGACCGCCGCACCACGCGGGTGCAGCGGTCCAGGAACGCGCCGAAGTTCTAGGGCCTGGGTCAGACGTCCCGCTTCTCCAGCAGGGCGCCGGCACCGGCGAACGCGGCGGCCGTCACGCCGAGCATGATCCACAGTGGGTCCCAGCCGGACGGGCCGGACTCGGTGAGCGAGTTGGAGTAGAAGACGCTCAGCTGGTTCGGGATCGAGTACTCGAACAGGGCCTCGCGCAGCTTCTCCAGCGAGGACGAGAACATGAACAGCGCGATGACCAGCGGGGCCAGCACCACGCCGATCATGATGGTGATCGCGCCCGCCGAGTGCCGGATGATCGAGCCGATGACGAGCGAGAGCAGCCCGAGCAGCGCGATGTAGAGCGAGATGCCGAGGGTGCCCTTGAGCCATTCGCTGCCGGAGGGGTCCCGCACGCCGCTGCTGTCCAGCAGGGCCACGTCCGCGAGGGCGACCAGGAGCGCCGAGGCGAAGGTCACCACGAAGGCGACGGAGAAGAACACGATCGACTTCGCCGCCAGCACCCGCACCCGGTTGGGGCACGCGGTCATGGTGGTGCGGATCATGCCGGTGCCGTACTCGGAGGCGGTGGTCAGCACGCCGAGCGTGATGACGCACATGCTGCCGAGCAGCAGTCCGAAGAAGCCGAACGACAGCGGGTTCTCCCCGGCCAGGTCGGTCTCGCCGGCGCTGCTCCCCACCACCGCGGCGGCCAGCAGACCGATCCCGACGACGAGCAGGACGAACACCCCGAGCGTCCACATCGTCGACCGCACGGAGCGGATCTTCGTCCACTCCGAGGCGATCGCGTGCCCGAGGTGCGTGCGCACCACCGGGATCGGAGACGTGTACGTCGGGTACGAGCCGGCGGGCGCCGACTGCCAGTGGGGCGCCTGCGCCGTCTGAGGCTGAGGCTGGGGCACGGCGGCCTGCGGCATCGGAGGCTGGGGCGTACTCATCGGGCGCTCCGTCGGGCTTGGTCAGGTCGGCGGCGGCGGGACGGGTGCGGGGCGGCACCGGCGGCGGCGCTGAGGCCGGGGCGGCGGGCT
>MWJO01000077.1 GCA_002027195.1 Streptomyces sp. GKU 895 | reverse complement strand
GCGGGCCCCGACCGCGCGAGTGCCCTGCTCCCGCCGACGGACCCCGATCGCCCGACAGTCCTGCTGCCGCCGGCGGACCCCAGTCGCACGACAGCCCTGCTGCCGCCCGCGGGCCCCAGTCGCACGACCCCCTGCCGCCGCCCGCCGCCACGCTCCTGCTCTCCTCCGCACGAGATGTTCCCAGCGGCTGATGGTCGCCCCCTGGGTGAACCGCCCATCCGTCCGTGCCGTTCCCACGAGGCGCCCGTGACGCGCCCGGCCGGGGCCCGGCTGATGGTCGCCGCCATCGACGACTATCTCGGGCCCGGCGAGCACCGTTACTTCGGTGCCGGCTTCCGTCGTGTGCGGCACCGGCTGGAGACCATCCGGGTCTCCCGCCGGCCCGACGCCACCGAGGCGACCGCCCACGCGTCCGTGACGTACCCCGCCCACTGGTCCGCGAAGGGCACCGGCGAGCTCCTCCCGCACCTCAGCAGCATCGACAGCCTGGCCCTGGGCGCGCAGCTCGCCGAGATCCTGGTCGGTCACGCCTACGGCCTCGACGCGGGTGCCCGCTCCCGCATGTGGCTGCGCGCGGTACGCCTGCGGGCCGGCGTCCATCCGCAGGAGGACCTCGCCGACATCCCCGTGCACGGCGTCCTCCGCCCCGCCGAGTCGGAGCGCGTCGCCGACGGCCTGCTGACTTCCTTCCTGGACGTCCGGATCGGCTCGATGGAGGTCCGGTGCGAGGTCCGGCACGAAGTGGCGGGCGGTTACCGGCCCGACCAGGCCGAAGCCCGTCACCTGAGCGCCGAGGAAGCCCTCGGCGAGCCGTGGCGGCGGTACTTCGCCGAGCTCTTCCGCCACCGCCACCAGCAGGTCACCCATCTGACCGTCGACCGGGACGCGGGACGCGTGGACGCCACCGTCCGCATCACACCCGCGCCCGGTGAGTGCCGACTCCCGCCCACCGGAATGGAGTCCGCCTACCTGCCCAGCGCGTCCATGATCGACGCCATCACCGTGACGGGCCAGCTCGCCCAGGTCCTGCTGTACGAACTCGACGGCCTCGACCGAGGTGACAGCGACACCCTCTGGCTGCGCAAGGCAGCCCTGTCCACCCGTATGCCGCTGCGGGCACTGGATCACGCCTTCCCCGTGCACGCGCGCATCGAGGACACCCGCCTGCTGATCATCGGCGACGACACCTGGCGGGTCTGCGAACTCGGCTACGCCTTCCACGGCATCACCGGAGGTTTCTCCGTGGCACACCGACTACCCGACCGAGGACCACGATGACGACCACAGCCCCCACACCGGCGCGCGCGGAACGCAATCGCACGTCCATGCGGCGTCTGGCCATCTCCGGTACGTACAGCACGGGCAAGACCACGACGACCATCGCCCTCGCCCACCTCACGGGAGTACCGCGCACCCACGCCCGGACCATGCGCGAGATCCTGGCCGGTGTGCTGCCGGGCAGACGCCTGGAGGAGTGCACGGCCGCCGAACTGGTCCAGCTCGGCGTCCACCGGTTCACCGAACGGGCCGTGCACGAGTCCCACCTCCCCGACGGCTTCGTCTCCGACGGTTCCTCCCTGCACGAGTGGGTGTACGGCAAGGTGCGCGTCCGCGCCGGGATCCATCCCACCGACGGCTACGAGACCGGGGGTGCGGCGCCGGACTTCTACGAGGAGGTGATCGACGCCCTGGGCGCGGTGCTGAAGGATCATGCACGCCGGGCCTACGACGTCTTCATCCATCTGCCGGTGGAGTTCGACCTGGTCGCCGACGGGCACCGCCCGGTGTCCGAGCGCTTCCGGAGCATGTCCGACGAGCTGCTGCGCGACACGCTCGACGAGCTGGGCATTCCGTACCACGTCGTCGGCGGCACCCTCGAGAACCGCCTCGCCACCATCGTCGACATCTTCGGCCTGCCCGCGCGGATGAGCCTGGAACGCGCGGTGGAACTGGCCCGCCGGGACACCGCCGACGCCTACCTCCGGACGGCGCAGGCCGCGGAGCGCCGCTCAGCTTGAGGGCGCGCCGGGGGAACAGCCCGACCTGTGCCTTCGCGCGCCGGGGGGTCCGGCCTGTGGCCCTGCGCGCCGCTTGGCGCAGTTCCCGCGAGCCCCGGACTCAGCCCATCACCCGGTTCGTCGCCCGCGCCCACCCGACCCCTGACGTCGACCTCCGCAACCGAGAGCCTCATGCCCGGTACCACCGCCTCCGCCCCGAACGACTGCCGCGCCCGCCTCGTCCCCGCGGTGGCGCCTGTTCCGCCGTTCCGCGGTCGGCGGGCTGCGCCTGCCCAACCGTGTCGTCATGGCGCCGATGACGCGCAACTTCTCGCCCGACGGCGTTCCGGCCCGAGGTCGCCGAGTGCTACGCGCCGGGCGGGCGGCGTCGGGCTCATCGTCACCGAGGGCACGGGTCGTCGGCCACCCCGCGGCCGCCCCGACCACCACCGTGCCGCGCTTCCACGGCGAGGACGCCCTCGCGGGTTGGGCCCGGGTCGTGGAAGCGGTCCACGCCGAAGGCGGGCGCATCATCCCGCAGTTGTGGCACGCCGGCCTGGAACGCAAGGGCGACGCCGTGCCCGACCCGCAGGTGCCCGCCGCCGGGCCCGGCACGCTCTCCGAGGCCGACATCGCCGAGGTGATCGCCGCGTTCGCCCAGGCCGCCGCGGACGCGCAGCGACTGGGCTTCGACGGGCTCGAACTGCACGGCGGACACGGCTACTTGATCGACCAGTTCCTCCGCCCCGAGATCAACACGCGCACCGACGGATACGGCGGTGACCTCGGCGGCCGCACCCGCTTCCCGGCCGAGCTGGTGGCGGCGTGCCGGGCCGCGGTCGGCTACGACTTCCCCCTCTTCCTGCGGGTCTCCCAGTGGACCGTCGGCGACTTCGGCGCCCGGCTGGCGGCCACCCCCGATGAACTGGAACTGATGCTCGGCCCGTTGATCGAGGCGGGTGTCGATGTCATCGACTGCTCGACCAGGCGGTTCTGGCTGCCGGAGTTCCCGGGTTCGGACCTCTCGCTGGCGGGCTGGGTGAAGAAGCTGACCGGTCTGCCGACGGTCGCCGTCGGCTCGGTCGGGCTCGACGGCAGCGAGTTCCTGAGCGCGCTCATCGAGGGCAAGGGTGCGGTCAACGGCTCTCTGGACCGTCTGGTGGCGTGCATGGAGCGGGACGAGTTCGACCTCGTGGCCGTCGGGCGGCTGCTGCTCTCGGACCCGGAGTGGGTGGCCAAGGTCCGCGACGGCCGCCAGGGCGAACTGCGCCCGTTCTCCGCCAAGTCGCTCCTCGACCTGCACTGAGCGCACGCGGGTCGGGGCTTCGCCATCGGCGTGCGGCGCCCCTCTGACTCACCGGATGCGGTGCTTCCTCCAGAAGGCGGTCAGGTCCTTGTCCGTCACGGACTGCGCTGCCTTCTTGAAGTCGGCGGTGGTGGAGACGCCGTACCAGTGGTCGTGGGCGTACCGCTTGAGGAGGCGTGCCATCGTGTCGGTTCCGACGGTGCGCTCCAGGTCGGCCAGGGCACAGGGGCCGGCCGTGTAGATGAGGTGGTACGTGCCCGGGTGCGTGCTCCAGTACGCCATCGAGTCGGTGAGTGCGGTGGACCGGCTCGGCCAGTCGACGTCCGACCAGCAGTCGCGGGTGTCCACGCCGTAGAAGCGGTAGTTGGCGTACTGGGCGAAGCTCTCGTCCAGCCAGGGTGCGCCGTACTCGTCGTTGCCGACGATGCCGTACCACCACTGGTGGGCCACCTCGTGGACGACGGCGCCGCCTTCCTCGGTGGTGCCGAGGATGACCAGACCCGGGTACTCCATGCCGCCGCCGAAGTCCTTGGTCATCACCAAGTCGATCTCGCCGTAGGGGTAGCGGCCGAACTCCCTGCCGAACCGGTCGACGGCACCGACGCCGTCCTTGCGGTTGAGGCGTACACCCGCCGGGGGTGTGTTCGGTGCCCAGTACGACTTCACGCGCACACCACCGGGCGAGATGTCCGTCGCCGTACGGAACGGGCCCGCTGCCCACGCGAAGTCCCGCACCTGGCGGGCGACGCTGTGCGTGACCGTGCGTCCGGGACCGCCGTGGCTGGTCCACGTGCGGCCCGTGGCCGGGACCTTGAGGGCTGACGGGTGGTCGATCCGCACACGGAAGTCGCTCGCCAGGGCGTAGAAGCTCTCGCCGGTCGACACGTACGGATCGAGGTGCCATCCCTTCGCGTCGTGCACGGCGAGCACCGGCAGCGCGTTGCCCAGGAAGCGGAACGCGCCCTCGCGGCCGAAGCGGGCGTTGCGGTGGGGCACCGTGATGGACACGTCGAAGGAGAGCGCCGTCCGCTCGCCGTGCGCGAGGGGGCGGGGGAGGGTGATGCGCAGCGCGGTGCAGTTCACGCTCAGCCGGCCCGCGGTGCCGCCGTGGATGTGGGACAGCTTGACCGCGCTCGGCTCACCCGGCGTGCCGCACTTGTCGTCGCCGTTGCCCCACAGACGCAGGTACACCTCACGCAGGGGCTGGTCGGAGGCGTTCCTGAATGACACCCGCTGGTGGCCCGCCCAGTGGGAGCCGTCGGAGTCGCCGCGCAGGGACACGTCGTAGCGAAGCCGGTCGGGTGTCGCGGTGCCGGCTTCGGGCGCCGGTGCCGATGCCGGCGCGGCACCGGTGGCGCCTGCCGCCACCAGAACGGTGACGGGGACAACGAGCAGACGGCGAACGGCTGTTGACCACCACGTGGGTGCACGAAACGACGACATGCCAGCGGATCCTGTCACAGTGGCGCGTCAGGCGCGCGCACGGGTTCAGCCCGAGCGGATCACGGTGGACATCGAGGGGCGGAAGGTGTGCGATGCGGTGAGCAGCACGCCGTGGACTGTTGAGGATGCCGCTCTGTCGGCGTAGGCCGCGGTGTCCGGTGGCCATACGTCGCGTTCCTGGTGGATGAGGAGGCTGACCGCGCCGTGTACGCCGGAACACAGCAGTCTGGCGGTCTCGGTGGTGCTCTCCACCGGTACTCCGGCGTCCGCACAGGCCGCGACCTTGTCCCGGAAATAGCGGAAACACGCGTCCTCGTTCTGGCGACTGGCCTCGGTCGCCTCGCCGTCCATCACCAGCCGGTACTGGGCGGGATGGCGCAGCCCGAACGCGATGTAGGCGACGCAGGTTTCGTAGAGGGCCGTCACCGGATCCTGGACCCCCTGCGACACGGCTTCCAGTTCGCTGAACAGCGAACTCCACACCCGCAGGCACGTGGCGTGGACGAGTTCCCTCTTCGAGGCGAAGTGGAGATAGACCGCCGGCGGGGTGACTCCCGCGCTGGTCGCCACCGCGCGGATCGTCAGAGCGTCGGCGCCACCGTCCTCGAGCAGTTGACCGGCGATCTCGAGAAGCTGCTCACGGAGCAGGCCGCCCTGCCCCTTGGCGGCGCGAACGCGGGAGCCGGTCACAGCGAGGCGCTTCGGGAAGAGGGCGGCATCAGACTGTCTTCGGTTTGACGGCGGTGACCACCTGGGTCACCCGGGCGCACAGTTCGCCCTCGGCGTCGTGCACGTCGACCTCGATGACGGTGTTGCGACCCACGCGCAGGGGGCGAGCCGTCGCGACGACGCTGGTGTGCGCCGGCCGCAGGAAGTGCGTGGTCGACTCCACGGTGGCCGGCGCGGCGCCGACGGGGCCGTTGAGGGCGGCGCACACGGCGGCGCTCACATCGGCGAGTCCCATCAACGCGCCTCCATGGAGGCCGCCGCCCACGGTGGAGAGCGAATGATCGTGTGCCAGCGTGGCCCGAACGCGGCCGGCGTCATCTCGTCGAACACGACCCCGAGGGTCTTGGCGTACGGCGCGAGGGCGTAGACGTCCTCGGCTCCGAGTGTGGGCACGGCCTGCTCCCATCTGAGTGAAGGCCGTTAAGTTATCGACGTTAAGTCAGGCCGTCAACCCGGGACTTCCGGCCGTTCCGAGGTGGCCCGCACCTCCTGAACCCGCCATCGTCGCCAACCTCCTTTCGGTTATAGCTGAAACGTCTGGTGACCATGGGGCCCCGGTTCCAGTCTGGGCGTGCGAGTCCGACCACTCAGCATCCGGGGGATGACATGAAGTCACTCAAGACCGCGGCCGCGGCCCTGCTCTGCGCGGGCGCGCTGGTCACCACGACCGGCAGCGCCGAGGCCGTACAGGAGTCCCAGGACGGCGGGACCTCCGTCCTCGTCGTGAACACCTTCCAGAGCCTCGGCACGCTGCGTTGCATGGACGACAGCTTCGAGTACGGGTTCCGTACGTTTCCCTGCAACAGCGGCCAGTACCAGCAGTGGGACGTCCACGTCTTCAACGACGGCACGCGCCGCTTCCAGAACAAGATCACCGGCCGCTGCCTCTACGACGGCCCGGCCGGGTTCAGCACCCAGCACTGCGACAGCTCCGAGAACGTGAGCTGGTACGTCATCCGCCACCACTCGGTGCGCCTCACCTTCCGCAACCAGTACACGGACGACTGCATCGACGACAGCGACGACAGCGGCTTCCGCACCACCGGCTGCAACGGCGGCATCTACCAGGACTGGGTCTGACGCCCCACCACACCGAGAAGAGGCGCACATGGCCGACGAGATGGTGGAACGCGCGCAGCAGTTCATCAACTCCTACAACGTGCCCGGCATCCCGAAGGTGGAGGTGAACGGGCGCACCAGCTGGACGGTGATGTACGGCCTGACCCGGGCGCTCCAGTACGAGCTGGGCATCACCACGCTGTCGGACTCCTTCGGCCCGACGACGCTGAGCCAGCTCCAGTCCCGGTACGGGGCGCAGATCGACGACCGGACCCGGCACGAGAACATCTACCGCGTCATCCAGTCGGGCCTGTACTGCAAGGGCTATGACGGCGGCGGCATCGACGGCACCTACAACGGCAGGACCGCGGACTCGGTCGCCCGGCTCAAGGCCGACATGGGCGTCGGCGGGACCTATCCGGGCAACGGGCTGCAGCCGAAGGTGTTCAAGGCGCTCCTCACCATGGACCCGTACGTGCGGGTCGGCAACGGTACCGATCAGGTGCGCCAGATCCAGCAGTGGCTCAACGGACGGTACGTCCAGCGGCGGGAGTTCTTCATCTGCCCGGCCGACGGGAACTTCTCCCGGGACGTGCAGAAGGCGCTGGTCTTCGCCCTCCAGTACGAGATCGGGATGAGCGACGACGTCGCCAACGGGCGTTTCGGTCCCGGCACTCAGGACGGCATCAGGGCGCAGGCGATGCTCGGCCTCGGTTCGGCCGACGGCACCAAGCAGTTCGTGCACCTGTTCCAGGCGGCGATGCGGTTCAACGGCTGGGACGTCGCGTTCGACGGTTTCTACTCGGGGTCGCTGCTCAGTACCGTCGTGGACTTCCAGCGCTTCGCCCAACTGCTGCCCACCACCGGCACCGCGGACTTCCGCACCTGGGCCTCGCTGCTGGTCAGTACCGGCGACCCGAGCCGGCCCGGCACCGCGGCCGACTGCATCACCGAGATCACCCCGGCCCGCGCCCAGTCGCTGCGCGCCGCCGGATACACCACGGTGGGGCGGTACTTGACCAACGCGAACGTCACGAACCCGAAGAACAAGAAGATCCAGCCCGGAGAGCTCGCCAACATCGTCGCGGGCGGCCTGTCGGTCTTCCCGATCTACCAGACCAACGGCGGCGATCCGGAGTACTTCAACGCGCACCAGGGCGCCACGGACGCCCTGGCGGCCCTGGAGGCGGCTCGCGGACACGGCTTCCGTGCCGGGACCACCATCTACTTCTCCGTCGACTACGACGCCGTCGACGAGGAGATCACCAGCCGGGTCATTCCGCACTTCCGCGGGCTGACGGGCCGTATGGCCGCCTACGGCAGCGAGTACCGCGTCGGCGTCTACGCGCCCCGCAACATCTGCAGCCGGCTCGCCAAGGCCGGTCTGACGGTGTCCAGTTTCGTGTCGGACATGTCGACCGGCTACAGCGGCAACCTGGGCTTCCCGCTGCCGAAGGACTGGGCCTTCGACCAGATCGCGACGATCACCGTGGGGTCGGGCACCGGCTTCATCGAGATCGACAAGGATGTCGCGTCCGGACGCGACACCGGGCAGACCCAGTTCACGCCCCGGGGGCCGGACACCGCGCTGGACGTGCCCTTCGACATGAACCGCCGGGGTGCCCTGACCACGGATCTCGGCACCTACATCGTCGCCAACGGCCACGACGACTGGTACCGGGACCGCACCCCCGCGGAGTGCATCGGCAAGGTCCTCGACATGGACGCGCTGATCACAGGTCTCGCCCGGTCCTTCCGGATGCGCAAATCGCTGATCCAGGCCGTGGTCTTCTGGGAGTACCAGGCCGACTTCACCGACGAGGCCGTGGATGTGCTGGTCGACTCCTACTTCAACTGGAAGGAGGCGCAGGCCGCCTGGGAGCAGGACCCCGTCGGGTCACCGCCCTCCCCGCCGACCGTGATCAAGGACGACTCCAGCACGGGCGTCGCCCAGATCTTCGGCAGGACCGGGATCAAGGCCCGCAACCACTGCATCCGTGCGGACGTGATCTCGGGTCCGATCCAGGACACGGAGGACTGGCGGGCGCGCCGGGCGGTCTGGGACCAGCTGCGCAACGACGACGACTACAACGTGAGCACCGTCCCGCTGATCCACATCTGGTCCGCCGCCATCAACGGCATCACGACCGACCGGCTGAGCTACTCCGACGCCGAGATCGTCACGGTGCTCGCCCAGTACAACGGCGCTGACGAATACGGTCGTCGAGCCCGCGACCTCTACAGCATCTTCGAGACCTACAACGCGGCCCTGCGCCGCTGACGGGGGGAACCGGCATGCGGATGAGAGACACGGACAGACCCGGCGGCGGAGGCCTGCCCCGGCGGACCCTGCTGCTCACCGGGCTCGCGGGCGCGGTGGCGGCCGGCATCTCCTTGCCGTCGGCCGCTCCCGCCTCGGCCGCGACCCGAACCGCCGGCACCAACGGATGGCCGTTCACCAGCACCGGCATCAGCACCCTGCCGGTCCCGGGCACCCCGGCCTCCGTCGCGCTGCTGGAGGGCGACGTCTCCACGGTGCTCCTGCACGTCGTCCGCCGCTTCCACTACGAGGTCGAGGAGGTGGCCCGCCACGAACTCGCCGGGCACCGCCCCGCGGCGGGGCTGACGGGACACACCACCAACTACGCCTCCGGCACGGCCGTCGAGATACGCCCGGCCGCCTACCCCCTGGGCGCGACCGGCGTGCTGTTCCCCCCACAGCTGGCCGTGGTGCGCGACATCCTCAAGGAGTGCGGGGGAGTGGTGGCCTGGGGCGGCCACCTGCGCCGACCGCACGCGGCGCACTTCCAGATCGCCGTACGCCCCGGTGATCCCCGGCTCCGCGGCCTCGCCCAGCGGATCAAGGGCTGGACCCAGGCTCCGGGGCAGGGCGCGGGAGTGCTCACCCTGGGCGCCTGACCGGGGTCGCGTTCATCCGGACGGGACCGGTGGGATGCCGCGGCGGCCGTCCACCAGCGCCTCCCCCAGCGGGGGTCGCGCTGTGGTGGACGGCCGGTCCGCGGCGCCGGGTGACGATCAGCCCGGATTCACGCAGAGCGGCGGTGTGCTGCGACACCGAGGCGGGGGAGACGATGAGCCGCCGGGCGAGTTCCCCGGTCGACCCGCCGTCCGTGATGAGCGCGGCGAGCAGATCGGCGCGGGTACGGCCCAGGAGGGTGCGCAGGGCCTCCCGTGGGTCGCCGGCCGGCTCGGCCTCCGGCTGCGCCCAGCCCAGGTCGTGGGCGATCGGATGGACGATCACCGGAGGCAGACCGGGATCGCGCAGGGTGATCGGAGCGCGCCAGCAGAAGAACGACGGCAGCAGGAGCAGACCCCGCCCGTCGAGATGGATGTCACGGTCGCAGGCGCTGGCCACGGTGAGCCGGCCGGACCGCCAGCGCAGGTCCGGGTGCAGGGTGGCCAGCATGCCCTCGACGCCCCCGTCCGTCATGGCCCGCATCCGCAGCGCCCGGTCTCGGTCGAAAGCCGTGCGCACCCGGGCCCAGTGCGGTCGCAGGGCGAGGGCGAAGTAGTCGCGCAGGGTCCGGTCGAGGCGGCGCAGGGCGCCCGGGTCCCCCTCTGCCAGGGAACGGATCCAGGTGCCGGGACGCCGGGCGGCGGCCAGCCTGCCGATGTCCCGGCGCAGCACTCGCCGAGGGGTGGACAGAACGGCTTCGAGCCCCGCCTCCAGCCCGTCCCCGCCGGGGGCCGGGGTGAGGAAGTCGGCCGAGTAGCCCCGGGGCGGGGCGAGGTCGAAGAGCAGGTGGACCGCGGCGGAGAGCCGCGACCGCACCTGCCTCTTCCACGGTCCGAAGACGACCGCACCGTCGTCGCCCCTGGCCAGATGCAGGCTGAGCAGCAGCTCCCACATCGGATCCGGTCTGCTCGCCACCCGTACGCGTGCGATGTCCGCGCTCGTGAAATGGAACGTCAGCATGTCATCCCCCGAAATGCGAGGCAGGCCTTGGTCAGGGGCCTGGAAACGGTTCCGCGGAAGTAGGAGCCTCATGCTGGGGCGAGGGTTGTGGGAGTGGCCGATTCCCGCTGGAGAATGGCGGGTTCCCCTCAGGGCAGATTCGTCCACCGATGCGAGGAGATGTTGTCGTTGAGCCATTCTCCTGACCCGGGGCCGGTGTTCGCGTCGAAGGTCCACTCGCGAAGGTCGCTCAGGCCTACGCCGTTGTAGACACCCCGACGTGCACCGGTGTAATTCAGGCCCCAGTACACCCAGACGTCGTCCAGGTTGCCCGGATAGCCGTTGTTCCAGAGTGAACTGACCTGGTTGCGGCAGCTGCCCCAGTCCGGGGCTTCCCCCGACCAGTCGTCGCACCACCCCGAGTAGCCCCTGTTGTAGTAGACGTGAAGAAGACCGTCGGCCGCCGGGCGCGCCGAGGGGACGGGAGCGGGTTCGGATGCCTGTGCGGTGAGCGGTGTGGCTGTCACCGTCACGGCGGCGAGAGCCGCGCCGATCAGAGTGGTGCGTACGGTTCTCATGTTCTTTCCTCTCGTTGCGGATTCTTTCGGGTTCATGAGGATGTGCCGGCGTTCCGGGTGAGTTCGCGGGCACGCGTGAGTGCGTTCAGTCGCAGTTCCTGGTAGGTGCGCACGGCCGACTGGTATTGCCGCTCAAGGCGGCGGCCGTACCGCAGGTCCAACTCCCGTGCGGTCTTCGCCAAGCCCGAGGTGTGGGCGCATTGCGCCTCGGTGACGGCGAGTGAGATCTCCTCGCTCCGGGACAGCGGGGGCCTGCGCGAACTGGTCTGCGTGCGCAGGTCAATGGGGCTCGTATAGGGGTGGCCGGCTGCCCGCATGCACGCGGCCCAGGGTTCGACCGCCTCGGTGAACCGCCGATCCGCGATGACCTTTCCCTGGCGGATCGCCGTGAGTGCGTCGACGGTCACTTTCGCCTGGAACCAGTCGTGCAGGTTGCCGTAGAGCGTCGTGTCGGCCTCCGACTGGCAGCCCTCGGGACTGCGTTGGTACACCATGCCGTCGGGGGTCCTGGCCGTCACCGTCAGGGGGCGGGAACCGTTGGCCGCCGTCAGGGCCGCCGCCCGTCGTTCGGACGGAAGACCGCGGAAATAACGCTGGTTGGCGTCTGTTCTCTTCATCTCGGACAGTTCGTGTTGTATGTCCGAGCCGTATCCGTGTTTCCGGGCCCACGCCACGTCGTCGAGTACGTAAGGAAACTCCCGGGCATCCGGCACCGGGTTCTCCTTGACCGGCTGGTATGCGAAGCCCTTCCGCTCCATGCAGTCACGCAGCAGGATCTCACCGGCGTCATGCAGAAGACTCACCTCCTGCCGCGACGGCTCACGCGGTGCCTTTCCAGCCACGGCAGTCGAGGAGGACCGCGAGGAATCGGTGAATGTGTGCATACCGCCTGCCAGGGCGGCCAAGGCCACGGACACGACACCAGCCACGACAAAGGGCCGACGCGCGCCGGGAGTTCGCCGAGATGCCGCCACTGGTTGCCCCCTCTTATCGCATACCGGTAGGTCGCCCGTTCCGGCAGGAAAACGTCGCCCTGGTAACGCCAGCAGATAGTCGCGTGACCGGGCGGCGACCGGCAATGAATTCGATGAGGATGGAAAAGATGAACGGACCGGGACTCGGTGATGCCGACCAGTTACCGCGCAGTGGTGGGGCAACCGGTGTCGGTGAACTGGTTGTGCAGGTAGGCCGAGCGTTCGTGTGGGGTGAGGGGGTCGGTGTCGGCCTGGCAGATGGTGCGGATCGCCTGGTCCGGGTCGGGCAGGTCGACGCTCCACAGCTCGGCGGTGCCGCCGTCGGCGACGGCGAGCGTGCGTCCGTCGGGGCTGAATTCCAGTGTGGTCGGCGTGCGGGCGGGCAGCGTGGCGCGGGGTTGGAGGGTGGCGAGGTCCCACAGCTGGACTCCGCGGAGGCTGCCGGCGGCCAGGGTGCGTCCGTCCGGGCTGAAGGAGAGTGAAGACACCTCGGCGCTGACACGGAAGGTGCCCTGGAGTCGTCCGGTGCGGGTGTCCCAGGTCCTGACGGTCCCGTTGCCGGTGCTCGCGGTGGCCAGGATGTGTCCGTCCGGGCCGAACGCCAGGGTCAGCGGGGCTGTGGTGCCCGGGTCGATGCTGCGCCGGGGGTGCCCGGTCACGGCGTTGTGCAGAGTGATTTGTTCGCCGGTCGGTGTGATGCGTACGACGGCGAGGGTGCGGCCGTCGGGGGTGAAGGCGACCGTTCTGACGGGCTGGTCGTCGGCGGTGCGGGCGACGTGGAGGTCCCCGGTCCCAAGGTGCCAGATACGCACCGATCCGTCCCGGCCGACGAGCGCGAGACGTGTGCCGTCGGGACTGAAGACGGCCCCGTCGAGGGCGCCCTGGACCCGGCTGTGGCGCAGGCGGCCGGTGGTGACGTCCCTGACTTCGATCCGTTGGTCGCGGAGGGAGGCGCGAAGTGTCCGGGCGGCCAGGCCCTGGCCGGTCGGGCCGAGCGTCACGGCGGCAGGGCGGGGCATCACGACCGGCGGGTGCGACCCGTGCGGCGCCGGGTCGGTGTCGAGCTTCAGGGCGGATCGGGGGGTGGCCGGTACGGGCGTTCCAGAGCTGGATGACCCCGCGGCCCGGCGGACCCGGGCGCACGGTGCCCAGCGTGCGCCCGTCCCGGCTGAAGGCCAGGTCACTGAGAGAAGTGCCGGTGTGGATGGTCCGCGGACGGTCGGCGGGCAGACGGTGGACTCGGACGGTGGGATCGAGGTTGCCGCTGGTGATCAGGGTCCGCCCGTCCGTACCGAGGGCCACCGTCATGACCCCGCGGGCGTGATGGCCCGCGGTGACGGTGGACCGCAGGGCGCCGGTGGCGGTGTCCCACAGGCTCACGGTGTCGTTGATGCCCGGGACGGCGAGGGTGCGTCCGTCGGGGGAGAAGGCCACTCGGCTCGACGTGTGGGGCGGCGTCGAGGGTGTGCCGGACCCTGTCGGTGGCCACGTCCCGTAGCTGCAGGGTTCCTTCGCTGCCGACGTACGCGTAGGTCCGGCCGTCAGGGCTGAGGACCGCCGTGTACGCGTAGGGGTGCGTGCGGTGGTGGCCGGTGGGCCGGGTCCGGCCGGTGGTGGGGTCCCATACCCGTGTGCGTCCGTCGACGGTGACCGCCACGAGGGTGCGTCCGCCCGGGCCGAAGGCGACCGTCTCCAGGTCGGCAGGCCGGTGAAGTGGTGGCGGGCACGGCCGGTGGCGACGTCCCAGATCCGTACGCCCGTACGAGAGGCGGCTGCCAGGCTGCGGCCGTCGGGACTGAAGACGACCGCACGCACCGGATGGTCGGGTACGGCGAAGGCGGCGAGCCTCCGGCCCGTTTCCGCATCCCACAGCGCGAGTCGGCCTGTCGTGCCCTCCGTGGTCGTGGCAAGGGTGTGTCCATCGGGGCTGAACGCCGCGACGGACGTGATGCGGTGGTCGGCGAGCGTGCGCAGGAGCCTGCCCTCGGGCAGCTTCCATATCCGTACGGTGCCGTCCGCGCTCTGCGTGGCGAGGGTGCGTCCGTCCGGGCTGAGGGCGAGGGACTGCACGGGTGCGGTGCCGGCGGTCAATCGCTGGGGCAGCGGTAGCGCGGCGGCGGCATACAGCGCGGCGGTGGCTTCGCGGCTCGGGCTGGTGCGGTAGGCGTGGACGGCGAGCAGTGCGGCGAGGTCGGGTTCGGTGTCCAGCAGGGCTCGGGACTGCGCGGCCAACTGCCGGGACTGGGCCAGCTGTTGGGCGCTGACCGCGTTGTGCCACTGCCTGACCGCGAGGCCGGCGGCGAGGAGGGCGAGGCACAGGGCGGTGGTGACGGCGCCGAGCACCAGCCGATGGCGGCGTCGGCCCTGTGCGCATGGGCGCGGCCGGCGTCGAGGAAGGCACGCTCCACGTCGGTCAACTCCCCGTGCGGCGCGGCGCCGAGGGCGTCCTGGGCGAGGGCGAGCCGACTGCCCCGGTACAAGGCGCCCGGGTCGCGGTCCAGTTCCAGCCAGGCGTGGGCCGCCTCGGTGAGGCCCCGGTGCACGCGCAGCCGCTCGCGGTCCTCTTCGATCCAGCCGCGCAGCCGGGGCCACGCCGTGATCAGGGCCTCGTGGGCCAGCTCGACCCTGTCGCCGTCCAGCGTGATCAGCCGGGCCCCGGCCAGCGCCTCGAGCACCTCGGTGCCGTCGCCCGCTTCGGCGCCGGGCAGTTCGGCGCGGTCGACCGGACGGCGGGTGTCGGGCGTGCCGTCCCCCGGGGCGATCAGCCGCAGCAGTATCCGGCGGCAGGCCACCGCCTGGTCGGCGGTGAAACCGTCGTACAACCGCTCGGCGCTCTGGGCGATCGCGCCGTCCAGGCAACCGGCCGCCTCGTAGCCCGCCAGCGTGAGGGTCTTGCCGCGCCGACGGCGCCAGGTCTCCAGGAGTGCGTGGGACAGCAGCGGCAGCCCGCCGGGCGCGTCGGCGACGTCCTTGACCAGCCGGGCGGTCAGGGCACGTTCCACCTTCAGTCCGGCGTGCGTGGCCGGCTTGACGACGGCGTGCCGCAGCTCGGTTGAGGTCATCGCGCCGACCAGCAGGTTGGCGTCGCGCAGAGCGTCGGCCAGGCCGCGGTGCTCGGCGCAGCGGCCGTAGAAGTCGCCCCGGACCGCCAGCAGCACCCGCATGCGGCGCTCGGGCTGCCGGGCGCTGAGCAGCAGGTCGATGAAGCGGGCCCGCTCCGCCGGATCGTGGCAGAGGGTGAAGACCTCCTCGAACTGGTCGACGATGACGACTGTGTCCGCATCGGCATCCCGGCCTTGGGCCGGGGTGAGCAGCGATGCGTGGGTGCGGGCGGGGCGCTCGCCCGGCGTCAGGATCCGGATCGCGGCAGGCGGTGGGTCCGGCAGGCCGGGACGTCGCAGGGCGGGGGTCAGGCCGGCCCGCAGCAGGGAGGACTTGCCGCTGCCGGACGGGCCGAACAGCGCGGCGACACGGCGGCGGCGCATCAGGTCGACCAGGTCGCCGTGAGCTGTTCCCGGCCGAAGAAGAGATGGCTGTCACCGGGCTCGAACCGAGCCAGGCCGCGGTACGGGACAAGGGCCCCGTCCTCCTCAGGCGTGCTGTCCGCGCACTCCCGCACGGCCTGCTGCCATCGCGCTTCCCATCGGGCGGCATCGCCGCCACAGGCCCGCACATAGGCCAGCACCACCGGCAGCGTCGGCAACACCTCGCCCGCTGCGCCTGCGACAGCGTCGTCACGGAGTAGCCCGCGCGGGAGGCCAGCGCCCGGTAGGTCATCCCGCCCGCCTCCGCCCGCAGCCGACGCAACTCGAACGCGAACCGCTGCACCGGACCCGCCGCCGGGTCCACCGGCACCTCACGACGCCCCGCCACCCCGTCCACCCCCTCGCACCGCACTCTCCACGAGGACATATACGGCCCGTCATTGTTCGATCGCCAAAACGGTGCTGCCGAACAACGCCCCGGTGACTGGACTCGTTGACGTGCGTGGCGCCCCTGCGCCCGGAACGGACGGCACCCGCCCGCACCGCATCCGCACTCCGACCCACACGTCACCCGAAGACGGACGCTGCCCCGGCCATGGAATCACCGCCCCCCGCCCCCGCTTCACCAGCACCCCCACCGTCCGCCCCGGAGACATCGCCGAGATCCGCCGTCGCATCGGCGGGGCCGTCGCGGCTGGGCTGGCTGGACGCGTTGCGCGGCCTCGCCGCACTCGTCGTGGTCTTCGACCACGCGTCCTACACGTTCATGGCGGACTTCCGGCGGGAGCTGATGCCGCAGTTCAACACCAGCCGCTACGGGATCATGGTGTTCTTCCTGGTCAGCGGCTACATCATCCCCGCGTCGCTGGAACGCCGGGGCTGTGTGCGCATGTTCTGGACCGGACGGTTCTTCCGCATGTATCCGATGTGGGCGGCAGCCGTCACGGCCCTCCTCGCCGTCAACCTCCTGGGACTGGCCCGGCTGCCCGACCTCGGTGGGCACAGCGCCGCCACGGTGGCCGTCGCGCACGTCACCATGCTCCAGGAGCTGCTGGGCACACCGAGCCTCCTGCTGACCCTGTGGACCCTCTCGTACGAGATGGCGTTCTATCTCCTGGTCGTCGCGCTCTTCACGATCGACCGGCACCGGCAATCCGCCGCCTTGGCCGTCACGTCGGCCGTGCTGGCCGCCGTGAGCGTGGCGGCGCAGACGGTGCTGCGGCCCTCCGCGCTCTCCGGCACCTTCGGCACCGGCCCGTCGGCCGCTGTCGCCGCGATCGCCATGACGGTCGCCGTCTGCTGCGCGAGCGCCGGCTCACCCGTGCTGCGAAGGTTCGGGGGAGTGCTGGGCGGCCTGCTGGCGCTCGTCCTGGTCGTGCTCAACGGCACGGTCCCGACGTGGGAAGGGCTGGTGATCCTCGCCGTGATGTTCCTCGGTACGGTGGTCTACCGCGCCGAGCGGCAACAGATCAGCCGACGGCTCGCGGCCGGCGCCGCGGTGGTCGTCATCGCCTGTGCCGTGGGCTGCGCGTACCGGTTCGGCGACGGTGACCACTTCACGCGACGCGGCTGGATCGCGGCCTTCGTATTGGCCGTCCTCACCTTCGGCGCCGCACTGGCACTGCGCCACCGGCGCATCCCCCGCCCGCTCACCGCGCTGGGAACCATCAGCTACTCCGTCTATCTGGTGCATCCGGTGCTGCTGGCGGTGATCGACCACACGCTCGGCCGCCAACACCGGGACAGTCCAGCACTGTTGGCGGCGTTCTTCCTCGTACTGCTCCCGTTGTGCGCACTGACCCACCGCTGCATCGAAGCGCCGAGCCAGGCCTGGGGACGCAGGTACGCGCTAACTCGGCGTTGAGCCGGCCTTGTTCTGGCAGTCGTCCAGGGCCCGCAGCGCCTCGGCCGCCGCCTCGCGCACGAAACCGGCGGGGTCCGGTTCCAGGGCCGTGAGCAGGTCGCGCAGCCGCTCCGCTCCCGGAGGGATCGTGTGCGTCTCCTTCACCCAGTGGGCGATGCCTCGGGCGGCGGTCCGGCGCACCCACCCATCCGCGTCGTCCAAGTGCCGCACGAAGAGCGGAAGATCGTCCACGGTGTGGGCATCCGTCGCGAGGTGCGGGTCCAGGAGGGAGAGTGCGGCGGCTCGGACCAATGGGGAGGCGGTACGGTCCACCAGCTGCCGCAGGCCGGGCAGGGCTTCCGCCAGGCCCGTCAGGACTCTCTCCGCCACCCCGACCAGGATGGGACGGGTGTCGAGACGGGGCACCAGCGCCCGGGCGACCGCCGCGCGCTCCCACGGCCGGAATCCGGTGTCCGCCAGGGTGTCGAGGCCGCGCAGCGCACCTTCGTACACCTTGGGCGCGGCGTGGTCCAGCAAGGGGAGCAGCAGCCACACGGCATCCCAACTGCCCAGCTCGCCGTATGCCGTCGCTGCCGCCGCGAGGGTGGGGGCGGGCGTTGCCGGGTCCGTGAGAACAGCGCGCAAGAGCCTCGTGGCGGCTTTGCCACGGACGGATCCCAGAGCAGCGGCGGCCGCCGGCCCCGCCCGCTCGTCGCCCAGCCAGCGCGAGGCCGGCTCCAGCAGCCGTTCGTCGCCGGATCGGCCGAGCCGAAACAGCAGCTGTGCCGCCACCTGCGGGTCCCGTTCCGCTGCCAGGGCATTGAAAACCGCGTCCTGCGCCTGCGGGCGGTCCCTGCTCGCCAGCCGGAAAGCCACAGCACAGCGCACCTCGGACGAGGGGCCGCCTGCCAGATCCTTCACCAACGAGGGCAGCAGCCGGTCGACGTGCCGGTCCGGCAGCATCCACAGGGCGGGCACACGGGCGGCGTCCGCGCCCCACCGGGCCGTACGCACCAACTCCGCCTCGACCTCCGGGTCGTCCTTGAACAAGGAGACCATGGCCCGGGCCCGACCCCAGATTCCGTAGTGAGGATCACCCATCAGCCGCAGCAGCGCGGGAACATCTCCGGGCACACCCAACTCCAGCAACCCCTCCAGGGCGTTGATCCGCAGGTGATGGTCCGGATCGCCGAGCAGCCGCGCATAGGCGTCCACGACCTCACGACCGCGCAGCCCGAGCCGAAGAGACGCCAGCGAGGCCTGCCTGCGCACCCACGGATCGTCGTCGGCCATCAGGCCGGGCAAGACCTTGGCCCCAGCTGCGCGGCCCCCAGCCTGCCCAGGCCCACCGCCGCGCCTTCCCGCACCTCGGGCGCGGGGTCGGCGGCCGCCCGCATCAGCACCGCGGCGTGCTCGCTGCCACCGAGTTTCCCGAGCCCCTTCGCCGCTGCCGCCCGTCGCCAGGTGTCGCCCGTCTCCAATTCCCTCAGGAAGAAGGCGACTTGATGGTCCGTCGTCATGAACACCCCGGGAAGTCAGACAGACGAACCGACGGGAGGTTGCGCTGACGGACCCGCTTACGGCTTGGCGCCCGCCGGTGCGGCCTCCCACACGAAGCCGTCCGCGTCGGTGAAGCCGTCGGCGGTGCCACCGAGGACGACGCGATGGGAGCCGGTGCCGTCGGCCGGGACACCGAGGTCCTTGGCGAGGGCCGCGCGCTTGTACAGCGCCAGCTTCACGGGGCTGTTTCGGGTGGAGGCGAACTCGACGTACTTGCCGCCGAAGCTCTTGGCCACGCTCAGGCCCTGACCGACGTAGCACTGCTTGGTGGCCTTCACGTCCTCGACACCGAGGAGGAGGACCACCTCGTCGACCGTGCGGGTGTCGGGGCCGGTGTTCTTCTTCGCCGAGGTCGCGATCTTCCAGATCGTGCCGTCCGGCGCCTGGACGACACCGCCATAGCCCCAGAACGACTTCGAGGCGGGCTTCAGCACGACGGCGCCCGCCTCCACGGCGGCCTCGACGAAGCCGTCGACGGTGGCCGGCTGGGAGACGGTGAGCGCGACCGTGAAGCCGCGGAACCCGGTGGACGGGGCCTGGGAGGCTTGGAGGCGTACGTATTCGTCCACGCCGAACGCGCGGTAGAAGGCGCGGGCGGCGGCCAGGTCGGTCACCTCCAGGGTGACGGACGTGAGAGAGATGCCGGCTGCGGTGGAAGTCTTGGTTGCCATGACCATCACGCTAGAACCGGCATGGGTCCTGGGGCTTCTCCGATCCTGACCGGTTGTCCCGACAGCCGCCGCACCCACCGCCATGGCCGCGTCGATGCGGGGAAACCGTTGAGGCATGAAGCTGATGTCCCGACGGCACCTCATGCCTACGACGTTACTGCTGCTGGCGCTGCCGTTCGCGGGGGCCTGCGACGGCGGCGGCTCCGGCGCCCCCCGGGGCGACAGCGCACTGCGCGCGGCCGCGTCCGGGGACGAAGTGCTGATCAGCACGGACAACGGACTGCGGCTGCGCCCGGCCGACGGCGATCACATCACCGTGGACGACCGCATCGACGGGCACTGGTCCCACCACGGAGACCGCTGGACCCTGGACCTGGACTGTGCCGACCGCGACGACCAGAGCTGTCCGCGGATGCCGTACGTCAAGATTCCCGACGGCGCGAAGATCACCGTCACTGCCCGCAACGCCGGCATCGACGTGGTGGACGTCGCCGCCGCGTTGGACGTCACGACCGTCAACGGCGACGTGACGGTGACCCACTCCGGTCGGGAGCACGCCCCGTTGCGTCTGGTCACCCGCAACGGCTCGGTGCGCGCCACGGCCCTTCAGGCAGGCCGACTGCACGCGAGCACCGTCAACGGCGACGTGGTGATGCAGTGCGCTGCCGCGCCCTCCGGTGTGACCGCGAGGACCGTCAACGGCTCGGTCGATGTCACCGTTCCCCGCGATGCCCCGGCTTACCGCGTCACGATGAGCACCGACAACGGGCGTACCGCGACCGATGTCGACGCTCCGGACGCTGACCGAAACCGCCTGATGACGCTGAGTACGACCAACGGTGATGTCACGGCTCGCCGGGACTGAGGCGTGACTGGGCGTCAGTTTCACGTGAAACACCCTGACGTGGTGTTTTAAAGTGACTGTCGCCAGTTTTCCGCGACTCAGGGACCTGTGAGGGGCACGCGAACCATGTCCACCGAAACGTTTGAGTTTCAGGTAGAGGCCCGTCAGCTGTTGCAGCTGATGATCCATTCGGTCTACTCGAACAAGGACGTCTTCTTGCGGGAGCTCGTCTCCAACGCCTCGGACGCGCTCGACAAGCTGCGCCTGGCCGCGCTGCGCGACGACAGCCTCGGCGCGGACCTCTCCGACCTGCACATCGAGATCGACGTGGACCCGGAGGCCCGTACGCTCACCGTGCGGGACAACGGTATCGGGATGTCGTACGACGAGGTCGGCACGTTGATCGGCACCATCGCCAACTCCGGCACGGCCGCCCTCCTCAAGGAGCTGGAGGAGGCCCAGGACGAGGCCGGCGCGGAGGGGCTGATCGGCCGGTTCGGCATCGGGTTCTATGCCGGATTCATGGTGGCCGACGAGATGACCCTGGTGACCCGGCGCCTCGGCGAGAGCGGCGGCACCCGCTGGTCGTCCCGTGGTGAGGGCACGTACTCGCTGGAGAAGGTCGAGGAGGCGCCGCAGGGCACGTCCGTGACGCTCCACCTCAAGCCCGCCGACCCCGAGAACCAGCTGCACGACTACACCTCCCCCTGGAAGATCAGGGAGATCGTCAAGCGGTACTCGGACTTCATCACCTGGCCGATCCGTCTCCTCCCGCAGGCCGGCGACGGCGAGGAGTCGGCCGAGCCGGAGACGCTGAACTCGCGCAAGGCCCTGTGGGCGCGCTCGCGCGAGGAGGTCTCGGCGGACGAGTACCACGAGCTGTACAAGCACGTCAGCCACGACTGGCGCGACCCTCTGGAGACGATCCGGCTCCAGGCCGAGGGCACCTTCGAGTACCAGGCGCTGCTGTTCCTGCCGGCTCACGCCCCGCACGATCTGTTCACCCGGGACTTCCGGCGCGGTCTGCAGCTCTACGTCCGACGCGTGCTGATCATGGACGACTGCGAGGCGCTGCTGCCGCCGTACCTCCGCTTCGTCAAGGGTGTCGTCGACGCGCAGGACCTGTCGCTCAACGTGTCGCGGGAGATCCTCCAGCAGGACCGCCACATCAGGATGATCCAGCGACGGCTGACGAAGAAGGTCCTGTCGTCGGTCAAGGAGATGAAGGCCAACGACCCCGAGAAGTACGCCACGTTCTGGCGTGAGTTCGGTGCCGTGCTGAAGGAGGGGCTGCTCGGCGACCCGGACAACCGCGACGCCCTTCTCGCAGTCGCGTCCTTCGCCAGCACCCATGAGGGCGACGAGCCGACGACGCTCCAGCAGTACGTGGAGCGGATGAAGGACGGCCAGGAGCACATCTACTACCTGACCGGCGAGTCCCGGCAGAGCATCGAGAACTCCCCGCACATGGAGGTGTTCAAGGCCCGGGGCGTCGAGGTCCTGCTGCTGACCGACCCCGTCGACGAGGTGTGGGTCGACGCCGTGGGCGAGTTCGAGGGCAAGCAGCTGCGGTCCGTCGCCAAGGGCGAGATCGACCTCGATGTGCAGGGCGGCGAACAGCAGGACGGCGCGCGTGAGGAGCAGGACGAGAGCTATGCCGGCCTGCTGGAGTGGATGAAGGAGCAGCTGGGGGAGGAGGTCAAGGACGTCCGGCTGTCGACCCGGCTGACCGTCTCACCGGCGTGTGTCGTCTCCGATGCCCATGACCTCACCCCGGCGCTGGAGAACATGTACCGGGCGATGGGCCAGGAGGTACCGGTCACCAAGCGGATTCTCGAGCTCAACCCTGATCACGCGCTCGTCCGTGGCCTGCGGCAGGCCTACACGGAGCAGGAGGACCGCTCGGAGCTCGCCGAGACGGCCCAACTGCTGCACGGACTCGCCGTCCTCGCCGAAGGCGGCCAGCCCAAGGAGCCTGCCCGGTTCGTCAAGCTGGTGGCGGAACGGCTGGAGCGCACGCTCCGCTGAAGAAAAGGTCTGGGCGTCGCCTCAGTGTCCGGCGCGGACCACCGCCAGCCCGCCCACCCGGGTGGTGATGCCCGTCGGTCCGCGTCGGGCCGAGGCGAGCACGCTCGCCGGTCGGCCGAGAACGTCGCCCTGTTCCACCTCGACCTCGAGCCTCTGCGCTCCTGACGTGTCCAGCAGGTGGGCGGCCAGGCAGCCGGTGCTGTTGGCGTTGGCGACGTCCTCGTCGACGCCGATCGCCGGCGCGAACATCCGCGCGGCTCCCGGCCGGCCGCCCGACGGCGGGACGTACACGAAACAGCCGAGGAGCCCGTACCGCCGGCACGCCGCTGTCAGCGTGCCCAGGTCGGGACGGAGCCGGAACAGCGCCGACCGGTCGTGGACCGGCACCAGCATGCGGGGTGCGCCGGGCGTGGCGATCCGTGGCACGTCGGTCGGATGCGGATCGTCCGCGGTGAGCCCGAGCGCGGCGACGATCGCCGCGCGCTCGTCCGGCGCCGGGTGACGCAGCGCGACGAGGCCCTGGTCGAACCACACCTCGATGCCGGCGGGGCGGCGGATCGCGGTGGTGTCGAACGTGCGCCCGCCGGTGAGTTGGCGGTCGTGCAGCTCGTCCAGCGTGGTGCGGGTCAACCGGACGGCCTGCGCGGCCACGGTGCCGTGGCCGCAGCCGGACAGTTCGGCGGTGGCGGTGAAGAACCGGACCGGCAGGCCACCGTGCGGCGTTCGCCGCGGGCCGAGGAACGCCGCGTGCGAAGCGCCGGCCGCGGGAGCGACGGCACGCCGGTCCGCGTCCGTCGCCGCCGGGCGTCGTCGGTGACGGCCGTGGGGCTGCCGCCGCGGCCGTCACCTCGTACGCACGCATCGACCACCGTCGACATCCGGCCACGGGCATCGGCCCGCCTTTGCCGGGCTTTCTCAACCGGTGCCGTCCTGTATCGGGTAGTGGACGACGACCGCGCCGCCGGTGGCGTAGTGGGCGAAATCGGCGGCCAGGCGCTGACCGTGCGCCGACGCCCGCGCGGCGGCCATGGCGTCGGCGTCGGCGAAGTCGGCTTCGAAGATCGCGAAGTAGGGCGTTTCTCCCTTGGTCGCGGACCCTGGGGAGACGGCCGCCACGTCGAAGCTGTAGCGCCACGCCAGCGGGCCGGGCCAATCCTTGACCAGGGGAATGTGGTGGGTCACGTAGTAGTCGCGGAAGTGGTCAGGGTCGTCGGGTTCGGAATACAGGACCACCAACTTGTGCATGACGACCTCCGTCGCAGGACTGTCGCGTTCGTTTCGAAATCCGAAACGCCAGGTTGGATGCTAGTGTTTCGAATAACGAAACGCAAGGAGAGTCATGTCGACACCGCGCCCAGGAACACCGGTTCGTGGATCGACGACCGGCCATCCCCTCATGGCCGCCCTGGACCTGTTCGGCCGCCGGTGGGCGCTGCGCATTCTCTGGGAACTGCGTGAGGGGCCGCTCGGCGCCCGCGCGCTGCTGGCACGATGCGAAGGACTGTCGTCCAGCGTCCTCTACCAGCGGCTCCGCGAACTCGTGTCGAGCGGGATCATCGCGCCCTCGGCCGATGGCTACGAGCTGACCCCGCTGGGGACGTCACTGCGTGATGCCCTCCGGCCGCTCGACGCATGGGCGAGCACGTGGGCGCAGGCGCAGGAACACGACGATCAGCGGCCCACGGAGGCATGAAGGTCACACTTCGCCAGGGGAAGCGGTGACCGCGGGGCGAGGTGCGCCGTGGAAGACCTGGCTGGTGTGCCAGTCGCGGTGGGCGGCCGCGACCGGACGGGTGCCCGGCTGCGGGCCGAGGAGCGGGCGGCCCGCGAGCGCGATGACGTGGTCCCGGGCCGCGGGACTGTGACCGACGAAGCGCTGCGAGACCAGGATGCGATGGCCGTCGCCGACCCCGAGCACACCCTTGTCGAAGAGCTTGTGGTGCAACGAGCACAGGCACAGCCCGTTGTCCACCTCGTCCGGACCGTCGAACGCCCACCAGCGCACGTGCGCCGCCTCCAGCCCGACCGGTACGGCGCCGATCCGGCCGTCGTACCCGCAGAACGCGCACCGGAACTCGTACGCGGTCAGCACCAGTTCGCGCATCCGCCGACCGCGCTGCCGGCGTACGTCCGAGGGCCGTCCGGTCTCCGCCGGTTCCAGTTCGAGCCCGACGGCCTCGCACACATCGCCGTGGAGGGAGGGCGGGAAATGCAGATCGAGCAGGACCCGCGCGATACGGGCGAGCAGCGACGGTTCGCGCCGCAGGGCCGCCCGCAGCCCGGGCGCGAGCCGGCCCGCCGCGCCGGTCTCCCGCAGATCCCGCACGCCGCTGCCCGGACTGCCCGGCCCCCGGTCGGTCCGCACCTCCCACACTCCGTCGCTGACGAGGTGGTGGAACGGGTAGGCGGGGGACGTCCTGTGCGGCGGCCCGTACTCGGCCAGCAGCCGCGCCAGGTCCTCCTCCACCGCGCTGTAGCGCAGCTCGCCGTCGGCGTCCGCCTGGAACCGGCCCAACGCGTAGAGAAGAAGCAGCGGCTTGTGCGGTGCCCGCGCACCGCCCCTGCTCCACTGCCGTAGCTGCGCGGTCCGTTCGAGCCAGTCCATGACCGGTGATCTTGACGTGCTCCCTGGCCTAAAGTCCAGGGATTCCAGCCTGGGTCGTCTGACCCTTCCGGAGGCTTCCTGCTTCCACGCGCTGTGCGGGCACGTGTGCCCGTCTTACCGGCGCTCCACAGGCGTTTAGCGTCTCCGCCCGTCCGGCGGCGACGATTCGGCGTCCTTCGAACAGGACGTTGCGGGCCGCGTTGTGGTCGCGGTCGTGCATGGTGCCGCATGCGCCGCACGTCCACTGGCGGACGTGCAGGGGCTTGGGGCCGTCCGGGAATGCGCAGGCCGAGCAGACCTGAGAGGACGGGAAGGCCCGGTCCACCTTGGCGAAGGTGCGGCCGTGCAGAGCCGCCTTGTACTCCAGCATGCCGACGAACGCGGACCATCCCGCGTCGTGCACGGACTTGGAGAGCCGGGTGCGGCCGAGGCCGGACACCGCGAGGTCCTCCACATACACCGCTTGGCTGTCGCGGATGATCTGTGTGGAGGCCTTGTGGTGAAAGTCCCGGCGCCGGTCGGCGACCTTGGCGTGCTGGCGTGCGGCCCTGATACGGGCCTTGGCCCGGTTCTTCGATCCCTTCACCTTGCGGGACAGTTCCCGCTGAAGCCGTTTGAGTTTCTTCTCAGCCCGGGGCAGGAAGCGGGGACTGTCGATCTTCCGCCCATCAGACAGGACCGCGAAGGCCGACAGGCCGAGGTCGATACCGGCGTCGGTCTCCACTTCCGGGAGGATGTCCGGCTCGGTGTCCACGACGAAGCTGAGGAAGTACCGGCCGCAGCTGTCCTTGGTGACGGTCAGCGACGTGGGTGCGGCCGGAAGCCGGCGGGACCACTTGGTCTTGAGGCGGCCGACCTTGGCCACGTACACGGTGCCATCGTCTTTCAGGGAGAAGGCGTTGGTGTTGACGCGGATCGACTGCCGGGTGTCCTTCTTCGACTTGTAGCGGGGAGGGCTGACCTTGCGGCCGGGCCGCTTGCCCTTGACCGAGTCGAAGAAGTTCTTGTAGGCGGTGTCCAGATCCCGCAGGGACTGCTGCAGGACGACCGCCGACACGTCGGCGAGCCAGGCTCGTTCCTGGGTGTGCTTGGCCTGGGTGATGCGAAGCCGGGACAGCTCGGCCGACTTCACGTACGCCAGCCCTGCCGCGTGCGCTTGCTTGCGGTCGCGCAGGCAGTCGTTCCACACCACACGGGCGCACCCGAACGCGCTGGCCAGCGCACGGCGCTGGGTGGCATCCGGGTAGGCCCGATAGTTGTAGCGCAGCTGCACACTCAAGATCCTACGACGATTGGTCTCATGGCTGGGCCGAATGATTACAGGCGTGGAAGACACGTGGTTTCGGCGATGCATGTGCACTTGGTCTTTGTGACGAAGTACCGGCGTGGGGTGTTCACCGACGAGATGCTGACACGCTGCGAGGAGATCATGCGCAAGGTGTGTGAGGACTTCGAAGCGGAGCTGAAGGAGTTCAACGGCGAACGCGATCATGTCCACCTCCTGGTGCACTACCCGCCCAAGGTCGCCGTCTCGAAGCTGGTCAACAGCCTCAAGGGCGTCTCCGCCCGCCGGATACGGCAGGAGTTCACCGGCCGGATCGACCGCGCCATCCTGCACGGGCATCTGTGGTCGCCCTCGTACTTCTGCGCGTCGTGTGGCGGAGCACCGTTGGCGATCGTCCGCCAGGACATCGAGCAGCAAAAACGTCCGCTCTAACGTGCACGTCAGAGCAGCCTTGAGATGCATTCATCCCCGGCGTGAACGCCGGGGCTTTCTGCAAGAAACGCGGTAATGACGCCGCGACGGTGCCTGCGAGGGGCGTCGGCGAAGTGGTCCCTCGCGGGCACCGGGCGGCGTCAGTCGTCCGGTGGGAGCAGGACGCGAGCCTGCCGGGAGAGTCTTCGCCACTGACTGGGGGTGGTGCCGTAGGTCTGGCGGAAGCGTCGGGAGAAGAAGGCGGGGTTGGTGAAGCCCCAGCTGCGGGCGATGGTGTCGATCGTGCGGTGCGCGTGACGGGGGGCTGCCAGGTCGGCACGGGCGCCCTCGAGCCGACGGCGGATGATCCACTTCTCGAGACTGACTCCGCCGTCCTCGCACAGCCGGTACAGCGTCCGTACGGAGGTGTTGTGTGCCCAGGCGATCCGCTGGGGGGTGAGGTCGGGTTCCCTGAGGTGGGCGCGGGTGTAGGCCAGGACACGGGTGAGGAGGGTTTCCCTGCCGACCGTCCGGCGGGTGAGGTCGTCGCCGGCGACGGACACCACCCAGGCTCGGACGAGTTCCACGGTGGCGGAGGCGAGGGCGTCGGCCTCGGGGCCGACGTTGATCTCGTCGGCGATGCGGTGCATGCCGAGCACGTGGTCGATCAGCAGCCGTCCGATGGGACTGTGCTCGAGCGTCGGGATGGATGCGCGGATCGTCTCTTCCGGCAGGCCGAGGCGTTCGGTGTCGAACATCAGGGCCACCGTGCTGCCGAGGCCGGACCACCAGTACTCGTATCCGCCCGGCATGTGGTGCAGGGTCGCGCTGTTCGGGCCGATGCGCCGGCGATGGTCGGCCCAGCCGAACCCGCCGGCTCCCCGGCGGTGGATGTTGATCGCGACGGTGTCCAGCACATCGCGCCGCGCCTGCCGGAGCGAGCGCGTGATGCGCATCCCCGTGCCCTGGGTGTGGAAGAGCGTGAGCGGGCCGAGGTGCCAGAGTTCGAGTCGTTTCCAGGTCGTGGCCTCATCCCGCTCCTCCTGGACGGAGGAGACGCCGCCTTCACCGGCGGCCACCGCCTCGTAGGCGGCGATCCGGTCACCGACCCGAAGGTCGTTGGTGTCGAGGACGAGCACGGCGCCTCCCGTTCCGGACGGCGTCCGGTGGCCGCCCAGGGTGCGAGTGTCCGCCGTGCGGAGCGTTCCGGGCAAAGATGCATGTACAGCGCACCGGTGTGCGTACATGTCTGCTGCTGTGGCCCCCGATGCCGCAGGTGTGCGGGTGCCCTGCGGCCGGAGCCATGGCACGCAGGGGACAGGCTCCGGCAGGCAGGGTCAAGCCGGCCGACGGCGCCCGTGCCACGCTCACGCACAAGTCCTTCACAACTACGGGGTGCGGCAGGGAGGACGGGTTCACGCGGCGCCCCGGCCACCGGTTGGGAGAAGCCCATGCCTTTCGTCACCGCATCCGACGGCGCCCAGATCTACTACAAGGACTGGGGGACGGGTCGCCCGGTCGTCCTCAGCCACGGCTGGCCGCTGAACTCCGACAGCTGGGAGGCCCAGCAACTGTTCCTGGCCGGTCATGGCTACCGCGTCATCGCGCACGACCGGCGCGGCCACGGCCGGTCCACCCAGACGTGGCACGGCAACGAGATGAACACCTACGCCGACGACCTGGCCACGCTCATCGACACCCTGGACCTGCGGGACGCCACCCTGGTCGGGTTCTCCACCGGTGGCGGCGAGGTCGCCCGCTACATCGGCCGCCACGGCACCTCCCGGGTCGCCCAGGTCGTGCTCGTCTCCGCGGTCCCCCCGTTCATGCTGCGCACCGACGACAATCCCGGCGGCGTGCCGATCGAGACGTTCGACGCGATCCGGGCCGGATCGCTCGCCGACCGCTCACAGCTGTACCACGACCTGGCCGACGGGCCGTTCTTCGGCAACAACCGGCCCGGTGCCGATGTCTCCCCGGGCATCCGTAAGGCGTTCTGGCTCCAGAGCATGCAGGCCGGGCACCGGGGCGCCTACGAGTGCATCGCGGCCTTCTCCGCGACCGACTTCCGCACCGACCTGGACGCCGTCGACGTGCCCGCGCTGGTCATCCACGGCGACGACGACCAGGTCGTCCCCTCCGAGGTCGGGGGCAAGGCGTCGGCCGCCCGCATCAAGAACGCGACGCTGAAGGTCTACCCGGGCGCCCCGCACGGCATCACCGACACCCACAAAGAGCAACTCGGCGCCGATCTGCTGGAGTTCCTCAATTCCTGACGCCTTCACGCCCGCGTCCCCGGCCGCCCGCCGGGTACGCCCGAGCACAGGAGCCACCACATGATCCTCAGCGGTCAGCGGCCTCGCCGCCGTACCGTCAGCGCATGCCTGCTCGCCGCCGCGCTCGTGGCCGGCCTGGGCGGCGCGGTCGCCCCCGTCTCCGCCACCACGGCGCACCCGAGCGGCCCCAAGCCGACCGTCGTGCTCGTCCACGGTGTGTTCGCCGACGCCTCTGGCTGGTACCGGACCATAGCCGCCCTGCAGAAGGCCGGCTATCCGGTCATCGCCCCCGCCAACCCGCTGCGTGACCTGGGCGGCGACTCGGCCTACGTCTCCAGCGTCCTCGACAGCATCGACGGTCCGGTCATCCTGGTCGGCCACTCCTACGGCGGTGAGGTCATCACCAACGCCGCCCGTGGACACACCAACGTCAAGGCTCTCGTCTACGTCGCCGCCTTCGCCCCCGACCAGGGCGAGAGCGCACTGCAACTCGCCGGCAAGTTCCCGGGCAGCAAGCTGCCGGACGCGCTGATCGCCCGCAACTACCCGCTGCCGGACGGCAGTACGGGCCAGGACGGCTACATCGACCCGGCCAAGTTCCGTGACGTGTTCGCCGCCGACCTGCCCTCCTCCCAGACCCGGCTGATGGCCGCCGCCCAACGCCCCGGCAGCGTGGGCGGGTTGGCCGGCCCCAGCGGCACACCGGCCTGGAAGGACCTGCCGTCCTGGTACGTCATCCCGACCAAGGACAACGTCATCCCGGCCGCCGCGCAGCGCTTCATGGCCGAGCGCGCCCACAGCCGCACCGTCGAGGTCAAGGGCGCGTCCCACGTCGTGATGATGTCCCACCCCGACATCGTGGTCCGCCAGATCCAGGCCGCCCACCAGGCCACTCGCTGAGGAGCACACCGATGCAACCCGACACCATCGTCCTCGTCCACGGCTTCTGGGTGACACCGCGCGCCTGGGAGAACTGGATCGCCCACTACCAGGACAAGGGCTTCCGCGTCATCGCCCCGCCCTACCCCGGCTTCGAGGTGGAGGTCGAGGCCCTCAACGCCGACCCGACCCCGATCGAGACGGTCACCGTCCCCGCCATCATCGCCGGCCTCGAGAAGGTCATCACCGAGCTGGACCGGCCGCCCGTCATCATGGGGCACTCCGCCGGCGGCGCGTTCACCCAGCTCCTGCTCGACCGCGGCTTCGGCGCGGCCGGAGTGGCGATCAACTCCGCGCCCACCGAAGGCGTGGCCGTCGTACCGCTGTCCCAGGTCCGCTCGACCTTCCCGGTGCTGAAGAACCCGGCCAACCGCCACCGCGCCGTCGGCTTCGACTACGACCACTGGCGCTACGCCTTCACCAACACCTTCCCCGAGGAGCAGGCCCACGCCACGTACGAGCGCTACCACATCCCCGCACCCGGCGGCATCGTCTGGGGCAGTGCCCTGGCCAACATCCACCCCGGCCACACCGACACCTACGTCGACTACCACAACACGGGCAGGGCCCCGCTGCTGTTCTGCGCCGGCGAGAACGACCACCTCATGCCGCCCAAGGTGCAGCAGTCCAACGCCAAGCACTACAAGGCCGAGGGCACCGTCACCGAGGTCACGGTGTTCCCCGGCCGCTCCCATCTGATGCCCGCCCAGGACGGCTGGGAAGAGGTCGCCGACCACGCCCTGGACTGGGCCCTCGCCCACGCCTGAGCCATCGTCGCCCGGCCCGGGACGTGCGCCGCCCGTGCCGGCCCGGAAGGACTCCCTCATGAGCGACCTGCGCATCACCCACATCGGCGGCCCGACGACCCTGATCGAGACCGGCGGCTGGCGACTGCTGACCGACCCCACCTTCGACCCGCCCGGGCAGCGCTACGGCTTCGGCTGGGGCACCGCCTCCCACAAGTCCGCGGGCCCCGCCCTCGCCGCCGCCGACCTGCCGCCGATCGACGCCGTCCTGCTCAGCCACGACCAGCACGGCGACAACCTCGACACCACGGGACGCGCGCTGCTGGGCACCGCGGATCTCGTGCTGACCCACCCCGGCCGCGCCCGGCGGCTCGGCGGCAACGCCCGCGGCCTGAGGCCGTGGACCGTCACCCGCCTGCACGCCCCCGGCCGCCCCACCCTCACCGTCACCGCCACCCCGGCCCGCCACGGCCCGCCTCTGTCCCCGGCCGCTGACCGGACACGTCACGGGCTTCGCCCTCACCTGGGAAGGCCAGCGGCACGGCGCGCTGTGGATCTCCGGGGACACCGTCCTGTACGGCGGGGTGCGCGAGGTGGCCAGGCGGCTGACCGTGGGCACGGCACTGCTGCATGTCGGCGGCGTGCGCTTCCCGATCACCGGACCGGTCCGCTACACCATGACCGCCGCCCAGGCCGTCCGCCTGTGCCGCCTGCTGCGGCCCCGCACCGCCCTCCCCGTCCACTACGAGGGCTGGCACCACTTCCACGAAGGCCGCGACGCCATCGAGCGGGAACTGGCCCGCGCGCCCGAGGACATCCGCAGCCGCTTCCGCTGGCTGCCCACCGGAACCGCCACGGACCTCAACACGTGACCCGTGGCGTGCGCCCTCAGCGGCGCGTCAGCGCAACAGGAGCTGCACCACCGCGATGACGCCGACGGCGACGATCACGGCACGCAGGGCGGCGGGCGGGAGGCGTCGCCCGACCTTGGCGCCGATCTGGCCACCGAGGGCGGAGCCCACGGCGATCAGCAGAACCGCCGACCAGTCGAACTCCGCGACGAAGAGGAAGAAGCAGGCGGCGATGCCGTTGACGACGGCTCCGAGGACGTTCTTGACGGCGTTGACGCGTTGCAGGTCCTCGTCGAGGAGCAGGCCCATCAGGGAGAGGTACAGGACTCCTTGAGCGGCGCCGAAGTAGCCGCCGTACCCGCTGGCGAGGAGCAGACCGACCAGGAGGACGGGGCCGCCGTGCGGGTGGCCGGTGGTGCCGTTGTTCTCACGCCGCCGCTGTACGGCTTTGGCAAGGCGCGGCTGGAGCAGTACGAGGACCAGTGCGGCGGTGATCAGTACGGGGACGATCGTGTCGAAGGACTCGGAGGGCAGGGTGAGCAGCAGGACGGCACCACCGAGTCCGCCGAGGGCTGCGGTGAGGCCGAGCACGAGTGTGCGCCGGCGCTGTCCGCGCAGCTCGGCGCGGTAGCCGATGGCCCCGCTGATGGACCCGGGCACCAGTCCCAGGGCGTTGGAGACGTTGGCGGTGATCGGCGGCAGCCCGGTGGCGAGCAGTACCGGGAAGGTGATCAGGGTGCCGGAGCCGACGATGGTGTTGATCGCGCCGGCCCCTGTACCGGCCGCGAGGACGGCCAGAGCTTCCCCGATGGACATGGCCATCTCCTCACCTGATCAGCGTGTCGCCTCCCCGCCGCCCACGGGCGGTCGAGGGGCTCGTATCGATCTTGCACGATCGGGCGCATGGTCCGGCACGGGTGCCCAGCATGTGAGTGGGCGACCGGGCGCGGGTCCCGGGAGTCGGGGTGCTTCAGGGGGTGACGGCGTGTTCGGTGAACCGGCCGCAGGAGCGGAACCCCAGGCGGCGGTAGACGGGCTCGCCGTCGGCTGACGCCTGCAGGACCGCGATGCGGTGGCCTCGGGCGCGGGCCGTCCGGAGTGCCGCGAGCGTCATGGCGCCGCCGTAGCCCCGGCGGCGGTGGTCGGCCAGGGTGCAGATGTTGTAGATGCCGGCGACTCCCGCATGGTGGAAGACTTCGGCGGAACAGACCGGACGGCCTTCCACGTAGCCGACCAGATAGCGGGCCGGGCAGTGCGCGGCCAGTGCCTGCGGGGCGGCCTGGGCGAAGAAGCGACGGACGGTGTCGGCAGGCGGATCCCAGTTCGCGGCCACGACCGTCGCGTAGTCGGCGAGCTGCTCCGGCGTGGTCACCCGCTGGATGTCCAGGCTCGGGGCGGCTGGAGGGGCCGGGGTGGTGCCGTCGAGCGCGGCCCACATGGCCGTCTCGCGTTCGGAGGCCGGCAGACCTGCCGCCGTCAGGCGGGTGCTGAGGTCCGCCGGTGTCGAGGCGGGCCCCACCCACCAGGAGAAGGGGCGGCCTGAGCGGGCCAGCGTCGCGGCGGTTTCGGCGATACGTGTCGTGGCCGCGGCGGCGGTGAAGCGGGCCGCGGCAACGATGTTGAACGTGTCGTCATCCAGACCGCTGTCGGCGATCAGCAGGTCACCGACCTCTGTGACGGTCGCACCGGTCATGCCCCGATGCAGGTGGCAGGCGTGTTCCGCCAGATTCCGTTCCATCCTGTCCATCAGGTCGGCTTCATCGAGGAAATGATCATTCATGGGGACCGATCCCAACACGGCTCGGGGTGGATCGCATGCGATTTCGGGTCGCCCTCGGGGGTTCGGGGCATGGGGTACCTCCCTGCCGCAACAGGCGTGGCCCGGATGCGCGCGACGGACCCCGGCCGCACGCTGAGATCATGGCTACCGATCAACCCGTCGTCATCTACCCGCCTGCTGAGGACGGTGGGCGGCGCGTTCGCATCAGTGGGCATTTCGTCGGGATCGCCTATGGCGTGCTCGACGTCGTGGCCTTCGTGCAGGAGGCCGGTCTTCAGGAGTGGGATGAGATGGACGTGGTCCAGTCGTCGCTGATCGAGTGGCGGGGCGCCGGCCCGGACGGGTGGGGGCACTGACGTGCGGCGGTCTCACCGGCCCACTCCGGCGTGGTGGCGCCCGACGGCTGCGGCCGTCAGGTGGTGCGGGAGCGGGTCGAGGTGATCACGACGGAGGTGTAGGGCATGGTGACACGGCCGCCGAGCTTGTCGATCGCGGTTCCGGCACGGTCCAGGACCGCGACCATTTTGTCCGCGGGGAGCTGGGTGAGGCCGCCGAAGGTGGGGAGTTGGTCGAGCCACTCCTCTCGGGTGTACGTGCGCTCCCAGGCGAAGCGCCACTGCTCCGGCTCGCTGAACCGGCCGGTCCGACGGATGCCGTCGGCGATTTTCGCGAACAGTGGCTGGTAGGCGTCCAGGGTTGATCCCTGCAGCAGGCCGGGGTTGAACGGGGAGTCGGGGGCCACTCGTTGGAGCGCTTCGGCGAGGGCGGCGGTCAACTCGGCCGGGAGCTGGGGGACATGGTGGAAAGGGGCGAGGCGGCCACCGGGACGCAGCGCCTGGGCCGCCTTGGCCGCGCCGGCGACGGGGTCCACCCAGTGCCAGGCGGTGCCGGCGATGACCGCGTCGAACTGCCGTCCGGCCGGCTGCCAGTCCTCGAACCTGGAGACCTCGACCTCGATGCGGCTGAGTCGCGCGAAGGCGGCCATCCGGGCGTCGGGCTCGACGCCGAGCACCGTGCAGCCGGCCGCCTGGAACTGGCGGGCCTCGATGCCGGTCCCGGCTCCGACGTCGAGCACCTGCCGGCCGGGGCTTGCCGCGATGATCCGGTCCACCAGAGCTTGCGGGTAGGGCGGTCGGGCACGGTCGTAGCGTTCGGGGTCCACGCCGAACGACTCGGCTGTCTGCCGGTGGCGGTGGGGCTCGGGAACGGAGTCGGCGGGCTGTCCCTGCGCTAAAGTGGGCATGCGCCCACCCTAGTGGGCGCATGCCCACTTGTTAAGGCGGGGCACCGCGGAAAGGGAGTCGATGCCGTCAGGGGTGCACATCCACAACGTGCGCGGCCAGTTGTTCGAAGCCGCCGAGCGCGTCCTGCTCCGGGACGGACCCGACGGGTTGACGAGCCGGGCGGTCACGGAGGAGGCGAACTGCGCCAAGGGGGTTCTGCACCGGCACTTCACCGACTTCGACGCTTTCCTGGCGGAGTTGGTCCTCGACCGCATCCGCGCCATCGAGGAACGGACCACGACTCTGTGCGCGGCCGCCGGGAACGGGGACGTGGTGGACAACGTCGCCGACGCGCTGCAGGACCTGTTCGGGCCGGTCACGGTCGCCATCGTCGCGCTCATCACCTTCCGCGACGGCCTGCGCGCCCGGCTGCGCGAGGCGGGGCTGACCGGCCTTCCTCTGGCGGTGCAGGGCGCCGCCATGATCGCCGCGTATCTCGCGGCCGAGCGGGAGTCGGGGCGCCTGGCCCCCGACGCCGACATCGACACCCTCGCCCCCCACCCTGGTCGGGGCCGGGCATCTGCTCTTCGCCGACCGGTCCGGCCCGCCGCCGCAGCCGGCCGCCGTCCGCAAGATGGTGACCACCGTCATCGCCGGCGCCCTGCGACCGCCCCCGTCGCAGGACGAGCGGCCTGGCGGTGAAGGTTCGGAGGGCTGGAGTTGATGGATGTGCCCAGGCAGTTCACCGGGTGGGACGAGTCGGCGTTCGACGTGTTGCTGCGTCTCCAGGGCGAGCCGTCACAAGAGGTGATGCGAGAGACCCGCAAGGATCGCGAACGCCTCGTACGGCAACCGATGGTCTCGCTCCTGCATGACCTGGCGTGGGAAGAGCCCGCGTTCGAGGACCACTCTGTGTGGCGGTACGGGAAGACCTCGTGGTGGTGGCAGAACCAGTCGGCCGTGGCACGCATCGCCCGGAGCATCGAGATCGGGCTGCGCTTCAGTCTGGACGGCCTGCGCGTGCAGGGTGCGTGGTGGTACGCCGACTCCGAGCAGATCAGCAGGTTCAGGGCGGCGGTCGCCGCTGAGACAAGCGGTTCCGTACTGGACGATGTGGTGGCCGAACTACGCGGCCGGGGGTTCGAGATCACCGGGGACCTTCTGAAGCGTGTGCCCCGGGCGTACCCCGCCGACCATCCACGGGGAGCGTTGCTGCGACACCGCTCGCTGCTCGCCGTGCGACACCTCGGCGGTGACGAACGGCTTCAGACACCGGAGGTCGTCGACCGGGTGCTGGCCACGTACGAGGAACTCAGACCACTGCTCACCTGGCTGACCACCCACGTCGCCGACTGCGTCCCGCCAGCCCGCTCGGACGAGTAAGGGCCTCTTCGGCCCGCTGGAGGGCTCAACTCGGGGGCGCACCGGCGATGTTGTTGGGCAGAATGACCGCCATGACGTACAGCGGCTCCTCCATCGACCCGTCCAAGCCCAGCATCGCCCGGGTCTACGACTATCTGCTCGGCGGCAAGGACAACTACGCCGTGGACCGTGAGATCGGGGACGTGTTCAAGCGTGACCTGCCCGGATCGGTGGCCATCGCCTTCGCCAACCGCGCGGCTCTGACCCGGGCGGTCAGAGAGATCGCGAGGACCACCGGCATCCGGCAGTTCGTGGACCTCGGGAGCGGCCTGCCGACCGCGGACAACGTCCACCAGGTCGCGCAACGGCACGCTCCCGAGTCCCGGGTGGTCTACGTGGACATCGATCCCCAGGTGCTCGTGCATGGCCGCGCGCTGCTGGAGGACAACGACCTGACCCGTGTCGTCGCGGTCGATGTGCGCAACCCCGAGGGCATCCGTACCCACCCCGACACCGTCGAGATGATCGACTTCGACCGTCCGGTCGCTGTGATCTTCAGTGCCATCCTCCATCACGTCAACGATGACGAGGATCCGGCCGGCATCGTCCGCTACTGGCGCGACCACGTCGTGTCGGGCAGCTACTTCTTCATGAGTCACTTCCGCTCCGGGAACAACCCGGAGACCGTCGAGGCCGAGACGGTGCTGCAGCAGACCTTCGGTCGTGGCCGGTGGCGGACCGACGAGGAGATCGCCTCCCTGCTGGACGGTCTGGAGATCCTCGACCCGGGGATCGTCCCCGCGTCCCTGTGGCGCCCCGACGAGAACGACGCCCTGGACATCGGGCAGAAGCGAGAACTCACGGTCTGGGAACACCTCATTGCCGCCGGGCTGGCCCGCAAGGCGTAGTGCGTGTCACTTCGACGGGGCCGCCAGGACGGCCTTGGCGGCCTGCCGGAGACTCCTGATCATGGGATTCAGGTCGCCCTTGCGGCTGACCAGGACGACCTGGCTCGGAGGAGCACCCTCGACCGGGACGGTGACGAGGTCGGGACGCAGTGAGCTGCGCCGATCGCCGACCGGCAGGACGGCGATCGCCCCGCCGCCCGCGACGAGTTCGAGCTTGTCCTCATAGTTCTCGACCGGCGGTACGCCGGAGCCGAGGATCCGGTACGAAGGCCAGTCGGCGGTCTCGAACGGGCACGGCGCCGCCTCCTCGTCGGCCAGTTCGTCCGCGGTCACCGACGCGCGGCCGGCCAGCGGATGGTCGCGGGGGACCACGAGCATCCGGGGCTCCTCGTACAGCGGAGTGGTGAGGACGGCGTCCGCGGCGAGGGGCAACGGGGTCCGCGCGATCAGGGCGTCGACGCGCTTGTCGGACAGTGCGCCGACGTCGCTGCAGCTCAGATGCCGGGTGGCGATCTCGGCGTCCGGGTGACGGTGACGCAGTTCCCGTACGGCGGCAGTGATCAGCAGGTCTTCGACGTAACCGATGGTGATGCGTTCGGTCCGGGCTTGTTCGCGTACGGCGAGTTCGGCCTCGCGGGCGGCCTGCAGCAGGGCGTGGGCCCGGGGGAGGAAGGTCTGGCCGGCGGCGTGAGCCGGGTGCCCTGGGGGTGCGGTCCAGCAGGCGGGTGCCGAGGTGTTTCTCGAGCCGTTGGATCTGTCGGCTCAGCGCCGGCTGGGCCACGTGCAGGTCGGCGGCGGCCCGGCCGAAGTGCTGGTGCGCCGCCACCACGGTGAAGTAGCGCACCAGCCGCAGTTCCAGGTCCTGTCCGAGATCGTTCACCCTTGCAGGGTACGTGTCATGCCGTTTCGGAATGACCGGTTGCCGAAGGGGTCTTGGACGGCCGGACCGTCCAGCGCCTTGACTGAAGGAGCAACGTTTCCCTGAGAAAGCGACAGGCGCGATGAAGGCGATCCAGTTCCACGAGGCGGGCGGGCCGGAAGTTCTGCGGTACGAAGAGGTGCCGGTCCCCGGGATCGGCCCGGGCGAGGTGCTCGTCCGGGTGCACGCGGTGGGCGTCAATCCCCCGGACTGGTACCTGCGTGAGGGGATGAAGGTCATGCCGGCCGAGATGCGGCCGGTGCTGGAGTTCCCCCTGATCCCTGGAACGGACATGGCGGGCGTGGTCGAGGCGGTCGCCCCGGACGTGCCGGGGTTCTCCGTCGGCGACGAGGTCTTCGGCATGCTGCGGTTCCCCGGTTTCGACGGCCGGACGTACGCCGAGTACGTGGCCGCTCCGGCCGCTGACCTGGCTCACAAGCCGGCCGGTATCGACCACGTCGAGGCGGCCGGTGCGCCGATGGCCCTGCTGACGGCCTGGCAGTACTTGGTCGATCTCGGCCACGACGTGCCGTCTCCCTTCACCGGCCAGGTGCACCGGCCGGTGCCGATCACACCGGGGACGACCGTGCTGGTCAACGGGGCCGCCGGTGGAGTGGGGCACTTCGCGGTGCAGTTGGCGAAATGGAAGGGGGCGCACGTCATCGCGGTGGCCTCAGGCCGCCACGAGCAGTTCCTGCGCAAGCTCGGCGCCGATGAGTTCATCGACTACACCACGACCCGCGCCGCGGACGTGGTCAGCGGCGTCGACCTGGTGATCGACACCGTCGGTGGCCCGGACAGCTCACGCTTCCTGACCGTACTCAAGCGCGGAGGCACCATGCTCCCGGTGTTCTTCGCCCAGTACGCTCCGGAGGAGACGGCCCGTCTGGACATCACCGTGTCGAACATTCAGGTCCGTTCCAACGGCCCCCAACTCGGCGAGATCGGGCGCCTGTTCGATGACGGCACACTCAAGGTCGCGGTGGACAGCACCTACCCACTGTCCGACGCGGTCAGCGCCCACACGCGGGCCGCGCAGGGCCACATCCAAGGCAAGATCGTGCTGACGGTGGCCTCGTGAACGCCGAACTCACTTGGACGGTGGAAGGGAATGCCATGATTCGGTCGCTCCTGCGACACCGCCGGGCCGCCTCGGGCCTTGCCGTCCCGGACACGTGCACGCCCGACCGGCATGCCCTGGCCACCCGGCACCTGCTGTTCTACACACCCGTGACCAAGCTCGACGCGCTGGCGGCCGTCGCCGCGGGCGCGGACCCCGAGGCCCAGCACTGGCAGGGGAACCAGATGGATCAGGTCGTACCGGACGCCGACACCAGACGGACCCTGCTGGGCATGGGCCCCGGCGGCGCCACCCCCCGTTGGTTCGTCCGGTCCCATCCCGAACTGGCCGAGCCCTTCGAACCCAGCCCCGACATGCCCGAGTTCATGGTCTGCGTACGCCGCGACAGCGGGCGCTACGCCGGATACCTCGAACTCCACCACGACAGCGGTGAGATCGGCGGCAATCTCGCCCCCGACCACCGAGGCCAGGGCCTCGGCGCTGAACTGTTCCTGGCGGGCGCGGAGTTCGCCCACCACCACGCCGGTCTGCCGACGGTACGCGCGGGAACCGCGACGGAGAATCTCGCCTGCCGCCGCGCCCTGGAACGCGCCGGTTTCGCCCCGGCCCCCGGCCCGGCCCGCCACACCCTGCCCGACGGCCGCGAGCTGGACAGCGTCTGGTACGGGCACGAGGGTGCCGCGTCGACGTGCGCGGGCCGGGGCTGAGCGAAGAGGCCAGCAGGCGTTGAGCTGAGACACGACGCGGTTGCGACTTGGTGAACGACAGTGCACCGCACCGCGGGAGCTACCAGGGTGTGACCATGGCCTTCGAACCGAGTCCGCGGTTACCGGGCTCACCACGGCGGGGCGACGGGTTCGCCGGTGGCTGCATCAGTTTGATCGTGCTGCTCACCGAGGTTCCGGTCGCCATTGTCCTGGTGCTGATGTTGAGCCTTCGTGGCTGGGGCGACGACGAGCAGGTCGGTGCACCCCCGATGGACTGGGTACCGGTGCTCTGGCTCGGTGGGTTCACCGTGGGTGTGCTCGCGGTCGCCGTCGCCTTCCTCCGCTTCGCACACCCCTATGCGGCAGCCGTCCAACTGGTCATCGCGGCCGTAGCGTTGCTCTTCACGATGACGGTCTGGCGCCACGAGTCCGAGCGTGCCCCATCCGCCCCCCGCTGCCGACGTGCCCTACGAGGGCGGGGACGCCCTGTACCCCGCCCGCCCACGCCGCCGACCGGTAGGGCCAACAGCTCAGAGCCCGGTCACCTTCCCGCTCGCCGAGATGTCGTAGACGAGGGTGAGCGTGCGGCGGCCGTTCGGGGGGGAGGGTGATGTCCCAGCGGGCGATGCCCTCGGCGTCGACCGTGTCCGGAGCCGGGGAGCAGGCGTCCTTGCGGATCCGTACCTCCACCGCCGACACCTCGGAGACCGGGATGCGTTCCCGTACGGTCACCGTCTGCTCGCCCGCCTCACCCGGGGCGGAGAAGCGGGAGAGGTGCACCCGGACCGTGCGGGTGACGGTGGTGCGCTGGGAGAGCGCGGACGAGTCACGGGACTCCTCCGTCTCGCGCAGCACCCGGTAGTCGTCGTGGCTGCCGAAGGCCAGTTCCAGGGGCGCGCCGGGGGCGGTGAAGGCCAACGTCCCACGGCCGCCGAAGCCGCCCGCCCCGACCAGGTCCACCGGGCCTGCCAGCAGCGCGTGCCCCGCGGGGTTGTCGCAGCGCACGACGTGCGTGACGAGTGGGGACAGTTCGGGGGAGCAGACGTATTCGCTGCGTGCGACCGCGTCGGCCGCGGACAGCGGGACGCGGTGGCGCGCGTCGGCGGGACGGAGACGGGGCGGGGAGCGCAGGACCTGGGTGCGGCCGCCGTCGTCCACGCCTGGCAGGCCGAGCACGGGGGCGGGCCCCAGCTCGGCGATCTCCTCCTCGCGCAGTTCGACGGCGACCGTGCGGCGCTCCGCGGGGGAGCGGTCGGTGAGCGTCAGCCGGTCCGGGGTGAGGCGCGGCGGTTCGGTGGCCAGCGCCGAGCGGGCCGTGGACAACGTCAGGCGTACGTCGGTCCAGTCCTCGCCGGTGCGCTGCCAGACCACGGCGTCGGTCTCCAGAGTGAGGTGGTCCCCGTCCAGCACGGCACGATAGGCGGGGCGCCACAGAGCGCAGGCGGTGAGGTGACTCAGCCGCATCCGCGCAGGTCCCGCGGCGGTGGCCGTCACGGTGAGTTCGACGTGGCCGACCAGTTCGGCCTGCCGCTGTTCCGCCAGCTCGATGGCGTGCTCCGCCTGATGCAGCTCGGAGACGAGGGCCGTGAGACGGGCCTCGACGGTCCGCACGTGCTCACCGTGCGCGTCACGCTCGTCGTCCACCCGGTCCAGTTCAGCTGTCCACCGTGCGGTGTCGGTCTCACCGTGACCGGCGCCTTCGCCGATCTCCCGCAGCAGGTCGGCGGCGAGACGGGAGAGCAGGTCGAGGCGGGCGCGCAGCCGGTCGCGCTGCCGTTCGAGCGCTGAGCGTTCTTCCTTGAGGGCGTGGACGCGCAGCCGCAGAGCGGAGTCGTCGGCGCCGGGCAGCGGTCCGCGCGGTGTCCAGGCACGGACGATCCGGGCGTCGAGGACGGTCGCCTCGCCTTCGGCGGCGGTCACTTCGGCGTGGAGGGTCGGGTCGACCGCGAGAGCGCTGATCGGCCCGAGGCGCAGCCGTTGCACGCCGGCCTGGAGGTCGAGGGTGACGGACCGTTCGATCTGGGCCCGGTCCTCCAGGCAGGTGACGGCGGTGACGGGCAGCGGGATCGGGTCGAGGTCGGTGGACATGGTGTGTCAGCTCCTGCGGTTGCCGCCGACCAGGGCCTTCGCGGCCGGGATGCGGATCTCGTAGCCGCCGCTCCGGGTGGCGGTGCCTCCGGCGGGCAGGTCGACGCGCCAGACGCGGGTGCCGGGGTCGGGGTGGTCGGCGGATGCGGTGTCCTCGGGGACGGTCCAGTCGGCCTGTTCCTCGATGCGGATGTCCGCCTCCGTCGTGGTCGGGACCTGTTCACGGACTTCGACGGTGACGGGCTGGCCGAGAGTGTTGGCCAGTTCCACATGGACGCCGTGGGCGAGCACGGTGACGTTGTTGCGCAGCCCGGCCGTCGACTCCTTGAGGCTCGTACGACGGGTGACGCGGATGCTCTCGGCCGGCCCGAGGCCCATCCGGCGGGCGCCGCCCGGGGCGAGCGTGGGCAGCGCGGCACTCACCACGAAGTCGTCGTCCACCCTGACCTCGACGGGACCGGCCAGGAGCGCCTGATCGGTGGCGTTCGACAGCACCAGCGCCGCGTACACCCGCTGCTCCACCGCCGGCACACAGACGTACTCGGTCCGCAGACCGACCGGGATCCGGCCGACGGTGACGGTGTGCCAGGTGCCGTCCGAGGGAACGTCGACGCGGGCGACGGCGTCGTAGCGGTGGTCGAAGGAGCCTGCCGACGTGCGGGGCCGCACGGCGTGTGCGGGCAGCGGCAGCGCGGCCACCGCCTCGGCGCGCCGGCGGTGCTCCACGGCCACCGGGTCGTAGGACGGGGCGGGGAACAGTCTTCCCCGGCGGGCCGCCGGCTCGTCGGGGCCGGCGAGGACGAGCGCGGTGTAGTCGAGTTCGGCGCTGCTGGGCTGCGGC
>MWJO01000076.1 GCA_002027195.1 Streptomyces sp. GKU 895 | reverse complement strand
CCGGCCCAGCCGACGCCACCGCCACGCCACCCGCCCGACCGGCCCGTCCAGCCGACCGCCATGGCCATCCACCCGGCCGTCGGCCCCTTCCCCGCGACCGCCGGCCCCGTCCACCACCTCTCCGCCTCCGCCGCTCCCCTTCCCCGCCCCCACGTCAACGATCACCAGCACCGGCGTCCGCGTCGCCACCGTCGTCTCGCCGGCCTGCTCTACCCTCCGCACCTCCGCGCCGATCAGCACGGAGGCCGGTGCCATGTGGTCCCCCTTGACCCGCGGTCGGGTGAGCCGGGGATCGGCGGTGACCTCGATCTCGGCGGTCACGGTGGCGTACTCCCGCACCAGCCCGGGAACCGGCCCCCGACGCAGGTCGGCGCCGTGCAGCCCGGCGGAGGCTGCCGCCGCGGCGACACACAGCAGCACTGCGGCGGTCGCCACGCGTCGCCCCGCGCGTCCACGCCACAGCAGGAGCACGACCCCCGTGACCAGACACCCGACGGCGACACCGGTGACCCACTCCGGCGCGGCGTCCAGCATCGACGCCGCCGTCAGCCAGGCGGCCAGCGCGGGCGGTACGAGTCGTAGATCGGTCGGCCCTTCCTGCCGCGGGTCGGCCGCTCCCATTCGAGGCCGGGCCGTGGCGTGCACGGCAGGACGCGGAGGGTCCGTTGTCGGCGTGGGCGTCGAAGGCCCCGGGAGGCCGCTCATGGCCGCACGAGATTCCGCAGGTCGGCGAAGCGGCGTTCCCCGATGCCGTTGACCTCGCGCAGTTCGTCCACCGAGCGGAAACCGCCGTGCTGAGTGCGGTAGTCGACGATGTGCTGGGCCAGCACCGGACCGACGCCGGGAAGCGTGTCGAGCTGGTCCACGGTCGCCGCGTTGAGGGAGACGGGCACGGCGGGCCCGGCCCCCGGCGCGGAGCCACCTGAACCGGCCGCACCTCCGGCCGCTCCGGCCGCCCCTGCTGCTCCCGCCGCCCCCGCCGGGGCGCCCACGACGACCTGTTCACCGTCCACCAGGAAGCGGGCCCGGTTGAGGCCAGTGGTGTCCGTACCCGCCGTACCCCGCCGGCCGCGCCGGAGGGCGTCGGCGACCCGCGACCCCGCCGGGAGCGGCGAATGCCGGGTTCGCGGACCTTGCCGCTGACGTCCACCACGATCTCGGCCGTCGCCGTACCGGCCACGCTCGGGCGCGCCGCTCGCGGCACCGGACCCTGCCGCCTCGCGCCGCTCCTCGAAAGGCACCGCGGCCCGCACGACCTCCGGCGCCCGCACCGACTGCGTACGGCCGCTCCAGAAGTGCTGCACGGCGAAACCGGCGGCGACCACGAGCAGCACGGTCAGCGCGACGACGCTCCGCCGCTCCAGACCACACCTGGCCTGCAGCCACACCGGCACCCGCTCCCGCACGGCAAGCCCGACCCGCCCCCGCCAATCCCCGGCCCCCGAGCCCGAATTCGAATCCGAACCCGACGACACCGAGCCCGGGCTCGAGCCCGACGGAGGATCCACCCAGGCCTCCGACTCCGACTCCGACTCCGACGCCGACGGACCGTACCGCCAGGCCTGCGACGCCCCGGGCGCCCAACCATCACGGCCCACCCCGCATCCCGCTCCGCACCCGGCGGCCCCACTCCGACTCGCCCACCCTCCCGTTCGGCGAAGATGACCTCCGCGCGCCGCCGAAGCTCCTCGGCCGACGCATACCGCTGCCGTGCCCGGCCCCTGGTCGCAGGAGCGCGGCGATGGCGGGTGCGGACATCCGAGGCGGGGCCACGGCCCGGGCCACTGGTGGGAGTCGCTGTGCGTGAACGTGATCGAAGTGCCATGCGACGAGGATCGGGCACATCACCCAGCCGCGATGATCTTGCTCAATTCCCGGGGACAACCACCCAGTTGTGGATAACTCCACCACTCACACGGGTGACGGACACCCCCAGCCCAACCCGGCCCAACCCAGCCCAGCACCCCAACCGAACCCAGCCCACCAACAACCCGCTGACCCCGCAGGGCCACCGTCACCGAGGCGAGACCACAGCCCCCAGCAACCCAGGCCCCGTATGCGCCCCGATCACCGCCCCGACCTCGCTCACATGCAGGTCCGCCAGCCCGGGCACCCGCACCCGCAGCCGGTCCGCCAGGGCCGACGCCCGGTCGGGGGCGGCGAGATGGTGCACCGCGATGTCGACCTGGGCGCTCCCGGCCCGGTCGGCCACGATCTCCTCCAGGCGCGCGATCGCCTTCGACGCCGTACGCACCTTCTCCAGCGGTTCGATGCGGCCGCCCTGCAGCTGAAGCAGCGGCTTGACCGCGAGCGCGGAGCCGAAGAGGGCCTGCGCCGCACCGATCCGGCCACCGCGGCGCAGATAGTCGAGGGTGTCGACGTAGAAGTAGGCGGAGGTACCCGCGGCCCGCTTCTCCGCCGCCGTGACCGCCTCGTCCACCGTCCCCCCCGCCTCCGCGGTCTCGGCCGCCGCGAGCGCGCAGAAGCCGAGGGCCATGGCGATCATCCCGGTGTCCACGACCCGCACGGCACCGGCGCCTCACGGGCCGCGAGAACGGCCGCGTCGTAGGTGCCGGAGAGTTCGGCGGAGAGGTGGAGGGAGACGATTCCGGCGGCACCGGTCTCGGCCACCCTGCGATAGGTCTCCGCGAAGAGCTGCGGGCTCGGGCGGGAGGTGGTGACCGGTCGCCGCTTCTGGAGCGCCTGGGCCAGGGACCGGGTCGAGATCTCGGTGCCCTCTTCGAGTGCCTGGTCGCCGAGGACCACGGTCAGCGGCACCGCCGTGATGCCGTGACGCTCCATCGTCCGCGGCGGCAGGTAGGCCGTTGAATCGGTGACGATCGCGACATGGCGGGACATGAGCTGGAGGTTACCTGGCGTAGCGCCCGGGCGGCAGTCCGACCCCTCCCGGCGGGGAGGGCCGTGGCCGGATCAAGTCGTGCTCTCGGGGCGGGGCTTCTTCTGCCAGGGGTAGGTGGGGCGGGTGGTCGGTGGAGTGATGGCGGCGGCCTGTGTCGGTTCCTCGGCCGTACGGGGACCGGGGGGTCTGCGGCCAGGTCTGCTGGGAGCTGGAGCCGTCAGCGGGGGCCTCGGGCCAGGGCGGCGAGGACTGCGCGGTGGCGGGGTCCGACGGCTCGCTCGTGGTCCAGTGCCGCAGCGCGCCGGCCTCCATGTCGATCTGGGTGCTCAGCGAGTCCAGGTCGTCGTCCGCGAAACGGCGGGCCCGGTCCCGCGCGGCCCAGCGCAGGGAGTCCGCGGACCGGGTGATGGTCTCGGTGCGCTCGCGCAGGGCGGGCAGCCGCTCGGCGAGGGTCGCGCGGTCCGGTTCGGACTCCAGCCGGCGCAGTTCGGCGTCCAGTTCGTGGCCGTGCGCGCTCAGCCGCTCGAACAGGGCGAGGGACTCCCTGAGGGACTCGTCCTCGGCCACGCCCGCGTGCAGCGCGTCCTGGGTCGCGCGCATGGAGGTGCGCAGTTTCAGCCGCAGTTGGGCGACCTGGCCCGCCGGGCCGGGCTGCACCATGGACTTGGCGCGCAGGGTGTGGTCCTCGACGGTGCGCCGGGCCTGGGTGATCGTGCGGTCCACGCCCCGCTTGGCGGCGCCGACGGCCTTCACGGTGGCGTAGGCGCCCAGCACCAGGAGGAATACGAAAAGCAGAGCGACGACCGTCAACAGTGCCTCCACAGCGCTCCTCCTCCGACCGGGCGCGAGGCTCCGCGCCTCTCTTCAACGGTAAACGCGACGGGCAGGCCCGAAGTTCCAGAAGAACCCCGAACCTGCCCGTACCCGACCCTTAAGGGGTCTTACGCCGGAACGATGTTCACCAGCTTCGGCGCCCGCACGATCACCTTGCGAATGCCCGCCCCGTCCAGCGCCGCCACGACCTTGTCGTCGGCCAGCGCCACCTTCTCCAGCTCCTCGTCGGAGATGGCCGGCGAGACCTCCAGACGGGCCTTGACCTTGCCCTTGATCTGCACGACGCAGGTCACGGTCTCGTCCACGACGTACGCCGGGTCGGCGACCGGGAAGTCCCGGTGGACCACCGAGTCGGTGTGCCCCAGCTTGCGCCACAGCTCCTCGGCGATGTGCGGGGCCAGCGGGGCGACCAGCAGCACCAGCGACTCGGCGACCGAGCGCGGCACCGCGCCGCCCGCCTTGGTCAGGTGGTTGTTCAGCTCGGTGACCTTGGCGATGGCGGTGTTGAACCGCATGCCCTCCAGGTCCTGCCGTACGCCGTCGATGGCCTTGTGCAGCGCCCGCAGGGTGTCCTCGTCGGCCTCGGTGTCGACGACGGTCACCTCACCGGTCGTCTCGTCGACGACGTTGCGCCACAGCCGCTGCAGCAGCCGGAACTGGCCGACCACCGCGCGCGTGTCCCACGGCCGGGAGACGTCCAGCGGGCCCATGGCCATCTCGTACAGGCGCAGGGTGTCGGCGCCGTACTCCTCGCAGATGGACTCGGGCGTGACCGCGTTCTTCAGGGACTTGCCCATCTTGCCCAGCAGCTTGGTGACCTTCTCGCCCTGGTGGTAGAAGGCGCCGTCGCGCTCCTCCACCTCCTCGGCGGGCACCGGGAAGCCACGGCTGTCGCGGTAGACGAAGGCCTGGATCATGCCCTGGTTGAACAGCTTGTGGAACGGCTCCGCGGAGGAGACGTGGCCCAGGTCGAACAGCACCTTGGACCAGAAGCGCGCGTACAGCAGGTGCAGCACGGCGTGCTCGGCGCCACCCACGTACAGGTCGACACCGCCGTGCGGCTGACCCGCGCGCGGGCCCATCCAGTACTGCTCGATCTCGGGGTCGACCAGCTTCTGGTCGTTGTGCGGGTCCAGGTAGCGCAGCTCGTACCAGCAGGAACCGGCCCAGTTGGGCATGGTGTTGGTCTCGCGGCGGTACTTCTTCGGTCCGTCGCCCAGGTCCAGGGTGACGTTGACCCAGTCCTCGTTGCGGGACAGCGGGGTCTCCGGGGAGGTGTCCGCGTCCTCCGGGTCGAAGGTGCGGGGCGAGTAGTCCTCGACCTCGGGCAGCTCCAGCGGCAGCATCGACTCGGGCAGCGAGTGCGCGATGCCGTCCTCGTCGTAGACGATCGGGAAGGGCTCGCCCCAGTAGCGCTGCCGGCTGAACAGCCAGTCGCGCAGCCGGAAGTTGACGGTGCCCTCGCCGACGCCGGTCCGCTCCAGCCACTCGGTGATGCGCGCCTTGGCCTCGGCGACCGGCAGGCCGTCCAGGGAGACGCCCTCGCCGGAGGAGTTGATGATCTTCGCGTCGTACGAGGCGAAGGCGTCCTCCCACGTGGAGGTGTCCGTGCCGCGGCCGTCGGTCGGCTCGACGATGCAGGTGATCGGCAGCTCGAAGGCGCGCGCGAACTCGAAGTCGCGCTGGTCACCCGCCGGGACGGCCATGATCGCGCCGGTGCCGTAGCCCATCAGCACGTAGTCGGCGATGAAGACGGGGATCTGCTCGCCGTTCACGGGGTTGGTGGCGTACGAGCCGATGAAGACGCCGGTCTTGTCCTTGGCCTCGGCCTGCCGCTCCACGTCGGACTTGGAGGCGGCCTGTGCGCGGTACGCGGCGACGGCCTCGGCCGGGGTGGCGTGACCGCCGGTCCACACGTCGCGGGTGCCCTCGGGCCAGGCGGCCGGGGTGAACTTCTCGACCAGCGGGTGCTCGGGGGCCAGCACCATGTAGGTCGCGCCGAACAGGGTGTCGGGGCGGGTGGTGAAGACGGTGATCTTCTCGCCGTCGATCGGGAAGTCGACGCGGGCGCCCTCGGAGCGGCCGATCCAGTTGCGCTGCTGCAGCTTGATCGCCTCGGGCCAGTCCAGGGCGTCCAGGTCGTCCAGCAGCCGGTCGGCGTAGGCGGTGATCCGCATGTTCCACTGCCGCAGCTTGGCCTTGAAGACGGGGAAGTTGCCGCGCTCGGAACGGCCGTCGGCGGTGACCTCCTCGTTGGCCAGCACGGTGCCCAGGCCGGGACACCAGTTGACGGGCGCGTCGGAGGCGTAGGCCAGGCGGAACTCGCCCAGGACGTCGGCACGCTCGGCGGCGGTCAGCTCGTTCCACGCGCGCGTGTGTCCCGGTACGGCGCGCTCACCGGACTCGAACTGGGCGACCAGCTCGGCGATCGGGCGGGCCTTCCTGGCCTCGTCGTCGTACCAGGAGTTGAAGATCTGCAGGAAGATCCACTGGGTCCACTTGTAGTACTCGGGGTCGATCGTGGCGAACGACCGGCGCTTGTCGTGGCCCAGGCCCAGCCGGCGCAGCTGGGTCTTCATGTTCTCGATGTTGGCCTCGGTGGAGACCCGCGGGTGCGTGCCGGTCTGCACCGCGTACTGCTCGGCGGGCAGGCCGAAGGCGTCGAAGCCCAGGGTGTGCAGGACGTTGTGGCCGGTCATCCGCTGGAAGCGGGCGAAGACGTCGGTGGCGATGTAGCCCAGCGGGTGGCCGACGTGCAGGCCCGCACCGGAGGGGTACGGGAACATGTCCATGATGAACTTCTTGGGCTTGGCGACCAGCTCCGGATCGCCCGCCAGGTCACCCTTGGGGTTCGGTGCGGCGTACGTACCCTCGGTGTCCCAGAAGTCCTGCCAGCGTGCCTCGATCTCGGCCGCGACGGCGGCCGTGTAGCGGTGCGGCGCGGCCACCTCGGCGGCAGCGGCGGGGTTCGTCTCGCTCATGATCCTCAAGCTCCATCGATCGTCTCTGCCAGCGGCTGTCTCGTTCCGGAAACGAAAAATCCCCTCGCACAGGAGGGGACGCCGCGCTGACTCCGACCGGCCGGCTCGTCCGGCGGTCGGGACTGATCAGCGCGGCTCGCTAAGCAGAAGGCGTACGGCACGCATGGCGTCAGGGTACCGCAGCCATTGAGCAAGCTGCGACGCACGTACGTATGCCTCCTATGGCCCCGGACATCGGGTACCGAACTGAACAAACGTCAAAAGTTACTTCGCGTAACGCCCCCTAAAGGGACAACACAACGACCCCACGGCCTTTTGGTAACAGCGCAATAACTCAAATCCCGTACCGATCGGTATGGCTCCACTTAGAGTGCGGCAGCGGGACCGCCTACCCGAACTGCTCGGAGTTGCCCCCATGAACCCTCGTCGAAGTAACAGCTCGCTTCCCAGGCCCGGCCGCTCGGCCTACGGCATGGCGACGGCTGTCGCTCTGCTCTTCATACCCGTGTTCGTGCTGGTAGGAGGTGACACGGTCCGTGACTTCCTGAACTTCGGCGCGGGCGTGCTGTCCCTCGTCTCCCTCAGCTGCTCGGTGATCTGGGGTCTGGTCGCCCAGGACCGGATCTTCCTCAACCCCAAACAGCGGATCATCGGCCAGGCCGTGCACCGCACGACCGCCGTCGGCTCGATCGCCTTCCTGCTGCTGCACATCACCACGAAGGTCGCCCTCGACCACACGCAGCTGATCGGCGCGCTCATCCCGTTCTCGCTCGGCGTCACCGGCATCGGAGGCCTGATCGGCCTCGGCTCGCTGGCCGGCCTGCTGATGATCTTCGTGGGCATCACCGGCGCCCTGCGCAACCAGTTCGCCTCCCCGGCACCGGTCGCGGCCCGCTGGCGCGCCATGCACATGCTGGCCTACCCGGCCTGGTGCTTCGCCCTGATCCACGGCCTCTACGCGGGTCGCCAGGCGAAGCCGATCTTCGTGATCCTCTACGGCCTCTCCCTGGCCGGCGTCATGGCCGCGCTCGCCCTGCGCTCGGCGCCCCGCCCGGTCAAGCGCAAGGTCGCCGACCGCATCCAGGCGATCCTGGGCACCGAGGAGCGGCCGGGCCGCGAGGAGCTGGACGCGAGCCGGGCCCGGGTCGCCGAGGCCTCCACCTCCGCGCTGCCCGGCTACGAGAACGCCCGCGCCGCACAGCCGCGCACGGCACCCCCTACGACGCCCCCGCCCCGGCCCCGGAACCCGCGAACGGCTTCGCGCCGCCTACCGGGCCGTCACCCCGACCTCGCGCATCCCGCAGCAGCCGTCCTACGGCGCCGCCGACCAGACCGCCCGCATGGACCTGCCGCTGGATCTTCAGACCACGGAGGCCATGCCCCGCTACGACAGCGGCGGCAGCACCTCGGGCAGCTGGCCGATCCCGTCCCCGCCCCCGGTCGGCGAGGCGCCCCCGTCCGCCTACGACCCGCTCCAGGACACCGGATACAACATCCCGACCTACCGCAATACGGACACACCCGGATACGGCACGAGTGACGTGTACGACACCGGTGAGTCGAACACCGTTTCCGGCGCGTACTACTCGAACGACACGTACAACAGCGGTCCCGCCACTGATCCACCGCCCGGTGAGCCCTACGACTTCGGCGCACCGGGCTCGGGCGAACCTTGGAACATGCCTTCCGGAGGCTATAGGTGAACGAGGCCCTGCCCGACGTCCCAGAAGTCCGCGTGGTCGGTCTTCCCCAGCTCACGTCGGGCTTCGACCTTGTCGAAAGACTCGATCTGCCCATGCACCTGAAGGTGCACGGGCCGCTCGAACCCCTGGGCGGCGAGCAACTCGCGAAGCTCGCCGAGAACATCAACCTGAAGGGCCGCGGCGGCGCGGGCTTCCCCTTCCACAAGAAGCTGCGCTCGGTCGCCGAGGCGGCCATCAAGCGCGGGGTACGGCCCGTCGTCGTCGTCAACGGCAGCGAGGACGAACCGGCGTGCCGCAAGGACACGGTGCTCATCAACCGTGCCCCGCACCTCATCCTGGACGGCGCCCTGCTGGCCGCCGAGGCCCTGGGTGCCCGCACGCTCGTGGTGGGGGTCACCCGGGAGTCCACGCAGCGTTCCATGGAGGCCGCGCTCGCCGAACGCGGGCTGAGCAACGGCCGCAGATCGGCTCTCCGCGCGCGCGTGCAGCGCAATCCCGTCCGTATGGTCACCGGAGCCGCGGCCTCGCTGATCCGCTCCATCGACGGCGGCCCGGCGATCCCGCCCGGCCGCAAGGTCAGCGCCTCCCAGAACGGCGTCGGCGGCGCCCCGACCCTGCTGTCGAACGCCGAGACCTTCGCCCAGCTGGCGATCGCCGCCCGCATCGGCCCCGAGCGCTACGGCAACACCGGCCTGTACGACGAGCCCGGCACCGTCATGCTCACGGTCTCCGGCGCGGTCGCCCGCCCCATGGTCATCGAGGTCCCCACGGGCGTGCCGCTGCGCTACGTCCTCCAGCTCGCCGGCGCCCCGCCGGTCCCGCAGGGTGTGCTGACCGGCGGCTACCACGGCAAGTGGATCGACGCGGCGACGGTCAACGAGGCGATCGTCTCCCGCAACTCCCTGGACGCGGTGGGCGGTTCGCTCGGCGCGGGCGCGATCCTGCCGATCAGCCAGGACACCTGCCCGCTGGGCGAGTCCCTGATGGTGGCCAAGTGGCTGGCCGAGGAGAGCGCGGGCCAGTGCGGCCCCTGCTACCTCGGACTGCCGGCCGCCGCGCGCGGCATGGAGGACATCCTCAACGGCGGCGGCCCGGCCGCCCTGGAGGCGCTCAAGCAGGTCGCCAAGAACGTGAAGCGGCGCGGCGCGTGCTCGCACCCGGACGGCTCCGCGATGTTCCTGGAGTCGACCATCAAGGCGTTCACCGACGACCTCGCCGCCCACGTCCTCGGAAACGGCTGCGGACGGCCCGTGGAGGGCGTTCTGCCGCTCTTCGAGGGCGGCAAGACCCCGGTGGGTATCCCCGGCGGCGGCGAGGCCGAGGAGAACGGCCCCAGCCGTCAGAAGATCTACGTCGACTGGACGCTGTGCCGCGGCCACGGTCTGTGCGCCGACATCCTCCCCGAGGTCTTCGAGCTCGGCGCCGACGGCTTCCCCACGGTCGCCCAGGCCCAGGTCCCCCGCTACGCCGAGGCGAAGGCCCTGCGCGCGGTGCGCCGCTGCCCCGCCCTCGCCCTGCGCCTGGAGGAGTCGGCCCCCCCGCGACAACGGCCAGTCCCGCAACCTCCCGGTCCTCTCCCAGGGCCGCGGCCGCCGGGCGCTGGGCCGCTGAGCCGACAGCACGAAGGGGCGCCCGATAGGGCGGCCCCTTCGTCGTTCGTGGAGCACGAGGACAACTGCCCCTGGAAACGTAAGAATCCCGCCGGGTCGCGATGACCCGGCGGGATCTCTCTGTGGAGCTAAGGAGAATTGAACTCCTGACCTCCTGCATGCCATGCAGGCGCTCTACCAACTGAGCTATAGCCCCTTGCTCGGTGTCTCCCGGGGGTTTCTCCCCGGCGACGACGCCAACATTAACCGGCCCCGGGGCGGAACACCAAATCGTTTCCGACCCCCACCGGACGAACCGGTCAAGCCGTTACGAACGAGTAGAAACGCTTGAGTGTGCAGTGCTCCTCGAGGAGTCGACCGTAGATCGGCTCACCCTCGAGTTCGCGGTACGTCTCGATCGGGTCGCCCTTTATGATCAGCGCCCGCGCGCATTCCTCGCACCAGTACTGGTAGTCGGGATTGAGCGGCTCCATGTCACGGACGATCGGCGTCCCGCTGCCGCACCAATCGCACTTTCGCCTGTGTGCACCCATCGATCAGCTCCAGCTGTGGCCGCAGGCCGTGCACACGTAGGAGATTCCACCGTTGTCACCGAGGACTTGGGCGACATGCAGGGAACCGCAGGAAGGGCAGGTGAGCCGGGTGACCGTGTCCCGTGTCGACGCTGCTTCAAGGAGGTGGCCGACCTCCTTGAGGATGCTCGCAGGCATCACTGCTCCCTCCCGTCGGGCCGCGCTCCCTTCCGGCCGTTTGATTCTGCCACGGCCGGACCAATACGGTCAGCGACGCCTCAGTACCAGTCCGGACACGGCCCCCAGGGCTGCCGTTCCGGCCAGCGCGAACATGCACGCCGACAGCGCCTCCGCAGAGGTATACGCCTCCAAGGCCCCGAGTGACTCAAGCCGGTTCAAGAACAGTGTGCCGAACGCGGCGACACCGGTCAGCTGGCCGAGCTGGGTGACCGTGGCGAGCAGCCCGCTGGCGTCCGCCGCGTCCTCCGGCCGCACCGTGGCCAGCGCCCGGGTCAGGGTGGGGCTGAAGGCGAGCGCGAGCCCGACGCCCACCCCGGCGTACGACACGTACACCCACGCTCCGCCGTCGCCGCCGCCGTCGAGCGCCAGGCCGACCCCGGCCACGGCCGCCGCGGTGAGCAGGAACCCGGTCGGGGTCAGGGCGCGCTGCCATGCGGCGGGCCAGCGCCGCCAGGTCAGTCCGACCACCCCGAAGACGACCGCGGTCGGCGCGAAGGTGAGTCCGGCGCGCAGGGCGCTGTAGCCGAGGCCGCCCTGGACGTGCAGCGTGAGCACGAACAGGAAGCCCCCGTTGACCGCCATGGCGGCCAGGATCCGCAGCACGGCGAGGCCCATGCCGGGGTGGCGCAGCACCCGGGGCGCGATCAGCGGGTCGCCGCCGCGCCGGGCGAGCCCGGACTCGTACCGCCAGAACACCGCGAACAGCACGGCGGCCGCGCCCAGCGACAGCCACGACCACAACGGCCAGTCCTCCTCCTGCCCGAGCACCAGCGGCACCGTGAACAGCGACACGGCCGCGCCGAGCAGCACCAGTCCCGGCAGGTCCATGCCGCGTCCGCGTACCCGCTCGCCCCCGCGTTCCCGCGGCAGGACGCGCCGGCCGATGATCAGGAGGGCGGCGCCGACGGGCACGTTCACCAGGAACACCGGCCGCCAGCCCGTGCCCAGCAGATCGGCGCTGACCAGGACTCCGCCGAGGATCTGCCCGGCGGCGGCGCCGACGGCGAGGACCGCCGAGTACGCGCCGAGCGCCTTCACCCTGGCCTCGCCGACGAAGTTCCGCTGGATGAGGCTGAGCACCTGCGGGATCATCACCGCCGAGCCGGCGCCCTGGACCAGCCGGAAGACGATGAGTTCCGTGACGCCCTGTGCGAGACCGCAGGCGAGCGAGGCGGCGGTGAACAGCGCCATCCCGGCGAGGTGGACCCGGCCGTGCCCGAACCGGTCGCCGAGCCGGGCCCCGGTGATCAGCAGCACCGAGTACGTGATGGTGTAGCCGGCGACCACCAGCTGCAACTCCGCGCCGGAAGCGTGGAGTTCGGAACCGATGGTGGGCGCGGCGACGTTCACGATGAAGACGTCGAGCAGCGCCATGAACAGGGCGGCGAGCACGACGGCGAGCAGCGGGCGGGGCCCGTTGTCAGTGCCGGGTGCTTCACTGATCGCAGTGCTGGGGACGGGTGCTGTACCCGGTCCGGAACGGGGTGTTGTCGTCATGCCGTCGAGCGTGCCGCCGCTCCGGTACGGGTGCCGAGAGCCCACCGATGCTGGTACTGACAGCACCTGGCAGCGCACGGGCCGGGCGCCGACGATGGGGGATGTGACGATGGGGACGACACAGCGCCGCCGACCTGAGCTGGCCGCTTTCCTGCGCAGCAGGCGCGCCCGGGTGACACCGCAGGACGTGGGGATGCCACCGGGCTTACGGCGCCGTACCCCGGGGTTGCGGCGTGAGGAGGTCGCCCAGCTCTCGGGGGTGGGCGTGACCTGGTACACGTGGCTGGAGCAGGGCCGCCCGATCAACGCCTCCGCACAGGTCCTGGACGCCGTGGCCCGCACCCTGCGGCTCGATCCGCCGGAGCGGGAGCATCTGTACCACCTGGCGGACGTGCCGTACTCCGCCGTCCCGGAGACCGCCGCGCAGAGCGTGAGTCCGGAGGTACAGGGCATCATCGATGCCCTCGAACCGCGCCCGGCGGTGGCGTACAACTCGCGGTTCGACATCCTGGCCGCCAACGACGTCTACCGCACCCTGTTCGACGTGCCGCTGATGCAGCCCTCCGGTCGCCTTCCCAACGCCCTGTGGGGGCTGTTCACCGCGGAGGAGGACGACTGCCCGCTGATGTTCCGGGAGACGGAGCTGCCGGTGATGGTCGCGACCCTGCGCGCGGCCTACGGCCTGCATGCCGGCGAGCCCGCCTGGGAGGGCTTCATACGCAAGCTGTCCGCGGCGAGTCCGCTGTTCGCCCGGTTGTGGGAGAGCGGCGACGTGGCGGAGCCCGGACGGCGTGTGAAGACGTTCCGGCATGCGGCGGTGGGTGAGCTGCGGATGACGTCGGTGTCGTTGTCGATCCACGGGATGCCGGAGTGCCGGATCGTCGTCTACACGCCCGACGACGAGGAGACGGCGCGGCGGACGGCCCGCCTGATGGAAATGAAAAATCCCGCCCACTAGGGACGGGATCTTCATCAACTGATCTTTGACAACTCAAGAGTGTCGATCTGTGGAGCTAAGGAGAATTGAACTCCTGACCTCCTGCATGCCATGCAGGCGCTCTACCAACTGAGCTATAGCCCCAAGCTTTGTTCTTCCCGCTCGGCGGGGCGAACAAGAAGAACTTTAGCCTGCGACCTGCCAGAAAGTGAAATCCGCTCAGTCGTCGTCCCCGAGCACCGGTTCCGGCAGGGTGCCGGCGTTGTGCTCGAGCAGCCGCCAGCCACGAGCGCCCTCGCCGAGGACGGACCAGCAGCAGTTGGAGAGGCCGCCGAGGCTCTCCCAGCTCCGGGCCTCCAGGCCGAGGAGGCGGCCGATGGTGGTGCGGATGGTGCCGCCGTGGCTGACGACGACGAGGGTGCCCCCGTCGGGCAGCTTGTCGGCGTGCCGGAGCACCACGGGGGCGGCGCGGTCGGCCACCTCGGTCTCCAGCTCGCCGCCGCCGCGGCGGACCGGCTCACCGCGCTTCCACGCGGCGTACTCCTCGCCGTAGGAGGCGATGATCTCCTCGTGCGTCAGCCCCTGCCAGGCGCCCGCGTACGTCTCGCGCAGACCCTCGTCGTGGCTGACGTCGAGTCCGGTGAGCACGGCGAGCTCGGCGGCCGTGTTCGCGGCCCGCTGGAGGTCCGAGGCGATGATGGCGTCGGGCTTCAGGGACGCGAGCAGCCGGGCGGCGCGGCGGGCCTGGGCGACACCGGCCTCGGTGAGGGCGACGTCCGTGGTGCCCTGGAAGCGGCGTTCCACGTTCCAGGAGGTCTGGCCGTGCCGCCACAGGATGACGCGGCGGCCGCGGCCGCCCCGCTTCGCGTCCGTCACCTCACCGGTGGCGCTCATCGCCAGTCACCACCGAGGTCGGCGGACTCCTCGGCGGCCTGCAGCTCGGCGTGCTCCGCGGCCTTGCCGCGGGTGGCCTTGGCGTCCTCGGGCAGGTCCAGTTCGGGGCAGTCCTTCCACAGCCGCTCCAGGGCGTAGAAGACACGCTCCTCGCTGTGCTGGACGTGGACGACGATGTCGACGTAGTCGAGCAGGATCCAGCGGGCGTCCCGGTCGCCCTCGCGGCGGACCGGCTTGGCGCCGAGCTCCTTCTGCAGGCGCTCCTCGATCTCGTCGACGATCGACTTGACCTGGCGGTCGTTGGGCGCGGAGGCCAGCAGGAAGGCGTCCGTGATCGACAGCACGTCGCTGACGTCGTAGGCGATGATGTCGTGCGCGAGCTTGTCGGCGGCCGCCTGGGCGGCGGTGTGGATGAGCTCGATGGAGCGGTCAGTGGCGGTCACTACACGGCTTTCGGTCGGCGGTCACTTGACCTCAAGGGTCTCACGGACCGCGGAGCGCACCCCATGTGATTAAGGGACCACCAGGTCGGGCCGGTCACGGACGTCCGCGACCCGGCCTTCACGGGGGCCGCTACGAGGACGGGTCGTAGTTCTGGCCGAGGACCACGGAGACGTTCGCGTTCGAGGTGGTCCTGCCCTTGCTGACGGCGCTGGTGGGCAGGCCCAGCGTCTTGGCGACCTCGGTGGCGTTCTCCTTGTCGGCGGCGTCGGCGTAGACGACCTTGGAGGTGGCCTGGGTGCCGGAGGCGGTGCCGCCTTCGAGGAAGGTGAAGCCGCCGTTGAGGAGGACCACGCGGGCCTTCTCCGTGTTGTCCTTCACACCGCTGGCGTTCTGGACCGAGACGCGGACGGCGGCGTCCTTGTCGGGGCTCTTGGCGGTGCCGCCGAGGACGTCCTTGACGACGCTGTCGCTGGCCTGGGCGCTGAGGGTGCCGTCGGCCTGGACGGGCAGCAGCGCCGTCTTGTAGTCGCCGCCCTTGGCGAGGTCGGCGAGCTTGGCGAGGAAGGTGCCGAGGTCCTTGTCGGTGAGCGACGGGTCGAGGATCTGCGCCAGCGTCTGCACGGTGGTCGTGGCGGCGCCCGCGTCGGAGGACAGCTTGCGCAGCACGGCCTGCATGACCTGCCCGAACCGCTCCAGCTGGGCGTTCTGGGCCTCGCCGGCGGCGCGGTAGGTGGCGTAGGCGACGGCCGTCTTGCCGCTGAGGGTCTGGGCCTTGCCCTTGTGCACCAGGGGCGCGGTGCCCTTCTTCTTGGCGGCCGGGTCGGGCACGTCGGTGTTGGTGTCGACGTCGATGTTGCCGACGAGGTCGACGAGGTTCTGCAGGTAGGGGGTGTCCAGGCGCCAGGTGCCCTGGATCTGGGTGCCGAGGACGGTGTCGATCGCGTCGCGGGTGCCGGAGGAGCCGTCGTCCTCGACGGACTTGGCGAGGGTGGTCGTGGTGCCGTCGTCGTCGGTCAGGGCGAGGGAGTTGGGCAGCAGGACGGTGGTGCCCTGCTTGGTGGTGGTGTTGTCGACCAGCAGCGCCGTGGAGGTGCCGCCGCCCTTGGTGTTGTGGAGGTGGACGACGATCACGTCACGGTTCTGGGCGGCGGCGGACGTGCCGGTGCCGGTCCCGGAGCCGGACGAGGACGACAGTCCGGGCAGCTTCCCGGCGTACCAGAGATAGCCGACGCCACCGACCGCGACGAGGGCCAGGACGACGACCAGGGCGACGAGCCGGCTGCGGGCGCGGCGCTTGGCCTCCTCGCGGCGCTCGGTGCGGTTCTCGGTGAAGTTCAGCCAGTCGATGACGTCCTCGGAGTCACCGTCGGGCTCCTCGACGAAGGAGAACTGCCCTGTGTGGTAGTCGCGTTCGGCCGCCTCGGGCCGGGCGCGGCCGCCCGGTTCCTCGGTCTCGGCCGGGCCGGCCTGCTGCGGGATGTAGGCGGTCTGTTCGGCGACCCGGGGCTGCTGCGCGCTGGTAGCCGCCTGCCCGTAGGGGTCGTACGGGGCTGCCGGCGCCCCGCCCTGCGCGCCCCCGTAGGGGTCGTAGGACGGCACCGGGTTCTGCTGACCGGTGTCGTACGGGTCATAGCCCTGCGCGGGGTACTGCCCGGCGTACGGGTCGTAGCCGTAACCCTGCTGCGGCTGCTGCTGCGCGTACGGGTCGTACGGCTGCTGGTGCGGTTGCTGCTGGGGCACCTGCTGGTAGACGGGCCGGCCGTACTCGTCGTAGCCGACGAGCTGGTACTGGTCGTCGGCGTCGCCACTGTGGCCCGCGTCGTATCGGTCGTTCACCGGTGCCCCTCTCGGCTCACTCGCCGCGGTACAGCTCGCGCTTGTCGATGTAGCGCACGACTCCGTCCGGCACCATGTACCAGATCGGGTCGCCCTTGGCGACTCTCGCACGGCAGTCTGTGGAGGAGATGGCGAGCGCGGGAACCTCCACCAGAGAGACACCGCCCTCCGGGAGCCCGGCGTCGGTCAGGTGGTGGCCCGGCCGGGTCACGCCGATGAAGTGCGCGAGGGAGAACAGTTCCTCCGTGTCCCGCCAGGTGAGGAGCTGGGCGAGGGCGTCGGCTCCGGTGATGAAGAAGAGGTCCGTGTCGGGGTTGAGCACCCGCAGATCGCGCAGGGTGTCCACGGTGTACGTGGGTCCGCCGCGGTCGATGTCGATGCGGCTCACCGAGAACTGCGGGTTCTCGGCGGTGGCGATGACCGTCATCAGATAGCGGTCCTCGGCCGGCGAGACACTGCGGTGGCTCTTCTGCCACGGCTGCCCGGTCGGTACGAACACCACCTCGTCCAGGTGGAACTGCGCGGCGACCTCACTGGCCGCCACGAGGTGTCCGTGGTGGATCGGGTCGAACGTCCCGCCCATGACGCCGAGGCGGCGCTTGCCGGGGTTCGACGGGGCGTTGCCCGGGCCGGTAGGCATGTCCTGCTCTCCCATGCGTGCAGACCCTACCGGCCCGTTCCGTGGGGCCGGTCTCCCCCGGGCCCTCGGCGGCTCAGCGGTCGCGGTTGAAGCGGGTGGTGATCCACAGCAGAAGCAGCAGGACGACGAACGCGCCACCGCCGGTGAGGTAGGGGCTCAGGCTCTCGTGGTTGCCGCCGTGCTCCTCGCCCTCGGCGGCGAGGGTGACCAACTGGGCAGCGGTGCTGTGGAAGCTCATCTGGACCTATCCGATGTGGGCGGGATAAAGATGTCGGCCCATCGTAAGCGGGCGGCTCGGCGGCGATCACGCCGACTCCGCCGTTGGCGCACCGGACGGAACTTCCGGCCCGGCTCAGTCGTCCTTCTGCTTGTAGCCCCGCAGCAGGAACCACGCGGTCAGCACACAGCCCACCACCATCACGACCAGTACGACCCGGAGCAGATACCCCGACCCTCCCTGCTGGGCTGCGTTCGCGGCTTCGGTCAGCCAGGCGGACGCGGGGCTGTGCTGCATGACGGGACTCCTTCGCTGTACTGCCCGTCCACGGTATCTCCGCCTAGGCTGGGCTCTGCTTCGGGGGGCGCAAAGGGCCGCACAAGGGTCCGCAAAGGACCACACTCACGCACATGGGGGAAGACATGTCCGACGACGGCCACGAGCAGAACGGACACGAGAACGTCCCGAGCAGGCAGCGCAGGCGCTTCCCCGGGATCTCCTCGCGTGCGTACGAACACCCCGCCGACCGCTCCGCCCTGGTGGCGCTGCGCAAGCTCAGCGGTTTCGACACGGTCTTCAAGGCGCTCAGCGGTCTGCTGCCCGAGCGGAGCCTCAGGCTGCTGTTCCTGTCCGACTCGGTGCGGGTCTCGGACCAGCAGTTCGCGTACCTCAACGACATGCTGCGGGACGCCTGTTACATCCTGGACCTGGAGAAGGTCCGCCGATGTACGTCAGCCAGGACCCGAGGCCGAACGCGATGTGTATCGGCCTGGACGAGCCGATCATCGTGGTGACGACCGGCCTCGTCGATCTGCTCGACGAGGAGGAGATGCGGGCCGTCGTCGGCCACGAGGTGGGGCACGCCCTGTCCGGCCACGCCGTCTACCGCACCATCCTGCTCTTCCTGACGAGCCTCGCGCTGCGGGTGGCGTGGATCCCGCTGGGCAACCTCGCGATCATGGCGATCGTGACCGCGCTGCGCGAGTGGTTCCGCAAGTCGGAGCTGTCCGCGGACCGCGCGGGCCTGCTCGTCGGCCAGGACCTCCAGGCCTCGATGCGCGGCCTGATGAAGCTCGCGGGCGGCCACCATCTGCACGAGATGAACGTGGACGCCTTCCTGAAGCAGGCCGAGGAGTACGAGGCGGGCGGCGACCTGCGCGACTCGGTCCTGAAGATCCTCAACGTCCTCCCGCGCAGCCACCCCTTCACCACGGTCCGCGCGGCCGAGCTGAAGAAGTGGTCCGAGTCCCGCGACTACCAGCGCCTGATGGACGGCCACTACCCGCGCCGCACCGAGGACAAGGACACGTCGGTCACCGACTCCTTCCGCGAGTCGGCGGCGAGCTACGCGACCAACGTCAAGAGCTCCAAGGACCCGCTGATGAAGCTGGTCACGGACATCGCGGGCGGCGCAGGCGACCTGGGCGGCCGGGTCCGCCGAGGCTTCGGCGGCTTCACGACCACCAACCCGAAGGACCAGCCCCCCAGGGAAACGGACGAGGACTGACCAACGCCGGGAGGGTCAACGCCCCCAGGGGCGCGGGGCTGTATCGATTTGCGGCTCCGCCGCGTGGGCGCGAACAACCCCCACGGCCCGCAGCCGCCACACAACAACCGAACCCCTACGGCGACTGGGCAGCAAAACGCCCCTCACCCCTTGGGCAATGCCCCCGCCGCCAAGGTCCCGCAAACCGCCGTGGCCCGATCCGTGGCGAACGGATCGGTTCCCACCGGCCCGCCCGCCTTCGCCACCTGCCCCGCCAGCAGCGGACTCAGCACATCCGCCGCGTTGTCACCGCAGGACAGCGGCCCGGCCTGGACGTACGACGTGGACAGCTGCGCCTGATGCAGCCGTACGTCCTCCCGGTCGAACCGGAAGTGCAGCTCCCGCCGGACGGTGAACAGCGAGGCGTCCGCTTTGGCACCGGCCCCGGCGGGCCGCAGCGCGTACACGTACGTGTGGTCCGCGGTCACCTCGAGGATCGTGGACTCGGTCTCGCTCACGGCCAGCGTCCCGCGAACCCGGATCTGCGGGTCGGCCAGCTTCACGCTCCTGGCGTCGAAGCGAACCAGCCACCCGGTCACCGCGTGCCGCCCGTCCGCGGCCGGATGGCTCAGGCTCTCGTCGAACTGGAGGTGCTGGTCGGCGGGGAGCAGGACGCGGACGGGCCGGGTCTGGCCGCCGGTGAGCACCTCCGGGTAGAGCGCGGACCGGACCAGGTACTCCTTGACCGTGTCCAGCGCGCTCATCACCTGGGTCTCGGAGAAGTGCGAGGTGTCGCGCGCGGCGGGCAGCGTGATCCCGGCGGCGCCGATGCGGAAGTGCGCGGCGGGGCTGTGGTCGTACAGGTACTCGGGGTCGGCCGCACCCGGGACCTTGCCCACGGGGGCGAGCGGGACGACGGTCGTCTGGAGGGGCATCGAGACGTCCCGTACCGCGGCGGGGGTGTCGTAGGGGTGCCGTACGCCCATGTAGATCGCCGTGCCGAAGGCGAGGGCGATCAGCAGGACGAGCGCGAGGGCCTGCCGGGACAGACCCCGGCGCATCGGCGGGCGGCGCCGGACGGCTGGGGCGTGGTCGGCCATGCGCTCCTGCGCGGAGTACTCCTGGAGCCGGGCAGCACGAACGAACGACTCGTCGAACACGACGGATCGGTACTCGTCCTCACCACCCCCGGGGCCGCCCTCGGGTGCACCCTCAGGTGGTTCTCCAGGCCCTCCCATATCTTCAGAGTAGGTCTCCGGGAGCTCAGGTAAACGCCCCGCCGCACGACAAGTTCTGACAGGTTCTCACCAGGACCGTCAGCGGATGCCCGGTCGGCTGTCAGGGCGTCTTCGGGTCTGCCGAGAAGGCCGGCTGGGAGTATTCGGCGGAGGCGGAGGGGGTCGCCGTGCGGCCCTGTTCGAGGCCGGTCGTGGCGGGCGGGGGCGGGACCTGGTCGCGGTTGTTCGAGGACGCGCCGCGGTAGACCGCGCTGAAGGCGAGCGTGACCATGCCGATACCCATCACGAGCGCGAGCATCCAGGCGACGGGGCGGTGCCAGCGGACCTGTTTGCCATACGTGCCCGGGGCGCCGTAGCGGCCTTCGAGGATGTCCGTGTCGTCCAGGTCGTCAAGCTCGGGATCATGGCCGAAACCGGCGCGGCCGTCGGTGCCGTACCCGTCGTCGTAGCGCTCGCCGCGGCTGTGGGCCCGGCGGGCCTCGGCCTCGGAGGCCTCCGCTCTCGCCTGGGCGGCGGCCAGGAGGCGTTCGACAGCGGTCGGCTCGTGCACCACGGCCGCCCGGATGAAGGCCTCGTCGAAGACCACGGAGGCGAACTCTTCGTCCGACACCCCGCGGTCGTGGTCGTCGTCGGGCTCCCAGCCGTCAGGGAACGGCGTACCCCCCACGTCCTCCGGCACGGATCCAGAGTAGACCTGGGGGGTCAATTTGGGCAGACGGTATGGAAATTCATCCGCTGGGTGAGACGGCTCCCGTGCGCACGGGCGTACGCCCGCCGCGCGTGCCGCCCGCATATGCGCGGGCGCGCACGCCCTCAGCGTCGTACGTGCCCGTCCCCCGTGACGATGTACTTCGTGCTGGTCAGCTCCGGCAGGCCCATCGGGCCGCGGGCGTGCAGCTTCTGCGTGGAGATGCCGATCTCGGCGCCGAAGCCGAACTGGCCGCCGTCGGTGAAGCGGGTGGAGGCGTTCACGGCGACGGTGGTGGAGTCGACCAGCTGGGTGAAGCGGCGGGCGGCCTGCTGCGAGGTCGTCACGATGGCCTCGGTGTGGCCCGAGGTCCACAGCCGGATGTGCTCGACGGCCTTGTCCAGGGAGTCGACGACGGCGGCGGCGATGTCGTAGGAGAGGTACTCGGTCTCCCAGTCCTCCAGGGTGGCCTCGACGACGGTCGCCTTGGACTCCTTGGCGTACGCCAGGACCCGGTCGTCGGCGTGGACCGTGACGCCGGCCTCCGCGAGGGCGTCCAGGGCGCGGGGCAGGAACTCGGGGGCGATGTCCTGGTGGACGAGGAGGGTCTCGGCGGAGTTGCAGACGCTGGGGCGCTGGGCCTTGGAGTTGATCAGGATGTCGATGGCCATGTCGAGGTCGGCGTGGGCGTCGACGTAGACGTGGCAGTTGCCGGTGCCGGTCTCGATGACGGGGACGGTCGACTCGCTGACGACGGTCCGGATCAGCGAGGCGCCGCCGCGCGGGATGAGCACGTCGACCAGACCGCGGGCCCGCATCAGCTCACGCACGCTCTCGCGGCTCTCGCCGGGCACCAGCTGCACGGCGTCGGCGGGCAGCCCCGCCCCGCCCACGGCGTCGCGCAGCACCCGTACGAGGGCGGTGTTGGACTCGTACGCGGAGGCCGAGCCGCGCAGCAGCACCGCGTTGCCGGACTTCAGGCAGAGGGCGGCGGCGTCGACCGTCACATTGGGCCGGGCCTCGTAGATGATGCCGACGACGCCGAGCGGGACGCGAACCTGGCGCAGGTCGATGCCGTTCGGCAACGTCGACCCACGCACCACCTCGCCGACCGGGTCGGGCAGCGCCACGACGTCCCGCACGTCGGAGGCGATGGCGCGCACCCGCTCCGGGGTGAGGGTCAGCCGGTCGATGACGGTCTCGCTGGTGCCGGCCTCGCGGGCCTTGGCGATGTCCTTGGCGTTGGCCTCGACGATCTCGCTCGTACGGACCTCGAGCGCGTCCGCGATGGCGAGCAGCGCGTCGTCCTTCTCGGCCCGCGGCAGCGGGGCGAGGTCGGCGGCGGCGGCCTTGGCGCGGTAGGCGGCCTGGGTGACCGGGGACATCGAGTCGTACGGCGAGAGCGTGGTCATGAGGGAAGGGTAGTGCGCCGTGCGGGGATGAGGGCCCCGTCGTCTTGCACCGCGAGACGGGGCCAATGGGTCGCTATGCGGCGACGCAGGTCAAAAGGGGTGAACCCCTACCGGGGTCGCCGGTGCCGGGCCGTAGCCCTCGGCGACGCGCTGGTGGTAGGTCTCGCGGTCGATGACCTCCAGGCCGACGATCTCCCAGGGCGGCAGCTGGGCGGTCTGGCGGTGCTCGCCCCACAGGCGCAGGGCGACGGCGGCGGCGTCGTGGAGGTCGCGGGCCTCCTCCCAGTAGCGGATCTCGGCGTGGTCGTTGGCGTAGCGGCTGGTCAGCAGAAAGGGGTGGTCGTGGGCCAGCTGTTCCAGTCCGCGCCGCACCTCCTTCAGCGGGGCCTCCTTGCCGGAGACGCTGAGCGTGACATGCCACAGCCGGGGCAGCTCGGCCGGCTCCTCGTAGCGGTCGCCGGCCGCGACGCTCGTCAAGAGGCGCTCCTCACCGGCCGCTCGGGACGAGGCCTCTCCGGCACCACCACGGGGCGCGGCCCCAGGGCGCACTCGTCTCACGACGGCCTCCTTTACCCAGTGATCCCAGTGACCGACACGGTGGTCTGCGGAATGTGTCCCTGAGACAAAGTTGAGCAGGCCGCAAGGGCTCGCGTGGCACTTTTGCGGAACGTCCACCTGGGGGTGGCTTCCCGTACAGGGCGTTCCCCCTGTTTTCGGGTGTACCGCACACCCTTGCCCTCAAGGCACGGCCGCCCTCTTGCCCTCAAGACACGGCCGCCCTCCCGCTCTCACGGCACCGACGCCCTCAGGGCTGGAGCACCACCAGATCGTCCCGGTGCACGACCTCCCGCTCGTAGGCCGGCCCCAGCTCCCGCGCCAGCTCCCGGGTCGAGCGGCCGATCAGCTGCGGGATCTCCTTGGCGTCGAAGTTGACCAGCCCCCGGGCCACCGCGCGCCCCTCGGCGTCCCGCAGCTCCACCGGGTCCCCGGCGTTGAACTCGCCGTCCACGGCGGCGATCCCGGCCGGCAGCAGCGACGTGCGGCGCTGCACGACCGCCCGCACCGCGCCGTCGTCCAGGGTCAGCGAGCCCTGCGGGGTGGACGCGTGCTGGAGCCACAGCAGCCGGTCGGCGGAGCGCTTGCCGGTGGGGTGGAAGTACGTGCCGGTGTCGGCGCCGCTCAGCGCGTCGGCCGCGTGCACGGCGCTGGTGAGCACCACCGGGATGCCGGCGGCGGCCGCGATCCGGGCGGCCTCGACCTTGGTGACCATGCCGCCGGTGCCGACGCCGGCCTTGCCGGTGCTGCCGATCTCGACGTCCGCGAGGTCGGCCGGTCCGCGCACCTCCGCTATCCGCGAGGTGCCGGGCTTGCTGGGGTCGCCGTCGTACACGCCGTCGACGTCGGACAGGAGCACCAGCAGGTCGGCACGGACCAGGTGGGCCACGAGGGCCGCGAGGCGGTCGTTGTCGCCGAAGCGGATCTCGTCCGTGGCGACGGTGTCGTTCTCGTTGACGACCGGGAAGGCACCCATCGCCAGGAGCTTGTCGAGGGTGGTGGAGGCGTTGCGGTGGTGGGAGCGGCGGCTCATGTCGTCGCTGGTGAGCAGCACCTGGCCGACGCGGACGCCGTAGCGGGCGAAGGAGGCGGTGTAGCGGGCGACGAGGAGGCCCTGACCGACGCTGGCGGCGGCCTGCTGGCGGGCCAGGTCCTTGGGGCGGCGGCGCAGGCCCAAGGGGGCGAGTCCGGCGGCGATGGCACCGGAGGAGACGAGGACGACCTCCTTCTCTCCCCCGCTGCGGCTCTTGGCGAGGACGTCGACGAGCGCGTCGACGCGGTCGGCGTCCAGCCCTCCCGACGCGGTGGTCAGCGACGAGGAGCCCACCTTGACGACGATCCTGCGGGCCTCGGTCACGGCCCGCCGAGCGCTTGCGACGCTTGCCACCTGCACTGTCCCCATTTCCTTGCGCGTGGCAGCAATCTACGCGAAGCGCCCCTCCGTCCGCCTCGGCGTTTCAGCTCCCGGACACACCAGCAAGTAACTGCTTGCTCACGCGTCGCACATGGCAAAAAGGTTGTAGGGGTTCCTTATAGAAATCAAAGAACGTGCCAACTTAAGTTGAACGCCGTGAAGCGCGTTCTCCTAAGGTCCGGTAAGAGTCCCTTCGACGTCGTCGGCGTGGAGGAAGCCCTCCAGCGGGACGTCATCGCCACCAACTCGGGCAATCTGATCTTCAGCGACGCCGCCCACAAGATCCTCCAGACGCCGTCCACCGAAGTGGTGTCGAACGGCATGAGGACGGACGTGGCGTCGGCGGACCAGATCAACGCGGAGTACGACGCCTTCGTCGTACCGCTGGCGAACGCTTTCCGCCCGTCGTTCGAGGTCGCGCTCAAGCGGCTGACCCGGCTCATCAGGCGGCTGAAGATCCCCGTCGTGGTGGCCGGTGTCGGCGCGCAGACGGGGCTGAACTACGACCCCTCGCGGCTCAAGCCCATCGAGCCCTCGGTGCGCGACTTCGTCTCGGCGGTGCTGGACCACAGTGCCTCGATCGGCGTGCGCGGCGAGTTCACCGAGCAGTACCTCAAGGACATGGGCTTCCGGGACGTCGAGGTGATCGGCTGCCCGTCGCTGTTCATGTACGGCAAGGAGCTCGCCGTGCACAAGCGGGCGCCGGAGCTGACGGCCGAGTCCCGGATCGCGATCAACGGCTCGCACAGCGCCGTCCGGAAGCAGGGCCTCGGCAAGGTCATCGAGCGCACCCACGCCGCCTACCCGCACCTGCGCTTCATCGGCCAGAACCTGTCCGACGCGCGGCAGCTGCACTGGCGGGACCTGTCGGACCCGAACGCCAAGGTCAAGGCGATACCGACGCACCCCGACCACCCGATGTACGCCGAGGACAAGGTCCGCGTCTACATCGACCCGGTCACCTGGATCGACGACCTGCGCGGCTTCGACTACTCCTTCGGCTCCCGCATCCACGGCAACATCGCCGCGCTGCTCGCCGGTACGCCCGCGACCGTGCTCTCCGGCGACTCCCGGACGCTGGAGCTGTGCCGCTACTTCGACATCCCGCACCTGCGCATCGACAAGGTGCCCGCGGACCTGGACCCGGCGCGGCTGTACGCGGAGGCGGACTTCGGCAAGCTGATGAGCGGTCACCACGAGCGCTACGAGCGGTTCATGGGCTTCCTCGACCGCAACGGCCTGCAGAACACCTTCACGCACGGCGACGGCGGTGCCGCCTTCGAGGAGCGGCTGCGGAAGCTGTCCTTCCCGGCGGGCGTCCGCCCCTGGCTGGAGGCCGACCTCGGCTCGCTCGCCACGCGGATGGCGTTCATGCAGCGCACCATCGCCGACCTGACGCAGGACAACGAGCGGTTGAAGCGGGACCTGGCCCGCGCCAAGGCCGGTTCCCGGTCGGGAGGGGCGGGCGGGGTCATCCCGGCGCCGTCGGTCTACCGCCGCGCCCGCCGGGTCGTCGGCGCCCCGATCCGCCGGGCCCTGCAGTCGGGTCGCTGAGCGGACCGGACGTCTTATCACTCCACGGTCGCTCCAAGGCGCCCGGACACGCGCGTGTCGTCCAGTGGTCGGCGGGCGTTAACCCGGGCGCACGTCCTTGACGACCTTGGAGTGACGCCGTGCCCACGAAGAGACTCCGCCGACCCCGTCTGCTCCGCCGCAGACGCCCGCTGAAGCGTTCCGCCACCGACAGCCCGAAGAGCCGCCCGCGGCGCAGGCGCCTGCCGTTGCGGCGCGCCGCTCCCCGCGTCTTCGTCACGCTCCTGCTGGCCGCCGCCTTCGCCGCCCAGGCCGTCGCCGCGTTCCTCCCCGACGTACCGCTGCTGCTCGCCGCGACGGCCGCCTCGGTCGCCGGGGAGGGGGTGCTGCACCGGTGGCAGCGGGGCATGGCGACGGTGTTCGCCAAGTCGCACGCGGACATCACCGTCCGGCACGTCCTGCGGGACCTGCTGCTGGTGGCGGGCCTGCTGCGGGTGGGGGAGCAGGACCGGGAGGGCGTGTACGGCCCGATCGTCGCCGCCCTGCTGCTCTTCTACGCCCTGCACTGCGCCATCCAGGCGGTCTCCGTGCTGGTCCGCCGCACCCGCACGCTGCCGGTGGTGACCCGGAACATCGACGCCTCCGCGCTCCGGCTGTCGACCGCCCCGCCCGCGCTGCTGCTGCGCCGCCCCGGACACCGGCTGCTGGTGTTCGGGCTGCCCGCGACCTTCGGCCTGGCGGCCACGGCGGCGACCGACCACCCGGCCGCCGCGGCCGGCGGGCTCGCCGTCTCCCTCGTCCTCGGGCTGCTCGGTCTGGGCGAGCTGCTGCTGCGGCTGCTGCCGAGCCGTCGCCCGGCGGGCGAGCAGCAGGTCCTCGACTGGTTCGACGCTGGCTGGCCGACTACAAGCCCACCGTCGGCCTGTACTTCTCCGGCGGCGCGTCCTCGGCCTACCAGGCGAACATGTGGCTGGAGCCGCTGGCCAAGCTCGACGGGCGGCCGGTCATCGTGCTGCGCGAGCGCTTCATGGTGCAGAAGATCGCCGCGACCGACGTGCCGATCATCTGCCTGCCCAAGGTCACCACCCTGATGCGCCTGGAGCACTCCACCCTCCAGGTCCTCATCCACCCGTCGAACTCCGGCAAGACCTCCCAGGTCCTGCGCATCCCCACCCTCAAGCACACGTTCGTCAACCACGGCGAGAGCGACAAGCTGTCCTCGTGCAACCCGTACGCGAAGGCGTACGACGAGGTGTGGGTGGCCGGCCCGGCGGCGCGGGAGCGCTACGCGCTGGCCGAGGTCGGCGTGGACGACCGCGAGGTGCGGGAGATCGGACGGCCGCAGCTGGAGGCCGTACGGCCGTACGCGGGTCCGCCGAAGGGGACGTACGCCACCGTCCTGTACGCGCCCACCTGGGAGGGCTGGGACGGCAATCCGGGCAACACCTCGGTCATCGAGGCCGGCGAGAACCTCGTACGGGCGCTGCTCGCCGATCCGGGCGTACGGCTGCTGTACAAGCCGCATCCGCTGACCGGGTCGGTGGATCCCCGGGCGGGGGCGGCCGATCTGCGCATCCGGGAGCTGATCCGGGCCGCCAACCGGGCGCGCTCGGGGCCGCGGCCCGCGTCCGGGGGTGAACTGGCGCGGTGCACCGAGGAGTTGGACCGGCTCACCACCGCCGACTTCCGCACCAGCGCCGACTCGGTGGAGCGGATGCTGCTCCAGTCCGCGCCGCCGCGGGGACGGGCCAGGGCGGTGGAGCGGGCCACGGCGGCCTGGGAGGCGGCGTACTGGGCCTCGCTGCCGGAGTGGGAGCACCAGGTCGTCACCGGTGTCCGGCCCGCGCTGTACGCCTGCTTCAACCGGGCCGATCTGCTGGTCAGCGATGTGTCGAGCGTGGTGAGCGACTTCCTGGCGAGCGGCAAGCCCTATGCGGTGGCCAACACCAGCGGGCTGGGCGAGGACGCCTTCCGGGAGGCGTTCCCGACGGTGCGGGCGGCGACCGTGCTGACGCCGGACGCGGCGGGGGTGCCGGGGCTGCTGGACGCCGTACGGCACCCGGAGAAGGACGAACTGGCCGAGGCGCGGGCCGAGTTGAAGCGGCATCTGCTGGGGCCGGACGAGCCGTCCTCGCAGGAGCGCTTCAACGCGGCTGCGCAGGCGCTGTGTTCGGCGGCGCGGGAGCATCGCGTGCGGATGGCCGAGCGGCTGGCCGCGGAGATCCCCGCGCCCCGGCCGGCGGAGGACCCCGCCGACGTCACGCCGCCGCAGCCGGCCTGACGTCCCGGGACCGGGAGGGCAGCGTCCGGCGGGCCTTGCGCACCGCCCGTCGTACGAACGAGTCGAGCCCGCCCTCCCGGTAGCCCGGGACGGCGCGGGCCTCGCGGGGCTCGGCCAGGTAGAAGGCTTCCGGGATGCCGGCGGCGGTGTCCCGGAAGTGCGGGTAGGCGAAGTACACCCGGCGGCCGCGCTTCTCCAGCAGCGCCTCGGGCTGCTTCCCGGCCCGCCGGAACTCCAGGAGTTCCAGCAGGAGTTCGGGGCGCTGCTCGGCCACCGCGTGCATCCGCAGCCGCTCCTCGACACGCAGGCGATGGGCGACCTCGTCGGTCCAGTAGGCGTCCAGCAGCGGCTTGGCCAGCTCGAACTTGTGCCGTCGTACCTGCTCGCTGTCCTTGAGGTACTTGGGGCCGAACTGCGGGAGCAGGGTGACGACGAACGGGCGGACCATGAGCATGTCGCGGCGCGGGCCCGGCGGCAGCATGTCGGCGATGAGGGTCATCAGGGCGCGTGCGGAGTCGAAGCGCAGGGTGTAACTCCCGCTCTTCGTCACGTGCTTGCCGTCGTCGCGGCCCACCAGGTAGTAGCAGGTGTAGTCGTCGATGAGGGAGACGCCGTCGGCCCGTAGATAGGCCTCCATGGTGAACAGGGCGTCCTCGCCGGTCCACAGCGACTCGTCGAAGCGCATGCTGTGACGGTTAAGCAGCTCGCGGCGGAAGAGTTTCTGCGCGCTGAGGGTGAACTTGATGTTGGAGGACCAGACGTCGGTGCGCTCCAGCGTCCTGCCCCACATGGACTGCGGGGGCTTGCGGTTGATGCCCTCGACGCGGCCGAGCACCACGTCCGTGGAGTTGCGGTCGGCCATCGCGACCATCCGCTCCAGCGCTTCTGCGCCGAGCCGGTCGTCGGCGTCGAGGAAGAACACGTACCGCCCGGCGGCCTTGTCCAGGCCGACGTTGCGCGGGCCGCTGGGGCCGCCGGAGTTGTCCTGGCGGATGACGGTGACCGGCATGTCCACGCGGGCGGCGAACGCCTCCAGGCACTCCCCCGTGCCGTCCGTGGAACCGTCGTCGACCGCGATGACCTCGATGCGGGCGTGGTCGAGGGTCTGGGCCTCGACGGAGGCGAGGCACTCGACGAGGTAGGGCATCGCTTCGTAGGCACCGATGACCACGGTCACATCAGGCTGGGTCACATTTCCCCCGTATCCTCATATTCACAATCAGTCAGACGGCTGAACGCGGCAAGCGGTTGTCTCTGTGGGCGTTCTTTGTGGCGCAGGTCACGGATTACAACGACCGTTCCCCCGTCAGATACGCAAAAGGGCCCGGTTTTCGAGAATCACTCCTCGAAAACCGGGCCCCTGGGCCGAATGGGCCAGAGCACTGGGTCAGGCGATGGATCAGGCCGTGGTCGCGGCCTCCGCGGCTCCGGCCGCCGCCCGTGACTCCTGGCCGACGTTGCGGGTGTCGGCCTTGCGGGCCAGGTCCGCCACGGCGGTGTTGAACTGCTCGATGGACGTGGGCTCGTCCGGGCCCAGCAGGTACTGCTTGAGCTCCTTGCGGTCCTCGGCCAGCGGGTCGCCCGCGGGGTCGCGGACCGCGCTCAGCAGCTCGCCCAGCTCGGCGGCGCTGTTGGACAGGATGGTGGCCGCCCGCACCGCCGTGTTCTGCCGCTTGAACTCCTCCACGCCCAGCTCAGCGGAGTCCGTCACCGCGTACGGCTTGCCGCTCGCGATGAAGTCGGACACCACGGAGGAGATGTCGGAGACCATCGCGTCGGAGACGTTGAAGCAGTCGTACAGCCGCGGCTCGGCGCCGGTGATGACGCGGTGCTCGTGGGTGCCGAAGGAACGCCAGTAGGCGTCGTTCCACTCGGCGCGGAGCCGGGCGATCTCCTCGTGCTTGGCCACGTCGACCAGGCCGTCACGGGTGGCCTCGGCCTCGTCGCCCTTCTCACCGCCGTTGCCGGCCAGCTGGGCGATCCGCGCCTCGATGCGGGCCAGCTCGGCCTTGGCCTGCGCCTGGGCGGCGGCGTCCCCGGTGAAGCGGGGGTCCATGGCGCGCTCGGCGGCGGCCTTCTCCACCAGCGCGGTGATGCGCGCGTGGGCGGCGCCCGCCTCCTTGCTGACCGTGCCCGTGAACGGGTGCGGCTTGTAGAGGATGCGGACCGGCGGGTCGGCCTTGATCAGCTTCTTGACGATGTTCTCGCCGGCGAGCACCAGGGAGGTGTTGCCGGGGTTGCCGTCCCAGCCCTCCCAGGTGGGCGCGTACAGCACGGTGGGGATACGGCCGTCGGGCACGCCCTGCCAGGTCTGGATGGGCGCCAGCTGCGGGCGGCCGACCTCCACGATGTCGTCGTCGCGGACACCGACGTCGGCGATGGCGTAGCGGTCGCGGCCCGCGCGGCCGGCGGTCCACACCTCGTCGTACACCTTGCTGAACGGGTTGACGCTGGCGAGCTTGTCGCTGTCGCCGTGGCCGATGAAGACGTGCTTCATGGTCGGCACGCGCAGCAGGTGGATGTTCTTGCCGACGTTGGCCGCGTAGAGCGCGACGCGCACGGTCGACAGGTCCATGTTCATCAGGTGCACCCCTCCGGGCACGCAGATGACGGGGACCGTGGTCGGCGCCAGGTTGTTCAGTATCGCCCGCTCGCGCAGGATGATCAGCGGCTTGGAGTCCAGCTGCTCCATGGTCTCCAGCCACATGTTGACCTGGTAGGCGGAGTCCTTGGAGCCGGAGAAGTAGAGCACCGTCTCGGGGCGGTAGCCGGCCAGCCAGTCGTCGACCGCGGCCAGGACCTTCTCCGCGTTCGGCGGGATCTTGCTGCCGCGGACGTACGGCATGAGCGCGAGGACGTACCCGGTGCCCAGCACTATCGTCGCGCCGATGCCGATGAACGCGGCGAGGGTGTCGTCCATGAACGCCGAGACCAGCACACCGACGACGGCGAACAGGTCCAGGTGCAGCATCTTCTCGGCGGAGCGGTTGAGCAGGCCGCGCGGCGGAGCGTCCGGGATGCGGATCCGGGCGGCCAGGTCGACGTTGCGGGTGGCGACCGGCATCCGGCGGCGGTTGCGGATCAGGGTGACCAGCGCGCCGTGCGGGGCCTGGAGGCCGTAGAAGGCGATGAAGCAGGCGACCGCCCCGTAGAAGACGATGCCGTCCGCGAGATCCAGCCGAGCCAGCAGCAGGATCAGCAGCAGCTGGCGGATCAGGAAGCGGATCGACAGACCCGCGCGCACCTTGCTGAGGCGGTTGATCAGATAGCTGCTCTTGCGATGCAGATAGTGGTCCGCCAGGTACGTCACTGCGGCCGCGGCCGCGAAGGCGGGAACGCTCGGGACGAGCGCGGCCAGCATGAGCACAGGGAAGCCCAGGATCATGAGGGCCGCCGCGGCCAGCTCGGCCGCACTGCCCACCCGGGCGACGCGAATGGCTCTGGTTATCACGGAGGAACCTGCTCTTGGAGGGGGAGTGCCGGTTTTGTTCTGTGGTGCGGCGAAAATGTGAGGAATTCGCGAGAGGTACTGATTCAGGCCCCTGCGAATGCTCCGATAACGGGCAGACACAGAGGCCTGAATAACAGATGTCTAATTGCAGTTGATTATGCCACGCCGTCCTGACGGTCCAGAACGGAGGCCAGCGCCTGCTCGAACCCGGAGGCCTTGCCCGCGGCGGCCGTCGGGTCCTGCTGGCGGACGTCGATGACATGTCCGGTCAACTCGGACAGCAGCACGTCCAGCGACGTACGGGCCACGACCTCGGAGGACAGCAGCGAACCGGCCGGCTCCTGACCGAAGGCCTTGGTGCGCATCGGAGTTGCGGTGCGCTCCGGGTTCACGCAGTTCACGCGGATGCCGTCGCCGGCCCACTCGTCGGACAGGGCCTGGGTGAGGTTCACCATCGCGGCCTTGGTGGAGGAGTAGAGGCTGTACTCGGCGCGACCGCGGGTGTAGCTGCTGGAGGTGTAGAGGAGCAGCTGGCCCTTGGTCTCGGACAGGTACTTGTACGACGAACGGGCGATCTGCACCGGGGCCAGGTAGTTGACCTTGAGCGCTTCCTCGATGGTCGCGTTGTCGGTCTCGGCCAGCTTGCCGATGCGCAGCACGCCGGCGGTGTTGACGACGTAGTCGATGCGCCCGGTCTCGGCGTACGCCTTGGACAGCGCGTCGTCGACCTCCTCGGGGTTCTCGACGTGCGTGCCGGTGGTGGAGCGGCCCAGCGCGTAGACCTTCGCACCGTAGGACTCGGCGAGTTCGGCGATGTCCTTGCCGATGCCGTACGAACCGCCGAAGACGACCATGGTCTTGCCGGTCAGCAGCTCGCGGTAGGCCTCCTCGGAGACCTGCTCGGGGGCGGCGGTGGAGGCCAGCTGGAACAGCTTGTCGGCGATGAAGACGTCGACGGGCTGGGTGACCTTCATGTTGTACTCGTCGCCCGCGACGACGTGGATCGGCACATCCGGCAGGTACTTGAGCACGACCGAGCAGTCGTCCGTGGCCTGGAAGTTGGGGTCGCCGGCGGCGACCTCGTAGGCCCGCTTGATCGTGGACAGCTTGAAGGCCTGCGGCGTCTGGCCGCGGCGCAGCCGGGAGCGGTCCGGGATCTCGGTGATGAACTCGCCGTCCTCGCCGTGGGTGCGGGTCACGATGATGGTGTCCGCGGACGGGATGGCGACGTCGACGGCCTGGTAGCGCTGCAGGGCGACCACGCAGTCGTCGATGACGCGCTGCGAGAGCAGGGGGCGAACGGCGTCGTGGAACAGGACGTTGAGGTCCTCGCCGGGGGCCAGGCCCTCGCCGAGCGCCTCGATGGCGCGCTCGGTGGTCTCGTTCCGCGTGGAACCGCCCTCGATGATCTTCTTGACCTTCGTGAACCCGGCCTTGGCCACGATCTTCTCTATGTCCGGCACGTAGCCCGGCGCCATCAGGACGATGATGTCGTCGATCGAGTCGGCGTTCTCGAAGGTGGTCAGGGTGTGCTCGATGACTGCCTTGCCGGCGATCTTCAGCAGCTGCTTGGGGATCGAGAGACCCACGCGCTGACCGGTACCGCCGGCCAGGATCACTGCGGTGGTACGGGGCTTGGCGATGTGCTGGGACACAGGTGACCTACCTCGGGGCGACAGGGAACGTGGAAATGGTCCCACTTGGGGTTACCGCAGTGCAAGGTGAGCGCCGTCCGCCGCATATGTGCGCGCCACCTGTCATTCACCTTGCACTCCTGGTGATTGAGGAGACCGTTGTGGTGAGCACCCTGGAATTGCTGTGAGTAACTCCACAGGAGTTACGTATTGCTGTGTGTCACGACGGTACCGCTCAGCGGCGTCGCAGCCGCTTCAGACACCGGTGTCCCAGCACCTTCACGAGTTCCTTCGACGAGGTCTGGTGCACGGTCCGGGACTTGGCCGGGGTGGTGTTCCGGATCGGCGCCGCGGCAGCCGCGGCCAAGGCTCCGTACAGGGCCTGAGCGGCCACTTCGGGAGCGATCCGCGGTTCCGCGAGGGTGCCGGTGCCGGGCTTCGGCACGGCGGAGAGCAGCGCCGGGTCACCGAGGACGCGCACGCCCGTCGCGCCGATCCGCCGCGCCATCCCGGCGCCGATCTCCGCGGCGGCCTCGACGGCCCACTGCGGGGTGCGGATCTTCACGTCCTGCGGGGTCGGACTGCACGCGTTCTTCATATGCATCACCGCGCCGTGCCGCACCAGCTTGGAATACAGCTCGTCGGGGAGTCCATTGCCGCGGAATTCCTTATTAAGATTCCGCAGCATTTCGGTCTCGGCGAGAGTGAGAGAGCGGTTCGCGGTGTCGGGGACCTCCTGGAGCAGGCCCCGCGGAAGGCCGAGGAGCTGCTCGAAGGTGCGCATCAGCCCGTCACGGTCGCGGTCGTCGACCACGACGACGGTGACCCGCTCGGCGCCGACCGCCCGGACCCAGCGCTCGACCAGCCGGTCATGCCGGTGCCGCCGCCAGAAGCTGGGGTTGGGCTTGTCGTACGGGGCCTTGCGGAGCATGTGCTCCAGCCACTCCTCGTAGCCCATGCGCAGCCCGTTCTGCACGTACTGCTGCCACTGCGAGGGCATGATCCGTGCCAGCGGGCGCAGGGTGACCAGGACGTGCACGCGGTCGCCGCCGAGCTGCGCCACGATCCGCCCGATGGTCGCGTCGTCGGCGGCATCGGCGAAGAACTCGCTGCTGATGACCGAGGTGACGGCCCGCCCGGCGCCGTTCACCCGGTCCACCAGGTGCAGCCACTGCTGCTCGCTGGGCCCGGCGTCGCCCATCATCCCGGGCCGGGCGCAGGCCGCGAGGACGGCCTCCATCGGGTGCCGGGTGGCGGCCGGCCACAGGACGCCGTGCTCGCCGAGGCGGTCCTTGGCGGCGAACAGCGCACCCTGGATCGACGTGGTGCCGGTCTTGTGGGGGCCGATGTGCAGCAGCCGGGTGCCGGGGGCCAGTGCCGGGACGCCGCCCTCGGATCTTCTCGTACAGTCCGTCTCCATGGTCAAGGGACGGTAAGAGGGGTTCCTGAGGCTGCGCTGAGAGAGACCTGGGACACAGATGAGTCCCAGGCTCCCGTCACACAGGATTCACCGCCGGTCAGGCGAGCTCGACGCCCGGCCGGCCCGCCTCCACCCGCAGCGCGGCCAGCGTGCTCGCCGTCGCGGTCGGCTGCCGGACCGTGTCGACGACCCTCACCTGGGCGTCGATGCCGTGCCTGTCGATGTCGAACAGGTGGTAGCCGCGGTGGGCGTCGATCAGCTTCCAGTGCGGGTTGTCCGCCCTCAGCGGGTCCCACTGGGCGTGGAAGGCGGCCTGGTCCTGGTCGCCGTTGCTGGAGACGGAGGTGCCGACGAACTCGGCGCCGACGACGTCCGAGTCCGGGTCGGCGAAGTCCTTCTTGAGGTCGCTGATCATCGTCAGATGGCGGTCGCCGCTGAGCACGACCGGGTTGCGGACGTCCTCGAACTCGGCGAGGAACCGGTTGCGTTCGGCCTGGTAGCCGTCCCAGGCGTCGTAGTACCACTGCTTGCCCTCGCCCGGCAGGATGTCCGTCTCGGCCATCATGATCTGCGAGGCGATGAGGTTCCAGCGGGCGGGCGAGTCGCGCAGCCCGTCGAGCAGCCACTCCTTCTGCCCGGCGCCGAGCATGGTGAGCGACGGGTCCTTCGCGGCCTCCTGGCTCGTCACCTGGTCGCTGCGGAACTGCCGGGTGTCCAGCACGTTGAGGCGGGCCAGGCGGCCGAACTCCAGGCGCCGGTACATCTGGATGTGCGGACCGTTCGGCACCGAGGTCGCGCGGACCGGCATGTGCTCGTAGTACGCCTGGTAGGCCGCGGTCAGGCGGGCCACGAAGGCGTCGTGGGTCTGCTTGTCGGGGTCCTGCGGGATCTCGCCGGCGAAGTCGTTGTCGACCTCGTGGTCGTCGAAGGTGACGACCCAGGGAGCGTTCGCGTGCATCGCGGCGAGGTCGGGGTCGCTGCGGTACTGGGCGTAGCGGTTGCGGTACTGGACCAGGCTGTACGGCTCACCGGTGCCCTCGTGACGGCGTACGCCCGTCGAGGACGGCGTCGACTCGTAGATGTAGTCGCCGACGAAGAGCACGAAGTCGGGGTCCTGGGCGAGCATGTCGGCGTACGGGGTGAAGTAACCGTGCTGGTAGTTCTGGCAGGACGCGAGCGCGACGCGCAGGCTGCCGCCCTTGCTGTGCGGGTGCGGGGCGGTGCGGGTACGGCCGGCCGGGGAGAGCTGGCCGCTGGTGCGGAAGCGGTACCAGTACTCACGTCCCGGGCGCAGGCCCCGTACATCCACGTGAACGCTGTGCCCGTACTCGGGCCGGGCCTGGGTGACGCCGCGGCGGACGGGCTTTCTGAAGCGGTCGTCCTCGGCGAGCTCCCACTCCACGGGGACCGCGCGGTCGGGCATGCCGCCCCCGTTCAGCGGGTCCGGGGCGAGCCGCGTCCACAGCACGATGCCGTCGGGCAGCGGGTCACCGGAGGTCACGCCGAGGCTGAACACCCCGTCGGGCAGGGGGGTTTCGGCTGCCCGGGCGGCGGTCGGCAGCCACAGCTGGGCGGAGGCGGCGGCGCCGAGCACGGCGGCCCCGGCGGTCAGAAAGCGGCGGCGGTCGGGCGAAAGTGCTCCGGTCATCAGCGAACTCCCTTGCCTCACTGGCCTCATGGACACAGGAAGCTCATGCTCCGGGGCGGTCCGCCCGCTGAACGCCGGGATGCACACACATGACAACTGGGCAGACAACAGGAGATCCGCTGCGGCACACGAACTCCGCGTGGCCGCAACGGATCTGAGAGATGATCGGACAGCTGGGCTCGTCCAGCTCAGTAGGCGAACCCGCTGCCCAGCCGCGCCCCCGTCGCCGTCGTCCCCAGCAGCGTGTTGCCGAAGGCCGTCGTGCCGTTCGGCGCCACGATCGTCGCCGGCAGCGGCACCCCGCCGGGCTCGACGACGTACGACGCCCGGGAGCGGAAGGTCCACACGAACCCGGTGTCCGCGTTCTCCCCCGGCGCCCCGACGGCCGCGTCGGCCAGCCCGTCGCCGTTGGCGTCCCCGAGGTGGACGGCCGTGCCGAACGCGTCGCCCTTCTCGGCGGTGCCCGGCACGTTGCCGGTCTCCTGCGTGACCACCTGGTGGGAACCGACGCCGGTCAGCCCGTCGGCCCGGCCGCTCAGCACCACCACGGCACCGGCGTCGGCGACGGACCCGATGTCCTCGCCGGCACCCCGGTGAGGACGTCCAGCCAGCCGTCCCCGTCGACGTCCCCGAGCTGCACGTCGGTGCCGAACCGGTCGCCCTTCTCGGCGGTGCCGGGCACGGAGGGGCTGTCCTGGTTGACGAACTGCGCGTGCGCCCCGTCCGGCCCGTCGGCCGTGCCCGGGACCCAGGCGACCCGGCCGCCCTTGGCGAGCGGGGTGTCGAGGTCGCTGTCGTAGCCGTCGATCGCCCGGCCCACCACGATGTCGTCGCAGCCGTCCCGGTTCACGTCCCCGACGTCGAGGCTCTCGCCGCCCTGGAGGCGGGTGCCGTCGACGTCGCGGACCACCGTGTACGGGCTGAGCCCCGCCCCGTCGCCCGACCAGTACACGACCCGGCGGGCGTCGTACTCGTCGCCGTCGTTCTCGGCGCCGACGACGTCGGTGCGGCCGTCGCCGTTGACGTCACCGGTGGCCAGGTCCAGGACGCGGCTGTCGAACCGGTCCGGCACCAGCACCTCGCCGCCGTACGCACCGCCGTGGGTGAACGGGCCCTGGAGGACCCGCAGATCGTGCTGGTTCGCCACGGTCACCACGTCCGGGGAGCCGTCGTCGCCGATGTCCCCCACGGTCAGCCGGCCCGTGGCGCCGAGCCGGTCGTACGCCTTCCCGCTCGCCACGGACGCACCGCCCGCGAGCCCGTGCGCACCGCCCCACACCACCTCGACGAGCCCGGCGTCGACACCGGCCGAGGTGTCCTCACCGCCCACGCCGACCACGAGGTCCGCGTAGCCGTCGCGGTCCAGGTCGGCGGTGCCGAGCGCGGAGCCGAAGCCGTCCCCCGCCTCGGCGGTGCCCGGCACCCCCGCGCTGTTCTGCGTGAACACCTTCCGGCCGGTGGTGGTCAGTCCGTTCTCCGACCCGTACAGCACCGCGACGTACCCGGCCCTGGCCTTGCCGCCCACGGTCGCCGCGGGCGCGGCTACCGCGAGGTCGGCGTACCCGTCGCCGTTGAAGTCGTCGTGCGGCCTGCTCGCGGCCGGCCCGGCCTCGGCGGCCTGCGCGGCCACGGGGACGGTGAGGGCAGCGGTGACCGCAACGGCCACCGCGAGGGCGAGCCTGCGCTTGCTCATGGTGCTCCGGTTGATCGATGGGAAAGACGGTCGGCGGCGACCGTCAGCGGGGGAACTGGTCACCCAGCCGGGCGCCGCTCGCGACCGTGCCGAGGGTGCGGGCGCCGAAGGTGAAGGAGCCCTTGGCCGTGGCGCCGCCGGGGAAGACCCAGACGCCGCCGGCGAAGGAGTTCTCGGCGACGGACGCCACGACCGGCTCGGCCTTTCCGTCACCGTTGCCGTCGACCAGGGTGGCGTTCAGGCCGAAGCGGTCACCGTTCTCGGCGGTGCCGGGCACGCCCGGGGTGTTCTGGCTGAGGACCTTGGCGCCCGCCCCGGTCGCCCCGCGCGGCCCGCCGGGTACGACGGCGAAGGTCCCGGCGTTCTTCAGTCCGCCGAAGTCCTCCTCCGGGATGCCGGCGAGGATGTCGCCGTACCCGTCGCCGTCGGTGTCCCCGATGGACACCGTCCAGCCGAAGTCGTCCCCGGTCTCCTGGGCGCCGGGCACCCCCGGGGTGTCCTGGGTGATGACCCGGGGTGCGGTGTCGGGCAGGCCCTGCCGGCCCGCGCGGACGACGCGGAGGTTGTTCTCGCCCAGGACCAGGTCGGCGCGGCCGTCGCCGTCGAGGTCGCCGAGGGCGATGGCGTCCTGCCTGCGCAGGGCGAGGGCCGTCAACTGGGCGCCCGGGCGCAGGCCTTCGCGGCTGCCGTGCGCGTAGTAGACGTAGTTGCCGTAGTCGGTCTCGCTGTCCCAGTCGTGTTCCCGGGCGATGATCGCGAGGTCGTCGGTCCCGTCGCCGTCGGTGTCCCCGGTGGCGACGGCGACGATCAGCAGGTCGGCGTCGGTGAAGGGGCGTTCTCCTGGGTGGCGGCGGGGCGTCCGTCGCGGCCGAGGGGGCCGAGGAGGACACGGCCGTCGCGGGCGAGGTCCTGGTGGCCGTCGCCGTCGAAGTCACCGGCGACGGTCAGCGGGGCCTGGAGGCGGCCGGTGCCCTCGGCGGGCAGCACCGTGCCGGAGGTGAGACCGGCGGGGCCGCCCCAGAGCACGGTCCGGGTGCCGGAGTGTTCGACGCCGTCCTGCTGCCACTGCTCGCCGAGGGACTCGACGAGCAGGTCGGTGTACCCGTCGCCGTCGAGGTCGGCCGCGGCCAGCCGGGAGCCGAAGAGGTCACCGGCCTCGGGGGTGCCGGGGATGCCCGCGGAGGCCTGGCTGTAGACCTTCTTGGAAGAGGTCCGCAGACCGCTCGCCGAGCCGGACAGCACGGCGACGTATCCCGCCTTGGCCTTGCCGCCGACCGTCGCGTAGGGCGCGGCGACGGCCAGGTCCTCGTAGCCGTCGCCGTTGAAGTCCTGCCGTGCGCCCGCTGCCGGCGGGGCGGCCTGGGTGACGGGGAGCGCGCCGCACGTGGCGGCGATCAGGGTGATCGCGACGACGAGCGCGCGCTGCGTTCGGTGACTGGGCAGGGACATGGGAACTCCGATGGCCGCAAGGGCAGTTGGCCACGGAGAGGATCACCTGGGGAGATCCCAAGATCCTCTTCCGTGCTGCCCTGTACGACACACCGGGACCGCGGTTGGTTGCCCTGCCGTGGGCCACGGCTTTTCCCGCCGTTAACCCTCCCCCGAACGGCTACTTCTCGAACGGCTACTTCTCGAACGGCTACTTCTCGAACGGGTCGAAGTCGTCGTACTCCCGCTCCGACTCGTCCCGCTCGGCCTGCCTGTCGCGGCGGCGCTGAGCGGCCGGACGCGGGGCCTCCAGGCGGTGGTCCTCGCCACGGCGGCCGAGCATCTCGGCACCGGCCATGACGGTCGGCTCCCAGTCGAAGACGACGGCGTTGTCCTCGGGTCCGATGGCGACGCCGTCGCCGGAGCGGGCGCCCGCCTTCATCAACTCCTCCTCGACACCGAGGCGGTTGAGCCGGTCGGCGAGGTAGCCGACGGCCTCGTCGTTGTTGAAGTCGGTCTGCCGCACCCAGCGTTCGGGCTTCTCGCCGCGCACCCGGTACAGCCCGTCCTCCTCGCGGGTGACGGTGAAGCCCGCGTCGTCGACGGCCTTCGGCCGGATGACGATCCGCGTCGCCTCTTCCTTCGGCTTCGCGGCCCGCGCCTTGGCGACCACGTCGGCCAGCGCGAACGACAGCTCCTTGAGCCCCATGTGGGCCACGGCCGACACCTCGAAGACGCGGTAGCCGCGGGCCTCCAGGTCCGGGCGGACCATGTCGGCGAGGTCCTTGCCGTCGGGGACGTCGATCTTGTTGAGGACGACCATGCGGGGCCGCTTGTCGAGGCCGGCGCCGTACTGCCGCAACTCCTCCTCGATGACGTCGAGGTCGGAGACGGGGTCGCGGTCGGACTCCAGGGTCGCCGTGTCCAGCACGTGCACCAGCACGCTGCACCGCTCCACGTGCCGCAGGAACTCCAGGCCCAGGCCCTTGCCCTGGCTGGCGCCCGGGATCAGTCCGGGCACGTCGGCGATGGTGTAGACGGTCGAGCCGGCGGTCACCACACCCAGGTTCGGGACCAGCGTGGTGAAGGGGTAGTCGGCGATCTTCGGCTTGGCCGCGCTCAGCACCGAGATCAGCGAGGACTTGCCCGCGCTCGGGTAGCCGACCAGCGCCACGTCGGCGACGGTCTTCAGCTCCAGGACGACGTCCTGCAGGTCCCCCGGCTCACCGAGCAGCGCGAAGCCGGGCGCCTTGCGGCGGGCCGAGGCCAGCGCCGCGTTGCCGAGGCGCCGCGGCCGCCCTGGGCGGCGACGTACGAGGTGCCGTGGCCGACGAGGTCGGCGAGGACGTTGCCCGCCTTGTCGAGGACGACGGTGCCGTCCGGCACGAACAGGACGAGGTCCTGGCCGTCCTTGCCGGAGCGGTTGCCGCCCTCACCGGGCTTGCCGTTGGTGGCCTTGCGGTGCGGGGAGTGGTGGTACTCCAGGAGTGTCGTCACCGACTGGTCGACGGTCAGGATGACGTCGCCGCCCCGCCCGCCGTTGCCGCCGTCCGGGCCGCCGAGCGGCTTGAACTTCTCCCGGTGGACGGAGGCACAGCCGTGACCTCCGTTACCCGCGGCGACGTGCAGTTCGACGCGGTCCACGAAGGTGGTCATGGTTCGGTGCCTCCAGAAACGTACGAATACTTACTTGCGTAACACGCGAAAGGCGGACCCGCCTTCCCGGAAGGGAAGTGAGGTCCGCCTCGCGAAAGCTTCCGATCAGTGCCTGGTTCAGGCGACCGGAACGATGTTCACGACCTTGCGGCCACGGTGCGTACCGAACTGCACCGCACCGGCGTTCAGCGCGAACAGCGTGTCGTCGCCGCCACGGCCGACGCCCGCGCCGGGGTGGAAGTGCGTGCCACGCTGGCGGACGAGGATCTCACCAGCGGAAACGACCTGACCGCCGAAGCGCTTCACGCCGAGCCGCTGGGCGTTGGAGTCGCGACCGTTCCGGGTGGACGATGCGCCCTTCTTGTGTGCCATTTCTCCTCAGTCCCTTACTTCGCAGCCGTGGGGATCTCAGTGACCTTGATCGCCGTGTACTGCTGGCGGTGGCCCTGGCGACGGCGGTAACCGGTCTTGTTCTTGTAGCGCAGAATGTCGATCTTCTGGCCCTTGTGGTGGTCCACGACCTCGGCCTGGACCTTGATGCCGGCCAGCACCCACGGGTCGCTGGTCACAGCGTCGCCGTCGACAACGAGCAGGGTCGAGAGCTCGACCGTGTCGCCAACCTGGGCGGTGGAAATCTTGTCAACCTCAACGATGTCGCCGACAGCAACCTTGTGCTGGCGACCACCGCTGCGCACGATGGCGTACACGCGGATCTCACTCTCTCGCTCGGGAACGGCACCCCCGCAGTCCAGCCGCCCGGCAGAACGAGCGGCCTCTCCCGGCCGCAAGGCCCGAGAGGATGAGGTTTACGGGGATGTGGCGCGCCCATATCCAAGGACACGCCGACGGTCAAGGTTACGGGGCCGCTGCCGAACGGGTCAAACCGGCCCCGTCCCCGTCACCCGCCGAGACCGGCCCGGTACGCCACGCACTCCTCGTAGGAGGGCAGCAGCCCCTGCTCACGGGCCTCGGCCAGGCTCGGCGCCTGCTCGTCCTTGGCGGACAGCAGCGGAGCGAGGTCGGCGGGCCACTCGATGCCGAGGGCCGGGTCGAGCGGGTGGATGCCGTGCTCCCGCTCCGGGGCGTAGCCCTCGGAGCACAGGTAGACCACGGTCGCGTCGTCGGTCAGCGCCATGAAGCCGTGGCCGAGGCCCTCGGAGAGGTAGACGGCGTGGTGGTCCTGGTCGTCGAGGCGGACGATCTCCCACTGGCCGAAGGTGGGCGAGCCGACCCGGATGTCCACGATCACGTCGAGGACCGCACCGCGCACGCACTTGACGTACTTGGCCTGGCCGGGCGGCACGTCCGCGAAGTGGATGCCGCGCAGGGTGCCCCGGCTGGAGACGGACATGTTGGCCTGGGCGAGGGTCAGCGGGTGGCCGGCCGCCTCGGTGAAGAGGGGGGCCTTGAACCACTCGTGGAAGCTGCCCCGGCCGTCGGGGAAGACCTTCGGCTCGTGCACCCAGGAACCGGAAATCGAAAGAGGTCGCATCACGGGGTCCTCGGCTGTTCTGCCGCGGTCGGCTCTCCCGCCGCGGAGGTCGTCATCACAGGCATCATCATCGGGCTCTTCTTCTGCGGACGTCGCGTCACAACGCCCTCAGCTCTTCTTCGGCCGGTTCGTCAGGGCCCGCTTGACGCGTCCGGCGACCCGGCGCCACAGCGGCCGCGGCGGGGCGGGCCGCCTGGGCTCGGCGCGGCGCCGGGGCGGGCTGCGGCGGGCGGGATGGTGCCGGTCGATGACCTCGGGCGGTGCCGTCGATCTGGACCCACGGCCCGTT
>MWJO01000075.1 GCA_002027195.1 Streptomyces sp. GKU 895 | reverse complement strand
GTCGCGTGCCCGGCCGAGTGCCTGGCCCGCCCGGGTCGCGTCCGTACCCCAGCTCGCCAGCAGGCGCAGGGCGTCGGCGGACGGGGAGCCCGGCTCGGCGGAGTAGGTGATCAGGGCCTGGTCCGTGCCGTCCGCCAGGTGGAACGACTCGAAGTTCAGGGTGAGTTCGCCGACGAGCGGGTGCATCAGGTGCTTGACGCCGTAACTCTTCTCCTTGACGTCGTGGGTGGCCCACAGCCGCCTGAAGTCATCGCTCTTGACGGAGAGCTCACCGACGAGGGCGGCGAGGCGCGGGTCGTCGGGGTGGCAGCCCGCGTCCATGCGCAGGAAGCTGACCATGTCGTACGCCTTCTGGTCCCACTCCATGAACAGGTCGCGGTACTCGGGCCGCAGGAACACCAGCCGCGCCCAGTTCCGCTCCTGCGCCGGCAGCTCCGACCAGTCGCCGAAGACGGCCGCGGCCATCCGGTTCCAGACGAGGATGTCGGAACGCCGGCCGGTGATGTACGCCGGGACGCCCTCCATGGCGTCCAGCAGCTGCCCCAGCGCCCCGCGCACCTGCTCCGTGCGCGCCGTCTGCTTCTTCTTGTGCTGCTTCGGCTTCGCGAGATGGGTCAGGTGCGCGTGCTCGGCGTCGCTCAGCCGCAGCGCGCGGGCGATGGCGTCGAGGACCTCCGCCGACACGTTCCGCCCGTTGCCCTGCTCCAGGCGCGTGTAGTACGCCACCGAGACGCCCGCCAGCTGTGCCAGCTCCTCGCGCCGCAGCCCCGGCACCCGCCGGTGCCGCCCGAAGTCCGGCAGCCCCACGTCCTCCGGCTTCAGCCGGGCCCGCCGGGTGCGCAGGAACTCGCTGAGCTCGGCCCGCCGGTCCAGCGTGCCACCGGCTCCGCCCTGCTCCCCTGCCCTCTCGGCTCTCTCGTCCATACGTCAAGTATTCACGGTCGTAGGTCCACCATCCTGTCCCCGCCAGTAGTAGGACCAGCGAACGTACGCAGAGCTGTGACCTGGGTGAACAGCGATCGCTCGGGCACGCTGGACATCGTGCCCGGCCGGAAGGCAGCCGGGCACGACCCTCTCTCGCTAGGAGAACCCCGCATGACCACCGTTGCCGCGTACGCCGCCCCCGCCGCGAAGGCTCCGCTGGAGCGGACCACCATCGAGCGACGCCCGGTCGGCGAGTTCGACGTCCTGATCGACATCAAGTTCGCCGGCATCTGCCACTCCGACATCCACCAGGCCCGTGAGGGCTGGGGCGAGGCGATCTTCCCGATGGTCCCCGGCCACGAGATCGCGGGCGTCGTCTCCGAGGTCGGCCCCGGCGTCACCAAGTACGCCGTCGGCGACCGGGTGGGCGTCGGCTGCATGGTCGACTCCTGCCGGGAGTGCGACAACTGCAAGGCCGGCCTGGAGCAGTACTGCACCGGCGGCGGCATGGTCGGCACGTACAACGCCGTCGGCAAGGACGGCGAGCCCACGTACGGCGGCTACTCGGAGAAGATCGTCGTGGACGAGAAGTACGTCGTCCGCATCCCCGACGGCCTCTCCCTCGACGAGGCCGCGCCCCTGCTCTGCGCGGGCATCACCACGTACTCCCCGCTCAAGCACTGGAACGCCGGCCCCGGCAAGAAGGTCGCAATCCTCGGCATGGGCGGCCTCGGCCACATGGGCGTGAAGATCGCGCACGCGCTGGGCGCCGAGGTGACCGTCCTCTCCCAGTCCCTGCGCAAGAAGGACGACGGTCTGAAGCTGGGCGCCGACCACTACTACGCCACCAGCGACGAGGCGACCTTCAAGGAACTGGCCGGCACCTTCGACCTGATCCTGTCGACGGTCTCGGCCCCGCTGAACCTCGACGCCTACCTGTCCCTGCTGAAGACGGACGGCGCCTTCGTGAACGTCGGCGCCCCCGAGGAGCCGGTCAAGCTCAACCTCTTCTCGGTGATCGGCGGCCGCAAGACCCTCGCCGGTTCCGGTATCGGCGGCATCCAGGAGACCCAGGAGATGCTGGACTTCTGCGCGGAGCACGGGTTCGGTGCGGAGATCGAGCTGATCAGCGCCTCGGAGATCAACGAGGCGTACGAGCGGGTGCTGGCGAGCGACGTCCGGTACCGGTTCGTGATCGACACGGCGACGATCTGAGTCACCGCACGATCTGAGTCACCGCACGGTCTGAGTTACTCGCCGACGAAAAAAACATCTTCCGCCTGTCACATCGCTCCGGCCCGCCGCGTCATACCGCCGAAGGCAGTTCGCTCGACGAAACGGAAGCGGTCATGAAGCAGGCGGAAACCATCCTCGTCACCGGTGGCACGGGCACCCTGGGCGGCCACGCCGTCCCGCTGCTGCGGGCGGCGGGCCGCACGGTGCGGGTCCTCAGCCGCCGTGAGCGCCGGGGCGGGGACGGGGTCGAGTACGTCACCGGCGACCTGATGACGGGCGAGGGCGTCGACGCGGCACTGGCCGGTGTCGACACGGTCCTCCATCTCGCCGGCGGCCCCAAGGGCGACGACGAGGCGACCCGCACGCTGGTACGGGCGGCCCGGGCGGCCGGAGTCCGCCACGTCGTCTACATCTCGGTCATCGGCGCGGACCGCGTCCCGCTGGCCTGGCTGCGCACCAAGCTGGACTCGGAGCGGGCGATCGCCGACTCGGGCATCCCCTGGACGACCCTGCGGGCGGCCCAGTTCCACGACCTGACCCTGACGATGATCGAGAAGATGACAAAGCTCCCGGTCCTGCCGGTACCGGGCGGCCTGCGCCTCCAGCCGGTCGACTCGGCGGAAGTCGCGGCAAGGCTGGTCGAGTTGACGCTGGGGGAGCCCGCGGGCCGGGTCCCGGACATGGCGGGCCCGCAGGCCTACGACATCGCCGAGCTGGCCCGGCCCTACCTCGAACGCCGGGGCGCACGGCGTCGGTTGAGGCTGCGGTCCGGATTCCGGGGAAGGCCGGGAAGGCCTATCGGGCGGGGGCGAACCTCACGCTGGAAGGGGCGGAGAAGGGCAAGCGGACGTGGGAGGAGTTCCTGGCGGAGCGGGTCTGAGGGCCGGTGACCGGGGATGCTCCTGCTCCAGTAGCTTTCGCGCGGTGCAGTAGCTTTCCGACGTCCTGGAGAGCCGGCACCCGGAGAGTCGCAGATGCCCCGACCAGCGCCCTACCTCGCCGTGGCCGACGCGCTGCGTGCGCGGATCCTCGCGGGGGAGTGGGCCGTCGGCGGACGGCTTCCGTCGCGGGCGCGGCTCGCCGAGGAGTACGGCGTCGGACGCAACGTCACACAGCGGGCCGTCGACCGGCTGATCGCCGAGGGCCTGCTCGAAGGCCGCGCGGGCTCCGGCACCTACGTCCGCACACCGCGCGAACGCCTCCGGATGATCCGCTCCCGGTACCGCGGGTGGGCCGTTCCGGAGGAGCGTGGCAGGGCCGACTCCTGGGACGCGCACAGCGAGACGGGCGTCCCCGCGCCCGAGCCGATCGCCGAGCGGCTGGCCATCGCTCCCGGCGACCTCTGCGTCACCACGCACTACGAGTTCCTCGCCGACGGCCGGCCCGTGCAACTTTCGCAATCCTGGGAGCCGTTGGCCATCACGGACGGAACGCCGGTCACGCTGCCCGAGCGAGGTCCACTGGCCGGCCGGGGCGTGGTGGCGCGGATGCGCTCGATCGGCGTACAGGTCGAGACCGTCGCAGAACTTCCGCGTCCGGCTCGCGCGACCCCGGCGCAGGCGCATCTGCTGGGTATCGCAGCGGGGGACCTGGTGCTGCTGATCGAGCGGACCCTCTACGACACCGGCGGACGCCCGGTGGAGACCGCGGACATGGTCGTCCCGGACGGATGCCGGGAAGTCGTGTACGAGTTCAAGGCCGACGTCGGATGAGTCGTACGCCGACCGCATCGCTCACGGCGGCCACCTCCGGGCTGCTCCGCGAGCCGGATTTCCGGCGTCTGTTCGCCGCCACCGCGCTGGGGCAGCTCGGCGATCGCGTCCTCTTTCTGGCGCTGCCGCTGGTCGCGATCGTGGCGTTGCGGGCGGACGAGTTCCAGGTCGGGCTGCTGACCGCCATGACCACGCTGGGCTCGCTCCTGGTGGGGCTGCCGGCGGGGGCGTGGGTGGACCGGGTGCGGAAACGACCGGTGGTGATCGGCACCGATCTGGCCAGGGCGCTGGCCCTGTTGACGATCCCGGTGGCGTGGTGGGTGGGCGTGCTGACCGTCTGGTGGCTCTACGCGGTGGCCCTCGTGCACGGCGTGCTGACCGTCTTCTTCGATGTCGCGTACGTCAGTTGGCTGCCGCAGCTGGTGGGGCGCGAACGGCTCGTCGAGGGCAACTCGGCGCTCTCCGCTATCCGTTCGGTGACCAGCGTCGGCGGGCCGGCGATGGCGGGTCCCCTCATCGGTGCGGTGGGCGCGCCCGCGACGCTGTTGGTGAGTGCGGCGGGCATGGCTGTGTCGGGGCTGCTGGCGACGGGCATCCGGACCCGCGAACCGAGGGCGGTGCCCCGTGAACACCCGCGGCTGGGACGGGAGATCAGAGAGGGCGTGAGATTCGTCCTGGACCATCCCGCCCTGCGCGCGACCGTCCTCGGGGACGCCGTCTTCAACCTCTCCCTGGTCGTGTACCAGACCATGCTGATGGTCCACCTTGCCCGGGAGCTGGGCCTCGCCTCCTTCGGCGTCGGCCTTGTCCTGTCCGGGATGGGGTGTGGTGCGTTGCTGGGCGCGCTGATGGCCGGGCGGGTCGCGGCGCGCGTGGGGCAGGGACGGGTCATCTGGCTGGCCCCCTTGGTGACCTGCCCGCTGACGGCCTTGATGCCGATGGCGCGACCGGGTTGGAGCGTGTACGTGGCGGCACTGGGCCTTGCGGCGCTCTCCTTGGGTGGGGTCGTCCGTGTCGTGGCGCAATCGAGCCTTCAACAGGCCCTGACGCCGGACCACTTGCTGGGTCGGATGAGTGCGACGGCCCGTTTCGTGTCCTGGGGCGGCATTCCGCTGGGCGGGCTGCTGGGCGGGGCGGCGGGCTCGACGGTCGGTCCGGCGGCACGCTGTGGATCGGGGCGACCGGGATGACGCTGAGCGCGCTTCCTGCCTGTCTGTGTTCACTCCGGGGTGGGAAAGGGGCGCTCGGGCGGCAGTAGCCGGGCCGCGGAGCCGAGATCGCCATCCTTGACCAGCGCAGAGATCTCATGTGCGAGCGGCGTCACGTCGCTGATGGCCACCGTCCACTCGTCGGCATAACGCCGGGCCGCCTCGCCGGACAGGCCGAGTTGCAGGGAGCGGTACGGCAGGGGACGCAGCCGCAGGTCCCGCTCGGGGTCCCACTGCACGCGGGCCGGGGAGCGCTTCAGCTGCCGTTGCCAGGTGGCCCGGTCGGGGTGGACCTCGCGGACGTAGCTCGACAGGCACGAGTTCCGCAGCGCCCACTCGAAGCCGTCGCGGGTGATCTCCACGGCCAGGACGGTCTCCTGGCCTTCCTTGGTGCCCCACCCGCAGCGGTACATCATCCACAGGAAGCTGGGCTTGATCCAGGTCATGCGGTCGCGCTTCCAGGCGGCGGGGAAACGTCCGTCGCGGGCGGCGGGGAGGCCGATCGCGGGCGAGTAGGCCTGGTAGACGGTGACGGTGGACGGGGTGTGGACGGCGCGGATCTGGTGCTGGGGTACTTCCATGGCGTACAGCGTGGGGTCGGGGAATGAGGGGCGACCACTGATTTTCCGCGTCGGGGCTTTCAGGTGGCGCGCGTCCAGAGGGTGAGGTCGCTGCTGGTGGCGACGGCGAGGGTGCGGCCGGAGGGGGAGAAGCCGACGGCCCGTAGCTCGCTGTAGTGCGAGTGGAAGACGTGCCACCATCCGTCGCCGTGCGGTTCCCGGTGCGGCATGCCGCTGCCGTGGGTGAGCAGGATCCGCTCGTGGGGCCAGGCGGGGTACACGACCTCAAGTCCCCATCCGCCGGCGGCCGTCATGTGCAGTCCACCGCCGTAGAGCCCGGCGATGTGCACCCTGGCACCGGCGACCGGGCCGAGCCCCGGGCAGGTCAGGTCGGCGGTACCGTCCGGGGGTCCAGTCCTCGTCGTCGGGATCCCGGTCCCGGGCGATCTTCTCCCCGCTGACGGCGTCGAAGAGCCCGTGGCCGTCGTGCGAGACGACCATGACCAGGTCGTTCCCACTGTCGGGATGCGTCGCGAACCCGATGCCGAGCAGCCCGCCGACCGGTGCGCAAGAAGCGGGACGCGGGGAGAAGACCGGCTGCCAGGGTGCTGGCGCGGGCAGCACGGGGGCGGCGAGGAGCCGGTCGCGCAGAGACTGTTGGTAGGGGGTGAGAGCATCCACGCCGCCATGATCCATGAACTGGCGGGCAAGGCTCACCGCTCGATGAAGCGAGGGTCCGGCCACGCGCTGATCGGTTCGTCGGACACCGAGTAGATCTCCAGGAGCGAGAGGTAGCCGTCCTCGGTGAAGACAATCAGCCCGGCCGAGTACGGATGGGTGTACGCGGCTTCCACGACCGGGTTGCCGTGCACCGGCGCGGGTTCCGCCGCCGTACGGTCCACCTCCAGATCGACCGTCACGCAACCACACCCGCACCGCCCCACCACCCGTGCATGGGGAACCTGGGCCAGCAACGCCCTGCTCACCGGATCCGCTCCGGACAACAGCGCCCGTAGCGTTGCCGCGGCACCGGACGACAGTCCCTCAGCCATCCCTCACCGCCAACCTCCCAGCGCCCGTTCCGCGTTGTCCACCAACTCCTTGTACGTCACGGCCTCGACGCGACTCATGTGGGTGTTAAGGGTGCGCAGGGCTTCGTTGATGTTCTCCTCGGCCACGTCCGGTTGTACGGACGGGTGTCCGATCAGTACCAGCGCGCTCGCCCGGCGCGTCTCGATGCCGAGTTCGTCTCTGATGCGCTGCCGGTGTTCGTCCAGTCCCACAAGGTAGTTCACCGCCTGGCTCACCGCATCGTGGACCTCGGCCGTCGGCACCCAACAGCCGCGGTGTCGTTTGACGAGGGAGCCCTTGAGGCTCATGGAGCGTTTCAGCTCGACGATGTGCAGCGCGCCGTCCCCACGTATCAGAGGGATGTCGACCTCATCGCCCGGCACCAGCCTCCGTTGGACCGCCTGGCTCACGAACTGTCCGCCGAAGATCCAGTGTTGGCCGTCCAGGGCACGCTGCAGATCTCGCTCGCTCGCTCCGGGGTCCTCCACCGCCGTACGCAGCGCCTTGAGACCCCGCCGACGCCGCTGGACCTCCGCGGCGCGCAGCAGGAGTTGCCCGTCTCGGTCCGCCGCCAGAACCTCGAGGGACTCCGGCGACATCACGATGCGGCGGGCGGTGGCTTCCGGGTCCTCCACGTCCACCCGCTCCTGGAAGACCTGCTCAAGCCAGGCCGCCACCTCGGCGCTGCCCCGCAGGATGCGATAACGACCGGTCCGTTCCTGCGACTGCTGTATGTAACGCGCGTCCTGGGCGGTGCCCTTCACATGGGTGAGCACTTCGGTCGCGCCCGCGTCGGGATGCTGGGCCAGGTATGCGTCGCCGAGCTGCGTGAAGAAGGCGAGCGTCGCGGAGAGGGTTCGTGCCAGGTAGTCCTGATGCGAGCTGAGAGGTTCCGCCGACCGTTGGAAGAGCCGGTACCGCTCTTCGAAGTCCGGTCGGAGGATGCGTCCTTCGGCGTAGTCCAGGGAGTCCTGCACGAGGCGCACGACCTGCCATTCGTCCAACGAGGCCGCGGTGGAACGCACTTCCTTCAACAGGGTGACGAGCGTGCTGCCACCCCGGTAGGGGCTTCTGCCACTGTTCATGTGCCGGACGACCGCTTCCAGGGCGTCCTTGACCTCGGGGTCACCGGCCTGCTCGGCCACATGGTCCAGCTGCAGCCTCAGCGCGAAGTCAGATCTCACGTCCACGGACGCGATTATCTGGTGCCGCTTCACTCCGACGGCTCGGACCCATTGCGTCGGCCTTGGCGAGGACGTAGCAGCGGGCAGTCCCAGCGCAGGTAGCGACGTCAGCCTTCGGCCCGGGTGACACCGATCGGACACGACACCCCGGTCCCACCGATGCCGCAGTACCCCGCCGGGTTCTTGTCGAGGTACTGCTGGTGATATGCCTCGGCCGCGTAGAACGGACGGCCCTCCGCCGGGAGGATCTCCGTGGTGATCGTGCGGCGGTGGCCCGAGGCCGTCAGGGCCTTCTGGTAGGTGTCGCGGGAGGACACTGCCGTTTCGGCCTGGGCGGGGGTGTGGGTGTGGATCGCCGAGCGGTACTGGGTGCCCACGTCGTTGCCCTGGCGGAAGCCCTGGGTGGGGTCGTGGGATTCCCAGAAGGTCCTCAGGAGGCGGTCGTACGGGAGGACGGCCGGGTCGAAGACCACGCGGACCACCTCCGTGTGGCCGGTCAGGCCCGAGCACACCTCCTCGTAGGTGGGGTTCTCGGTGTGGCCGCCCTGGTAGCCGACCAGCGTTGTGTAAACGCCGGCCGGGAGCTGCCAGAACGTGCGCTCGGCTCCCCAGAAGCAGCCCATGCCGAAGTCGGCGATCTCCAGGCCCTCGGGGTAGGGGCCCAGGAGCGGGGTGCCGAGCACGGTGTGATGGTCGGGGAGACGGAACAGCGGCTCGGGGCGGCCCTGCAGCGCCTGTTCGGCGGTGGGCAGGACGGGCGTACGGCCGAACAGCATGGTCGGGCTCCTTCTCGCGTCGTCGATGCGGCGGCAGGTGCGACAACGCCCCGTCGGTCCCTGGGATTCCGGCCGTTTCCCCCGAGCCTCTCAGTGCGGAAGCGTCGCCGGGCTGCCGCCGTTCGCCTCGTAGCCCGCCACCGCCAGCGCCCGGTAGACCGCGAACTCCGCCGCCGGGTCGGGGGACAGGGTCCACGGCAGGGCGCCCACATGGCCGTCGATGTGGAGGAGCTGGTTCATGGCCTCCGCCCAACGCTCGCCGCGGACCAGGAAGAAGACCAGCATGTGCCGCACGTGCGCCAGCATCGGGTCGTCCGCGCGGGCGGAGTGCACGGCGTGCAGGGCGCCGTGTATCGCCTTCGTCACGACCTCGCTCTGATAGAAGCCGGCGACCAGGTTGACCTCGGGCAGGTGCTCGAAGACCGCGAACAGCGGCATCGCGGAGAGGAGGGAGCCCTGAGGTGCGCGGGCCGCGGCCGCCTCCGCGAAGGACATCGCCTGCTCGCGCGAGCCGTGCCACTTCTCGCACCAGTAGTGCAGCGCCGCCAGATGCGCGCCCATGTGCGCCGGCGCGCGGTCCAGGATCTTCAGCCAGAGCTGCTCGAACTCCTCACGGGAGTAAGCGAGTCCGCGCGCCACCGACAGCTCGACGATGTACGGGATCGGATCACCCGGAGCCAGCAGCGCCGCCTCGCCGCACGCCGCCTTCGCCTCCTCCATGATGATCCGGAAGTCGTCCGTGCCCGGCGTCGCCGTCCGCCATGCCTGCTGCACCAGGAACTCCGCGTGCACCGCCGCGCCGCCCGCGTCCTTCGGCGCCTCGGCCCGCCACACCCGCAGCCACTGGCCGCCCGGCGTCTCGCTCACCCCGCCCGGCCGCCGCGCCAGCTCCAGGGAGGCCGCGCCCGCGAAGGCCTGCACCCGCTGCCAGCGCAGCTCGCCCGCCGCCTCGGTGCCGGCGAGGAGCTGGGAGGCCGCGCGGTAGTCCTGGGTGCGCTGCACCAGGTCCAGGACGTCCAGCAGGTCCTGGTCGGGGCCGGGCATCCGGACGTCCAGCTCCTCCTGCCGTACGAAACCGTAGTCCGCCGGGTCCGCGGCGTCGGGGTGGCCCGGCGGGACCTGCTCGATCATGCCCCGTCGGCGCCTCAGGACGGGCAGCACCACGAAGCCCAGCATGACCACGGCCACCAGGACCCAGAGAATCTCCATGCCACAAGCGTTCCAGACGCCGCCGACAATTGGCCAACCAGGCCCCCGGGCCTGTGGACAACCCGTCCCGGCGACTCCGCAGCAGGCGCCATGGACACCTCATCGCCGACATCGGTCCGGAATGCGGACTACGCTCGGGGCCCATGAGCGACAGGCACATCAGTCAGCACTTCGAGACCCTCGCGATCCACGCGGGCAACACCGCCGATCCCCTGACCGGCGCGGTCGTCCCGCCGATCTACCAGGTCTCCACCTACAAGCAGGACGGCGTCGGCGGGCTCCGCGGCGGCTACGAGTACAGCCGCAGCGCCAACCCCACCCGCACCGCCCTGGAGGAGAACCTCGCCGCCCTCGAAGGCGGCGCCGGGGTCTCGCGTTCGCGTCCGGACTGGCGGCCGAGGACTGCCTGTTGCGTACGCTGCTCAGCCCCGGCGACCACGTGGTCATCCCCAACGACGCGTACGGCGGCACGTTCCGCCTCTTCGCCAAGGTCGTCGCCCGCTGGGGCGTGGAGTGGTCGGTCGCCGACACCAGCGACCCCGCCGCCGTACGGGCCGCCATCACCCCGAAGACCAAGGCCGTGTGGGTGGAGACCCCCTCCAACCCGCTGCTCGGCATCACCGACATCGCGGCCGTCGCGCAGATCGCCCGGGACGCGGGCGCGCGGCTCGTCGTCGACAACACCTTCGCCACGCCGTACCTCCAGCAGCCGCTGCGCTCGGCGCCGACGTCGTCGTGCACTCCCTGACCAAGTACATGGGCGGTCACTCGGATGTCGTCGGCGGTGCGCTCGTCGTCGGTGACGAGGCGCTCGGCGAGGAACTGGCCTACCACCAGAACGCCATGGGCGCGGTCGCCGGGCCCTTCGACTCCTGGCTGGTGCTGCGCGGCGCCAAGACGCTGTCGGTGCGCATGGACCGGCACAGCGAGAACGCCACGAAGGTCGCCGACATGCTGACCCGGCACCCGCGCGTGACGAAGGTCCTCTACCCGGGCCTGGAGGACCACCCCGGGCACGAGGTCGCCGCCAAGCAGATGCGCGCGTTCGGCGGCATGGTGTCGTTCCAGGTCGAGGGCGGCGAGGAGGCGGCCGTCGAGGTCTGCAACCGCGCCAAGATCTTCACGCTGGGCGAGTCCCTGGGCGGCGTCGAGTCCCTGATCGAGCACCCCGGCCGCATGACGCACGCGTCCGTGGCGGGCAGCGCCCTGGAGGTGCCCGCCGACCTGGTGCGCCTGTCGGTGGGCATCGAGAACGTCGACGACCTGCTGGAGGACCTCCAGCAGGCACTGGGCCGCTAGTCCGGCCCGCTCACCAGTCGGTCAGCGGTGGAGTCGTCGTCGACGGCGGCTCCACCCAGGGGCGGGCCGTCACCGCCCACACCACGAAGGCCACGCTCGCCGCGAACAGCAGGAACCACAGCACGCGGCGGGCCGCCCGCCTGCGCCGCAGCATCCGGGCACCCCGGCGCACCACCTCGTCGTGCAGCTCCGGCGGCACCAGCGGCGGCACCTGGTCCATGACCCGCCGCACCGCGGCCTCCCGCTCGGGCCGATTCACCGCCGCCCCCTTCCGGCAGGGCCGCCGATCCGCCCCGGCCTCCTCATGACGCCGCCACCTTCGCCCCGCCCACCGTCGGGGCCGGGCCCCGTGGCGGGTGGAGCAGTGTCGCCGTCGCGCGGTCGCAGATGGTGTGGACGCGTTCCGTCGGCAGCCCGAGGAGGGCCGCGGTCTGTTCCTCGGCGACCCCTTCGTAGAGCCTCAGGACCAGGATGAGCCGCTCCTGCGGGCTCAGGGCGGCCAGCGGGCAGGAGGGATGGGGGCGGGCGCCGAACAGGCCGCCGTACTGGTGCCACGCGCCGCGGGCGAAGCGGGTGGCCAGGTACTGGCGGGTGCGGTCGTACGGGTCCTCGCCGTGCAGTCCGTCCCAGCACGCGTACGTGTGCGCCAGCGACAGCGTGAGCAGACGCCGCGCGCGCGGGTTGTCGTCCGGGGCCTCCGCCGTGAGGAGCGTCGCGGCATGCAGCAGCCGACCGGCCGCGCCCGCGACGAACGCCTTGAACTCCCGGGCCCGGCGGGCGTCTTGCGACGCATGCCGTTGTCGCACCGCGCCTCCCGCCTCTGGCCGACCGTACGAGGGAACCGGACTCCGGTCGCGTACGGAATACGGAACCGTGTGCGACTCGGGACCCGGTCTCATATGAGGCCAGGGGTGGCCTTTCGGTCAAGGGCCGCGCGCGGTTCAGCCCGGGCGGGCGCGTACGGGAATCCGGGAGCGCCCCGGCGTCCGTCAGGAAGCCGTCGGCGCATCCGCCCCCGGCAGCCCCTGGGCCGCCATCCGGGAGGAGAGCGCGGTGTTGAAGCGCGTGAGGAGCGTGCAGAACGCCTCGCGCTCCTCCGGCGCCCAGTCGTGTGTCAGCTCGGCCATCAACTGACGCCGGGAGGAGCGCACTTCCTCCAGGCGCGACAGCCCGCGCGGGGACAGCTGGAGCACCACCGCGCGCCCGTCCTCCGGGTGCGAGGTGCGCTTGACGAGCCCGGTGTCCACGAGCGGCGCCACCTGCCGGGTGACCGTCGACGAGTCGATGCCCATGCTCGCGGCGAGCGCCTTGACGCCCATCGGGCCTTCCTTGTCGAGGCGGTTGAGCAGCAGGTATGCGGCGCGGTCCATGGAGTTGCGCACCTGCCCGACCCCGCCGAGCCGGGTCTGTTCGGCACGGCGGGCGAAGACCGCCACCTCGTGCTGCAGCGTGTCGAGGAGACCGGTGTCACCGACGGTCGTCATGTCCATCGACATTTCAGGTGTTGTGGGCATGGCCGGGGGCTCGCTTCAGGTAAAGGGTGCTGGGTTGGGGGACAGGGTACGCGGCCGGAAGGCGGGCCGTACCGGCGCTGCGCAAAGCCGGTCTCGGAGGTTGGTCACAGCGGCCGCTGCCGCTTGTGAACTGCGATGCTTGTGTCATGAGCTATGGCACGGCTGACTCCTTGCACTCCCTGCGGCCCGTCACTCTCGACGATGTGCGCGGCGCCCAGAAGATGCTCACGGGCGTGGCGCGGGTGACCGCGATGGAGGGCAGCCGGCACCTCTCGCAGCTGGTGGGTGCGCCGGTGCACTTCAAGTGCGAGAACCTCCAGCGCACGGGGTCCTTCAAGCTGCGTGGCGCCTACGTCCGGATCGCCGGCCTGCTGCCCGAGGAGCGCGCGGCCGGGGTCGTCGCCGCGAGCGCGGGCAACCACGCGCAGGGGGTCGCGCTGGCGTCGTCGCTGCTGGGTGTGCGGTCGACGGTGTTCATGCCGAAGGGCGCCCCACTGCCCAAGATCAGCGCGACCCGGGAGTACGGCGCCGAGGTGAGGCTGCACGGGCAGGTGGTCGACGAGACGCTGGCCGCCGCGCAGGAGTACGCGGAGCGGACCGGAGCGGTGTTCATCCACCCCTTCGACCACCCCGACGTCATCGCGGGCCAGGGCACGGTCGGCCTGGAGATCCTGGAGCAGTGCCCCGAGGTGCGCACGATCGTCCTCGGCATCGGCGGCGGCGGTCTCGCGGCCGGGGTCGCGGTCGCGGTGAAGTCCCTGCGGCCCGACGTACGGATCGTGGGCGTCCAGGCGGCGGGCGCGGCGGCGTACCCGCCCTCGTTGGTGGCCGGGCGCCCGGTGTCGATCGAGAACCCGGCGACGATGGCCGACGGCATGAAGGTGGGGCGGCCCGGCGACGTGCCGTTCGAGATCGTGGGCGAACTGGTCGACGAGGTGCGTACGGTCACCGAGGACGAGCTGTCCGCGGCGCTGCTGCTGAGCCTGGAGCGGGCCAAGCTGGTCGTCGAGCCGGCCGGCGCGAGCCCCGTCGCCGCGCTGCTGAGCGACCCCGGCGCCTTCGAGGGACCGGTCGTCGCGCTGCTGTCCGGCGGTAATGTCGACCCGGTGCTGCTCCAGCGCGTCCTGCGGCACGGCATGGCCGCGCAGGGCCGCTACCTGGCCGTACGCCTGCGCCTGACCGACCGTCCCGGCGCCCTGGCCACGCTCCTCGGGGTGTTGTCAGTGGTCGACGCCAACGTCCTCGATGTGAGCCACGTACGGACCGACCCCCGGCTCGGGTTCACGGAGGCGGAGGTCGAGCTGCACCTGGAGACCAAGGGTCCCGAGCACTGCGCCGAGGTCGGCCAGGCCCTGCGGAACGCGGGTTACACGGTCATCGACTGAGGTCATCCCCAGAGGCCAGCGGCTTGGGTTCACCCTTTCGGGAAAATCCGTTGAGACTCGCGATACATCGCGTTATGGTGCGTCGTGAGAAAAAGACAGGCGACACAACCAGCGCATACCTAGGCTTTTCGAAGAATCCCCGACGACGTGGAGACTCACATGCCAGGCGCCATCTATGCCGAAGGCCTGGTGAAGACCTTCGGTGACGTAAGGGCTCTGGACGGCGTCGACCTGGACGTGCCGGAGGGCACCGTCCTGGGCCTGCTCGGGCCGAACGGCGCGGGCAAGACGACGACCGTCCGCTGTCTGACGACCCTGCTGCGGCCCGACAGCGGCAAGGCGGTCGTCGCCGGCATCGACGTCCTCAAGCACCCCGACGCGGTGCGCCGTTCCATCGGCCTGTCCGGCCAGTTCGCGGCGGTCGACGAGTATCTGACCGGCCGCGAGAACCTCCAGATGGTCGGCCGGCTCTACCAGATGAGGGCGAAGGCCGCGAAGGCCCGGGCGGCGGAGCTGCTGGAGCAGTTCGACCTCGCCGACGCCGCCGACCGCCCCACCAAGACCTACTCCGGCGGCATGCGCCGCCGCCTCGACCTCGCGGCCGCCCTGGTCGTCTCCCCGCCCGTGATGTTCATGGACGAGCCGACGACCGGTCTGGACCCCCGCAACCGCCAGCTGCTGTGGGACGTCATCAAGCGCCTGGTCTCCGGCGGTACGACCCTGCTGCTGACCACGCAGTACCTCGAAGAGGCCGACCACCTCGCCCATGACATCGCCGTCGTCGACCACGGCCGGCTCATCGCCCAGGGCACCTCCGACCAGCTCAAGGCCCGCACCGGCGGCGAGCGCGTCGAGGTCGTCGTCCACCAGCGCGAGGACATCGCGACCGCCTCCGAGGTCCTGCGCGGCTTCGGCAAGGGGGACACCACGGTCGAGGAGCACACCCGCAAGCTCACCGTCCCCGTCACCGGCGGCGCCAAGCTGCTCGCCGAGGTCATCCGCGAGCTCGACACCCGGGGCATCGAGATCGACGACATCGGACTGCGCCGCCCCACCCTCGACGACGTGTTCCTCTCCCTGACCGGCCACGTGGCCGAGGAAGCCGTCACGAGCGACAAAAAGGCCGTCAAGAAATGAGCACCGTCTCCGACACCGCGCGCGTCGCACCGGCCGGGAACCCGGTCAGCCAGTCCGTCCGGGACTCCCTGGTCGTCGCCCAGCGCAACCTCATCCGGATGTCCCGCATCCCCGAGATGATCATCTACGGGCTGATCCAGCCCATCATGTTCGTGGTGCTGTTCACCTACGTCTTCGGCGGCTCCATGCAGATCGGCGGCAGCACCAGCGCCACCGACTACAAGAACTTCCTGATGGCCGGCATCTTCGCGCAGACCGTCACGTTCGCCACCGCCAGCTCCGGCGCGGGCATCGCCGACGACATGCACAAGGGGCTCATCGACCGCTTCCGCTCCCTGCCCATGGCCCGGGGCGCGGTGCTCACCGGGCGCACCTTCGCCGACCTCGTCCAGACCGCCCTCACCCTGGTGGTCCTCGCGGTGGTCGCCCTGCTGGTCGGCTGGCGCGTCGGATCGGACGCGCCCACCAACGCCGGCAAGGTGCTGGGCGCCTTCGGGCTGCTGCTCCTGCTCGGGTACGCCTTCACCTGGATCGGCGCCCTGATCGGCATGTCCGTCCGCACCCCCGAGGCGGCCACGTCCAGCGGCCTGATCTGGCTCTTCCCGGTCACGTTCATCTCGAACGCGTTCGTGGACACCAGCCACATGACCCCCTGGCTGCGCCACATCGCCGACTGGAACCCGTTCAGCGCCACCGTCCAGGCCTGCCGCAAGCTCTTCGGCAACCCGGGCGTCTCGCCCTCCGAGGCCTGGCCGATGCAGCACCCGGTATGGGCGTCACTGATCTACTCGATCCTGATCATCGCCGTCTTCAGGACCCTGTCGGTCCGGAAGTACCGCTCGGCGACCGCATGACAAAGCCCCCGGTGTCCCAGGGGACACCGGGGGCCGTCACGGGCGGGATGCGGCCGGCTCAGCCGTTGTAGGGCTCCGCCTTGAGGATCTTCACGGAGGCCTTCTTGCCGTTGGGCAGCTCGTACTCCGCGTCCTCGCCGACCTTGTGGCCGATCACGCCGGAGCCCAGCGGGGACTGCGGCGAGTAGGTCTCGATGTCGGAGCTGGCGTACTCGCGGGAGGCGAGCAGGAAGGTCATCGTGTCGTCCTCGTCGCCGTCGAAGGCGATCGTCACGACCATGCCGGGGGCCACCGCGCCGTCGGCGGACGCCGGGGCCTCGCCGACCTTGGCCTTCTCCAGGAGCTGGGTCAGCTGGCGGATGCGGAGCTCCTGCTTGCCCTGCTCTTCCTTGGCCGCGTGGTACCCGCCGTTCTCGCGCAGGTCGCCCTCCTCGCGCGCAGCCGCGATCTTCGCGGTCACTTCCTCGCGCGCGGGACCAGACAGGTACGCCAGCTCTTCCTTGAGCTTGGTGTACGCCTCCTGCGTAAGCCAGGTGACGTCTTCGCTGGTCTGGGTCACAGGTGCTCCTCGTAGGTACTGGGAATACAAAGCATCGCCCTACCCAGAAGAATGTTCCTTCACGGATGGGCGAAACCACGAGCCTAACAATTCAGCGGCCGAAGGGGGAGGACATAAGCCATCAGAATCACGTCAACGCAGGTCAGCCTCTACGTAATGCGGCTGAACTCAGTCGGCGTGGCAGCCCAGGAGCTCCGCGGTGGTGCCCGGGGACGTCGTACGGAGCGTGACGACCTTGTCGATACGGGTGGCGTCGCCGGAGAAGCGGAAATCGGCCCGGCCCACCTCGGCGCCGTTCTCGGCCTGGGAGCGGATCGTGCAGTAGCCGCTCGCGCCGGCGTCCTTGCGGACCTCCAGATGCACCTGCACCGAGTCCTTGCCCGGCTCGAAGGTGATCACCTCGGCGCTGATCTTGTTCTGGCCGACGTAGTGCCAGGCGAAATAGCCGATCAGCGCGAGCAGCAGCGCCCCGAGGACGGCACCGGCGATCTTGAGCTTGTGGTCGGCGCGCTCGTCCGAGGAGCGGCCGTAACGGCCCTCGGGCAGTCGCGTGGTCGACGCACTCATGATCGTCCTCTCGGCAGAAACCGGACGGAAACCGGGCCAGAGCCTGACTGCGGAATTATTCGCCCTCCGATTCGGTCACTATAGAAGCCGCCGATCGCACCCCGACACACAGGGGCGCCGACTTACCAAGGATTGAGTCTTGACTGACCAGCTGCGACTGATGGCCGTTCACGCGCACCCCGACGACGAGTCGAGCAAGGGCGCGGCCACCATGGCGAAGTACGTGTCCGAGGGGGTGGACGTGCTGGTCGTGACCTGCACGGGTGGGGAGCGCGGCTCCATCCTCAATCCGAAGCTGCAGGGAGACAAGTACATCGAGGAGCACATCCACGAGGTACGCAAGAAGGAGATGGACGAGGCCCGCGAGATCCTCGGCGTCAAGCAGGAGTGGCTCGGCTTCGTCGACTCCGGCCTCCCCGAGGGCGACCCGCTGCCCCCGCTCCCCGAGGGCTGCTTCGCCCTGGAGGACGTCGACAAGGCGGCCGGCGAGCTGGTCCGCAAGATCCGCGCGTTCCGTCCCCAGGTCATCACGACGTACGATGAGAACGGCGGCTACCCGCACCCCGACCACATCATGACCCACAAGATCTCGATGGTGGCGTTCGAGGGCGCGGCGGACACCGAGAAGTACCCGGAGGCGGACTTCGGCCCCGCCTACCAGGCGCAGAAGCTCTACTACAACCAGGGCTTCAACCGCCCCCGCACCGAGGCGCTGCACCAGGCGATGCTGGACCGCGGCCTGGAGTCGCCGTACGGGGACTGGCTCAAGCGGTGGAACGAGATCGAGCGCACCGAGCGCACCCTGACCACGCACGTCCCGTGCGCCGAGTTCTTCGAGATCCGCGACAAGGCGCTGATCGCGCACGCCACGCAGATCGACCCCGACGGCGGTTGGTTCAAGGTCCCGATGGAGATCCAGAAGGAGGTCTGGCCGACGGAGGAGTACGAGCTGGCGAAGTCCCTCGTCGATACCTCCCTCCCCGAGGACGACCTCTTCGCGGGCATCCGCGACAATGCCTGACATGAGCGCAAGCGTGAGCCTGGCAATGACGCACCTCGTCCCCCTCGCCAAGGAGGTGGACGAGAACAAGGTCACCCCCGGCGTCCTCGGCTTCATCGTCTTCGCGGTGATGGCGCTGGCGGTGTGGGGCCTGATGAAGAGCATGAGCCGGCAGCTGGGGAAGGTCGACTTCGAGGAGACGCCGGACCCGGAGGCCGAGGCCAAGGCCGAGACCGCCTCCGAGACGGCCTCGGCCAAGCCCGGCGCCGGCCAGAGCTGACCCCGGTCATGGCGGGTGGCGGGCAGGCCGGCTCCTGGTGTGGCGGGCAGGTCAGCTCCTGGCTGCCACCACCACCCCCATGACCTCCCGCGCATGCCGGTTCGGGACCATCCCCAGCCGCCACGCCTGCCAGCCGGACTCCAGGCTGATGCCCCGCTCCAGAAGCAGCAGATACGCCTCGACGTAGTCGTCGAGCTTCTCGTCGCGGGACGGATGGCCGGCGCGGGACAGCTGGGACAGCTCCTCCTGCGCCACCGCCGTGCCGATCTCGACCCCGCCCGGGGCCGCGTAGGGCAGCAGGGTGCAGCGCAGGAAGCGGGCCCAGTCCTCGCCGCGGCGGTCGCCGTACGAGGTGAACAGGCCGATCGCCTCGTCGCACAGGGCGAGTGCCTGCGGGGTGCGGGCGTTCCCCGCGTCCACCACCGCCAGCTCCAGGCAGGTCCACGCCTCGCCGTGCGCGACGCCGATGCGCTGGAAGTCGGCGCGGGCGTCGACCAGCAGCTGACGGGCGAAACCGGAGTTGCGCAGGGAGCCCGTCTGGGCGGCTCGCTGGTCGCGGGTCACGCGCGCCGAATGATGCCGGGCGCAGGCCAGGCCGTACACGTCGCGGATGCGGGAGAACATCTGCCGGGAGCGTTCCAGCTCGCGGACCGCCAGATCCAGGTTGCCCGTCTCCTCCAGCGCCTGGCCCAGGTAGTAGACCGACCAGGCCTCGCCGCGCGCGTCCTCGTTCTCGCGGTGCCGGGACGCCGCCTGGCGCAGACCGTCCACCGCCGGGGAGGGATCACCGGCGACCAGCCGGGCGCGGGCCAGCTGGGTCAGGGCCCACGCCTCGCCGCGGGCGTCGCGGGTGCGGCCGTAGAGATCCAGGGCGGTGCGCAGCTCCTGCTCGGCTCTGGGTACGTCGCCCATGCGCAGCCCGAGCTGGCCGAGCTGGAAGTGGGCCCAGGCCTCGCCGTGCACGGACTCGCCCGCGTGGTGCAGGACCAGGGACTGGGTGAGCAGGTCCATGGCCTCGGACAGGTGGGCGCGGTCGCGTTCCACCGCCGCCAGCGCGTGCATCGTCCAGGCGCGGTCCGTCGCCAGTTCGGGCGCCGCCTGGAGATCCAGTGCCTCGTGCAGCTTGGCCGCCGCCTCCGTCAGGTTGCCCTGGTGGTGGAGCGTGATGCCCAGGGAGCACAGGGCCCTGGCCGCGCCCGCGTCGTGGTGGGCCTCCATGTACAGGTCGACCACCGAGGTCAGGGTCGTACGGGCCTTGTCCAGCTCGCCGAGCTGACGGGCCGCGATACCGGTGCGCCACTGGACCGAGCGCACCAGCAGGCCCTGGTCGACGGCCTGGGCCAGCTCGCTGATCTCGCCGAGGCGGTACAGGTCGCCGCGCAGCAGGCAGTAGTCGCACAGCGCGCCCAGCAGGCTCAGCACCGCCGCCTGGTTCACGCCCTCCGCGTGCCGCAGGGTCGAGGTGATGAAGCTCGACTCGTCGTCCAGCCAGCGCAGCGCCTCGTCGAGGGAGGTGAAGCCGTGCGGGCTGAAGCGGTCCGAGCGGGTCGACATGTTGCCGTCGACCAGGCGCAGGACCGAGTCCGCCAGCTCCGCGTAGTTCACGATGAGACGTTCCTGCGCCGAGGTGCGCTCCGCCGGATCCTCCTCGTCCAGGAGCCGGGCCTGGGCGAAGGCGCGGACCAGGTCGTGCAGGCGGTAGCGGTCACCGCGGACGTGGTCGAGCAGGCCGGCGCGGGCGAGCGCGACGAGGTGCCGCCGCGCCTCCGACTGATCGGTGGCGAGCAGCGCCGCCGCCGCGGCCGCGCCCAGGGACGCCCGGCCCGCCAGCGCCAGGCGGCGCAGCAGGCGGCGGGCGGTGTCCGACTGGTCGGTGTAGCGCAGCCACAGCACCCGCTCGATCGGCTCCACCGGGCCGTACGCGCCCAGGTCCGAGGCCAGTTGGCGCGGTGCACGCGGGCCGAGGGCCGAGCCCGCGATGCGCAGCGCGAGCGGCAGGCCCCCGCACAACTCCCTGATCCGGTCGGTGGATTCGGCGTCGTACGGCGCCGACTTGTCCTGCGCGGTCGCCGTCAGCAGCTCCTCCGCGCCCGCCGGGTCCAGCGCCTCGACCGGCAGATGGTGCACCCAGGCCGGCAGATCGGCGGGCAACCGCAGGGCGGTGCGGCTCGTGACCAGGACCAGGCTGTCGGAGCGCTCCGGGACGAGGGTGCGGACCTGTTCCGGGTCCGAGGCGTCGTCCAGGACGATCGTCACCGGCAGGCCCGTCAGATGCTGGTGGTACAGCTCGCTCAGCCGCTTGACCTGCTGGTCGGGAGAGGAACGCTCCCGGAACAGCAGCTGCTCGCGGGGCGCGCCGAGCCGGTTGAGGAGGTGCAGCAGGGCGTCCCGGGTGGGCAGCGGCGGCTCCTCCGGGCTGTCGCCGCGCAGGTCCACCACGCACGCGCCGCGGAAGTAGTCCCGCAGATCGTGGGCGGCGTGCAGGGCGAGCGCGGAACGGCCGCTGCCGGACGGACCGTGCAGCACGACCACCGTCGGGCGGGTCTCGGTGCTGGCCCGCGCCGACTGCACCCACTGTCTGATCCGGCCCAGCTCCTGCCGCCGACCCGCGAACTCCGTGATCGGATCGGGGAGTTGACCGAACGACTGCTCCAGCACGTTCCGTCCGCGGGCCGCCGCGCTCTTGTCGGCGCCCTTCAGCCGCGGCCCCGTCTTCTTCGGCCCGGTCGACGCGCTCAGCACCCGCTGCTGATCCAGGAAGGGCCGGATGCCCCGTACCTCCAGGGCGGTCAGCCACGACAGCCGCAGCTGCTCGGGCCCGCCCGGCTGACTCGCCGCGCCCGCCTGATGATGCGCGGCCGGCAGATGCGACCCGGCGACCTTCACCACGGTCGCCGCGGCCCCGACGACACCCACGGTCACCCCGGCACCCAGGGCCGTCCCCGCGCCGGTCCCCAGCGCCAGGTCGGCGACGACGGCCGCCGCGGCGGCAACTCCCGCCACCAGCAGGGGAGTTCCGCCACCCTGCCGCGCGTACCGCTGCCCGAACGTCAGCTGCCCGGCCGCCGCCTCGTCCAGCGCGCGCGTGTAGGCCTCGTACTCCTCGGCGGCGTCTCGGCCATGGAATCCAGCGCGCCCCGCGCCCGCGACAGCAGCACACCCCCGTCGATGCGCCCGCCCGACCGCCGCACCTCCTCCTCCACGGCCCGGGCCACCAGCCGCTCGGCCTCCACCCGATGGCTGTCCCGCATGTCTCGTCCCCCTCCGACGACAACTCCGTTGTCTACGAGTGTCCTTCGGGCGGGTCCTGAGCGCGAGGGGGCAGCGATCACTGGAGCGACTTCCGTTACGCCGAGATCACTCGATCGTTTTTATGACTGTAGAGCTGACTGTCGAACGGGGGGATCTTGTGACTGAACCGGCTGCTGCCCGTCGGAGCGTGACTGTCCCGGTGGCGTCCTATGCCCGTACGTCGGAGGACTTCCGCCAGCGAGACGGTCACGGTGTGCGCCATCAGTTGCGGATCAATGAACGGACCGCTCGTGAACAGGGATGCCACGTGGTCGCCGAGTACATCGACAACGGCTGCAGCGCCTCGAAGGAAGGTGTGCTGCGCCCTGGATTCGAGCGGCTGGTCGCGGACTTGGCGCGCGGATGTACCCCCGAGGGGCAAGCGATCGAAGGAATTGTCTGCGTTGCCGATGACCGGCTGTATCGCCGTGCGGAGGACCTCACGCGCTTTCTTGCAGCACTGACCTCTCGGCCTGGACGCGTCCATGTCGACCCCCAAGGTGTTCGGGATCCGTACTCGCAGGAAGGTCTGCTGGAGGCCGTGCGGTCACTGGAAGTGGCCGTGGCCGAGACACGGCTCAGAAGTCGAAGGCTGGTGAACTGGCACTGGGCGCGGGCTGTCGAAGGTGTACCGCACAGCGGACCGCGCCCGTTCGGCTGGCAGGACGACAGAGTCACCCTTCACCCGACGGAGGCGGCACTCGTGGCGCGGGCCATTGCCGAGCGAGTGGAAGGGAAGCCGGACCGGGCCATCGCACGCGACTGGTGCGACCTCGGAGTGAGCGGCACCCGGGGAGGCCGGCCCAATGCACAGACAGTCACCCAGATCATCACCGCTCCCCGAGTGTGCGGTTACCGAGCCAACAGAGGTTCACTCCTGATGGAACCGGGGACGAGCCACCCGGTGATCGGGCGATGGGTGCCCATCGTGACGCCGGATCAGTGGACAGCGGTCTGCGCCACCTTCGGCGAGGGCAGTCTCTACCTGCACAGGGGAAGTGGGGCTCCGCGACTCACAGAGAAGAGGGTTGCTCCCCGTCACCTCGGCAGCGGCATCCTGCGGTGCGGCGCGCAGCGCGGTGACGACTCACTGTGCAACGGTGCCCTGTCCGCCCAGAAGGGGAGAAGCAAGAAGAGCCCCTACGTCTATTCCTGTCGAGACTGCAGGCATTGCAGTATCAGCGGACCACTCGCGGACGAAGCCCTTGAGGGGCTGGTACTTTCCGCGGACCCCGGGCGGGCACGGCTCTCGCGTCACTCCCGTGTGGCGGTGAGGGCCGGGCCGTCCCCGGTTCGGCGCCGCTCTCGGGCAGGATGGGCACATGCCGAACCGACTGGCCCACGAGACCTCCCCATACCTCCTCCAGCACGCCGACAACCCCGTCGACTGGTGGCCCTGGTCGGAAGCGGCCTTTGCGGAGGCACGAGAACGGGGTGTTCCTGTACATCTGAGCGTTGGGTATTCCAGCTGCCATTGGTGCCATGTCCTAGCGAGCGAGAGTTTCGAGGACGAAGCAGTCGCCGCCTACATGAACGCCCACTTCGTCAACATCAAGGTAGACCGCGAGGAACGCCCCGACGTCGACGCCGTCTACATGGAAGCCGTGCAGGCCGCCACCGGGCAGGGCGGGTGGCCGATGACCGTGTTTCTGACGCCGGATGCCGAGCCCTTCTACTTCGGTACCTACTTCCCGCCCGCGCCCCGGCACGGGATGCCGTCCTTCCGGCAGGTGCTGGAGGGGGTGCGCAGCGCGTGGGCCGATCGGCGGGACGAGGTCACGGAGGTGGCGGAGAAGATCGTGCGGGACCTCGCCGGGCGGGAGATCTCCTACGGCGACTCGCAGGCGCCCGGCCAGGAGGAGCTCGCGCAGGCGCTGCTCGGGCTGACGCGGGAGTACGACGCGCAGCGCGGCGGATTCGGCGGGGCGCCGAAGTTCCCGCCGTCCATGGTCGTGGAGTTCCTGCTGCGGCACTACGCCAGGACCGGGGCCGAGGGTGCCTTGCAGATGGCGCGGGACACGTGCGAGCGGATGGCGCGGGGTGGGATCTACGACCAGCTGGGGGGGCGGGTTCGCCCGGTACTCCGTCGACCGGGAGTGGGTCGTGCCCCACTTCGAGAAGATGCTCTACGACAATGCGCTGCTGTGCCGGGTGTACGCCCATCTGTGGCGTGCCACCGGGTCCGAGCTCGCCCGGCGCGTCGCCCTGGAGACCGCCGACTTCATGGTGCGTGAACTGCGCACGAACGAGGGCGGGTTCGCCTCCGCGCTGGACGCCGACAGCGACGACGGGAGCGGGAAGCACGTCGAGGGGGCCTACTACGTGTGGACGCCCGCGCAGCTTGTCGAGGTGCTGGGTGAGGAGGATGCCGAACTCGCCGCGCAGTACTTCGGGGTGACGGACGAAGGGACCTTCGAGGAAGGGGCCTCGGTTCTTCAGCTTCCGCAGGGTGAGGGCGTGTTCGACGGCGACAAGGTCGAGTCCGTCCGGCGGCGGCTCCTCGACGCTCGTGCCGGGCGGCCCGCTCCCGGGCGGGACGACAAGGTCGTCGCCGCCTGGAACGGGCTCGCGATCGCCGCGCTGGCCGAGACCGGCGCCTACTTCGACCGCCCCGACCTGGTCGAGGCCGCCGTCGCCGCCGCCGATCTCCTCGTACGGCTGCATCTCGACGAGCAGGCGCGGCTCGCCCGGACCAGCAAGGACGGGCATGTCGGCGCCAACGCGGGGGTGTTGGAGGACTACGCGGATGTCGCGGAGGGGTTCCTCGCGCTCACGGCCGTGACGGGGGAGGGGGTGTGGCTGGAGTTCGCCGGGTTCCTGCTCGACCATGTGCTCGCGCGGTTCGTGGACGAGGAGTCGGGCGCCTTGTTCGACACCGCCTCCGACGCCGAGCGGCTCATCCGGCGGCCTCAGGACCCGACCGACAACGCCGTGCCGTCCGGCTGGACCGCCGCCGCGGGGGCGTTGCTGAGCTACGCCGCGCAGACCGGTGCCGAGCCGCATCGCGTCGCCGCGGAGCGGGCGTTGGGCGTGGTGAAGGCGCTCGGGCCGCGGGTGCCGCGGTTCATCGGGTGGGGGCTCGCGGTCGCCGAGGCGCTGCTCGACGGGCCGCGGGAGGTCGCCGTCGTGGGGCCGGCCCTCGATGATCCGGCCACAAAGGCCTTGCACCGTACGGCACTTCTGGGGACCGCTCCCGGTGCCGTCGTCGCCGCGGGAGTCGTCGGGAGTGATGAACTTCCGCTGCTGGCCGACCGGCCGCTGGTCGGCGGTGAACCGGCCGCGTATGTCTGCCGTAACTTCACGTGTGATGCGCCGACGACCGAGGTTGAACGGCTTCGAGCATCCTTGAACGGGTGAAGTCACCACACCCCCACGAAACATAGTATTTATCGGAAGATCCCTCGCACTTCACAGATCACCCATAACCTCTCCACAGTGACGTGGCAGGAGTGACTGGCCTGCCACGACAGGGGGTTTTTCAGATCTGGGGGGATCTTTGCTGACGTCTGTCTTCATCGCTGCCGTTTCTCTGGCCCTGTTCTGGATGGCGGCGTTCACCCTGTGGTGGCAGATGCACGCGTGGCGTACGCCCGAGGTGCTGGCCTCCACCCGGTTCAGCAGACCGGACGGGGGTGAACACGTCTCGTTCTCGCTCCTGCTGCCCGCGCGGCACGAGCAGGCCGTCCTCGACCACACCATCAAGCGGCTGCTGGAATCCAGCCACACCGACTTCGAGATCATCGTCATCGTCGGGCACGACGATCCCGAGACCACGGCGGTGGCCGAAGCGGCCGCCGAACGCGATCCGCGCGTCCGGGTCGTCGTCGACACCCACGAGAAGAAGAACAAGCCGAAGGCGATGAACACGGCGCTGCCGCACTGCCGCGGCGACGTCGTCGGGGTCTTCGACGCCGAGGACCAGGTCCACCCGGAGCTCCTCGCCCACGTCGACCACGCCTTCCGGACCACCGGGGCCGACGTCGTCCAGGGCGGCGTCCAGCTCATCAACTTCCACTCCAGCTGGTACTCCCTGCGCAACTGCCTGGAGTACTTCTTCTGGTTCCGCTCGCGGCTCCATCTGCACGCGCAGAAGGGGTTCATCCCGCTCGGCGGCAACACCGTCTTCGTCCGCACGGACGTCCTGAGGGACGCCGACGGCTGGGACTCCGAGTGCCTCGCCGAGGACTGCGACCTCGGGGTGCGGCTGTCGTCGGTCGGCAAGAAGGTCGTCGTCGCCTACGACTCCGACATGGTCACCCGCGAGGAGACCCCCGGCAGCCTGATGTCCCTGCTCAAGCAGCGCACCCGCTGGAACCAGGGCTTCCTTCAGGTCTACCGGAAGAAGGACTGGAAGCAACTCCCTGGCTTCGGGCAGCGGTTGCTCGCCCGGTACACCCTCATGACCCCGTTCCTCCAGGCCTTCTCCGGCGTGATCATCCCGCTCAACGTCGCGGTCGCGCTCTTCCTCGACGTGCCCGTCGGCATCGCCTTCGTCACCTTCCTGCCGGCCGTCACGGCCCTGGTGACCTTCGTCTTCGAGCTCGTCGGACTGCACGACTTCGGCAAGCAGTACGGCCTGCGGGTGCGCTTCGTGCACTACCTGAAGCTGATCGTGGGCGGCCCGTTCTACCAGGTCCTTCTCGCCGGGGCCGCGATGCGCGCCGTCTGGCGTGAGCAACGCGGGCGCAACGACTGGGAGTTGACCAGTCACGTCGGTGCCCATCTCCACCACACGGCGGTAATCCGAGAGGACGTCCCTGCGTGACCTCCACCCTTCCCGCGGTGACCGCTCCGAAGGTCCCCGCGCAGCGGCAGCCTGCGCCTGACGAACGTTCGACCAGTCGAACATCCCTGTCCAGGCGTCCCGACCTCCTCCTCTGCGGTGCCCTCCTCGTCGCGGTCCTCGTCGTGCAGGGCTGGAACATCGCCGACTACCCCACCCTCAGCGACGACGAGGGCACCTACCTCGCCCAGGCCTGGCCGTCCAGGAGGGCAAGGGCCTCGCCCACTACACCTACTGGTACGACCACCCGCCGCTCGGCTGGATCCAGCTCGCCCTGCTCACCTGGATACCGAAACTGCTGAGCCCCGACTCGATGACCGTCGGCTCGATGCGGGTCACGATGCTGCTGATCAGCGCCATCAGCGCCGTCCTCGTGTACCTGCTCGGGCGCCGGCTGTCCCTGCCCCGCTGGGCCGCCGGCCTCGGCATGGCCCTGTTCGGGCTCTCCCCGCTCTCCGTCGTCCTCCAGCGGGAGATCTTCCTCGACAACCTCGCGGTGATGTGGACCCTGCTGGCGTTCACCCTCGCCGCGTCCCCGAGCCGCCACCTCTGGCACCACTTCGGCGCGGGCATCGCGGCGGCCACGGCCGTGCTGACCAAGGAGACGATGCTCTTCGTCCTCCCCGCGGTCTTCGTCACCATGTGGCGCCACAGCCACCGCGACACCCGCAAGTTCGCCCTCACCGGCGCCCTCACCGCCTGCACCCTGATCGGCCTGGCCTACCCCCTCTTCGCCCTGCTGAAGGGCGAGTTGCTGCCCGGCGGCGGGCACGTCTCGCTGTGGGACGGCATCAAGTACCAGATGACCAGGCCCGGTTCGGGCTTCATCCTCGACGCCGGATCCGGCTCGCACGGCGTGCTCAGGTCCTGGCTCTACTACGACCGGGTCCTGCCCCTCGGCGGACTCGCGGGCGCGCTCCTGCTGCTCGCCACCTGGCGCTGGTCCGTCACCGCCCGCGCACTCGCCGGCCCCTCGCTGGCCGTGGGCATCCTCGCCCTGGTCGCGATGCGGCCCAGCGGCTATCTGCCCGCGATGTACATCATCCAGGCGCTGCCGTTCCTCGCCCTCGTCCTCGCCGGCGGCACCGCCTCGATCGTGCACGCCGTCCTCAACAGGACGCGCTGGGTGGGCCGTTACGGCGTCGCGGCGGTCCTCGCCGTCGCCGCCTGCGTGTACGTCGTACCGCGCTGGTACGACGGTGACCGCACCGCCGTCACCGCCGACGCCAACGCCCCCTACCGGGCCGCCGCGCAGTGGATGGCGAGCGAGGTGGCGCAGCCCGAGAAGACCCGGGTACTCGTCGACGACGCGCTCTGGCTGGACCTGGTGCACGCGGGGTACCGGCCCGGGCTCGGCGTCATCTGGTTCTACAAGGCCGACCTCGACCCGGCGGTCACCAAGACGATGCCGCGCGGCTGGAAGGACATCGACTACGTCGTGGCCTCGCCGACCGTGCGGCGCGACGCGGTCGACCTGCCCAACGTCAAGGCCGCCATCCAGCACTCGACGCCGGTCGCCGTGTTCGGCGCCGGCGCGGACCGGATCGAGATCCGGCAGATCCAGCACGCCACCGGAGGCGTCCGATGAGCCACGAATACACCGCACCCCTGCCGGATCTGACGGCCGCCGAGGTCCCCGAACCCGCCGCCGTCACCATCGTCGTACCGACGTACAACGAGTCCGCGAACGTCCGCGAACTCCTGCACCAGATCACCGAGTCGGTACCCGGCCGGCTGCCCTGCGAGGTCGTCTTCGTGGACGACTCCACCGACGACACCCCCGAGGTGATCCGCGAGGCCGCGAAGGACTGCCCCTTCCCGGTGACCGTCCTGCACCGGGACGAGCCGGTCGGCGGGCTGGGCGGGGCGGTCGTGGAGGGCATGAGGGCGGCGGGGGCGGACTGGATCGTCGTCATGGACGGCGACTGCCAGCATCCGCCGTCCCTGGTACCGGAGCTGGTGGCCACCGGGCAGCGGGCGAACGCCGGGCTCGTCGTCGCCTCCCGGTACATCAAGGGCGGCAGCCGCGCCGGGCTCGCGGGCAGTTACCGCGTGGTCGTCTCCCGCGGCGCGACCTGGCTGACCAAGTCCCTCTTCCCGCGCCGGCTGCACGGCATCAGCGACCCGATGAGCGGCTTCTTCGCGATCCGGCGCAGCGACATCGCCGCGGACGCGCTGCAGCCGCTCGGCTACAAGATCCTGCTGGAACTGGCGGTGCGGAGCCGGCCGCGCGCGGTCACCGAGGTGCCGTTCGTCTTCCAGGAGCGGTTCGCGGGCGAGTCCAAGTCCACGGCGGCGGAAGGGCGCCGCTTCCTGCGGCACCTCGCCGGACTGCGCACGGCGAGCCCGCTGGCCCGCATGGTGGTGTTCGGCCTGATCGGGCTCACCGGATTCGTGCCCAACCTGGTCGGTCTGTGGGCCCTCACCCACGCGGGCCTGCACTACCTGCCCGCCGAGATCGTCGCCAACCAGTTCGGCGTGGCCTGGAACTTCCTCCTCATCGAGAAGGTGCTCTTCCGTGACCGGCGCCGCCACCGGCACTGGGCCGACCGCACGGTCCGCTTCGCGCTGCTCGCCAACGCCGACCTGGTGCTGCGCATCCCGCTGATCGCGCTGCTGGTCACGCACTTCGGCCTGTCGGCGCTGCCCGCCACCGCACTCGCCCTGGTCATCACGTTCGTCCTGCGCTTCGTCGGGACCGAAGCGCTGGTCTATCTCCCTCGCAGAACCCGCCGCAACAGGAGCCGCACCGCATGAAGAGCCGCCGCAGACCAGCCCTGCTGGGGGTGACCGCCCTCACGGCCGGTCTCCTCCTCGCCACACCGCAACCCGCCTCCGCCGCCAACCTCATCAAGAACCCCGGCTTCGAGACCGCCGGCACCGGCGACATGCCGTACTGCTGGGAGAAGTCCGGCTGGGGCAACAACGACTTCACGTTCACCACCACCTCCGGCGCCCACTCCGGCTCCAAGGCCATGAAGGTCGAGCTCACCCGCCGCGTCGACGGCGACCGCAAGGCGCTGATCACCGAGTCGGCCGAGTGCGCGCCGGGCGTGACGCCGGGCAAGCAGTACGACCTGAGCCTCTGGTACAAGTCGACGACCCCGGACACCGCCATCACCCTCTTCCGGCACGACACCACCGCCGGCTGGCAGTACTGGACGGATCTGAAGACCCTGGAGATGGCGGGCAGCTGGACGCAGGCGAGCGTCCGCACCCCCGAGGTCCCCACCGGCACCGACCGGATCACCTGGGGCGTCTCCGTCTACGGCACCGGCTCCGCGACCACCGACGACTACACGATGGAGCAGGTCGCCGACCCGCTCCCGCCGGCGCAGTGCACCGGCACGGCCGATCAGTGCGCCAACGGCCGCTGGGACGTGCTGCCCACGCAGAACCCGGTGCGCTCCATGCACTCCGTCGTCCTCAACAACGGCAAGGTGCTGCTCATCGCGGGCTCCGGCAACAGCGAGGAGCAGTTCAACGCGGGCACCTTCACCTCGGCCGTCTACAACCCGGCCACCGGCACCTACAAGGTCATCCCCACCCCGAAGGACATGTTCTGCGCCGGGCACATCCAGTTGCAGGACGGCCGGGTCCTGGTGATGAGCGGCAACAAGGCGTTCCCGGTCGCGGGCGGGCACGGCTACGAGGGCTACAAGGACTCGTACATCTTCGATCCGAAGACCGAGACCTACAGCAAGACCAATGACCTCAACGACGGCCACTGGTACCCCTCGGCGACCGAGCTCGGCAACGGCGACGTCATCTCCTTCGGCGGGCTGCGCGAGGACTCGACCGGTTCGGTGACCGCCGAGTACTGGTCGGACGCCCAGCAGAAGTGGCTGGCGCTGTGGCAGGTCAACCAGACCTGGTCGTACTGGGGTCTGTACCCGTCGATGATCCTGATGCAGGACGGCCGCCTCTTCTACTCCGGCAGCCATGTCTTCGGCAACAACATCCCGGGCACCGGCTCGGCGATCTACGACTACAACGCCAACACGATCACCCAGATCCCGGGCCTGCAGAACAAGGACCAGCGCGACCAGTCCGCGAGCGTGCTGCTGCCCCCGGCGCAGAACCAGAAAGTCCTCACCATCGGCGGCGGCAACATCGACTCCAACCCGGAGGGCAACCGCCTCACCGACGTCATCGACCTCAAGCAGCCCAACCCGGCGTACGTCGCCGGGCCGCCGCTCCCGCAGGGCACGGTCGACCTCGGCAACGGCAAGGTCCCCGAGACCGGCAACCAGGGCAAGATGTACGTCTCCGCCGTACTGCTGCCCGACGGCAAGGTGCTGGAGACCGGTGGCGGTCTGCACAACCGGGCCAACCCGGTCTTCGAGGCGTCGATCTACGACCCGGACTCGGGCACCTTCGATCCCGTCGCCGCCGACCCCGAGGCCCGCGGTTACCACTCCTCCGCGTTCCTGCTGCCCGACGGCCGGGTCATGGCGACCGGTGACAACCCGGGCAACGGCACCTGGAACCACAACGTGTCGATCTACACGCCGCCGTACCTCCTCAAGGGCACGCGTCCGTCGATCACTTCGGTCATCGACACCGAGTGGAACTACGGCGACACCCAGCGGATCACCGTCGACCGGCCCATCGCCAAGGCCGAGTTGATCCGTCCGGCCGCGGTGACGCACTCCTCCGACCCCAACCAGCGGTTCGTGGATCTGCCGCTGTCGGTGAACGGCAACAACGTCGACCTGAACGTGACGAGCAACCCCAACCTGGCGCCGCCCGGCTGGTACATGCTGTTCGCCGTGGACGCCAACGGGGTGCCGTCGGTGGCGAAGTGGGTGCACCTGCAGGGCCCGGCAGCGCTGAGCGCGACGGACGCCTCGGCGCACGTCCACTCCTTCGCCGACGACCTCTCCGGCAAGGTCACCGGCCCCGGCAAGAAGCGCACCTCGCAGAAGGTCAGCCCGACCGTCTCCGGCTGCGACCGCCACTACGGCTCGATCAACGTCTGCGTGCCCACGGCGTTCCCGAAGGAGGTCAAGGCGACGACGTCGGCCCGCTGCGCCTGGCTGAAGAAGAACGACTACGGCCGTCTGAAGGTCAACGGCAAGGACGACCCGCTGGGTCTCGACCGCAACAAGGACGGCCTCGCCTGCGGAAAGGCGGATGTCAGGAAGGGATAGCCGCTAACCGGCGAACTCCTCGAGGGCGCGCTCCACGATGGCTTCCAGCTGTTCGTGGTGCGCGCCCTTCCAGTACGCCCGCCCGCAGTCCGTGCACTGCGCGAAGACGTCGTACGACCGGTGCGTGCCGCCCGCCAGCTGGTCCGCGACCTCTTCCTTGGTGGCCTCCCTAAGCAGGCCGTTGCAGGCGGTGCAGCGGGTCCAGGGGCGCAGCTCGGGGCGGAAGCGGTCGAGGATGTCGTGCAGCTGCTCCTCGGGGCGGGTGCTGTAGACGTACGCGCCGGCCCACAGTTCGCGGCGCCGCAGCAGCCCCCTGTCCCGGCTGAGCAGCACGCGCTGTTCGGCGGCGGAGAGCGCGGCGAGCGCAGGGTCGCCGAGGTCCGTGGACTCGTACGCCGTGTCGACGCCGAGCAGCCGCATCCGGCGGGCGAGGGTGCCGAGGTGGACGTCGAGGAGGAAGCGGAGCGGGGCGCCGGGGACCCGCTGGGGCCGGGTGACGGGCCGGACCTCCACATGGTCGCCCGCCACGGGGACGTACGACGGGGGCACCTCGCGGCCGTCGACCACCAGCGTCCCGGCCTCGGGCAGCGGGACGCCGAGGGACTCGACGACATGGCCGAGGGTGGAGACGCCGTCGGTGATGACGGGGGTGGCTCCGGACCGGCGTCCGTGCGGGACGAACAGGGCCAGTTCGGGGGCGACTTCGAGGTGGATCTCCGGTCCGTTCACCCGGTCAGGATGCCACGGCGGGCGCCCGTGGCCTCAGGTGTTTTCCGGGGTGAGGCCGTGCGCGAGGACGTCCAGGGCGCGGTCGAGGAGCTCGGAGAGATCGTCCTGGAAGTCGTTCTCCGCCCAGTACCGGGAGATCTCCGCGAGCCCGGCGACCACGGACATCGTGTAGACGCGTACCTCCAGGCTGTCCACGTCCCGTCCGGTGCGTTCCGCGATGCCCTCGGCGAGCATGTGAGAGGCGACCGACATGCTCTCCATCATCCGGGCGCGCACCGTCGGGACCTGCACCATCAGGTGCGCGCGGAGCCGGGTGATCTCGGGTTCCCGGTCGTGGCCGAGGCGGACGGCCTTCTGCATGATGGCCCGCACGGACTCCGTCCACGGCTCGTCCTCGGGCCGGGCCTTCAGTTCCTCCAGGATGAGCGCGTCGTGCTCGTCCGTGAGGACGATGTCCTCCTTGGTGGGGAAGTAGCGGAAGACCGTGGACGGCGACACCTCGGCGCGGTCGGCGATCTGCTCGATCGTGGTGGCGTCGTAGCCCTGTTCCTCGATGAGGGCGTACGTCGCGTCGCGGATCGCCGTCCGGGTCTTGATCTTCTTCCGCTCACGGAGTCCCAGCCGGGAGAGGTCCGTGGGCGGAGAGGTACGTGCGGGTGTCATGGAGGCCATTGTCAGGCATCCGCCGGTTCGGGAGCCACGTCCGGGGTGGTCGCCGCCTCCCCGGTCTTCGGGGTTGCGGGCAGGAAGGCCGCCGCCAGGAGCGCCGCTACGAGGGCGGCGCGCCGCAGACCAACAGGATGACGCTCATGCCGTGGACGTAGGCGCTGTTCGCGGAGGCCAGCAGGTCGGCCGAGCCGGTCTTCCGGGCCACCAGGTGGGCGGCGATCACGGAGTCGCCGGCGGTGTCGGCGGCCTGGGCGGGCAGCCCGGTGACGTCGAGCCGGTCCCGGAAGATGCTCGCGAGCAGGCTGCCGAGGAGGGCGATGCCGATGGCGCCGCCGACCTGGCGCAGGGTCATCAGGAGGCCGGAGCCGCTGCCGGCGCGGTCGCGGGGGAGGGCGCCGAGGGCGCCGTTCATGGCGGGGATGAGGGAGAGGCCGAAGCCGAGGCCGGTGACCGAGAGCCACAGCGCGGTGAAGCCGTAGCCGGAGCCGGTGGTCGTACGGCTGCCGAGGAAGGCGGCGAACGCCAGCACCACCAGTCCGGCGCTGACCGTGGCCCGGGCGCCGAAACGGGTGACGATCTGCGGGGCGAGGCGGGAGGCGACGAGCAGTCCGCCCATCATCGGCAGCAGCCGCACGCCGGTGCCGAGCGCGTCGTTGCCGAGGACGGCCTGGAGGTAGGGCGGCAGCACGAACAGCAGGCCGGACAGGACGAACATCACCAGGGTCGCGGCGAGGGTGTTGAACAGGAAGCCGCGGTGGGCGAGCAGGGTCATGTCGAGCATCGGCCGCGACTGCCGGCGTTCCCGCAGGACCAGGGCGGTCAGCAGGACGACCGAGCCCGCGAGCATGCCGAGGACCAGTGCGTCGGTCCAGCCCCGGGTGGGGGCCTCGATGATCGCGTAGATCAGGGCGCCGAGGCCGGTCGCGGTGAGCGTCGTGGAGACGGTGTCGACCTTGGGGGAGGCGGGGTCGCGGGTCTCCGGGAGCAGCAGCACGCAGGCGAGGATGCCGATCGCGGCCATGGGGACGTTGATGAGGAAGACCGAGCCCCACCAGAAGTGGTTGAGGAGCCAGCCGCCCATGATCGGGCCGAGCGGCAGGCCGAGCGCGCTGGCCGCGGAGATGATGCCGACGGCCTTGGCGCGCTCGTCCGCGCCGAACAGCGAGGGCAGTACGGAGAGCGCGAGCGGGGTGACGAGGGCACCGCCGACGCCCATCAGGGCTCGGGCGGCGACGACCCAGTTCACGTCGCCGGCGAGGGCGCCCAGCAGGGACGCGGCGAGGAAGATGCCGAGGCCCACGACGAGCATCCGGCGCCGGCCGAACCGGTCGCCGAGGAGGCCGGCGGGGAGCATCAGCGCGGCGAAGACGACGACGTACGCGTCGGCCATCCACTGCTGCTGTCCGGTGGTCGCGCCGAGGTCGGCGGCCATGGTCGGCAGCGCCACGTTGAGGATCGTCATGTCGAAGCCGAGGGTCAGCATGCTGGCGACCAGAGCGCCGAGGGCCCACCAGCGGCGAGGGTCCGGAGTGAAGGTGTCCATGAAATGAGAGTAGCTGTCAAAATAGGGTGCCTGTCAATAGGTGTTGCATGTCATGAGTCCGGGCGTGCGGAAGTCCGTGGTCGGGCGCGCGGAAGTCCGTGGTCGGCGCACGAAAAAGGGCCACGGCTCGTAAGCCGTGGCCCTCCGAGAGGTGCGGGTGGGTGCTGTTATCCGTGCTGGTACGCCACCAGGGAGATCCCCACGTAGTGGACGACGAACGCCGCCAGCGTGAGCGAGTGGAAGACCTCGTGGAAGCCGAACCAGCGCGGGGACGGGTTCGGGCGCTTGATGCCGTAGATGACGCCACCGGCGCTGTAGAGCACACCGCCGACGACCACCAGCACCAGGACCGCGATCCCGCCGGCGCGCATGAAGTCCGGCAGGAAGAAGACCGCCGCCCAGCCCATCGCGATGTAGCAGGGGGTGTAGAGCCAGCGCGGGGCGCCGACCCAGAACACCCGGAAGGCGATGCCGGCGAGCGCCGCCGCCCAGATGCCCCACAGCAGCCACTGCCCCTTCGCGCCGGGCAGGAGCAGCATCGTCAGCGGGGTGTAGGTGCCCGCGATGATCAGGAAGATGTTGGCGTGATCGAGTCTGCGCAGGACGCCGTCCATGCGCGGGCTCCAGTTGCCGCGGTGGTAGAGGGCACTCACGCCGAACAGCAGGCAGGCCGTCAGGGCGAAGATGCCGCAGGCGATCCGGCCCCGGGTCGAGTCGGCGAGGGCGGTGAGCACCAGGCCCGCTATGAGTACGGCCGGGAACATCCCGAGGTGCAGCCAGCCGCGGAGCTTGGGCTTGACCGGGTGCGGGAGGGAGAGCGCCACGGGACCACGGCCGGCGGCCGAGGGGTCCAAGGGCGCGTCGGAGGCGGACGCAGTCATGCCCGGCATCGTACCTACGGACCCGTAAGTCGCGGATGAGCGGGGACCGGTAATCGGTCGAGAGTGGCCATCATCTCACGGGAGTTGACCATGCGGCGGCGCGGTCAAGGGACCGTCAAGCGAACTCAAAGTGCACGCATGGCAACACTCCGACACGTGGCAATGCTCACTCCGCTCACCTGTGATGCCTTCTGGACAGATGGGCACTCGAGACGGATGATCAGATGAGTGCGGTCGGCACCGGATGAGCGCCAAGGTCACCACCGAGAGGCGCTGGACGCATCCGGGTCGCAGCCCCCACGGGGCCTCCAACAAAAAATCCCTCATTTAGGAGCAATCGTGGCGCGCGACATCGCGGCTCCCCCCGTCATCCCCACCAAGCACCAGGAACTGATCTCGTGGGTGAACGAGATCGCCGAACTGACCCAGCCGGACAACGTGGTCTGGTGTGACGGATCCGAGGCCGAGTACGAGCGCCTGTGCGAGGAGCTCGTCACGAAGGGCACCTTCAAGAAGCTCGACCCGATCAAGCGCCCCAACTCCTACTACGCGGCCTCCGACCCGACCGACGTCGCGCGCGTCGAGGACCGCACCTTCATCTGCTCCGAGAAGGAGGAGGACGCGGGCCCGACCAACCACTGGAAGGCCCCCGCCGAGATGCGGGAGATCTTCGCCGGCGAGAAGGGCATCTTCCGCGGCTCGATGAAGGGCCGGACGATGTACGTCGTCCCGTTCTGCATGGGCCCCCTCGGCTCGGACCTCTCCGCGATCGGCGTCGAGATCACCGACTCGGCGTACGTCGCCGTCTCCATGCGCACCATGACCCGCATGGGGCAGCCGGTCCTCGACGAGCTCGGCTCCGACGGGTTCTTCGTCAAGGCCGTCCACACCCTCGGTGCCCCCCTCGCGGAGGGCGAGGCGGACGTCCCCTGGCCGTGCAACTCCACCAAGTACATCTCGCACTTCCCCGAGAGCCGCGAGATCTGGTCCTACGGCTCCGGCTACGGCGGCAACGCCCTGCTCGGCAAGAAGTGCTACGCCCTGCGCATCGCGTCGGTGATGGCCCGCGACGAGGGCTGGCTCGCCGAGCACATGCTGATCCTCAAGCTCACCCCGCCGCAGGGCGAGTCCAAGTACGTGGCGGCGGCCTTCCCCTCGGCCTGCGGCAAGACCAACCTCGCCATGCTGGAGCCCACCATCTCCGGCTGGACCGTCGAGACGATCGGCGACGACATCGCCTGGATGCGCTTCGGCGAGGACGGCCGCCTCTACGCCATCAACCCCGAGGCCGGCTTCTTCGGCGTCGCGCCCGGCACCGGTGAGCACACCAACGCCAACGCGATGAAGACCCTGTGGGGCAACTCCGTCTTCACCAACGTCGCGCTCACCGACGACAACGACATCTGGTGGGAGGGCATGACGGAGGAGACGCCGGCCCACCTGACGGACTGGAAGGGCAACGACTGGACTCCGGACTCGGAGACCCCGGCCGCCCACCCCAACGCCCGCTTCACCGTGCCCGCCTCGCAGTGCCCGATCATCGCGCCCGAGTGGGAGGACCCGAAGGGCGTGCCGATCTCGGCGATCCTCTTCGGCGGCCGCCGCGCCTCGGCCGTGCCGCTGGTGACGGAGTCCTTCGACTGGAACCACGGCGTCTTCCTCGGCGCCAACGTGGCCTCCGAGAAGACCGCCGCCGCCGAGGGCAAGGTCGGCGAGCTGCGCCGCGACCCCTTCGCCATGCTGCCGTTCTGCGGCTACAACATGGGCGACTACATGGGTCACTGGGTCGACGTGGCCAAGGACAAGGACGCCACGAAGCTCCCGAAGATCTACTACGTCAACTGGTTCCGCAAGAACGACGAGGGCAAGTTCGTCTGGCCCGGCTTCGGCGAGAACAGCCGCGTCCTGAAGTGGATCGTCGAGCGCCTCGACGGCAAGGCCGAGGGCGTCGAGACCCCGATCGGCATCCTGCCGACGAAGGACGCGCTGGACACCAAGGGCCTCGAACTCGACGACAAGGACCTCGACTTCCTGCTCACCGTCGACAAGGAGGTCTGGCGCGAGGAGGCCGCGCTGATCCCCGAGCACCTCAACACCTTCGGCGAGCACACCCCGAAGGAGCTGTGGGACGAGTACCGGGCGCTGGTGGAGCGCCTGGGCTAGAGCCCGCGAGGGGGTTTCCCCCGTGAAGACTCCGCGGCCGGTTCGGGATATGCCCTGACCAGCGATCGTCACGGCCGGCCGCGGTGTGCGCCGACGAGGTTCCGTACAACGGCGTGCGGAGCCATGGGCCTGTCGTTGTGACCCGTCCGCCCCGATGGGAACACAGCGACAGGCCTTCGTCTTTTTCGGTCATCACCTCTGTGCGGACGGGGATTTCGCGGGACACTCGGGACATCCTGCAACGAACCCCGAAATGAGGTGAGCGGGGTGCGCACTCCGGTCAGCGACCCGTTGAAGGTGGGGCCGTACCGTATCGTCGGGCGGCTCGGCTCCGGCGGCATGGGCTGGGTGTATCTCGGGCGCTCGCCCGCCGGGCGCGAGGTGGCGGTGAAGGTCGTACGTCCCGAGCTGGCGGCGGAGCCCGAGTTCCGGGAACGCTTCGCGCGCGAGGTCGCGGCCGCCCGTGTCGTCAGCGGCGCCTACACCGCGGCGGTCATCGACGCCGACACCGAGGCCGAACTGCCCTGGCTGGCCACGATGTACGTGCCCGGACCGTCCCTCGCGGAGGCGGTCCGCACGGACGGGCCGCTGCCCGAGGAGCAGGTACGGCGGCTCGGCGCGTTCCTGGTCGAGGCGTTGCAGGCGGTGCACCACGCGGGGGTGGTGCACCGGGACCTCAAGCCGTCCAATGTGCTGCTCGCCTCCGACGGGCCCCGCGTCATCGACTTCGGGATCTCCCGCGTGGACGGGGCGCCCAGCCTCACCCGGGTCGGACTCATCGTCGGGACGCCGCCGTTCATGTCGCCGGAGCAGATGAAGGGCGCGCGGGTGGGGCCGGAGAGCGATGTGTTCTCCCTCGGCGGGGTGCTGGTGTACGCGCTGTCCGGGCATCCGCCGCACGGTACGGGGGAGGCCGTCCGCTACCAGGTCGTCTTCGGCGAACCGGACTTCGGCGGCGTACCGTCCCGGATGCGACCGCTGATCGCGCGGTGCCTCGCCAAGCGGCCCGAGGAGCGGCCCCGGTTGGACGAGTTGCTGGCCGAACTGCTGGAGCAGGCCCCGGAGTCCGCGCCCTCGTGGCCCCCGCCGAAGGTGCGGCGGACCATCGAGATCCGGGTGAGCGAGCTCGACGCCCGGCGGAAGGTGAGCACAAGTGTCTCCGTGCCGTCCTGTCTGATGCTGCACGCCCAGGCGTTGCTGGATGCCGGTCTGACCGATGCGATGGTCGCGCGGGCGGTGGGCCGTGGCAGCGTCTGAGTCCTCGATCGGCCCGGTGTACGAAATCGGCACGCACTGGCGGCAGTTGGTGAGGAACTGGGGGGCCGGTCGGAATCTCCATATCGTGACCGACACCGATTCGGTGTCCCTGCAGATCGATCTGGAGGACACGGGGCGCATGCTCACGGTCAGATTCATGACCACCAAGCGGCTGCTCGTCGCCTTTGTGACCGACGGGAATTTCCTGCGCCACGATCAACTGGCGCTGGCCGCGGCGGCGTCGAACGCGTGGAATACCGAACAGCTGAATCCCATGCTTTCCGTGTGGGATGTGCGGGGACCGCGGCCGTGTCTCGCGGGGGTGTGCGATCTGCCGCTGACCTGCCGGGTCACCCAGGCGGACTTCGATGCTTTGGCCAGCGATTGGGTGGAACGGGCGCGGCAGATGTTCACCCGTTGTCATCAGGTGTTCCAGTTGTAGAAGGGAACCGAGAGAAAGCGTAAAACCCTTTCGGGAACGGGTCGGTTGGCTCCAATATGAGCGAGGACCGTTTCGGGCCACGGGGGTGCCCATGAGGCGTTGGGTGTGCTGCGCGCTGCTTTTCGGGTTGTTCATCGGCCTCATGTCGGCGACACCGGCGAGCGCCGAGGACTGCGGCGGGAACTTCCCGGCCAGGCTGGGATGCTGGAAGAAGGGGCTGGGCGACGGGCTGGTGGTCGTCACCCTCAGAAGCGAGCTCCCGCTCGACGGCAGAAAAGCCGACCGCGCGACCATGATCGACGGCGTCCTGAAGCAGAGCGGGAACCTGGAGGTGCAGGTACCGGCCGGAGTCACCACCGGCGAGGGCGGCACCGTCCTTCTCATGCTGGTGGCCCAGAACCACAGGCTCGTCGACCCGAAAGCCGTGATCACGCCGTTGTCGCCCGCTACGCGCACGGAGCTGGACAACGTCTGCAAGCAGAAGCAGTCGTTCTGCGACGCGGTCGACGGCAAGGGCACGCTCACCGGCGAGGACCTGGTCGGGAAGGGGGTGGCGACCCGTCACCATGCCTACGCCGTGGGCTCCACCGGCGACAACGACCGCGACAAGTGGCCTCTTCGCCACCGCCACCGCCCTGATCCTGCTCGCCGCCTTCGTCCTCCTCGGCCGCACGCACCGCCCCGCCACCGGCCCCGCGACCGCCGCCCGCACCGCCGACGAACCCACCGCGCCCTTCGCGCCACCCCGCCGCGCCACCCGCCCGGTCCGTGACCCGCACCGGCCCCACCCACCGTGGTCCGCACCGATCTGCCCCGCAGGATGTCGAGCTCGACCGCGTCTGTACCGGGCGGTGTGGGCCGAGCCCGGGCAGGCGGCGCCTCCGCCCGGCTCCCGGGTCGATGTCGCCGACGGTCCGGACTCCGACGTCCTGTACGCCTTTCCGCCCGCCGCCGGGCGTCACGCTCACGCCCGTTGACCCAGGCACCGCCGCGCCACCAGGAGAAGCCCATGTCCAGCGAATACCCGCCCACCCTGCCGGCGGAGTACGCCGACATCGAGTTCGAGAACAATGCCCAGCGGCTGCCGCTCGTGCTGTGTCTCGACACCTCCAGTTCCATGGCGGGGCCGCCGATCCAGACCCTCAACAACGCCCTTGTGGAGTGGACCCGGGAGCTGCACGACGACGTCTCGCTCAGCTACAGCGTCGAGGTCGCGGTCGTCACCTTCGGCGGACAGGGCGTGGCCGCCTGGCGGGGCCCGCAGCCGCTCGTGCCCGGGGCCCCGGTGAGCCCGTTCGTGCCCGCGCACATGTTCCGGCCGCCGCAGCTCACCGCCGCGGGCGTGACGCTGATGACGGAGGCGCTGGAGCTGTCGATGCACATCGTCGCCGCCCGCAAGGCCGAACTGCGCGCCTCCGGCCTGCAGTACTACCGGCCGCAGATCTGCCTGGTCACCGACGGCATCCCCACCGACGCCACCGGCCACCGCACCGACTCCTGGCACCGCCTGGTCCCCGTCCTCGCCGAGGAGCAGAACGCCCGCCGCTTCCGGCTGTACGCGATCGGCGTCGGCGGCATCACCGACTACGGCGAGCAGGTCCTGCGGGCGTTTGCCCCGAAGTTCAACGCCACCATCCAGGGCTTCCCGTTCCGCGAGCTGCTCCAGATGATGTCCGCGAGCGCGGGCGCCGAGCAGAAGGGCGCGGGCGATGAGGTCTTCGAGAAGATCTTCAGCCAGTTCAAGACCCAGCGCCGGCCTGGGAGAGCTAGGCGATGGCCGCGGACCGGGCCGGCTGGCGCATCCACGGCATGAGCGTCGAGGGCTACCGGCACCGCCGGGACGGGCTCCCCTGCCAGGACGCGTGCGCGCACACCGACGCGGGCCCGGTCGCCGTGCTCGCCGTCGCGGACGGCGCGGGCAGCCGGCCGCGCTCCGACGAGGGGTCGCGGCTCGCGGTGGAGCTGGCCGCCGAGCACTTCGTACGACGGGCCGCCGCGCAGGCCAAGAGTCCGCCCCGGCGACGCCGTGCACGCGCTGCTCGTGGACGCCTTCCGCGAGGTCACCAAGGTGTTCCTGGAGACCACGGGGGCGTCGGCCGCGGACTTCGCCACCACCCTCACCGTGGTCGTGCTGGCCCCGGACTGGCTCGGTCACCTCAGCGTCGGCGACGGCTTCGTCGTCCTGCGGGCCGGGACCGAGGACGGTGAACGGCAGTTCCATCTGCTGCCGCAGCCGGCCGCGGCGGGCGAGTACAGCAACGAGACCGTCTTCCTCACCTCCCCGGACGCCGCCCGCTGGGTGCACACCGACTGTGTCGCCGACCCGGGCATCGACGGCGTCCTGCTGTCCACCGACGGTCTCGCACAGGCCGCGCTCTCCCGCTCCGGCGGCGGCGCGGCCACCCCGAACGCCTCCTTCGTCGACGCCGTCTTCCGCTCCCTGGACACGCCCGGACCGGTCTCCGACGCCGCGCACGACAACCTGGCCGCCCTCCTCAGGTCGGACCGGCTGACCGCGCTGAACGCCGACGACAAGACCCTGCTGCGGGCCGTACGCAGGACGCGGCGATGAGCGGCCGCGTCGTCCACCTGGACGGGAAACCGGTCGTGCTCGCCGAGGCTCCCCTCAAAGGCGGCGGCCAGGCGGCCGTCTTCCCCGTCGAAGGCGACCACGGCACCGTCGTCAAGCTCTACCGCGACCCGCCCGGCCCCGACCAGGAGCGCCGGCTGGCCCGCATGCTCACCATGTCCCCGCTCGCCGCCCGCCCCACCGACCGGTCCCAGCCACCCGAACTGGCCTGGCCCACCGCGCTCGCCCGCAGCCCCGAGGGCGCGTTCCTCGGCTACGCCATGCACCGCTTCGGCGAGCCCGAACACGTCCAGCTGGTCGGCCTGTTCACCCGCGCCCAGCGTCTGAGGCTGTTCCCCGAGGCGGACTGGCGGTTCCTGCTCGGCGTCTCCTGGAACCTCGCCTTCATGACCGCCCGCATGCACCACGACAACCTCGTCATCGGCGACTTCTCCAGCAGCAACGTGGTCGTCGACGGCAACGGCTTCGTCACCTTCCTCGACTGCGACTCCATCGCCTTCACCGACCCCGTCACGGGAGAGCAGTTCCCGTGCCTGATGCACACCACCGACTACTCCGCCCCCGAACGGCAGTCCGGCAGCCCCGCCAGCCGCGCCAGCGACGACTTCGCCCTCGCCGTGCTCGTCTACCAGCTCCTGACCGCCGGCAACCATCCCTTCGGCGGCGTCCCGCACGAGAGCACCTCCGAGTCGACCGTCAAGGACAACATCGCCGCCAGCTGCTCCTACGTGGTCCGCCCCGACCAGGTCGTCATCCCGCGCGGCACCGTCGACCCCTCCGTCCTGCCGCCCGGCCTGCTCACCCTCGCCCGCACCGCCTTCGGCCCCGGCGTCCACGCCCCCGCCGCCCGGCCCCCGGCGGAGGCATGGCTACGGGCGCTGGACCAGGAGCGTTCACAGATCCGGGTCTGCCAGGCCCGCCCGCTGCACACCTACGGCGCCCATCTGCCGTCCTGCCCCTGGTGCGAGCGGATCACCCGGACCCGCCACGACGTCTTCAACG